>PSLO01000065.1:0-23498 GCA_040289665.1 Leptolyngbya sp. ERB_1_1 | reverse complement strand
CGATCTTGTCTATCACAGGACGAGCATCTATTCTGGAAGCACTATCTGTAGCGGGAATTTAGAGAATTGGTATTAGCCCGTGTAACAATCATCGTGCACGAACTTGGCATTGGTTCAAAAACAATCAAATCTATCAGCGCACACTAATTCAAGAAGAACGGCTCAAGACTTGAGCTTTCGACGAGTTAGGATGCAAGATCAACTTCCGATAACGCTTGACTGCTGCATCGTTGCCCGATCGCGCTTAACACTTCGGCTTCTTTAGGTGAAATACCCTCTGTGCTTTCAGCAATTCGACGACATTGAGCAAGCAAAGGAATCGCAAAATCGCAGTTGAGTTGATCGAGCAATGCGCCGAGCGGTTGAGGCGATCGTAGATTTTCTTCGATCGTTTTGAGTGAAGAAGGTTCTAACTTCAATGATTTTAATTCGGGTAGGATGGATTCCCAAGTTTTCTCAGGATAGCTGGCAATCAGCATATGAGCGAGGATTTGATCGACGATCGCTTGTTGAGCGATCGCAAGATTCAGATAAGCTTCGCTTTGCTCATGTATCTTTTCGAGGGTTTCTGTCTGTGGGACATCGTTTGCGGCTTCGAGTTTCGCCTCATAGAATCGACTTGCAGCATAGCCAACCGAGTAGAGAATCGTCGCGTTTGTACTCGCACCGATCGCGGCTCCCGCAAGCGGTATATTTCGTAAAAATTTCAAGCCTGCTTTTAGCGCATTGCCACCGCCAAGGGCTAATCCAAAGATGGCTAAGATTTCTCCTTTGCGCTCTTGATCGCGTAAATCGAGTCCATAAGCGGCTGCAATTTCATATACCAAGGCGGTTTGGAGTGCGGTCGTTGCGGCAAGGTCAAGCGCTAACAATGCTGTGGCGAAACCTGGGAGAATGCTGGTGACAAAGCCTGTGCTTCCTGCCTGAACTGCTTTGCGAACAATTAAGCGGTGTGCGATTTGGGCAGGCGTTTCGTTTGGGAACTGGTCTTGCAGCTTTTTCGTCGCTGCGGTTGCTTTTTCTACGTTGACTTGACTACTAATTCCGATCAGCCAGTCTAGCTTTAGAACTCCTGCAAAGCGTCTCACTACAGGATTTCGCAGTAAGGGAATATTTCCGACGAAGTCTACAACGCTTCCAGCTTTTTTACTTAAACGCCCAGTCCAACCGAATAAGCAGTTTACGATCGTTTTCCCCAAACCGAAAACGCTTGCAATGCTACTTTTGCAAGTATTTAATCCGTCATCAGTTGGTTCGCTAGATTGTGCCATCGATATCGCTTGTAGGAGTTCTAATAATCACTATTACTGTTGCACACAGCTTTTTCATCTTTCTTAGTGAAGATAGCGACTGAATCGGGCAAGCTTTTAGCCCGCCCGATTCAGTCGCTATTAAGGCTCAATTTTTACGGATAGAATGCGATCGTTGCCGCGAATCGCGTTCACCACATCCATATCCGCGGTCTTACCAAATACGGTGTGTACGCCATCTAAGTGAGGCTGCGGCGAATGGCAGATAAAGAACTGACTTCCGCCCGTATTTCTTCCGGCATGAGCCATCGATAACGTTCCTGCCTCATGCTTATTCGGATTAATCTCGCAGTTAATCTTATATCCAGGATCTCCGGTTCCGGGCATTCCTAAAGCCCCTTCGCGGGTATTGGGACAACCGCCCTGAACCATAAAATTCGGAATCACCCGATGGAAGGCTAACCCATCGTAAAAGCCTTTGTTTGCTAAATCGACAAAATTTTTCACGGTGTTGGGCGCATCTTGATCAAACAATTCAAGATGGATTGTGCCTTTATCCGTTTCCATGATTGCGCGAGTCATGTTTGCGCTTCCTCGTATTAATTTTCAGCTTTTCCATCCTATCAGGGTCTTCCCAATTGCATCATCTAAACTCAGTGATCAATTGTGACAATGTTTATCTCAGTTCTGATTGCCATGTGGAGTGGGCATCTTGTCCGCAAAATAATACCCATACCCCTAAAAATCAACTCCACGTTTCAGATCAATTCCTTTCTCAGCATAATGTTTATGACACACCATCTCTGAGTGAACGGTTGCGAGATCAAAATAAGCAGGCGGATTCTTACAGCGACCTGTAATTACAATTTCGGTATCGCGTGGTTTTCTTAACAAGGCTTGAACGATCGGTTCTTCCGGCAAAAGTTCTAAATCTACCGTTGGATTGAGTTCATCAAGAATAATGGTTTTATATAAGCCAGACGCGATCGCAGCACGAGCAATTTCCCAAGCCCGCTCAGCTTCTACATAATCAAGTTCCTGCTGTTGACCACGCCAAACAATCGCATCTCTGCCCGATCGCTGATGATCAACTAAGTTCGGATAGCTCTGTCGCAGTGCGTTGATTGCAGCATCTTCGGTGTAGCCCGTTCCCCCTTTGAGCCATTGCATGATTAACACACGATGCGATTTGTCTTGACTGATGCCTTTTCCGATCGCTTGAAGTGCCTTACCGAGTGCGCTCGTTGATTTTCCCTTTCCTGCTCCGGTGTAAATCTCAATGCCTGCAATCCCTTCTTCTTTTGCCACGTGATAATGCGGTTTCATTTCAGAATGCAGATCCGCAATATCGATCAAAGCTTGCGGTGCAGCGCGACCTGTCACAATCACTTCCATGTGATCTGGTTTGTGCTTTAGCGTTCTCACCACTTCATCGACGGGCAGCAACCCCAGATCGAGAACGGGATTGAGTTCATCCATCACGACCACAGAGTAAAGCCCGGATGCGATCGCACCTTTCGCGACATCCCATCCTCTTTGGGCTTCTTGTCGGTCGAACTTGGTAATCTCATCGGCTCCGAAAAATTCCCCCCGTCCGGTACGAACTTGGTCGATCAAATGCGGAAAGGCTCGTTGTAAAGCTTGAATCGAAGCATCCTCGTCGTAGGTACGTCCAGGACCTTTGAGAAATCGCAGGAGTAGAACGCGCGTTTGGGATAGGTTTTGAATCCCCAAGCCAATTGATCGCAGAACGACACCGAGCGCAGCTTGAGATTTTCCTTTGCCTGCACCGTCATAAATGTGAATTTGTCCGGTCATGCGTTCTGATCGCGCTTGTGCTGTGCGGATACCGACGCTTGCTCTAGTCATACCATCGTGTTTCTAAATGCAGATTTACTCTAGCAGTTTTATGAGAAATGAAACATCGATCGTTAATGAGATTGATAAAGCACTCTAATGTAAAGAGCCTTGAAATATAATCTTCACTCAACTTAAAGTGGGAGCAGTCTCAATTCAAGGAGCGCCGAAATGCAGGATTCGATTAAGCCATCATTTGCACCGTTGACTGAAACTGATCGTTGGTCTGCAAATTTCAGCCGAAATCATGTGGTAAAGGCATTGGAGACGGTTCAAGACTTGATCGTGGTGTCGTTGTGCATTGGATTGTTTTGTGTGATGGTGATCCAATTGCGAGCAATGTTTATTTCGTTGTTACCTCCGCTGAATTTCCATGAAGTCACAGCAGATATTCTATTTCTGTTGATTTTGGTGGAATTGTTTCGATTGTTAATTATCTATCTACAGGAGCAGCGAATTTCGATCGGGGTTGCGGTGGAAGTCGCGATCGTGTCGGTTTTGCGAGAGGTACTGGTGCGCGGAATTCTAGAAGTACAGTGGACTCAAGTTCTCGCAACCTGTGCATTTCTAATGTCGTTGGCATTCTTGCTAGTGGTACGAGTTTGGTTGCCGCCGACGTTTGAGGGAATTGACCCTGAGAAGCGGTTTTCGGCGCACCATGACAAAGATTTGGAGCCTGTCTCGTTGAATGGACACGGGCATTAGAATCAGAGCTTTAGTGGTTTGAAAGACGGTAGGATTGTATCGGGAAAAGCTTTCAAACCACTGTTAGAAAAAATGTCTGAAACGACTCCACTGCATACGCTCGACCCGTTAAATCGGTTTTCCGATCGCGCCACCGATTACCAAAGATATCGACCGAGCTACCCCGCAGCCGCGATCGACAAAATTCTCTCAAATCTAGGCGACCCAACTCAACTGATCGCAGCGGATATCGGTGCAGGAACCGGAATTTCAGCCCGTTTGCTTAGCGATCGAGGCTTAACGGTTTGGGCAATTGAACCCAATGCCGCGATGAGCGCTGAATCCAAACCGTATCCACGTGTTGCATTCCGACAAGCCACCGCAGAACAGACCGAACTACCGAATCAATCGGTTGATTTAATCACTTGCTTTCAATCATTTCACTGGTTTGAACCGGATATAACGCTGCGAGAATTTCGCCGCATTCTCAAACCGACTGGACGACTGGCACTCGTTTGGAATACGCGCGATCGAGACGATCCATTCACCCAGGAATACGGCGAATTGTTGCGTCAAGCTTCAAATAAACATCCTGCACTTGATAAAGCTTTCGGTCGCAGCGAATCGCTACCAGAAAATCCATACTTTCCCACCTTCGAGGAGCATCACTTTGCGCTTGAACACCCACTCGATCTGGCTGGATTGATCGGCAATACGAAGAGTCGATCGTACACTCCGACTTCAGGCGAATTGCTCGATCGACTCTTACAAGATCTCGAAGCACTCTATCAACGCAATGCAGATGATCAAGGCTTAATCTACATTAAGTATCAAACGAAAGTCTTCATTGGTGGAGCATGAGCTATGGGATTGCGACTAGAGCAGATTGTTCCTTGGGGTCGATCGTTGTCTGAGTATATCCAGATGTTTGATTTAACCGAAGCCGATCTTCAAGGCAAAATTCTTGACTGTGGAAGTGGTCCTGCGAGCTTTAACGTCGAGATGGCTGAGTTAGGACATTCGGTGATTTCGTGTGACCCCATCTATCAATTTTCAACTGAGCAAATTCAACAGCGCATCGACGAAACTTACAAAATTATTCTGACTAAAGTTGAAGCAACGCGCGAGAATTTTATTTGGACAAACTTTCGATCGCCCGAAGACTTAGCACAATGCCGCATGACCTCAATGCAACGCTTTCTAAAAGATTTCTCTACAGGATTGCAGCAGGGGCGATATCAAACTGATGAACTACCCAATCTCCCATTTGAAAACAAACAATTCAGTCTTGCATTGTGTTCTCACTTGCTGTTTCTATATTCCGATCAGTTGAATCTAGAGTTTCATTTAGCATCAATCATTGAGATGTGTCGCGTATCATCTGAAGTGAGAATCTTTCCGTTGCTGCTGAATATGACATGCGAAGTTTCTCCATTTCTCGAACCCGTGATGCAAACGTTGAAAGATCAGGGTTACGAGGTCGATCTTCAGCACGTGCCTTATGAGTTCCAACGCGGCGGAAATCAGATGCTTCAGGTTAAAACGTTGTAGAAATCGCCTGTACCGGACAAATCGGAATACATTGTTCACAAACAACACAGCGCGATCGCGTAAAATCTAATCGAAACGTTTGCGGATCGAGCGTTAGCGCTTCCGTTGGACACACCCCAGTACACAAACCACAATCGACGCAAACCGCTTCATCGATTGTAATTTCGCGACTGGCAAACGAGACATGAATCTCTTGCGATCGCATCCAATCGATCGACGCATCGAGTTGATCAATATCGCCCGACAATTCCACCACCAACTTACCCACCTGATTTGGGGCAACCTGAGCGCGGATAATATTCGCCGCAACGTTAAAATCTTTTGCCAATCGATAGGTTACTGGCATCTGGACAGAGCGTTTCGGAAACGTTAATGTGACTCGTTTTTTCACAATTCATTTTTTGCAATTCAAGCGCTTTCATTCTAGCGAGAGACGAAATGCTCAATGATTCTACAGACGCAATATATGAAGATTTCATGAAGTGTTCCACCAAATCTCAGTAATTCCGGCAAAATAATCAGAGTGTCAAACAGCACACCGCATTTACCCAAGCCCCCGCTAAATTGCTCAATTCAGGGACACGTGCCGATTCACCTGTATTGGAGTAAGTTTGGATGACTCTCTCAGCACAACGCAATCGACTCTCGATCGTACTGATCGCAGCGGTCAGCTTTACGACTATCGCAACTTTAAAGACGAATGCCGCGATCGTCACTGTCAATGATTCTGGTTCTTGGATCAATGGTGCTGATACCCTAGCCAATCAAGGGTTTAATCTCATCCCAGTTCCGAATGGAGCCGAAGCAGTTGGGACAGATTTATCGACCTTAAATTCTCCATTGGGTGAGATTGGGTTTAGCCCCAGCGTGAACAAACGGCAAATCGGAAATGGATGGCTAACTTGGAGCAATGGATATCAAGGCGAAGTGTACTTCACCAATGGTGTGCCCACGCTCGATATCAAGTTGCCAAACCTAGCAGCGTTTGATTTCTATGCGGAACCGGATGTCTTTAACCCGTTTACCATTTCTGCGGTTGCTCAAAGTGGCAAAACCTCTGATGTTCTGAGCCAAGTCGTTAACGGCAATGCAGGCGCAAAATACTTTGGGTTTTATTCAGATGATCCGTTGGATTTAATTCAGTCGATTCAGATTACTGCTGATCCAGGTTCAAACGGATTCGCGATCGCTCAAATGAGAGGTGCGAAAGCAACTGTCCCGACTCCATTACTGTTGCCTGGATTCATCGGATTTGGCTTAGGACTGTGGCGAAAAGCGCGATCGCGCCGTCAAGCTCAAAACAGTCAAGATCAAAGCTAATCGATTCAGCAAATTCAGCATGAGACTGGGAACTCTGAAGATGATGTGCCCCCACTTCACTTCGTATGCTCCCAGTTCTCATTATTGAAGCCGATCAATTAGTACGCAAACTGCTGAAGAAACTGCTTCAACATCAAGGCTTTGAAGTCGTTGAGGCGAGCACTGGAGCAGAAGGATTAGCAATCATTTCCACCGTTCGTCCTGCCTTAATTCTGTGCAATTGGGAATTGCCGGGAATTGATGGTCTTTCAATTTGTCGTGAAATCAAAGCAAATTCGGAATGGTCAGCTATCTATTTCATTCTGCTAACGGCTCATAGTACACCAGAACGTCATGTTAGAGCGCTCGATTTGGGTGCGGATGATTTCCTTCCAAGAACGATCAAGTTGAAGGAACTGAGTGCGAGACTTCGGGCGGGCTTGAGAGTGTATCAAACGTTTCAAGAACAGCGTAGGCTTGCTCAAGAATTAAAGTTTCAGCAAGAACAAATAGAGTTAGAAATTGCAGAAGCGGCAGAATATGTTCGATCGCTGTTACCTGCGCCAATCAATGAAAGAGTCATTGCGCGATCGCAGTTTCTCCCTTCACGGCAGTTAGGTGGAGATTGTTTTGATTATCATTGGTTAGATTCTGATTTTCTTGTTATGTACTTGTTAGATGTCTCTGGACATGGTTTAGGTGCTGCCTTAGTATCAGTCACAATCCAAAACATTCTTCGCGCTCAGATTTTGCCCGGAATCAACTTCTATCAACCCGGATTAGTCTTAACAGCACTAAATGAGACGTTTGCATCTGAGCAAGACACAAGTTGGCTAACCGAAACGCTGACCGATCGCTATTTCACGATTTGGTATGGCGTTTATAACTATTCAAAACAGCTATTGATGTACGCGAGTGCAGGACATCCCCCTGCTGTGGTGCTATCTGGTCGTTCTCCTAATCATCAAATTCACCGGCTCCGCACTCCTGGAACTCCGATCGGAATGTTTCCGGAGATAAAGTATAAGACTCAGTTTTTCAAGGTGGAGCAAGAGAGTACACTCTATCTTTTTAGTGATGGCATCTATGAGGTTCAGCAGCGCAATGGTGAACTGTGGGACTTAGATGGGTTCATTGATGTAATCGATCAACATCATCACTCGGAGCAGATCGATAGCTCAGAAAGAATCATTCAAGCGGTGAAAACGTTGAAGAAAAATCGCGATTTCGAGGATGATTGTTCTCTGCTGCAAATCAAGCTCCGGTAGATTGAGCCGCTTTCGCTTGTTGATAAAAATCCGCTTGATCCGAGAAAATTGGAAAAAACTGAATCACGTCTGCAAGTTCTAGCAGCATTTTAATTTCTTGCTGCACCGAGCATAGTGAGAGCTTACCCTGTGCTGCTTTCACCGCTTTCAACGCACTGATCAATGCCCCTAAACCAGAACTATCCACAAACGCCGTCTGCTCGAAATCAACTAAAACCTCGATTGTTCCGGTTGCAATAACATCGAGAATTTCCTGTCTAAACTGTTTCGCTTGAGCGTGACCGAGAATACCACACACTTTGATAACTTTCACAGAATGGCTCATCGCGACCAACCTTATGAGGTGAACTGCTTCATGACCGCTAAACCAAATAAGCAGTCTCCATCATAAAGCCCTTATGTTGCTGAAAATTTCTTATGTAATATTCCAGATTTTTCAGCAATTTCCTGCGATCGCTGATCAAAGCATTTCCGTATTTTCAACCTGTCTCGAGCGAGCGAAGGCAAGATGTTATCGATCGCTTCTGTGCAGGCATTCTGTATCAATTGAGCGCTGGTTCTGAACGGCTGAGGTGAATATGATTCAACATTCTGCGATCGAATTTCCGATATCACAGGCAGAAGGCATTTGTTTTGTGAAACTGCCAGCACTGTTAACCGTCGTAGAAGCTGTTGCATTTCGCGCCAAATGTCGAGAATTGATCGAAGCAAAGCCAACACCCTCTAAGATTGTTCTTGACTTTGCTCAGACTGCATTTATCGACAGTAGTACAATTGGTGCATTAGTAACGTGTCTTAAAGCAGCGCGAGCGCAGCAGATTGAACTTACTTTGTGCAGTGTAAAGCCTGAGATTCTAGCCATTCTATCGCTTGCAGATCTCGATCGACATTTCACGATTGAGCCTAGAACTATCTCACCAGAAGCTAGTCCTACACCCCAGCTAGAACCGACTCATCCCTCGATTCAATCTCGGACAAAACGAGCGATCGATATTGTTGGTGCGCTAGCCGGGTTAACCCTTACAGCGATCGTGTTTTTGCCGATTGCGATCGCGATTAAGCTCGATAGTCCGGGTACAATTCTATTTTCTCAGACGCGCTGTGGTTATTTAGGTAGGCGATTTCAGGTGTGGAAGTTTCGATCAATGGTGAGTGATGCAGAACAGCTAAAATCTCAAGTTGAAAATCAGAACGAAGGCGCGTTCTTCAAGAATACCAACGATCCACGCATCACTCGTGTGGGGCAATTTCTACGCAAGACAAGCTTAGATGAACTTCCACAGTTTTGGAATGTTCTACAGGGTGAAATGAGCTTAGTCGGTACTCGTCCACCTTTGCCCGAAGAAGTCGATCGCTACGAGATTCCCAATTGGCAACGGCTTGATGTGAAACCTGGAATTACCGGAGAATGGCAAGTACATGGTCGATCGCAGATTCGCAAGTTTGAAGACGTGATTCAACTCGATCTGCGGTATCAGCAACGTTGGAGTTTGAAGTATGATCTACTTCTATTGCTAAAAACAATTGTGGTTTTGTTCAACAAAGATAGTGCGTTTTAACTCATTTCTAGAAGTGCAACGGCGATGAACAATCCAGCAGAAACAAAAGATCTGATGCACTGCGATCGATTGATTGTTCAAACTGATTTAAGAGCGATCGCCGAAATTTTATCCTGGTTTCGAGCATTTCAACAACCGATCGTTACTCAAGCGATTTGGCTACAAGGACAAATTGCACTAGTAGAAGCATTTACAAATGCAGTTCGGCACGCTCACGCACAGTTACCCAAGCAAACTCCAATCAAGCTCGAAGCGGAACTCTACCGGGAGCGATTAGAGATTAAAGTGTGGGATCAAGGTGCGCCGTTTGATTTAGCTCCATTGCTCGATCGAGTTGAGCAGGACTATCCGAATCCGCTAGAGCACGAGGCACATTGGGGAGTCGCATTGTTTAAAAAGCTTCAAGATGAACATCATTGGCACGTTGAGTATCACTGTGGTTGTGAAGGTCAAAATTGTTTGCGATTGACGAGATACTTTCAGACTTCTCAATCTTGAAGTATTTCTGGATCAATACCGAGCGATCGCAATCGTTCCGCGAGTTGTTGTGCCCGCTGTTCGGCTTGTCCAGCTCGTTGCCGTTCCTGTTCTAATTGCTGTTCGGCTTGTTCTGCCCGTCGTCGTTCCTGTTCTAATTGCTGTTCGGCTTGTTCTGCCCGTTGTCGTTCCTGATCGAGCATTTGATTAATTTCAGCAAACGAGAAAAAGGGCATTCCATCTGGTCGATACAGTTGCAGCTCCTCACCTAACTCAAACCGAATTCCCAAGCGGGGACTAACCCAACCTGATATCGATTCAATTCGATCAAGCAATCCATCCTCTGATCGCCGCCAACCCTCTAACCGGATACGATCGGGATCATAAACATAGTATTCTTCCACTCCATAACTGTGATAAAATAACAGCTTTTGCTCCATTTCTTGTTGCGTATTGCTTGGAGATAGAATCTCAAACACAACTTGCGGCGGAATGTTGTCTTCTTTCCATTGTTGATAAGAACCACGATCGCCTTTCGGTCTACCAAACACGACCATTGCATCAGGGGCAGTACTCAGCCGATTGTTTCCCTCCACCGGATACCACAGCAAATCGCCTGCCACAAACACATCAGCATTATCAGCAAACAACCACTCTAGATTCTGTTCAATCACCACAATCCAACGAAATTGCTTCGTATTGTCCGCCATCGGTTTACCGTCGCTCTCCGGGTAAAACACCTCACTGGATTTCTGCTGCTGAGTAACCATAAAGCGGGATCTCCTGCAACGCAATTCTTTTATTCAATATAGTGCAATTGATCCACATTTTCCAGCACCAAAGAAATGCGAAAATAAACAACACTAGAGCGAAGGTGAAATCGTATGGTGAGCGAAGTTAAAACGATCGCAGGTCGCGCAATTCCATTAGTCGGGAATGACATTGATACCGATCGCATTATTCCGGCTCGATTTTTGCGCTGTGTCACGTTTGATGGACTAGGGGCGCAAGTGTTTGCAGATGATCGGATTCAACTCAAAGGACAACATCCGTTCGATTTGCCACAGTATCAAGGGGCAACCGTTCTGATTGTAAATGGCAATTTTGGCTGTGGATCGAGTCGCGAACACGCACCCCAAGCGATCGCGAAATGGGGAATTCAAGCGATTATCGGTGAGAGTTTTGCAGAAATCTTTTTTGGGAATTGTGTTGCGATCGGAATTCCCTGCATTACTGCTGATCCCACTGTGACAAGCCAACTTCAGGCGCTAGTAGCAAATGATCCACAAGTTGAGGTGTCGATCAGTTTAGATCAAATGCAGGTACGGTGTGGATCATTTGCAGCTCCGATTTCAATGCCTGCGGGTGCGCGTCAAATGTTAACGTCTGGAACATGGGATGCTTGCGGTCAGCTAGTGGCACAAGCCGAGCAAGTTCGTGCAACAGCGGCGAAGTTACCTTACGTTGCTTGGAGTCGATGATCGAGCTTTACCAAGTCGTAAATGGGTGCTTTGTGAGATTGGAATTATAGTAGCGCGGGTCATGCGAGACATCTTCTCCGATCCATTCCGGAAGATCGATCGCTTGATCCGCGCTTTTGAGTTCGACTTCTGCGATCGTTAATCCCCGATTTTCTCCCAAAAACTCATCGACTTCCCACACTAAGCCATTTAACTCAATCTTGTGGCGGTACTTCTCGATCAAAGGCGGCTTACACAAGGTATCTAACATTTGAGTCGCATCCTCAAGCGGAATCTCATATTCAAACTCAGCCCGCGAAATTCCTTGAGTGATACCTTTGATCGTGATGAAACCTTGATCGTTGACAACACGAATTCTCACGGTGCTTTCAAGTGTTGGAATATAGCCTTGTCGATACAATTCACCCGAAGCGAGATCGCGCCATTGATCGCTTTTGACTAAAAACTTTCGCTCAATTTCAACACCCATAATTCTAACTCCCTTGCTGTTGTAGGAATAGGAAGGCATCTACTTCTGCGCCTGTCGGCTGAGCATTGATCGCACCCGCTCTCATCGTCGTCAATGCTCCCGCTGCACTGGCATATCGTACAATTCGATCGGCATCCTGACTAATTTCTTTGAGTCGATGTTGACAAAGCTGATGCACAAATCCAGCTAAAAAACTATCTCCGGCTCCAGTGGTATCTTCAACCTCGATCGAGAATGCTGGAACTTTGCCTTCTTTCTGGCTCAAACAATAGGTACATCCTTTTTCTCCCGCCGTGACCAAAACGCCTTCTAAGGTTTCAAGCCGATGGGCAATCACACCCGGATCAGTCGTATCAAACAACCATTCTGCTTCTTCTTCCGCGAGTTTCAGAAAGTCCGCCCGCTTCACTACCTCGTGAATCATTCCGGGTGCAATGCTTTGATCGTTCCAGAACACAGGTCGCCAGTTCACATCTAAAACGACCTTGACAAAGAATTGCTCAGATAGCTCAAGCGCTCGTTCGATCGCGGCTCGACTTTCTGGGTATGCCAGCAGCAATGTTCCGATCACTAAATAGTCCGCGTGTTGAAACAATTCGACAGGAAGGCGATCGGCTTTTAGGTGTGTATCTGCAAACTCGGTCGTATTGCGCTTATCTCCGAATGCAACGAAACTGCGATCGCCCATTTCTGACCTTAAAACTAATACGGTTCGCGTCGGTGCGGGATGCGTTTGGATTCCTGTCGTATCGACCTTGATGGTGTTGAGCAGATCGACGAGCGATCGACCTTGTTCATCTTCACCGACACAGCCAACAAACGCGCTCGGTGTGCCCAATTTTGTTAGCGCACAGGCAACATTCGCTGGAGCGCCACCCGGATAAGATGTCCAAGATGTTACGGCTTCGAGGGGCAGCCCAGGTTGGTTAGAAATGCAGTCAAATAGAATTTCGCCTAAACAGATTACGCGCGGGTGCATTACAGTCTTACTGGTAGTGTTTCCTCTATAGTGTATTTGCGGTCGCTGTCTTAAAACCTAAAGAAATCACAAGGTGTGATTCACCCAAAAGATCTAATGACTGTACGATCGCTTCAAATAACGTCCTTGTGGCGAACCGATAATTTGTCCTCGATCGTATATCAAGTTTCCACGCAAAAAGGTCTGCTTGACTCGTCCGGTTAACTCCATGCCTTCAAATGGAGTGTATCCTTGCTGTGATAGTGATTCAGCAGCGCGGACAGTAAATGATTCATTTGGATCGACCAATACCAGATCGGCATCGTAATCGATCGCAATATCGCCTTTCTGCCGCAGTCCAAAGCGTTGTGCAGGGTTCCAACAGAGTAACCTTGCCATATGACTGTAAGACATCCCTCGCTTGCTGCCTTCGCTGAGAATTCCTGAGAGCAGATACTCTGTTCCCCCAAAACCCGACTTTGCTAGCCAAATATTGTCCGGATCTTGAAGGCTTGCCTTCTTTTCGGCAGAACAGCAGGCATGATCACTCACAATCCAATCCACCTGATCTTGCAGCACAGCATTCCATAGATACTCAACATCCGATCGAGGTCGAATCGGGGGATTAACCTTCGCCCATTTCCCAGTAGGTGTTTCGACATCGAGCAGCAGATGACCGACGGTTACTTCTCGCTTGAAATTGATATGCGGGAAAGTAGTTTGCATCATGAGTGCTGCTTCGACTGCTTTGCGTGAACTAAGATGCAGTAGATTGATATTGATACAGTCGGTTTCATGAGCGAGATAAGATGCAATGCAGATAGCAAGACCTTCTGAATGGGGAGGACGAGCGGCACTGTACGCACTCAGTCCAGTTAGAGTTGAATCTTGCTGAACAATCTTAGTATAAGCATTCAGAATATCAGCGGCTTCACAATGTAAGCTAAGACTAATGGCATCTTGAGGATATTGTTCTCTCAACTGAGACAAGCCGCGCATAATGAATTCAAAGTGAGCAAAGTCATAGCGTTCTTCTTTGTTGATCATCAGAAATAGATTCTGTTGATCGGATAGACCATGCAGACCATAACCACCATAGAACATGAAAATTTTGAACGAAGTAACGCCGTGTTGCTCAAATAACCATTGCATTTCGTCAATATGCTGAGCGCTAATCGGTGCGACATGATAGCTATAGTCGACAAAAAAATTACCCTCTGATCGATGAAGTACCTCTGGAAAAAACTGCTGATAGGAACCGCCTTTGTTTAGATAATACTGACCTGTGCGGATGTAGTTTAGGCTGGTGGTGACTCCGCCCATAGCAGCAGCTTTGGTTTCTGCGATCGCGTCTTGCTCCAGCGGTTGATAGATGCCAATGTGCATATGAGCATCAACCAACCCTGGAAAGCCAAGGAGATTTTGAGCATCGATTACTTCTTTGGCTTGATCAGTGCTGATCTGCGGCGCAATTTGGCTAAATTTACCATCCTTAATGCCCAAATCTAAGCACTCTACCTCAGCTTGATTTGGACGAACAACACGCACATTTTTGATCAGTCTATCTAGAACGAGAGGTTCAGCCACAGCGCCTCCTGTACAATTAACGAAACGAATTCTTTTAAAGTGAAATAGCGACAGACTTTAGGTTAGGAGAAAAAAGCAATGGGACAGTTTAATGAATATCATTTAGATCCGAAACAGTTTCCTTTTCTCAACATTCTTCAAGGAAAGTGGCAAGTGATTCGAGATGAATTTATCTCGTTTAAGCAGAATGCTACTCCGGATGAGACACAGCTTGCCTTTGATGTCATGGGTCCCAAAAGTCAAACGATTAAGACGAAAGGTAAGTCGAAATATAGTGCGTTTGGTGTGTTATTTCAAGGAATGTTTATTGAACAATACATTCGATCGCATCAGATTAAATATCCGCAGTATGAGTTACAGAATGTATCAGAAAAAGTACTTGAGTTAAGAGAGAAATATTTCCCAGTTTTGGTGGAAGCAATCAACCAAACCAATGCAACTGATCAAGACGTTCTCAGGAATGTCTATTTTGGAACATTTCTGCCCGGATTGGATGTCAAACTGCACGTCAATTACAATCCTCATATGAATCGTGGGTATCTAGGGTTGATTGTGCCTGAAGGTGATATTGCCATGAAAATTTGTCACGATAAACTGTATTGGCATGAAGGCGAATTTATGGTTTTGGATCACAGCTATCCGCACTGTCCGCATAACTACACGGAGTTTGAGAGAACAGTGTTGGTCGTTGATTTCTTCAAAACAGATCAACCGAGGGAAGAAGTCGCCCAATTTGAGCAGGAATTAGTGAAACAACGAATGGCGGAAAATCCTTACAGCTTGGGTGTTTTTGGAAAGAATGATAAAGCCAAAACAGAAGACTTCATCAAGTACGGTTTAAGCCATCAATTGGAGTGGGACAAAGCTTTAGGCGCTTAGTTCGACTGACCATCGCTGCCTAAATACTCTCGATAGCCGCAAATTTTATTGTCCCGAACATCAAATGAAACCGCGACTCGATTTTTGTAAGGGTTTCCCCACATCAATCCTTGATCGCGGAACTCAAAAACAACCGTAGTTTCGTTGCTGGTGACGCGATCGAGCGTTAAGGTTAATCCGCCTTGATACACTTCAGAGACGTAGCTGAAAAACTCGATCGCGCGATCTTTTCCAACATTCAATCCGTGAAATTTTCCCAATGGAAACCAGAATGAAAAATCATCGGTGAGCATATTGAAGAAGGCTTGCCAGTCTCCGGTCGCAAGCCCATGTTCAAAATGGGCAAAGGCTTGTTGAGCGACGGCTAATGTGTTTGCTGATTGTGGAGTCATAATGGCATCTAAATGTTGTGTCTCTAGAAATTGATCATGCCAAGTCGCGAAGTGATTGTCCCCAAGGGAATGGAAATTTTATACGATCGGTATCATTATTGTCCTGGAATTAAAGTGGGTAACACTTTGTATATTGCTGGACAAGTGGGGCGAGATGAAAATATGCAAATTGTGACGGAGCCAGAAGCGCAGTTTGTGCAAACATTTGAAAACGTAAAGAAAGTTCTCAATGCGGCTGGAGCAACCTTTGATCAGGTGGTGGAAATGGTTACTTATCATGTCACCCGTGTGGAATTGTACACTGCATCAAATCAACAACCTTACACCATTCCTTATCTCTCTTTGTTTATGCAGGTAAAAGATCGTTATTTCACAAATCCCTATCCAACGTGGACGGGGGTAGGTGTGACAACGTTGTCTACTCCGGGATTAATTGTTGAAATTAAATGTACTGCGGTGCTTGAAGGTTAGCACGTGTTTTAGAGGTGGTTCGCTTTTTTGGCAGGGAAGAAAGCCCAAAAATCAAAGCCACCCCGCGCAACAGAAAGCAGGGTGGCAACGATAGATGGTATCATCCTACGATAGCCTCGCAGACTGGTTTCGACAGTCTTGAACGGTTAGCTGCTCAAAGTTGCTGGTAACAGCTTCGGGCAGTGCTGGTGAATTCAATTTTTGGACTGAGTAAATCGTGGGTGAGCCTGATTTGCTTAACTTGAGAGACTAATTGATTTTGAGTGTAGAGTCAAGTGGATGTGAATCACTGATCGGTTACGCTCAGGAGTAACGCGCGTTTTAAGACTCTAAATTTCAAATATGTGTCAACTACTCGGAATGAACTGCAACGTTCCCACAGATATTTGCTTCTCGTTTGAGGGATTTTCTGCGCGAGGAGGACGAACGGATGAGCATCAGGACGGATGGGGAATTGCGTTTTTTGAAGGGGCGGGATGTCGATCGCTGATCGATGTCAAACCTGCGACCACATCTCCGGTGGCTGAATTAGTTCGCAAGTATCCGATTCACTCGACGCATGTGATTGCTCACATTCGGAAAGCAACGTTTGGAAGAGTTGCGCTGGAGAACTGTCACCCGTTTCAACGAGAACTTTGGGGACGCTATTGGGTATTCGCTCATAATGGCGATCTGCCGAACTTTGAGCCAGTGCCAGAAGGAATTTATCGTCCTGTTGGACAAACGGATAGTGAACGCGCGTTTTGTTTGATTCTAAATACGCTGCGACAAGCATTTCCGATCGAGAAACCGAGTGCAACTGAGTTGTATCCGGTGCTACGATCAATGACGAATTCCATCGCGCAATACGGCATATTTAACTATCTACTTTCAGATGGTGAAACCTTTTTTGTGCATTGTTCCACGAAGCTTTGCTACATTGTTCGGCAAGCTCCATTTGCAGCAGCACATTTGATTGATGCAGATTTGACGGTAGATTTTCAGGAATTGACGAAGCCGAGTGATCGAGTGGCGGTGATTGCGACGACACCCCTAACGGATAACGAGGTTTGGACAACGATCGAGCCTGGAGAATTGCTGGCGTTTCAAGATGGCTTACCTGTGCGGTTCACCTAAGATAGCATGAGAAAATGCTGGATTTATTGTTGATTGCGAGTGTCGGATTTTTAGGAAGCTTCGGGCATTGTTTGGGGATGTGTAGCCCTCTGACCGTGGCGTTTTCACTGTCGCGTGATCGTGGTTCTCGGTGGCAGCAGGTTCGGTTTAATCTGCTGCTAAATATTGGGCGCATTGTCAGTTATGCGATCGTGGGAGCCGCGATCGGTGCTTTAGGATCAGTGCTGATTGCTGGGGGACAACTTGCTGGAATCGATAGCGGCTTGAGGCGGGGACTTGCGATCGTCACTGGATTACTTCTAATTTGGTTTGGTTTGTCGAATATTAATGCGAGTTGGCTGCCGCGCGTTCCGATTTTGCATCCGATTCAGGGGAAATTGCACGATCGCTTTAATTCAATAATGTCAGAATTGGCACGATCGCAGAGTTGGTGGACACCTGCACTGCTTGGCATGATTTGGGGTTTGATTCCCTGTGGATTTCTCTACACTGCACAGATTAAAGCTGCTGAAACTGGAAGCGCCACTCAAGGAGCCATCACAATGTTGGCGTTTGGGTTGGGAACTGCGCCAATGATGATCAGTACCGGATTGTTTGCATCGGCGTTGAGTCGCGATCGTAGAAGTCAGCTATTCAAATTGGGCGGTTGGGTAACTTTGACGATCGGTCTTTTGACATTGCTCAGAAGTAGCGATATGGTCGATTACACCGGACACGCGGCTCTGATTTGCCTGATGTTGGCGCTAATTGCGCGACCCATTAGCCGAATTTGGGCGTTTCCGCTGCGGTATCGTCGTGCCTTGGGTGTGGGAGCGTTTGTTTTGTCTTGCGCTCATATCGGGCATTTCTTAGACCATACGTTTAACTGGAATTTGAATGCGATCGTCTTTCTGCTTCCGGTTCAACAGTGGGGAATGTGGTCAGGCATTTCTGCATTTGGTTTAATGATCCCCGCAGCGTTCACCAGTTTCGATCGGGCTGTTTCTAAACTCGGTTCAGCTTGGCGTAAAATTCATTTAATCAGTATTCCGGCTCTGATTCTTGCTGCAATTCATACAACCTTATCGGGATCGAATTACTTAAGTGAAATTAGTATTGATTTTAATCATCGTTTAAGGGTTGGGTTTCTTATCTTTTTAGTGATTAGCGTATTGTTAATACGATCGCGCTTTTTCTGGTCGCTGTTATCGTTGGAGAAATTGTATGTCGAAGCTAAAAAATAAATCAATTTATCTCATTCCCTTTTTGCTCTTTGCCTCACCTGTCCTTGCCCACAACGTCAAAACCGAAGGCAACGTCGCATCGACTTTTCACATCGAACCGAATCACAACCCAAAAGCAGGTGAAGCTTCTCAGGCTTGGTTTGCTCTGACAAAACCAGGTGGCGAAGTGATTCCGCTCGATCGCTGTAATTGTCAGCTTACGGTGCGCTCAAATAATCAAACGATCGCGCAACCGCCGTTAAAAGCAATCTCCGCCGAACAATATAAAGGCATCCCCGGTGCAGATATTACTTTCCCCAAAGCTGGAATTTACACGCTAGAAATTAGCGGCAAGCCTAAAGTTGACGAGGATGAATTTAACGCTTTCAAATTCGCTTACGATGTCACCGTTCAAGGCGGAACCGCTTCACAACCGAGTCCTGCGGCTCAAGCCCCGATCGCGACTCAACCCGCTTCTCAAACCGGATGGGTGCTTCCTGTCGTGTTGGGTGCGATCGCGCTCGGTGCAGGAGCTTGGTTTGTAAAAAGAACTGTTAAAAACTAGCAGAAACACAGATTCGGGTCAAAATGGGAGATGCGAACATTCCCGGACAAGCGACCATGATTGATCACGATGTCATTATTGTTGGTGGTGGACTAGCGGGATCTCGTGCAGCATTGGAAATTGCCCGCACGAATCCGAGTCTGAGCATCGCCGTTGTTGCCAAAACTCACCCGATTCGATCGCACTCGGTTGCGGCTCAAGGCGGCATGGCAGCTTCGCTCAAAAACGTCGATCAGACTGATTCCTGGGAAGCTCACGCCTTCGATACGGTGAAAGGCTCAGATTATCTCGCGGATCAAGATGCTGTGGCGATTTTGACGCAAGAAGCGCCAGATGTGGTGATCGACCTCGAACATATGGGCGTTTTATTCTCGCGGCTTCCGGATGGTCGAATTGCTCAACGCGCTTTCGGAGGTCATTCTCACAATCGCACCTGTTACGCCGCAGATAAAACAGGACACGCCATTCTTCATGAATTGATCTGCAACTTGATGAAGTATGGAGTCAAGATCTACGAAGAATGGTACGTGATGCGTCTGATCCTCGAAGATGGACAGGCGAAAGGTGTGGTGATGTATCACTTGCTTGATGGACAAATTGAGATTGTTCGGGCAAAAGCGGTGATGTTTGCAACGGGTGGTTATGGGCGCGTTTACAACACCACTTCTAATGATTACGCTTCCACAGGTGACGGATTAGCCATGACTGCAATGGCAGGCTTACCGCTCGAAGACATGGAATTTGTGCAGTTTCATCCTACAGGATTGTATCCCGTAGGGGTGTTGATTTCGGAAGCGGTGCGGGGGGAAGGCGCGTATCTGATTAACAGTGAAGGCGATCGCTTTATGTCGCGTTACGCTCCGAGCCGAATGGAGCTTGCACCCCGCGATATTACCTCACGCGCGATTGTGTCCGAGGTTCGCGCTGGACGAGGCATCAAACCCGATGGCAGTCCGGGTGGTGCTTATGTCTATCTCGATTTGCGGCACATGGGCAAAGAGAAAATCATGAGCCGTGTGCCGTTCTGTTGGGAAGAAGCGCATCGCTTAGTCGGAGTCGATGCGGTGACTGAACCGATGCCTGTTCGTCCAACGGTGCATTACTGTATGGGCGGCATTCCGGTTAATACCGATGGGCGCGTTCGGGCTGGAGCCGATAAGTTAGTGGATGGATTCTTTGCAGCGGGTGAGACTTCGTGTGTGTCGGTGCATGGCGCGAATCGGTTAGGCAGTAATTCGCTGCTAGAGTGTGTGGTGTATGGACGCAGAACCGGAGCCGCGATCGCGCAATTCGTCCAAAACCGAAAGCTACCGGATCTGAACGTCGATCGCTACATTCAAGACGCGAAAGACCAGATCCAAGCATTGTTCAATCAATCGGGACGGTATCGCATTCACGAAATTCGCCAAGCTTATCAAGACTGCATGACTGAGCATTGTGGTGTGTTCCGTACAGAAGAAGTCATGCAAACAGGACTGACCAAGCTGCGTGAATTGCAGCAGAAATATAGTCAGATTCGACTTGACGATCGCGGAACCGTTTGGAATACCGAGTTAATTGAAGCATTAGAACTGCGATCGTTGTTTGTAGTCGGTGAGATGATCCTATTTTCTGCGATCAATCGTAAAGAAAGTCGAGGTTCACATTTCCGCGAGGACTATGCTCAACGGGATGATTCTGCCTTTTTGAAACACACTTTGGCATACTATTCCGCTGCTGGGATTGATATTAACTATATGCCTGTAGTGATCAATCAGTTTGAACCTCAAGAGCGGAAATATTAGCCACAACCTAGCCAAATAGCTAGGTCAAGTTCTACCCGAATCTCCGATGCTGCTTGTCGAAGGGTTACGGCATCTTGAAAACAGGAAATCGTTTACCCCTAAACTTCATGACAGATCCAACTTCAACAGCATTGGCGTTCTCGAATCAGTTATCTGATGCCGTAGAGAAAGCAGCATCCTCGATCGTTGCCGTCAATGCCCGCAGACGGCGCGCTTCGAGTGGAATTCACTGGCGCAAAAACCTCATTATCACTGCCGATCACACGATTCAGCAAGACGAAGAAATTAACGTGATCTTACCTGATGGACGATCGATGACAGCGACGATCGCCGGACGAGATCCCACAATGGATTTAGCCGTCCTTCGCCTCGAAACAACCGATTTATCTATGGCTGAAATTGCTGATTCGACTCAAACCAAAGTCGGTCAAATTATTCTCGCGGTATCAAGAAGCGCAGAAGGTTCGACCAGTGCCAGCATGGGAATTGTCAGTTCAATGAGTGAAGGCTGGCAGCGCCCGGAACATCACCATCATCGACATGGCAGACGAGCAAGAGGTACGATCGCACAATTGATTCAACCTGCCTTGATGATGTATCCAGGCTTTTCAGGTGGTGCATTGATCAATCTAGAAGGACAAGTGGTTGGGATCAATACCGCAGGTGCACGACATCTACCGTTAACCATTCCAGCAGCAATGGTTGATCGCGTTTTAGATCAGCTACTTCAAACCGGACGCATTGCACGCGGTTATCTAGGCTTAGGAATGCAGGCGATTCGATTACCGGATGCGCTTTATCGATCGCTCAATCTATCTAGTCCCGGTGGTGTCATTATCGTCAGTGTTGAACCGGGCGCGCCTGCGGATGTAGCAGGTGTGTTGCTAGGTGATATTTTGGTCGCGCTGAATGATAATGCGATCGAAGATGCAACGGATGTTCACGCGATGCTGAGTTCTGAACAAGTAGGACAACCTTTAACAGCAAAGATCATTCGGGGTGGGATGCTTACCGAAAAAACCATCATTGTTGGAGAAAGACCAGGGAGGAATGGTTAATGTCGCTCACAGATAGCTTTGCTGCAATTGTAGAACCCTTACGTCGATCGACGGTGCAAGTTCGAGTCGGAAGACGTGGGTTTGGTTCGGGAGTGATTTGGCGATCAAATGGATTGATCATTACGAATGATCATGTCGTGCGGGGTCAAGAGGCTACCGTTGAACTTTCAGACGGTCGAGCTTTTTCGGCATCGATCGCTGCTCGAAGTCCACAGCGCGATTTAGCTGCACTGCAAATTGATGCGTCTGATCTGCCTACAATTGCTGTAGGAGATTCAGAACAGCTACGAGTAGGAGAGTTAGTGTTTGCAATTGGGAATCCGGGCGGAGCAGCGGGTGCGGTCACGACTGGAATTATTCATACGATCGAGTCGAAAAATGCTTGGATTCAAGCCGATGTGCGATTAGCTCCAGGCAATTCCGGTGGTGCATTAGCAAATGCGAAAGGTGAGATCATCGGAATCAATACGATGATTATGAATGGTAAAGGACTCGCAATCCCAAGCAAAACGGTAGAACAATTCCTTAAAAACATGGGGGATCAGCCTTATTTGGGAGTTGAGCTTCAGTATGTTCGAGTAATCATTGCTCGAAAGCCTGCTTATGGATTGTTGATTACTTCGATCCAACCCAACAGCACAGCCCAAAAAGCAGGACTGTTACCTGGAGATATTCTCATCGGTGTTCGTGGCACACGGTTCCAATCGCAGAATGAACTATTCTGGATTCTGCAAAACTCGAACGTAGGCGACGGTATGACGATCGAATTTCTCCGAAGTGGGCAACACCTCAGCCGAAACGTTATCTTAGAAAGCCGCCACACTGAAGCCCAAGCCGCATGATTCGCGTGTTCATCATTGCTCAATCGATCGTCACTCAAGCAGGACTCACAGCACTTCTATCTCCTGACCTAGAAATTGCTGGAAGTGCAATCCGTCCTGCTTCGATTTCTTCTACGGTCGCAACTTCTGATGCAACAGTGATTTTGCTCGAACAAGATGCGCTGCCTGCGGACTTCTCTGAGATTGAGATTCCAATTGTTCTGTTACTGGAGGAGAGTTCTGCGATCGCTGAAATTCTCCAATCTGGTGTTCGTTCAATCCTGCCAAGTGATGTTTCTCGCGAACAACTGACAGAGGCAATTAAAGCAACTTCAGCAGGCTTAACCGTGCTGCATCCTGATTTAATTGAATCCTTATTTGTTCCAACGGTGCGATCGTCTGAGCCAGTCCCTTTAACGCCGCGTGAGATCGAAGTGTTGCGAATGTTGGCGGAAGGAATGGGAAACAAAGCGATCTCGCAACATCTCAACTTATCGGAACATACCGTTAAGTTTCACATCAGTTCGATTTTCAGTAAGCTTGATGTTTCGAGCCGAACTGAAGCGGTCATTCTCGGTGCAAAGCAAGGCTGGATTTTGCTTTGAAGTTTGTACGCTCGCTCGTAGTTACTGAAAACATAGACGAAAAAGCTTCCAAACTGTCTGCTTCATCGACTTGCTAGGTGGTTCTATAGCAATCCTAAATGATATGTGAAAGCGAACAAAAGTGATAGACTGCTTTACATTCTCGGTAGTCTTTTTTAGTAAAGG
>PSLO01000064.1:13132-23727 GCA_040289665.1 Leptolyngbya sp. ERB_1_1 | reverse complement strand
GACCCGATCTCAAGCTCTAATCCTGGCTCTCGCAAAGCAGCTTGAAGCACAAATCGAGTTTTGTCAGTCAACCAGCTTCCCTGGTTGAAATTACTGACTATTTAGCCGATCGACAACAAGAAGAATGTCGCTTAATCTTTAACTAATGTAAAAAGCTCAGAGTCTAATCACCCTGAGCTTTCCTTTTTGAATATTTCCGAATATGATCCAGATAATCTGTCTTTAAGTGCCTCTTCTTAGATTCTGTAAAAGCACTCTGTACTAGTGTTTGAAGCCTATGGAGCTAAGCGGGATCGAACCGCTGACCTTCTCAATGCCATTGAGACGCGCTACCAACTGCGCTATAGCCCCGATCGCTTCTTTATCTTACTGCATTTCTAGCTTCTGCAAACGATTCAGACACAGAAAAGATTGCTGCGCTATTCCTAGGGTAAGTTCTCGAAAACCTGTTCCACAATACGCTTCGTCTTGTCTTCCAAAACATTCCAATCCACTTCTCCTGTCTCATCAAACAGCGTCATATCGATCTCAACTGGAAGATCATCTGTCCATTCCGCGTTCTCAGATCGAAAACAAATTCGGTAACACAATGCCCATAGATCGACATTAATTTGCTGATCGTTCTTTTCCAAGCACAACTCATACCCCGGATAAGGCGATGGCAAATGAGAGAGCGTTGCTTGAATCTCAGCCGCTTGTTCTGGAGGAGCCGTCTCAAGTTGCTGCTGAAGTTGAAGTACGATCGTTTTCGTTTCGTCAGGAATGTCATCCGCCCAGACCTGAACATCGCGATACTTTCCGCGCCAAGTTGAGGTATCGAGTTGTTTGCGTAAATTGTCAATCAGGCGAATAAAGGCAGGCTGCATTAAGCGCTCTGCCTGTTGCCAGGTTTCGATCGTTGCAAATCTCGGCCTCATAGGTTCAAAATATCAGCTTGAATAAGTTTAAAACGTCTGCCAGGAGCAAGAGTTGAATTGATGAAAATTGTATTTTTTGGGACACCTCAGTTTGCTGTGCCGACGTTGGAAGCGCTGTTGCACTGCTTGCACCGTACTTCGCGTTCGCCAGAATTTGAAGTCGTGGCAGTTGTGACACAGCCCGATAAGCGACGCGGACGGGGGAATGAGTTGTCTCCTTCTCCAGTGAAGGCGATCGCACAAAGCCATCAAATTCCAGTTTGGCAACCGAAAAGCATTAAGAAAGATGCGGAAACACTGGAAAGATTGCGATCTCTGAATGCAGATGTGTTTGTGGTGATCGCTTATGGACAGATTTTGTCGCAGGAAATTCTCGATATGCCGAAGTATGGCTGTGTGAATGTTCACGGCTCGATTTTGCCGAAATATCGAGGGGCGGCTCCGATTCAGTGGTGCTTGTATCACGGAGAAACGGAAACTGGAATTACCACCATGCTGATGGATGCAGGCATGGATACGGGTGCGATGTTGTTGAAAGCAACAACGCCGATCGCTCCGTTTGATACGGCTCAGGATTTGGCAATTCGATTAAGTACGATCGGGGCGGATCTCTTAGTTGAAACGCTGCGGAAACTGGTGAACGGTTCGATCGAGCCGATTCCACAAGATAACAATCAAGCGACTTACGCACCGTTGATTAAGAAACCAGATTACGAATTGGATTGGTCGCGCAGTGCGATCGAACTGCATAACCAAATTCGCGGATTTTACCCAAACTGCACGACTTCATTTCGTGGCTCTGCGCTGAAGGTGCTGCAAAGCATTCCGCTTGAACCAGAGTTTGTGACGGAATTTGAGGATTTGAAAGAGATCGCATTTGAACCATTATCGCCAGGTGAAGTGGTGAGCGTGGTGAAAAATTGGGGGGCTGTGGTTCAGACAGGATCTGGCGGCTTGCTGTTGCGAGAGGTGCAACTCGCAGGCAAGCGACCCCAATCCGGGTGGGACTTTGCCAACGGAACCCGAATTGCAATCGCAGAAAAAATAAAGGGCGAGGAAGCTTAATCCTTCACCCTTTCGGACTATAGTAACGACAACCCTCGCAAGGACCATCAGGATTGACGGCACAGCGCATAATCTCTGATCGTGCATTATATTCACAAGTCGCATCGCCCAAAATCCAGCGCCCCTGGTCGAGCGATCGTTCGATCGGGCGTTGAGCGGTTTGAACGTACAGCGCGATTTTGTGTAATCGATAGCGCCCTGATTTGAGTTGGTAGCGATGACGGCGTTCTAAAACGGCGTAGGTCTGACCCTCCAAGTCGAAATAGGCTCCGGGCTGCGGCGACCAGTCAAACCGGACACTACCGAGAGATTGACGCGGATGGGTCAGAATCACCTCTGTGGGGAGTAAGTCTTGCTCCATGAAAAATGTGTTTTAGCAAACTCAGAGTTATTTGATGGTATCGCACTCAAGCAGTCACCCGAACTGAGTTTAGATTATGCAAAGATTTAGCATGATCTAAACCTTACTCGCGCTCGTTGAATCCGCTTCTAAACCACGCTCTACTTTCTCGCTCCGTACCAAGGATTGACCTGTAGAACGCCGCTCGGCTTGAATACCACCTTAAAAGACGCTGCGGGTTCAGCAGGTGTGTTCGGATCGATCGCTTTTCCCAACTGTGGCAGCGGGGTATCTTTGGCAAATTCAGTTGCAGATTGGTTATCCGGTTGGAATCCCGCGATCGTGCCATCCGGTTTGACTCGAACTCGAAACACGAGATCTTTGTCAAACGGCGGTCTACCTTTCCAGTTTTGATCCAGTGTGTCGTAAAGTTTGGGCTGCAAATTCTCCAACGTTGCGGTGTCGGTCAGTTCTGTTGCAGGCGCAGAAGCAGCAGAGGGACTTGTGGAAGCCACTGGACTTGGAGTCGGACTTGCGGCGATCGCTGCATTTGGAGTCGAACTTGTAGCTGGACTTGCGGCAGCAGTTGGACTGGGAGGTACGGCTGAAGTGGGAGAATTGATGGGAATGACCTCAAAGTTGCCTTGAGGCTTGAAGATTACTCGGTATTGCGCCAAGGGTTCAGAAGACGGGGGACTTCCACCCGCTGGTAGATAGAGCAAATCGAGCAGCGGAGTTTGTCTAGCGTTGCTGAGCGCGGTAGGGGTTTCCGCTTTGAAACCGACTACATCGCCATTCCGGGCAACTCCGACGCGATACGATAACGGCTCGGTGACAGCAGATTGCGTTTTCCATTTGTCTTGAATCTGAGCGGATAAGCGATCACCTAACGTTTTCAATTCTTGAGGATCGGTAATCGGGGGAGCCGCCGTCAGCGCAGTTTCTAGCTGAGTTAAATCAGGACTTGCAGTAGCGGTCGGGCTGGGAGATGCCGCAGTTGTCGGAGAAGCGATCGGGCTGGGGCTAACCGATGGACTCGGACTGGCTCCCGGACTCGCAACCACACCCGGACAGTCTGATGCTCCTGGTGCGAGACATTCTGGAGTTTTCACCCGCATGGTGGGCAGAGAGAAGAAGGCGATCGCAGCCAGCGCTAATCCAGAAACCCCGATCGAGGCGGGAACGACTTGTTTTGCTAACGGTTCACCGGAGCGAGCGTAGCGTTTCGGGACAGGCGAAAGGTTCAGCGACCAATACGGTAACGTTTGCGTATCGGCAACAAATTGATCGATCGCTTCAACCAGATCAAACAATTGCACCGTCGTCAAATCGACTGATCGTTCTTCGCTGTTGGGATTGTTGGGATCTTTTTCGACAATCAAGCGATGGTGAGACCGATCGAGCCGCTCTAATCGGACGAAAGAAGGTCGATCGCTGTAAGTATGACGCGGTAAATGAACGCCGCTTAGAAATTCCTGAGCGTACAAGCTCACGGCTGTCACTAAACTTTCAAAGAACTCGCGTCCACCAACTAGCGGCTTTTCTTGCCCTGGAAGATGACATTCTGCATTAATCAGCAGCGACATCACTGGGCGAACTTCCGCTTGTCCAAGCCCACCCGTATCGGATAATCCTTCTAAAATTAACGTGCAGTTCGGCAAGCTGTATTGCCGCTGTAGCGTCATTGCATTCGTCATGACACTTCTCCGTCAAACAAACTGATCCACAGCCGTTGTACTCCAGAAGTCCCAGTGCAGAATAAAAGCTGCTCCAATAGATCAAGCGCTAATTCATCCAGCTTTTCATCGGAACTATAAGCTAGTACTCCCGCTCGTTTTGGATTCATTCGACTGCGGTAGTGAGCGCGAAATCTTTCTAAATACTCTGAGAGGCGAAAATGATGATCGGGTGACAAATTCTTTTCGCTCAGTTGCTGATAAGCAAGTAATAATTGTCGAATGAGCACCGTTAAGCGTCGCGCTAAGTAGCAGATGACCAGCACCAGCGCCTTCGCTTCGACCAGCGTCAGAGGGCGGCGTTGAGTATAGCGACGGAAGGGATTCGTCGATCGCATTCGCCAGAGAGAAACGCGATTTTTGAGGACTCCGCGCAGTTCAAAATCCGATGCGACCGCCAAAATTGCTTCCGAACCCGCCAAATCGAGGGCTTCGATCGCCAACAGCAACAAATCGATCTGCATCCGCGTTCGACGGGGACACACCCCTTCAGCGACAGGCGGATCGGGCAGACTATCGAGAATAATCGGCGTGGGGGGAGGTAGCGGAGCAGGTGGGCTATTCAACTGCATTACATTCACGGAGGCACTCATTCCTTCTATTAGCTTATTCGCAATGGGGATTTTGTCTGAAGCAACCTGACTCAAGGCTGGAAAACCTAAAATTTATCGCTTCATTTCATATTGTTCTCTTTCACTCACTACGAATCGTGCAGTCCAAATTACGAATTTCCAGCATTTTACCGAAATCTCAGGATAAATCTGTTTCAATCTGTTGAGCCAAGCAAATTTTGGAGTCGAAGCAAGATTCTTGCCTCCGTAGAGTTGCGGGATGTTAGCGTTGCAAGACGTTGCAATACCGACACAGCCTAACAGTTTAGCGGAGATTTAGGATGCTGATTCATTCTGCCAAATTTGATTCGAGTTGAGTGCAGATTTCCAAACGAAGATGGGACAATAGAAACGTTGTCTGCCCGATAGCGCGTCGTTTAGTGCGTGGTTTGACAGAGTAAAACGTTTTCTTGTGGAGAAGTGGTTGAGTGATGCTCAAACGAATCATTGCAGTGATGCTAGTTGTCCTGGCGCTTGGATTGCAAGGCTGTGTGTCTGGCGTGGGTGGATTGAATAGTTTTGCTGACAGTACGGATGGCTATCGGTTTTTGTATCCGAATGGTTGGCTACCTGTGAAAGTGGCAAATGGTCCTGATGTGGTGTTTCATGACATCATCGAGCAGACCGAAAATATCAGCATGGTAATCAATCCGGTTCCGGGTAAGAAAAAACTGGCAGATCTCGGAACCCCAACGGAAGTGGGGTATCAGTTGGGCAAAAGCGCGATCGCGCCCCCTGATTCCGGTCGAACGGCTGAACTGATCAACGCAGATTCGCGCGAGATTGCCGATCGCACCTATTATTTATTGGAATATTTAGTCACTTTGCCGAATCAGGAACAGCGTCACAACTTAGCAAGCGCGATCGTCTACCGTGGCAAGTTGTATACGCTGAATGCCTCAACTTCTGAGGAGCGGTGGCAAAAAATGGCTCCGGTTTTGACCAAATCTGTGAAGTCGTTCATGGTGGATTAGTTCGATGGTGGTTCCCTTCGTGCTGGCATCGGCATCTCCTGCCCGTAAGCGCTTACTTACGATGGCAGGAATTTCGGCAATGGTGTATCCGAGTGATTTCGACGAGTCGCAGATTCAAATTACTGATCCATCGAAACTGGTGCAAATTCTCGCCGAGGGGAAAGCTCGATCGACGATGCAAGCGCTTTTTGCTCGACAGTCTGAGTTGCCGCCTGGATTCTTTTCGACGATGCCCGGATTGATTTTAGGCTGCGATTCTGTGCTGGCGATCGAGGGTGAGATTCACGGCAAGCCGAAAGATCCAACTGAAGCGATCGATCGCTGGAAACAAATGCGCGGCAATGTGGGCAAGTTGTTTACAGGTCATGTGTTTTTGCAGCCTTACACGACTGAGCAAGGGGCGTTGATGCCTTATCCGCCCTTGATTCGGACTCAAGTGACGCGCGTGTATTTTGCGGACATTAGCGATCGACAAATTGAGGCGTACGTAGCGACAAAAGAGCCGCTGAGTTGTGCAGGTTGTTTTGCTTTAGAGGGTCGGGGTGGATTGTTTGTCGAGAAGCTCGAGGGCTGTCACACGAATGTGATCGGGTTAAGTCTGCCGTTGTTGCGCCAAATGCTAGCAGAGTTGGGGTATGACGTGACGGATTTTTGGAATCAATCGCAATAGAGCGTTTCACGAGTTTCGCGTCCCGTGGTCGGATTCGTTCCGGTTGCAACCGAACAGAGCAGCATCGGGTCTGAGCGCAACATCGGTAAAATCTGCACCCTCGATCGTTGCCCCTTCAAATTTTGCATTCGCCGCAAATGCGCCTTCTAAATTCGCGTCCTTTAAATTTGCACGAGTCAACCGCGCCGAATCCAGCGTACTGTTTCTCAAGTCGGCTCCTTCTAAATTTGCCCTTTCTAGATTGGTGGCGAAGAACCGCACACCCTTCAGGTTTGCATGACTCAAATTGCTCTCGCGCATATTCGCTTTGGTGAACTCCGAATCGGTTAAGTCCTGACCCGAAAAATCCGCACCGATCAGCGATTCTCGGTTGTAATCGAGCGCAAGAACAGGCGCGGCGAAGATCACCCAAGTCGCAAACAGAACGACGATCGAGCAAATAAAACCTTTTAAGCGTTTAGAACTCATCGGAACAATTGGGGAATGTTGAAAGAGAACTTTTTTAAATCCTACCTGTGGATCTGCCGAATTCGACATCTGATCTCGGAACATCTGGGGAAAGCTTTGTTGCAGATTGGCTGGAGTCACAAGGCGCGATCGTCCTAGCGCGTCAATGGACTTGTCGATCGGGGGAATTAGATTTGGTTGTGAGAACTCAAGATGCAATCGTTGCCTTTGTCGAAGTCAAAACCCGTAGCCGTGGGAACTGGGACAGCGATGGCGTGCTCTCGATCACGCCCACCAAACAGAGAAAGCTACTCACTACAGCCCAATTGTTTCTATTAAAACACCCACACCTAGCAGAATTTCCCTGTCGCTTTGATGTTGCCCTGGTGCGCTATCAGGCACGAAAAAGGGGAAATCAGCTCACTCCGGCGACTTCCCCCCACCTCACCAAAAATCAATTCACGCTCCAAGACTACATTTGCAATGCCTTTTATTAAGCCAGCGTTTCGGGACAGTAACCCAAGCCTTGGACAAACTGTTTCCGAAACTCCTCGATCTCTTCAAGATCGGGACTCCCGTGTGAAACCACTGCCACTTGATAGCGCTGCATTACCTCGATCGGGGATTGTCCCGTTTCTAGTCCCCACAGCACCATCTGAATCCGAATGCTTGGAGAATACACAATCCCCAACTCATTGAGGAACGCTCTGAAATCACCCTCATCTTGAGCATCAAGGGCGCGATCAAGCTTCACTCTTACAACCCAACCATCAATTTGATGAATGACAGTCACGAAGCTGAGCGGGAATTGCTTCGAGTGGTGCAAGTGTTCCACAATTCTCAGGGTTAGACTGGCATTCGCAAGGCAGTAAAGATATTCCATACAACACAAACCCAGCAAATGCTACTTCTGTTACATTTCTATTTTGAGGCACTGCGCTGTTTTGCAATAGGGGAAAAGCCCCCGATATCAGCTAGGGAATCTCACCCAATTTGAGAATTAATGATTGATTAGGATCAAAATTATCCGAAAATACTAACCACTCACCTGTAACGACCAGTAGGACTGAGACTGTGGAAGCGGATCAACTCCTTTCGGCTTATGACTATCACTTACCCGAAGACAGAATCGCCCAGAATCCCACCACTCCAAGGGACAGTGCGCGTTTGCTTGTCATCGAAAATCAAACTCAACATCATCATCAAGTGTTTCGAGAGCTAGACGAGCTTCTTCGTCCTGGTGATTTACTGGTATTGAATAACACTGAGGTTATTCCAGCGCGGCTGCACGGACACAAAACAACAGGGACTGAAGTTGAGATTCTTTTACTTGAAGAACATCAGCAAAATCAGTGGTTGGCATTGGTGAAACCGGGAAGGCGGCTGAAACCGGGAAATCGAATTGTGTTTAAGCCGCACGTTGACACCGACGTTGAGTTAACCGCATCGATTTTATCCAGCGATCCAGAGACGCGCGGGCGAATTTTGCAGTTTGAAGCCTCGAATGGTCGATCGCTGTTAGAAGTCATCGATCATTTTGGCGAAGTTCCCTTACCGCCTTATATTCAGGAAACGGAGGCAGCACCCGATCGCTATCAGACGGTTTATGCAGATCGCTTAGGAGCAGTTGCGGCTCCGACAGCAGGACTGCACTTCACACCAGAACTGTTAGAACGTTTAGAACAAAAAGGAATCGAAAAAGCATTTGTCACCCTGCATGTTGGGGTGGGAACGTTTCGTCCAGTGGAATCAGAAGATATTACCCAACATCAGATGCACGGAGAATGGATCGAGGTTTCTCCCAAAACGGTCGAGAAGATTCGAGAAACGAAAGCGAGAGGGGGGCGGGTGATTGCGGTTGGAACGACAGTTGTTCGATCGCTCGAAGGCGCATCTCAGTCAGGTGAACTTGAACCCTATTGCGGCAAGACGAATCTTTTCATCTATCCAGGCTATCAATGGCGCACTGTGGATGGCATGATTACTAATTTTCACTTGCCGAAGTCGAGTTTATTAATGTTAGTGAGTGCGTTGATTGGACGAGAACGGTTGTTAGCGCTGTACCAAGATGCTATCGACAATCAGTATCGGTTCTACTCGTTTGGCGATGCGATGCTGATTTTGCCAGAAGCGAGATTACATTAAGTTCATTGGATCGACATCGATCGTTAAGCTCACAGTCGAGGGACAGTGCGATCGTAGTTCCGTCGCATCGGGAATCTGGTCATTCGTGAGCTTCAGCAAAATCTGCCAGCGATATCGTTGAGCAATTCTCAGAATTGTTGCGGGAGCAGGTCCTAAAACCTCATAGTTCTCGCTGGACTGAAGGAGCATATCGGAGAGCGTTTCTGCTGTGCTCTGAACCGTGTTGGCATTCAGTCCGCTTAGTCGGATTAACACTAAGCGTCCGTAAGGTGGGTAATTCAGGAGCGATCGCTGTTCTAGTTCTTTCTCAACAAAGGGTTCATATTGCTGCCGTTTTACGGCTTGAATCACGGGATTTTCAGGCGCATAGGTTTGTAAGATTACTCGTCCCGGTTCGGTTCCGCGTCCGGCTCGTCCTGCCACTTGAACTAAGGTTTGGAATGCTCTTTCACTGGCGCGAAAATCTGCTAAGTTGAGCAATCCATCTGCTGAAATGATGCCAACCAGCGTGACTTGAGGTAAGTCAATGCCCTTTGTAAGCATTTGTGTTCCCACTAAGAGATCAGCATCACCATGAGCAAATTGACTTAACAAAGCGCGATGTGCACCCTTTGCACGAGTGGTATCACTATCGAATCGAATTGTTTTCAGATCTGGGAATAATTTAGAAATTTCTTGGACAACACGCTGAGTCCCACTACCAAAATTTTTGAAATACGAGGAACCACAAGCAGGGCAACGCTGCGGTTGAAGTTGAGCATGATTACAGTAATGGCATCTTAATAACGGTTGAGCATTTTCGTGAACGTGATGATATGAAAGTGAAACATCACAATTCGGACAATCCATCACATAACCGCAACTCCGACAAGAAACAAACGTGCTATGTCCGCGACGATGAATAAATAGCAGTCCTTTTTGATTGTTTTCTTTGAGTTTTTTTAGCTCAGATTGTAGCGATCGACTAAAAATCGAGCCATTACGATCGTGCAATTCTCGCCGCATATCCACAACATCAATTCGCGGTAATGGACGATCTAAGATTCGCTTCGGCAGTGAAAGATAAATCGATGACTCCAACCAAGATTCCAGCGAAGGTGTTGCAGACCCTAAAATTAGCGGACAATCTTCTAATTCTGCCCGCCACTGAGCCACCGATCGAGCATGATAGCAAGGAGCAGGCTGATCTTGCTTGAAGCTTGAATCATGTTCTTCGTCGAGAATGATTAACCCTAAGTTCGGCAGCGGGGCGAAAATTGCCGATCGCGTACCGATCGCAACTTGGGGTGAACCTGCTAACATTTGCCGCCAAGTATCAAACCGTTCACCATCGGATAAAGCACTGTGATAGACACAAACTTGATCGCCAAAACGCGCCCGAAAGCGATCGGTTAATTGCGGCGTTAATCCGATTTCGGGAACTAACACTAATGCGGATTGACCTTGCTGAAGAACGGGTGCGATCGCTTGTAAATAAACCTCGGTTTTTCCTGATCCAGTGACACCATGCAGCAGGATTTTCTCGAATCCTGTAATCGCATGAATCCGCTCTAATGCCTGAGCCTGATCCGATGTAAGCGATTTGGCTGAATCCTGATCGACTTGTGGACTTTGTTCACTTCGCAGAACCTCGCGCCCCTGGAGAATGACACAGCCTTGCTCTTGTAATTTCTTCACAGTGGGTGAAGTG
>PSLO01000064.1:0-13118 GCA_040289665.1 Leptolyngbya sp. ERB_1_1 | reverse complement strand
CGGTCAGCCACATTTCGCCGCCGTTGCGCTTGAGAACTTCTAGGATCTCACGTTGACGGTCTCGTAGTTCTCCCTGCATCGAGACGAGAATGACCGCCTGACGGAGTTGTGGGCGAATTGTAGCAGGCGGTTCTAGATAGCTTTCGACCCAATTGAGCCTAAGCAAATCCTCAAGCCCGCGATGTGCCCCTTTCACTTGTCGCTGAACAAACTGCCAGGAATACTCTTTGGTTTTACTTGCTTTTAAAAGTTTCAGAATTTGTTGGGCTACGGGATTAAGAAAGACCTCATTCGCATCGGGACTGGTCAATCGGATGCGTCTTTGCGAGCGCGCCAGCAATCCCGGCGGTAAAGCAACGCGAACCACCTGCATTAATGAAGTTTGGTAGTAACGTGCGACACGATCGAGCAATGCCCAATACGAAGCGGGAAAAAATCCCGCACTGACGATCGAATCAATCGATCGAATCTGCTCCAATTCCGGCGGCTGATTCAATACCCGAACCGCGATTCCGCCAATTTGCTGTGCTCCAAACGGCACACTCAGGATGTCACCGGGCTGAACCCTCACCCCAGACGGCACCGAATAAGTAAATACCCCTTGCGCCCCCGGACAATCGACTAACACTTCGACCCAAGCTGGCGAGATCGAATCCGTTGCCCTCGATTCCGCCACAGATTGCAACTCAGACATATTACAAATGAAGAGAAAAACTTAAGAAAAGCTGTGGACAAGGAAATTCACGGTATTAAATTATCAAGAAATTGAGAGTTTTTCAGTGCAAATGAACTATTTTTAATTTTAACTTGTGACTGAGTTTACCGGATCGATCGTTCAAAAGTGAGAGGACTCGACCAAAGATAGATTAAAACATTCGCCTTTTGCTTTTCCCACCATTGGTAGAGATGTAAATCGGAACGGGTATGAGAGTCTGTTATAGCAGCAACCAGACAGATCAGAGTCTTGTATTTGTGCAAAATTCTTAAGCCTGTCTGTTGCAATTCGCAACTCAAGCGAATCGGAAGCGCGCCGAAGCTGAAACGCATCTCCAGGATTTTTCCCGATTCAGAGACGGCGGCTCTGGGTAGATTTCGCATTCTGCTCATTTCTAAAAGCGACCAAAAAAGTTTCTTCAGAAACGCGCAAGTTTATCACAGGTTCAGGAGGGATTCTAAAGCGACATCAATTGCAATTTAAATAGAAACATTCAGGATAAAAATTACTCACGGCTGGCTTAAGTTTTCAATTGATTTGGATGACTTAACTTGGCAACTCTCTCATCACCTCGATCGCGTAAAACTACCTCGATATAACATCACTATGAGCGAACAAAGCAACAGTTCTCACACAGAAGCCCTCTCTCGTGATTTGGACTTTGCAATGGACGTTGCTGAGTTAGATTCAGTGGACTCTTTGCAATTAGAAGCCGATTTCGCAGACAGCACCCCGATCGAAATTGAACCCGATTTACTAGAACTCACCTCGGTTGCCGCCGATCTAGAAGAATCGAGCGCTACTGATGAATCAGAAATCGATCAAATGGCATCGGCTCGATCGTCGGGATATAACAAAACTGTCGCAGATGATGCGGTAGGCGCATTCTTTAAAGAAATGGCACGCTATCCGCTATTAAAAGCTGATGAAGAAGTAGAACTCGCTCGTCGAGTTCAGTACCTCGTCGAAGTCGATGAGGTACAGCGCAAGCTATATAACGAAATCGGTCATATGCCGACAAAAGCGCAATTAGCTGAGCGTTTAGGCATGACCGAACGACAATTAGAACACCGTTTACACCGGAGCCGTGTGGCAAAGCGAAAAATGATTCGATCCAATCTTCGCTTAGTGGTGTCGATCGCGAAACGATACCTCAATCGCGGTGTTCCATTTCTAGACTTGATTCAAGAAGGTGCATTAGGACTCAATCGGGCGACCGAAAAGTTTGATCCCGATAAAGGCTATAAGTTTTCAACCTATGCGTACTGGTGGATTCGGCAGGGAATTACGCGGACGATCGCGAATGATGCCCGCACGATTCGCTTACCGATTCATATCGTCGAAAAACTGAATAAGCTGAAAAAAGCCCATCGCGAACTGAAGCGCGAATTAGGGCGCAATCCGACTGAAGCAGAACTGGCTCAATCGCTCGAATTAACCGTGGAGCAATTGCAGCATCTTCAACAAGTTCGCCGTCAATCGCTTTCGCTCAATCACCGAGTCGGGAAAGGCGAAGATACCGAATTGATGGATCTGCTCGAAGATGGTGATACTCAGTCACCGGAGTCTCAAATGAGCGAAACAATGCTGCGCCAAGAGATTTGGGATGTGCTGGGAAATGTTCTGACCGAGCGCGAGAAGGATATTATCTCTTTGCGTTACGGTTTGACGACCAGTAAGCCTTGCACGCTGGAAGAAGTGGGCGGGATGTTCAACTTATCACGGGAACGGGTGCGCCAGATTCAAAGTAAAGCGATGCGGAAGTTGCGGAGACCTCAGATTGCAGAGCGGTTAAAGGGTTGGCTGGGCTAATCAGTAGCTAGGTGGAATTAAATATCAGACCAGGTGGGTTGGGCATCTTGCCCGACCGGAAACAGGTTGCCTGTCCCATACTTAATCAGACCTAATTACTTAAAACCAGGCTCTCTAATAATGGAAGTCTACTCAAGCGGGCTGAGCAGCTTTAAAGTTGTTTAGTCCCTTTCAGTGGACTTCATTTACTTTAAAGCTTGTGGTTTTATGTTTGAAATTCGCTCTGCTACGCCTGCTGATGTTCCGGCAATTTTCTCGCTGATTCAAGCACTGGCTGAATACGAGAAGCTTTCACATTTAGTTACAGGCTCGATCGACCATCTCCATTCGCATCTTTTTGGTGAAAAGCCTTTCGTTGAAGCGATCGTGGCAGTGGTTGAAAATCAATCGATCGGTTTCGCGCTATTTCTACACAACTATTCAACATTCCTCACAAAGCCCGGAATTTACCTCGAAGATCTGTTTGTTTTGCCGGAATATCGGGGGATGGGGATCGGTAAAGCGCTGCTCACTCAACTTGCTCAAATTGCCGTAGAGCGGGACTGTGGGCGATTGGAATGGTGTGTATTGGACTGGAACGAAAGTGCGATTGGATTTTACAAACGGATGGGTGCAACGGTGCTTCCAGACTGGCGAATTTGTCGCGTAACGGGTGATGCGCTTTCTCACATGGCAACACGAGAATCGTAAATATGGCAAAATTTCTTGTAAGGTCTTGGAGGAAACGATGATGTCAATTTGGGTAAACGAACAAGTCGATCCGTCTGGGCTAATGTATGCCTGTATCGCTTGCTGTGATGAAACACAAGCGCAAGAATGCCATCAGTCCTTTGAAGAGAATCTGACCGATACCCAAAAAGCGGAAGGTTGGGTCGCCCGGATGCGGCTTGTGGCTTCATGGGACGACGTTCCCGTGAATTCGCTCAAGCTTGACTAGGATTCACCGTTCTGTGAATCATGCTTTAGAGGATGTTTGAAAAGTCTTCGTTCGCTTCGATCCTTCTCAAATATCCTCTTAGGCTATAAGCGAAGCGTGGATCAGAAAATTTATGTATGTTTTAATCGGGGGCGCGGGTCTCATTGGTCTGAATCTGGCTCAACGCCTAATTGATCTTGGGCATACAGTGGCGGTGATTGATCTAAATCCTGCGGCTTGTCGGTATGCGCGAGAACAGTTAGGCGTGATGGCATTTGAAGGCAGTGCGGTGAGTACCGAGGTGCTGATCGAATCGGGAATTCGTAAGGCGGATGCGATCGCCGCTGTTTTGAGAGATGATGCGCTGAATCTCGCAATGGTGACGCTGGCAAAACATTATGGTGTGCCAAATATTTTGGCGCGGATGCGACACAAGGATTTTGCGGAGCCGTATCGATTGGCAGGGGCGACGCATGTAATTAATGCGATCGAGCTTGCGGTTTCAACGATGGTGAATGTGATCGAATATCCGGAAGTGGAATCGATGATGCACTTTGAGCAGGGTCAGATTGAGGTGTTCAAGTTGTCGATTCCTGCGGTTTGTAATGTGGTGGGTCGGAGTGTGGCTGAGGTGGCTCAAGATCCTCGGTTCCCCAGTGGCTCATTGATCATTGGGTATCAACCTCATGCTCAGATGGATCTGGCAATTCCGAATGGCAGTACGATTTTGGAGCCGGGATCTACGGTGTTGATGGTGACGAAACCGGGATTTATGCATGAAGTTATTGATTTTATGCAAAAGTGCGTTTAGAGCAAGATGAACGATCGCGCTTCTAAATCAAATGTTTCAGCTTTCTAAAGGAATTTTGTCATTTTAGGAGAGAAGTTCGGGGACTGAGGTAGAACAGATGCAGTGATGTCTCTGAGTTGTCCTGATGGAGAATCAACCCGACCCAAATCAACAGACGATTTCTGGCGGACAAGGCTTGCAGGTGAATCAACCGCAGTCTCAGGTGATTCAAGCGACAGAAAGCACGATCACGATTCAAAATATTCTGTCTCCTCAGGCAGCACCAACCGTGTCAGGAACACCGCAAAATCTTCCGTATACGGGTGTTGTGGCATTTGTGGGACGGGAGCAGGAGCTAGAACTCTTGCATGAGAAGTTACAGCAGCGATCGACCGTTTCGATTGCGGCAATTTCGGGAATGGGCGGAATCGGTAAGTCAGAATTCCTTTACTGCAAAGCAATAGCAATCCTGCATGAAAAGTTTGGGAAAGATCATCCCTTCCTAAAAACAGTAGAAGAAAATCTCTGATCGCTCCTCCAAAAAGCCCTTCAAGAGAACCGCACAGATGAACTTTCGGATGAGCCAATGACACGAACCCTATGGGAAGCAAAGCTACCGCTCCTTCAAGAACTCCAAGACACATCGGATTGAGGAACGATCGCCAACCCTGCTGAATTTGTGCGATCGCCGCAGGAGAGAAGATAAACTAAAGCTGAATCAATGAGTAGCAATGTGCGATCGTAGGTCACCCGATGGAAGGTAACGAATTAAAACAATTAATCAAAGATAGTTTGCGGGAGGTGCTGCGAGAAGAACGCTTGAAGCTCTGCCAAGTTCTCATTCCCTACGTCAGTGACAAAGAGATGCAAGAGATCCAAGCTAAGCTAGGCTCACCTGCTGATTACAAAGAAACAGAATTTATCAACATGACAGACTGGGTGAAGAATGGAACTCGTCCTCAGTAAAGCCTCTCTCAAATTTTTAGAGAAACTGTCATCCAAAGAAACCGAGAAACTCCAAGAAAAACTCTCCCTTCTCCTTCAAGCACTTGAAATCGAAGGGATTATTCCTTTTAGCGAATTAGATATCAACAGCCTCAAGGGAGATTGGAAAGGATTCTACAGAATGCGGGTAGGAAAAATTAGAGTCGTTTTTACCCTCGACCTAGAAGCCGATGAATTACAGGTCTACGATATCGACTACAGAGGCAACATCTACAAATCCTTGCCCGTTGATTCATCTCGTATCCGTTTGAGCGATTAAGAGTCATAACGAGTTTTGCAAAGCCCTGCTGTGATTTAGCGATCGCTTCTCCAAAAAAAGCCCTCCAAGAGCATCGCACCAACGAACGCTCGAATGCTCTGAGGACACGAACCCTATGGGAAGCGAAGCTACCGCTCCTTCAAGAACTTCAAGACACATCGGATTAAGAAGCGATCGCACTTTTCATCCCAATTTTTATAAAAAAGTAGGAACGCTGGCATTTCAACCAGGAACAATCTCTCTTTCAACAGAAACGATCGCGAAGTTCCCATCAAGCTAGGAAATTCGCGATCGTCTCTTCTATCTATTCCAACAACTTACGCTAGATTTTCTGGAGCTTGCACCTGCGCCAAGATTGCCTGCAACTGTTCGCCTTCTAAAACTTCCGTTTCCAGCAGCGTTTGCGTCGTCGATTCTAGCAACGTCCGATTGTGTCGCAGAATTGCCAAGGCAGTCTCACGCGATTGATCAATTGTTTGCTTGATCAATCGATCGATTTCCGAAGCCACTTCCGCACTAATCGCCCGTCGAGTGCTTCCACCCTCCAGAAATTGCGCTTGCTGCGTCTCAAATGCGATCGGTCCTAATGTCTCACCCATTCCATACTGAGTGATTGCTCGTTCTGCTAGCGCTGTCGCCTTCTGAATATCATCACTCGCCCCACTCGACACCTTGCCCAGGACAATCTCCTCGGCGGCTCGTCCCCCAAGTAGCGTCGCAATTCGTCCCCGTAGCTCATCTTCGATCATCAAGAAGCGATCTTCCTCCGGAGTCTGCAACGTATATCCCAACGCTCCAAGCCCACGCGGCACGATCGAGATTTTTGAGACTTTGCCGCCACCTGGCATCAACGCCCCGACCAACGCGTGACCCACTTCGTGATATGCCACGGTTTGACGCTCTAGCGGAGTCAGTACCCGCGATCGCTTTTCAAGTCCGGCGATCACACGTTCGATCGCTTCACTGAAATCCGCCATTAACACCGCTTGGCGATTTTGACGGGCAGCCATTAGCGCCGCTTCATTCACCAAGTTCGCAAGATCCGCACCTGCAAAACCTGGGGTTTGAGTTGCGATCGCATTCAGATCAACATTCTCACCCAACTTAACGGCGCGAGAATGCACTCGTAAAATTTCTTCTCGACCCATCTTGTCAGGACGATCAACTAAAACTTGGCGATCGAAACGACCGGGACGACGCAATGCCGGATCTAAAATCTCAGGGCGATTGGTTGCGGCAATTAGAATCACGCCTTCATTGCCATCAAACCCATCCATTTCGGTGAGTAATTGATTGAGGGTTTGTTCACGTTCATCATTGCCACCGAAGTTAGAATTACCGCGAGATTTGCCGATCGCATCCAGTTCATCAATGAAAATAATGCAAGGCGCTTGTCGTTTCGCTTGCTGAAATAAATCACGCACTCGCGAAGCACCTACACCAACATACAGTTCGACAAATTCTGAACCAGACATGCTTAGAAACGGAACGCCTGCTTCTCCTGCGACAGCCTTTGCGAGTAAGGTTTTTCCGGTTCCAGGAGGACCAACAAGCAGCACACCTTTCGGAATCTTTGCGCCGATTTTGCGATATTTTTCACCATTGCGGAGAAAATCTACCACTTCTTGCAATTCTTGTTTTGCTTCATCGACTCCAGCAACATCTGCAAACTTAATTCCAGTTTTGCCTTGGTTGTAGACTTTGGCTTTGCTTTTTCCAATGCCCATCAGTCCACCGATTCCACCACCCGCTTCACTGAATCTCGTTAACCAAACCAAAGCACCTGCCATCGCGCCCATCGAGAGCAGCAATCCTAAAACGTTACCAGGAGACACTCGCTGATCCACAAAGGCAATCCCCTTGCTCCGCAGTAGGTTTACTAGATCGGGCTGGAAACGATCACTAACCGTGTAGTAGCGCTGTCCACCGAATTCCGATTTGAGCGTGTATTCGATACGCTCCGGTTTAAGCGTCACTTGTGCAACTTGCTGCGCTTTGACTTGTTGCAGAAATTCACTGTAAGCAGTTTGAGAAATCGTGTCCATTGGTTTAGAACGTTGGCGAAGAGGAATATTTAGAAGTCAGAACATGCGCTCATGTGCTTCTGTGCTTATTCTCAAGCAACGATTCTGACTGGAGTAGATGAGGTCGCCGTACGATCGACGTGGGTTTTCCGAAGCAGGTCATCATCAAGGTGCGGATGCTACTTCTCGAGACTTCGGATGACCGAAAACGAATCGATTCAAATCAAAAAGGTCGATCGAGAAAATCTCTCGATCGACCTTTGTTCGCAAACGTTCCCAAGCTAGTGGATTTAGTGTAACCGACTAACGATTAGTCTGCACCTCTTTGATCTCAACATCGTCTGCACTTGGACGGGGTTGGTCTGCCGTAAGCTTCTGCGGAGTCGAAACACTCGATGATGATTCTTGTGCCAAAGTCGTCCATTCCGTGTGGAATACGCCTTCTTTGTCGGTACGCAGATAAGTATGTGCACCGAAATAATCGCGCTGCGCCTGTGTTAAATTTTGTGGCAGACGATCGCGGCGGTAGCTGTCGAAGTAATCCAGCGATGCGCTAAACGCAGGAACAGCGATCCCGTATCGAGCGGCTGCCATGATGACCTCGCGCCAAGCAGATTGTCGATCGAGAATCGATTGCTTGAATTCTGGAGCAAGCAGCAGGTTCGGCAATGTCGGATTTTCGATGAAAGCGTGCTGAATCTTGCCCAAGAAAGCTGCTCGGATGATGCAGCCTCCTTTCCAGATTCGCGCACATTCCGCTAGATTCAAATCATAGCCGTAGTTCTGGGATGCTACATTAAGCAGCGCCATTCCTTGTGCGTAAGAACAGATCTTGGAGCAATACAGCGCGTCTCGGACTGCATTGATAAAGATCTTCTTGTCGCCGTCAAAAGCGGGACTTTGGAAGCTCAACTGTTTTGAGGCTTCGATCCGCTCTGTTTTGTAGGAAGACATGATCCGCGCATTCACCGCAGCAATGATCGTCGGGATCGCGACTCCTTGTTCTAGCGCATCTGTGACTGTCCAGCGTCCAGTGCCTTTCTGCCCTGCGGCATCTAGAATGACATCAACGAGCGGCTTTTGCGTGTCGGGATCAATAATCTTGAAGATGTCTGCGGTAATTTCGATCAGGTATGAATTGAGTTCTGGCGTGGTGTTCCATTCCATGAACACTTCATGCAACTCGTTGTGATCGAGTCCGCCTACGTTCTTCAACAGATCATAGGCTTCTGCAATCAATTGCATATCCCCATACTCGATGCCGTTGTGAACCATTTTGACGTAGTGACCTGCACCACCGGGACCGATGTAGGTGACGCAAGGACCATCAGCGACTTGAGCAGCAATCTTGGTCAAAATTGGCTCTAGGAATTCATAGGCGGATTTTGTACCACCAGGCATCAAACTGGGACCATTCAATGCACCTTCTTCACCACCGCTTACACCCATACCAATAAAGGTAAATTTTGCGGCTTCGAGGTCGCGTGCCCGACGTGCAGTATCGCTAAATAAAGAATTACCGCCATCAATTAGGATGTCTCCTTCATCGAGTAGCGGCTTCAACTGTTCGATCATTGCATCCACAGGCGCACCTGCTTTCACCATGATCAAAATTTTGCGAGGACGTTCAAGCGAGGCAACAAATTCTTCGATCGTATAAGCCGCCTTGACATTTTTTCCGCCAGCGCGATGTTCCATAAAGGCATCAGTCTTCTCGCGGCTCCGATTGTAGACAGCGACGGGAAAGCCGTTGCGCTCGACGTTGAGTGCGAGGTTTTCACCCATCACAGCTAGACCAATTACACCAAAACTTTGTGCCATAAAATTTCTCTGCTAACTCTGTAACGGCAAGAAGCGATCGTTTTCTTCAAGGTAGCTCGATCAACTCAAAGTAGCGTGGAAGATTAGATTAAGACTCTGACTAGAGAGAGGGATTTGTCACAACGCTTTTGAAATTCTAAAGCTTTGTTTAAGCTTCGACTCGCTGGAGCAAACCTCGAAGTAGCGAGGCTTCTAGGCTAATTGTTTTGTAGCCAACCTCATCAAGCAAAATGACAATCTTATCGCCTTCGTACCGCATGACTGTGCCTTCGCCCCAAGATTTGTGAAGGATACGACTGTTGAGGGGATAGGGTTTGCGGCGATCGTCTTGCTGAGTTGCAATGCCAGAATTGCAGTTGTCACAATATCCACACAATTCTTCACGGGGATCACCGAAATAGTTGAGTAGGTATTTGCGGCGACAATCTTGAACTTCAGCATAACCGCGCATCATTTCTAAGCGCGATCGCTCAACTTTGATGTTGCGCTCTTGTGTGTGTAAAACTTCTTGCGCGGCTTGTTCAAGATCAGGAGCATCCTGGCTTACCCTCACTTCTCCAGTCGGCAACGCTTCAATCACACCAAGAAGCTCTAGCTGGCTTAATGTTGTCTTTAGCTTTGTTTGCGATAAATTGAGCAGTGGTTTTAATGCTTTTGGATGGATTGGTTCAGATTGTTGGCGAACAGTTTCTGCAAGTTCAATGATTTTCTCGACCTCAAGCTTTCCGCCCCCTGAAAAGAACTTTCGTAAGTTCAGATCATCAGGGGTGTAAAACAAGATGATGTTTGCTGGATCACCATCGCGCCCGGCTCGTCCGATTTCTTGGTAGTAACTATCGATCGAATCGCTAATGTTGTAGTGAACCACAAATCGAACATTCGGTTTATCTACCCCCATTCCGAATGCGGTGGTTGCCACAATCACTTCTGCTTCATCGGACATAAAAGCATTCTGCGCTTGTTCCCGCTCTTTGGTTTTGAGTCCAGCGTGATATGCGATGGCTCGAACTCCAACTTCATTTAATGCAGCGGCTAATGATTCAGTGAGTTTACGCGTTGCAACATACACGATTCCCGGTTTAGTTAACTGTTGGATGCGTTTGACAAAGATCTCGCGCTTTTCTTCTTCATCGTCATAGTTCTCAACAGCTAGGCGCAAATTTGGTCGATCGAAGCCCCGTACAATGATTCGCGGATTCTCCATCCCCAGTCGCTGAATGATTTCTTCTCGTACTGGCGGTGATGCGGTTGCCGTTAGAGCTAAAGTGGTTGGATGTCCCAAAGCTTCGATCACAGTTCCTAATCGCAGATAGTCCGGACGAAAACTGTGTCCCCATTCACTGATACAATGCGCCTCATCAATCACAAACAGTGAAGGAGGAGCCGCTTGTAAATGTTCGATCGTATCTAAGTTATTAAACTGTTCGGGTGCAAGAAAGAGAAACTCAATTTCACCCTCTCGCCAGCGATCGAAGATTTCTGCGCGTTCGGATGCGGTGATAGTTGAATTAATCACTGCTGCATGACCGACATCGATATCATCTTGAGCGATCGACTCTACTTGATCTTTTTGCAATGCTAAGAGTGGAGAAACGACGATCGTTGCTCCAGCAGTATTTGCGGCTGCGAGTTGATAAATTGCAGATTTGCCTGATCCAGTTGGCATTACTGCTAAAGTATCGCGCTGGTCGAGAACAGATGCGATCGCGGCTTCTTGCCCAGGACGTAGATCGTCATATCCTAGCTGAGTTTGAGCGAGTTGCTGAATCGAAACGGGGCGTTTTCTTGCCATTTGAAGTGATAGCTAAGAGGAAAATGTAGGACAAGTCAACCTTGTCCCACATTATGAAGGTTGAACACAAGACAGGTTGAACAAACTTGAGAACGAACTAGGTTCGATTGTTAAATCCACCGAGTATTGCTAATCCACCAAGTACTGCTGCAGCAAGCGCCCCAATCGGAAATAGCGGATTTTTGTCAAGGTGATCGAGCAGGCTTGGAACTTCGAGGCTCTTGTAGTCGCCCTCGACTCGATCGTATCCCGGTTCCTTGATCGCTTCATATAGATTGTTCGGATCGTCTTCGCCTTTTTCTTCTTCAGCGCGCTGTGACACAAATCCGATCGCTAATAAAGCCGCATCCACTAATCCTGGTGAAACTCGTTGAACCACATCTAATACTTTGCCAACATCGCTCACAATATAGTCGCGAACTGGATGTTCTGCCGCATATAAAATTGCTTCACTCACTAAGCTGGCATTGTAAAAGGGTGGTGTTGCCATCGGTTTAACACCAAGCTTGGTTTTTCCCTTGCTATAGAACGGAGTGTTAATCACTCCCGGCATGATGTTAGCAACATTGATCGGATAGCCTTGATGCTTTAATTCCAGTCGAAGCGCATCCAGCATTCCCATCGTTCCGTGTTTTGAAGCCGAATACGGACTTTGATATGGCAACGATCGACGGGCTTCAACCGAAGTAATATGAATCAGCGATCCGCGTCCTTCTTGCTTTAGAAGCGGCAATGCAACCATCGCGCCATAGACTTGTCCCATGAGGTTCACATCAATCACGCGCTTAAACTCTTCGGGTGTAATGCGATCGAAGGTTGCAAACAATCCGGTTGCGGCTGCATGAACCCAAGTATCGAGCCGACCAAAGCGCTCGACCGTTTTATCTGCGATCGCTTTGACTTGCTCATAATCTGCCACATCTGCAACAACTGCGATCGCTTCTCCGCCACGCTGATGGATTTCTTCAACTAAGGTTGCTAATCCTTCTTGACTGCGAGCCGCGACGACAACTTTTGCACCTCGCTCAGCAACCTTCAAGGCAGTATCGCGACCAATGCCGCTAGAGGCTCCCACCACTGCGACAACTTGCTGGCTAATCGGTTTTAAATTCATTGCTCAAATCAGGAATTAAAGGTCTTCGTCATTTCTACGGTCTTGATAGTCTTCAGAAGAGGAAGGTTCAAGCTCCCATCTTCGATCGTCACGCTGCTCTAAAATCTCATTGGTATGCAGATAGTTAAAGTCACTCATCTCTAAACCAACTGCACGCCCCAAATCATCCACAATATCCATATCCGGTGTCATAGCAGTGCCACCCACCGATTCATCACCGACCGCGTTGGCTTGCTCATAGTTCGCATCAATATCGCCGCCCGTTAAGTCGGGAGATGCTTCATGGAATTCGCTGGCTCGATCAAGCATTGTTCGACCGCCGATCGTATATCCCGGCATTTCTGCAACACCCGTCCCGTAGGATTCGGTGTACTCTTGTGGAACATCGCCGTAATCTTCCTCACCTTCGAGGCTGTTCTCGTCATCCGCGACATCGCTGCCTAGATTGTGTAACGCTGCCTCTAGATCGGCATCATCAGAGATGTTTTGATATCCTGGATTGTTGCCTGGATTGTTTTTACTATCAGTCATCGTGTTCTCCCGCTCATAAGGCATCGCACATTTGTAAGTTAACGAATCGCAATCAACGTAGTCTCTTCACATAGAAAGTTCCTTGATCCATCTCAAGAGAGAGATTTGCTTCTGTCATCCGAATGAGGAGCGATCGAGGATTCACTTCTACTGTGTAAAAAGCCTGTCAATCCGAAGAACTGCAAATTTTGGGGCACGACAAGTCTAGACACAAGGAGAAGGGCGATGGTGATGGACATGCAACCGAAGCGGGTTGCCATTTTAATACCAATTTAAACAGAGAAAGCGACAGATAATATAGACTGAGAAGAGTTGTTCAGAGACAGACTTATGGCTGGT
>PSLO01000063.1:0-23907 GCA_040289665.1 Leptolyngbya sp. ERB_1_1 | reverse complement strand
CGTTTTCATCCGCAAGTCTGACAATTCTCCTGTTCTACAGGTTACCGTTTCTAGTTATTCATGCAACAAAGCCGTCTTCCGGTTAAGTTTTCTGCCAGAAAAACAAACTGAAAACTTCTGACCCAGTGGCTGAATAGTTCTTGAATTGGGAAAGGTTGAAACATCCAGGCGTTTACCCTTTCAGCTTGAGAGCGATTTATCAGTGCGAATGTTAACCAAGGTAGAGAAGGGCTTGCTCCCAGCAGGAACGCTTTTAAGAAAGTGCGAATTTTTTGCGTAAATGGTTGAGAGATGAAAAAGTAAACAGAGTGACTAATGATTAGAGGAATTGATAAAAGCAACGTGTAGAGTGATGTAGCTACAGATAAACTGTAAATGTTCCAAGCTGATTTTGTCTGCACTCGAAGCGCTCGAAGCAATGCCGCAGACATCAATAAGATCGTCACTGTCCACAACGAATATTCTCTGACTTCTTGAGCATAATAAACATGAAACGGAGAAACAGCCATCAACATGATTGCGATCCATGCTGTGAACGGCTGCATAAATAGCTCAACGCAAAGCCAGTAGAGCGCAGGGAACACAAGTAGACTAATCACAGCGGAAAGCGATCGCATTGCAACGACACCGTTTCCCAACCATTTCATCCATCCACGCGCGATCCCCGTATATAGTGGCACACGATGCGGCTCTTCTGTGATCAACGATCGCATCATATCAAGCCAAGTTTTCTCAGGTGCGATTTGCTGAACTTTGAGCAGGTCTGAACGATCGCTCAATTGCCCGTCAAAGATTTGTGTGGTAATTTCAGCGATCGTATGTCCCGATGCTCTGAGTAGCGTGTAGGTTTCGTCGTGCCAGTAGGGACGTTCTGCGAGTGATGCGAATCGAAAAAATATTCCAAGGACTAACAAGATCACAACTAAAGCTTTGAACGCGCTATTTAAGCTGTTCCAATGCTGAATCGGCTTTATGTTCATGGATTAAGAGTGACGGCGGAACAGGGAACGAATCGGACGCAAGAAATTAAGCGAGGCACGAACGATCTGTAGATGCTTTAACTGTTGTTGTATCACTTTCTGTGAAGAGATTTGCTTTATCGCTAAGTTTTTCACAGAATTGCCTGTCTTAGTATGACCTTCAAGGGGAATCTTTTGATAAATTAATCCGTGTTCGTTGAGCGCTAAAGGGTATTTTTGATTAAATAGCTCGACAGATAACTGAATCGGATAGCAGTGATGGTTTTCTAAGCACTGATTCAATTTTTGAATAGTCATTAAGCAAGGTTGTACAACGATCAGAAACCCTGAATGACTCAGATGAGGAATAGTAGCTTGAATGTGCTGCTGTAATGAGCGAATAGGTTGAGTTCCGTCAAGCAAGACGATTTGGAAAGATGAATCAATCGGTAAGAAGCACTGCAATTTGATCTGAGCTTGAAGTCCTAATCGATTGTAAGTATCACTGCTGTTTGTAATGCTATCGGATGTAACAATGTGAGTTAAGTACGATCGCGATAAATCAACGGGATCGATGACCATTTCAGGACAAATTTTGTAACATAAAATACTTAAGGCAGCATTAAGGCGATGAAGTTCTTGAATCAATTCGTAGAGCTTGATTCGCGTGTAGAGCTTGAATTGCGTTTGGGGTCGTCGAACCTGTTTAAATTGAGCTTCAATTTCATTATTGAAGATGTAGTGATATAGCTTTTGTTGAATTGATTGGGGCGAGTAGCGATCGAGAAACTGTTGATGCCCTGCGGCGGCGATTTGGGCGGCTTGATCAGGATGAGCTAAGTAGAACTGGATTTTTTCGATCAGCTCAGCTTCGTCTCCATAACATTCAAAATGAACACCTTCTTCAAAGAGATCAAATAAACCTGATTGCGGACGGATACGATCAGTCAGTAAAAAGCCTCCTGCCATCAGCACTTCAAACACTCGCCGATTCAGATCGCCGTTTAAGCTAGTATTAACAACAATGTGTGATTTTACATAGTCTTGTAGAGAACTAATGTAATCTTTTGTCTGAATATCAACGTTAATCTTGGAGTTATGAAGACAATCTAGAATGCGATTCCGATAACAATGTAATTCTGACTTCGATCCTCGAAAGATCACATCGTAGGACTTTGCAAAAGCTTGCGGAATGTATGATTCAAGCACGATCGAGGCTGGCAACCAAAACACGTTTTTCAGTCCTGCTTCAGCAAAGAAATGTAGGTGCTGTGCGCTCTGATATGTCCAATGATAATCACAATCAAGTTGCTGGCAGTACCAAATCATTTGGCTCAAACCGCCGTCTCCAAGATGAAAGGTATCGCCTAGCTTCATTACAGTAGGGCAATTGAGCATCTGGAGTCCGCGAGGCTGCAAGGACATCACACGAGCAGACAAACTTACAAAATCAGGTTGAAATTCGGCTGGAAGTTGTTTAAAGACTTGTCGCACATCAAATGTATCGTTGGAAATTGCGATCGCTTGTCCCGCCCGAACTGCTTCGATTGGAGGGTTAGGACAGGCAATCATGCGAGATGGATGCGATTCAGTCAGATCAAATTCTGAAAGTGGAACGGGCTTAGGACGAAGGATCAGTTCCTTGGGTGTAAGCATTCGGAAGAGTTGCGATGAAGTCGAAAATAGAGATAGACAAACACTAACATAAACCCTTTACGCAACTTAGAAAGATGGGCACACCGAATAATTGAGTAGAATGTTTCAAATTCTTGCTGAGTCGGATGACGAATAGAGCGAAATTCTAAATCTGCAAATCGATCTAAGTTCTCAGAATAATTGAATTTAGCAATCCAGAATTTGAATAAGCGATCGACTGCTTGATCATACTGCTGAAAGTATTCTGACGATCGTGTTTTGGATTTTCCGTAGTGTCCATTGTTTCCATGAACTCGGTATTTCACCAATGGTAGATTGAGATAGAATTTATGAGCCTTTGCAATCGATGCTCCATAAACTAAACAATCATCTGCACGAATTCGCCAATCTTCTAAATAAGGAATTGGAAAAATCTGCTCTAATATCTGTCGCTTCATTGAAAGGGTAGAAGTGCGGTGTCCAATCCAGGTTCTACGATAGATTGTACTAATCTTCGAGTAGCCGAGATCACGAGTACGATCGTAACAAGCTGCAATTCGTTCTTCGTTTCCAAATAGTTCTGCGCTGGTAAATAGAAAATCGCAACTTGGATGAGTTCGATAGAAGTTTAGAGCCGTTTCAATATAATTATCTTGATATAGATCATCGGCATCTAAAAAGAAGATAATCTCTCCACTTGATGCACTAAATCCAGCCTGAAATGTAGAGAGTTGTCCTTCATTTCTGTCTTTCAGAATAAGCCTGATTTGACTTGAATGAATAAATTTATTGTTTAAAATTTGAGCAGATTGATCTGAGGAGAAATCATCTACAACGATAATTTCATCAGCAGGAATTGTTTGATTTATGGCGCTTTCTACCGCATCGATCACATAATTTTGATAATTGTAGTTATTAATAATAATAGAGGTCCTCATTTCAGCAATTCCTTTAGAAGAGAACGCAGTGATTTTTTAGGAGAATTACCTTGACGAATATCAGAGCGAACATACGATCGAAGAAGGCTCACTTCAATGTCTCTTTCAGTTAAGACTCCTGCTTCTAATGCTTCATTAAAATACTGAGACCACAGCTCGCCAAATGCATGGTTTGGCGCTTTCCAGGGCTGAGTATATAGGTTTGTATAATGAATTAACTTAGTATTAGAGTCACAAAAATCGAAGACATTCCAGTTTGGATCAAGTTCAGCGATCGAGAAAGGATGATACTGCAAAAACCGAGAACGCATCTGAGTAAAGTCAGAATAGCTGTAAAGACCTTGGTCAATTTCAGCGCAATAAGTTTCCAAATCAAATCGACATTTTTCACAATCAATCAGCATTACACTTAATCCCCATATCTCGGATGATTCTCGTTTTGTAAGAAAATCACTCCCAGCTAAATCGGTTTCAAACAATTCACTAATGTCTGATAAACATACAGTATCAGAATCAATATAAATTGCTCGTCCTTGATAATTACAGATCTCTGGAATCAAATAGCGATATAAACTAAATTCGGTTACATTACGGTATTTAATTTCGAGCGACATCGGTGCTAGAACTGGATCTTGATTATTTCGCTCGATCGCATTATGTGTTCCATTTAGAACATAGATATCAACTGCTCGATTTGTATGTTTCCTCAAGGAGTAAATTGCCACCTTTCGTTCGATCAGGCTAGCTTCCCCTGAACCAATGAAAACTCTAATTGGCTGCTTCATCGCTTACCTACTATCAAATTCCAAGCTTGACGAAGTTGCAAATCGCTCATTATCTCAGCTTCTAAAACTGCCAATGTGTCTCGCTGATTTGAAAATAATTGATAGCCTAAGTTTTGCAGATGTTGATTGCATAATGTTCGATCCTCTTCGCTCAGATGCTTATGCTCATAGAGAATGATCGTAGGAGCTAGCTTCTCAAAATCAATCAGCTTAATCACCTCAAAATCATAACCTTCTGTATCAATATGAATGACATCAACAGATTGAATATTATGTTTATGGCAAAGCGCTTCAATCGTTAAACAAGAAACATTGCTTGTTACTAAACGTTCTTGTAAATCAGGAATCCACTGGGAATGTTTCAAAAGCGTTGGAAGCGAAAATGATCCGAGCTGACTGTACCATTCAGGCGCGTCTTCATCCTGCTTTAGGTAATAGAATGTTTGAATGCTATTTTCTTTAGCGATCGCACTATTTTCTAAAATAATATCTGGAAAATTTTGAAAATTTGTCTTTAATTTATTAAAAATATAGCTTACAGGCTCAATCTTAATACCTGACCAATTCCACTTTAAAATAAACTCATAGAGTGGATCTCCATTGATGCCATCATTTGCGCCCACTTGAATAAAATAGGGTTTATTTTTAAGAGTAAAAGCATATAAGATACAATCAATTGGATCTTGAAATACAGCATATCGAAGCGGAACTGATTTCGCTAACTTCCAAGGAAAGCGTTGCTTAAAAGTTTGACGAATACTTTCTATAAAAGTTTGAAGTTCTCTTTGTATTTTTGCTCGGATTCGCTTGCTAAGTGAACTCCTTCCCAATAATTCTTGCATCGTTCATGCACTCCACCATTCTGCATTGGTCAGAATCTTGCACTTTTTCGGAAGTCCAATACTTCCCGTTCCAAAAAAATCTCCGCCTTCTACTACGATCGACACGGCATCCTGAATATAATCAAGAACTTCAGATTCTCTATAAGCGAAATAAATTGGTAAGCGATAAGTACCATTTGCTAAAGGCAAGCAGTTTAATCGACATTTCACTATGCCAGACCTCGAATTCAACGTAACATTACTATTCGTGAAGTTCGTTCTGAGTAATAAAACAGTTTGAGCATTTTCATCTAATACAGCAAAACTAACAATGACATTTTCTAAAGGTATCTCTGAGTAATTTACATAACCAAACTCAAATTCATAATCTAAGCCCGACTTTAATATTTCAACTTTTTTTCCTGCGGCATCTAATACTCTAAAACTAGAAGCTTTAACTCTTCCAGACCCAGAACGATCGCGTCTTTCAAGCAGTGGAACTTGCTCGGTCAAACACTGAGAACGATCTAAATAAACCTCGATCGCAGATTGAATCTCTCCAATAAAGCATGATTTTCCTGACTCTAAAACGATGCCGCGATCGCAAAGAGAGCGAATTGTTTGCATATTGTGACTCACAAACAAAACAGTTCGACCCTCTTTCCCCACATCTTCCATTTTGCCCAAACATTTCTTCTGGAACTGAGCATCTCCAACCGCTAAAACCTCATCCACAATCAAAATTTCCGGCTCCAAGTGAGCCGCAACCGCAAACGCCAAACGCACATACATTCCAGAAGAATACCGTTTCACTGGGGTATCTAAAAAACGTTCAACTTCTGCAAATTCCACAATCTCATCAAACTTACTCTCAATCTCCGATCGATTCATGCCCAAGATCGCGCCGTTCAAGTAAATATTCTCGCGCCCCGTCAGTTCTGGATGAAACCCCGTCCCCACTTCGAGCAGACTCGCCACTCGCCCCCACAGTTCAATTCTGCCGCGTGTAGGTTCAGTAATCCGACTCAAAATCTTCAACAGCGTTGATTTTCCGGCTCCATTGCGTCCGATAATTCCAACTCGTTCGCCTTGCTCGATCGTAAACGACACGTCATTCAGTGCCCAAAACTCCTCCGATCTCGCTCTCGACTTTCGCTTCACAATCGATTTCGCAGTATCGACGATCGCATCTCTCAGCGTCATCGTATTGCTGTGAGATTGACGCGCGACTTGATAGCATTTCCCTAAATTTTCAACCCGCAGCATTGGCATCTCACACCTGATCTTTGACTTAAATAATATCGGCAAAAGTCCGCTCAACGCCACGAAAATAATAAATCCCTGTCCATACAAACAGCAACGTTACAACCAATGCTAAAACAAATCCCGGCAGATAAAGCGATTGATTACCGTTGAGAATCGCCCAGCGAAACCCATCGATGATACCCACCATCGGATTCAGCGAATACAGTAAGCGCCACCGTTCAGGAATAATGTCAATGCTATAACCCACGGGAGAAACATACTGTCCAAGCTGAATCACAAACGGGATCACTTGAGCGACATCGCGAAATTTCACATAGATTGATGCGAACCACAATCCAAAACCAAACGCTGTCGATGCTGCTAACAACGTGAAAAAAGGTAACGTAATAATCCGCCAAGATGGAACATAGTGATACCAAATCATCAACGCAAGCAGTAACATTCCAGATACGAGAAAATCAACAAAATTTACCACGATCGCACTCGCTGGAACAATCAACCGAGGGAAGTAGATTTTAGAAATCAAATTCGCGTTATTCACTAAGCTATTACTTGTCTGAGCCAACGAACTTGCGAAAAATTGCCAAGGTAGCAGCGCCGATAACACCAAAATTGGATAAGGAGTTGTGCCTTGTGTAGGCAAATTCGCCAGATTACCGAAAATCACAGTAAACACAATCATCGTTAGAAATGGTCGAATGATCGCCCAAGCAATCCCGATCGCGGTTTGCTTATAACGTACTAAAATATCTCGCCAAGCTAAAAAATAGAACAACTCCCGATATTGCCACAAATCGCGCCAGTATTGTTTTTCTGAGCGTCCTGCTTCAATCACAAATCGAGGTTTTGGCGATCGCTGCATTCTCTGTCTCCCCAACTTCACAATCAAACGTTATCGTAAAAGAATGCAGATTCGACGATTTCAACGCTTCATTGGAAGCGCTACTCAATTTTTATCGATTTTCCGCTACTGTGGGCGCGCGATCGAACTTGTTTGGACCACGAATCGACGCTTAACGATCGTGCTGGCTCTATTTACGCTGATTGGAGGGCTTGTACCTGCGGTGGTCGCATATGCAGGAAAGCTGATTGTGGATGCGGTGGTGCTGGCATCAAGAACGGGACTGGAGAGCGATCGCTGGATGGCATTGACCTATCTAGGCTTTGAAGCGGTGATGGTAGCAATTCAATCGGGAAGTAAGCAAGGAATCGCCTTAGCTCAATCGTTGCTCAGAGTGCTGCTCGGTCAAAAAGTGAATGAGTTAATTCTGGAAAAGGCGTTAACGCTGAATTTGACGCACTTCGAGGATTCAGAGTTCTATGACAAGATGACGCGAGCTAGACGAGAAGCTTCTAGTCGTCCACTCAGTTTGGTTGGGCGCACGTTTGGAATTGTGCAAGATTCGCTAACGTTAATTACTTACGGCGGATTGTTGATTCGGTTTTCGGTTTGGGCGGTTGTGATGCTGATGGTCGCAGCGATTCCAGCATTTGTGGCAGAGACGCGCTTTGCTGAAGAAGCCTTTCGATTGTTCCGTTGGCGCACACCGGAAACCCGCGAACAGAACTATCTCGAATGGTTGATTGCTAACGAATCGCCAGCGATGGAAATTCGGCTGTATCAATTGGGCGAATTGTTGCTCGATCGCTATCGTGCCATCTTTCAACGCTTGTACGCTGAAGATCGAGATCTCACCGTTCGCCGTGGAATCTCTAGCTATTTGCTTGGATTGGTTAGCTCTGCGGCGTTCTATGGGGCATATGTATGGATTGTTTTGGAGACGATCGCAGGCAAAATCTCACTGGGCGAACTCACGATGTACTTAGTGGTGTTTCGACAAGGACAAGGCGCATTTGCATCAATTCTCAGTTCGATCAGGGGAATGTACGAGGACTCGCTTTATCTCTCGAATCTCTATGAATTCTTAGGTCAAGAGATTCCACGATCGTATGGCAGTGAAACGCAGGGAACCTTGCTTGGTGACGGGTTGCGCTTTGAGGATGTAACCTTCTACTATCCCGAAGCTGATAAACCTGCACTGAGTCACGTTTCGTTTCATCTCAAGCCTGGAGAAAAACTCGCGATCGTCGGTGAAAATGGCTCCGGTAAAACAACGCTAATCAAACTGCTAACGCGACTTTACACCCCCACTTCTGGACGCATTCTACTCGACGGCTTAGATCTGCAAGCTTGGGATCTTCAAGTGTTACAGCGTCGCATTGGTGTAATTTTTCAGAATTTCATGCGCTATCAATTTAGCGTGGGTGAAAATGTTGGAGTCGGTGATGTGTTGAATTTAGACGATCGCGATCGCTGGAAAATCGCTTCTGATAAAGGCAACGCACTCTCATTCATCAAAGAACTTCCCGAAACGTTTGATACCCGCTTAGGACGATGGTTCAAAACCGGACGAGAATTATCAGGCGGACAATGGCAACGAATTGCTTTATCGCGTGCTTTTATGCGAACCAGCGCAGACATTTTGGTGTTAGATGAACCCACTTCCGCGATGGATGCCGAGTCAGAAGTACAAATCTTCGATCGCTTTCGCGAAATGACCCCAAACCAAATGGCAATTCTAATTTCACACCGCTTTTCAACTGTACGAATGGCAGATCGAATTCTTGTGATGTCAGCGGGTGCAGTCGTTGAACAAGGCAGTCACGAACAATTAGTCACGCAGGGAGGACGATACGCGCATCTGTTCGCGATTCAAGCAGCAGGCTATCAGTAGAAACTGCTTAGGAAAGTTGCGATCGTAGTTGTGCAATCTGATCGAGCGTGAGTCCGGTAAGTTCAGCGATCGTCTCTGGCGGCATCTGTTTGAGCAGCATATTAGCAGCAACTCGTTCGATCGCAACCTGCTCTCCCTCTTGTCGTCCCTCTTGCCGTCCCTCTTGTCGTCCCTCTTGTCGTCCCTCTTGCAAAATTTCTTGATAAATTACAGACTCTCGCATCATTCCCTCCCGGAAAATCCGTCGAATTTCTCTTTTATCGTACTTCAGTCCTGCCATCAGTTGCACATACGCTGAAACTTCTTGCCGTTGCTGACTTGGCGCAATTTCTCTGACCTGCTGGGCGACTTGGAGCAGCAATGCTTCTGAATTTTGAGCCTGGGCAAAAACGGCAAAGGGCAACAACACTGGATCGTCTAGAAACTCGGCAGGATCATGCTCCCAAAGTTTGATCACCTGAAATTCGTGGCGAGTTGTTTCGAGTTCAAAAGCGGTCTCGATCGAACTGCTGTCAGACGGCGGCAGCAAAACGACAACAACTTGAGTAATCGGAACTCGGTAGAGGCGATGCAGCCTAACCCAGTAATCTAAAAGTCGCAGAGGCACAGGTGGATCAGAAGTCCAATTGGTTTGGAACTCCAGATGTAGAATTCTGCCAGTAGTCTGTAAAAGGATGACAGAATCGGCTCTGATTGGCTCGATGCTGAGTTCGGATTTGAGAATTTTGACAGACGTAGGTGTTGATCCCAGAATCCAAGCTGCAAAGCGTTCAGGATGCTTTTCTGCAATGAGCTTACAGAGATTGTCGAATGGCATAGTTGAGCAAAATCAGACAGTGTGTTCAACGATAGAGCCAAACACGCAGCAATGACAACAATTGTTCAGTATCAACAGGTTTAGTAATGTAATCTGATGCACCTGCTTCGATACATTTTTCGCGATCGCCTTGCATCGCTTTCGCCGTTAGCGCAATGATCGGCAGCGATCGAAACTGTTGCTGCTGTCGGATCGCGCGAGTCGTTTCATAGCCATCCATCTCTGGCATCATGATGTCCATCAGAACTACATTCGTATCTGGATGGGCTTGCAATCTTTCAATCCCTTCGCGTCCATTTTCAGCGTAGAGCACTTCCATTTGTTGACTTTCGAGTAAGCTCGTTAATGCAAAGATGTTCCTCACATCATCATCCACAATCAGAACTTTCTTGTTTGCTAACACCGAATCTACTTGGTGTAAGTCTTCGAGGATTTGGCGCTTGGGTTTTGGTAAGTTTGCTTGAACGCGATGTAGAAAGAGCGCTGTTTCATCGAGTAATCGTTCAGGCGATCGAACATCTTTGATAATGATCGTCTCTGCAAGTCGTTTCAGTTGTGTCTCTTCTTGTCGTGTCAGTTCTTTTCCGGTGTAGATGATGATGGGAATCTTAAAGAGATCATCGTCTTGCTTGATTTGCTCGATCAATTCAAATCCGCTCATATCAGGAAGTCCGAGATCCATTACAATGCAATCGATCTGCTGCGATTGTAATGTCTCTAAGGCATCTTTCGCGGTATAAGCAGCAATGCTATTAACATCACCGTTTCCAATCAGATCAATGATGCTTTTCGCTTGCACCGTGTCATCTTCGATGACAAGCAAGTTCTTGACTCGTCGATCGATAAAGCTCTGAATCTCACCAAACAACTGAGTTAGGTCTTCAGAAGAAACAGGTTTTTGCAAATATGCGATCGCACCAAGTTGCAATCCGCGCTGTCGCTTATCGTCGCTCGATAAGATGTGAACTGGAATATGGCGCAGTTCTGGATCATGTTTTAAGCAATCAAGGACTGTCCAACCATCTATATCTGGTAGATGCAGATCTAACAAAATCGCCCCTGGTTTGAACTGTTGAGCGAGTGCAAGACCCGTTTGACTTCTCAAAGCTGCAAGCACTTTGAATCCTTGCTGACGGGCAATGTCTGTCAGGATTTTGACAAAGTTGACATCATCTTCGATGATTAGCAGAACGCGATCGCCCGGTTGAATAGAAGCACGATCATCCGGAGCTTCTGCACTAAGACTTGCAACTGTCACCGGACGAGAAGCTTGAACAGGATCGAGCGCGACAACTGTACTTTGAGATTGAGTACTTTGAGGTTGAACACTTTGAGATTGAGGCAGATAGAGCGTGAAAGTACTACCGCGATCGAGTTCGCTCGTTACCTGAAGCGAACCGCCTAATCGATGGGCTAACTCTCGACTAATTGATAGTCCTAAGCCTGTACCACCATATTTTCTGCTAGTTGTTCCATCAACCTGCTGAAATGCTTCAAAAATTAACTGCTGCTTTTCAGGCGGAATACCAATTCCGGTATCGCTTACTGCAAAGAAGACTTGACGATCCTGAGTTGAACCAATCCGAACTGTAACGCTGCCTTGTTCAGTAAACTTGAAAGCATTTGCCAATAGGTTTTTGAGAATCTGCTGAAGGCGTTTGCTATCTGTTGAGATCACTTCTGGTGCTTGTGGATCTCGCTCGATCGAGAATGCAAGTCCTTTACTATTCGCAATTTGCCGAAATGTGCGATCGAGGCTTAGTTGTAAATCAGTGAGATTGAGCGGTTCAATGTCGATCGCAATCGTTCCCGATTCAATTTTGGCAAGATCAAGAATGTCATTGATCAACGTTAGCAAGTCATTACCAGAAGAATAGATTGTGCGGCTATATTCCACTTGTTTATCAGTTAAGTTCTGATCCGCATTGTCGCTGAGGATCTTTGCCAAAATGAGTAGACTGTTGAGCGGTGTTCTCAACTCGTGCGACATATTGGCGAGAAATTCCGATTTGTATTTGGATGAGACTTCTAACTGTTCTGCTTTTTCTTGCAGTGCGAGCATTGCTTGATCGATCTCACCATTCTTCCGCTCAACCTCGCGTTTTTGGCTCGCTAGAAGCTCTGCTTTTTCTTCAAGCTCCTCATTCAATTGTTGTAGCTCTTCGTTTGAGACTTTTAACTCTTCTTGTTGTTTTTGCAAACGAAGTTCTGATTCTTCTAAGGCGCGGGTTTGCTCCTGAAGCTGTCGATTGCTGCGATAAAGCTCTTCTTGCTGACTCTGCAACTCTTCTGCTAAAGCTTGTGATTCTGCAAGTAACAGTTGTGTTTTTGCATTCGACGAGATTGCTTTCAGGACGACTCCGATCGATTGGCACAATCGATCTAATAGCGTGAGTTGAAGTTCTGTAAATGCATGAAACGATGCAAGTTCGATTACCGAAACAACTTCGTTTTCAAACAACACAGGTAATACGATCACGTTTAGCGGTCTTGCATCTCCTAAGCCCGATCGAATCCGGATATAATCACTTGGAACGTCCGTTAATAGGATTCGTTGTTTTTCGATCGCGCATTGTCCGACCAATCCTTCGCCTAAGTGAAACTGATTGGAAAGCTGTTTGCGCTCTTGATACGCATAGCTACCTAGCAGCTTTAACACAGGTGGCGATTGTTCCGTATCCATCACATAGAAAGCACCATGCTGTGCGCCGACCAAGGGAGCAAGGTGAGAAAGCATCAACCGCGAAACCGCTTCTAAGTTACGCTCTCCCTGAATCAAATGTGAGAACTGTGCTAAATTCGACTGTAACCAAGTTTGTCGATCACTCTTTTCCAGACTAGCGCGCAAATTCTCTACCATTTGATTAAAGGTACGCGTTAAGATGCCGACTTCATCTTGGCGATCAAGCGCGGGCAATTGTGCAGATAAATCTCCATCTGCAATTTTCTCAGCAGTCTGCGAAACTCTGGTTAAAGGTCTTGAAATGTGGTGATTGAGCAGAAATCCTAAAATCGCAAGGAGCACAAATCCGAGCGGCATTCCGATCGCAATGCTATCTAGACTATTTTTCGCTGCACTACTAGCATTCGCTGATCGCCGATTGAGTAGATTCTGTTCTTGCGTCTTCATCTGTGCAACGATTTGTCGAATTTCGTCCATCACGCGCTGACCGCGTTGAAAAGAACCATCTTGCAGCGCCGATTGTAGTCCTTGCGATCGCCTGAGTTCAATTCGTCGCTTCATGATCTCTAGGCGTTGCTCAACCAGAGTACTCAATCGATCTAAGCTCCGCTGCTGTATTGGATCATCTGCGGTTAGCTGGCGCGTGTCGTTGATCTTTGGCTGAAGGTTCTTGACGGCTAGGTTGTAAGGCTCTAGATATGTGGTATCACCTGTGAGCAAATACCCTCGCTGCCCATTCTCTGCATCCTTGATCAATGATAAGATGTCTTCGAGTTCTCCCAGCACGCGATAAGTGTGTGTGACCCAGCCTGAAGTCCCGACCAGTTGGCGCATTCCGCTGTATGAAACAATCCCGATCGCTGCAAAGATAGATAGTCCGATTCCAAATGTCGCACCGATCTTTGTGCCAATTTGTAAGCGCTTCAACATTTCTAGTCTAAATCGATCGTGCGTGCAGTGCCCGATTCTCTAATGTACGGAAGAATCCATACATCTAGCCATAGATAGAGGATGAGAGCTTATCACTCCCATCCCGCGATTACGATTCCGGAATAAACTCCAGAGATACTCCGTTCATGCAGTATCTTTGTCCCGTGGGGCGAGGACCATCTTCAAACACGTGCCCTAAGTGTCCGCCGCATTTGGCACAGTGAACCTCTACGCGCGTCATGAACAGAGTTCGATCGATCGTCGTGTCGATCGCATCTTCTAATGGGGCATAAAAGCTGGGCCATCCTGTACCGCTATTGAACTTGGTTTCGGATGAAAAGAGTGGATTTCCACAGCCTGAACAGACAAAGGTTCCCTTTCCGTACTCTTTATCGAGCGGGCTTGTTCCTGCACGTTCTGTACCATGTTTCCGCAACACTCGAAACTGCTCTGGAGTGAGCGAAGCTTTCCACTCTTCTTCGGTTTTGTTAATCTCAAATGAATTGTTTTGAGTGTTCATTGCAGCAATATTATTTCTGTTGTTTCTTCTTCATTTTAACAAAGCGATTCTGAATTTCCCTCGCAAGCATGAAGCGAAGAAAACGATGATCGCGCTTGATGTGAGTGGTTTAATTTCAAGTGTAGTTATGATCAAACGACTTCTAGGGTATCTTAGCGTGATGCTGCTGAGTTTGGGGTGGACGATGCCTTCTCAGGCAGCTCCGTTGGGGCGGGACGATAATTTTGTTACAGCCGCGATCGATAAAGTTGAGGCAGCAGTCGTTCAGGTGAATGTGTCTCGGAATTTAGGCGGTGATGTGCCGGGAGCGTTGAGACCATTTTTAGGAAATCCGCAAGCAAATTCACCTTCGCGAGTTCTACGCGGATTGGGATCAGGGTTTGTCATTAATAAAAATGGGAAAGTTCTCACGAATGCACATGTTGTAGATAGTGCCGATACGGTGACGGTTACATTCCAAGATGGACGAGTTTTAGAAGGTAAAGTCTTAGGAAAAGATCCGGTCACGGATGTCGCGGTGATCCAAGTAGAGGCAGATGATTTACCGACGGTAACGTTAGGAAATTCGGATCAAGTACGGCAGGGACAATGGGCGATCGCAATTGGAAATCCGTTAGGACTACAAGAAACCGTGACGGTTGGGGTGATTAGTGGAACAGAGCGATCGAGCGTTGATATCGGTGTTCCAGATAAGCGAGTCGGATTTATTCAAACCGATGCTGCAATTAATCCAGGAAATTCAGGCGGACCATTATTGAATGCAAACGGGGATGTAATTGGAATCAATACTGCAATTATTCAAGGAACGCAGGGGTTAGGATTTGCGATTCCGATTAACACAGCGCAGAATGTTGCACAGCAACTGATCGAAACTGGAACCGTCGCGCATCCTTATATTGGAGTTCAACTGGTTGCGCTTGATCCGAACGTGAGAGACTTTATCAATCGTGCGCCCAATAGCCAGATGAAAGTGAAAGACGATCGCGGAATCTTAGTCGTCCAAGTTGGTCGTGGAACGCCTGCCGCCAAGGCAGGGCTCAAAGCGGGAGACGTAATTCAATCGGTGAATGATCAACCGATTCAGAATGTGAAAACGATTCAGCAGTTAGTCGATCAAGCCGGAGTCGATGGCAAACTGAATCTAGACGTGAAGCGCAACGATCGTACTGTAGCAATCTCGATTTCACCGGAACAATTGCCTGCGGTTGAAGCCCAGTAATCGCTGATCAATCCCGTCCCCGATTTCATCCACGGACGGGATTGAAGCACAGGACTAGGAGATGAATCACCACTATTCAAAATTGCTTTATCTCAATTCTGCCGCTGCTTGCGCGATCGCACCTAACTGCAACCCTGGCGGATATGTTCCCTCTTCTTTAATTTGCTTAATTGCCGCATCCGAAATTCTTAAATTCATCTTGGTCGCGATCGCTTTGACAATATCGCCTCGATCGATCACACCTGAAACCGCCTCAGCCGGAGACAACACTGTAACACGCGCCAAACTCTGATTTTCTAGCAGTTGAATGACTTCGACGATCGAGGTTGATTCCTGCACGGTTGGCACTTCTGTCAGCGGATGTACGATATCTAACAGCGTTCTCGTTTCCCACTCACTGCGCTCAATCCGCTGAAGATCTTCCACATTCACCACACCTCGGTAACGTCCATTCGAGGCGGCATAGAAGATCGGAGAACGGATCTCAGTAATTAAATAATCATCTGCAAACTTCCGCAACGTCATTCCTGCATCAATCACTCGGAACTCTCGTGTCATGGCATCTTCGGCTTTCACCTTCAGCATCGCTTCTTGCAGCTCAGTTACACGATCGTAAGCGCTCGCATTCTGCACCACAAACCATCCGATTAGCGCTCCCCACAATCCGCCTCCATACGGCAGCCCCAACGTTCTCGTCACCCCAAACACATCCGCCATTCCCCACAGAATCGCAAACATGCCTAAGAATCGTCCCGCTTTCGCAGCGGTATGAATGCCTTTGATCTGACTGCCTGTTAGTTTCCAAACGATCGCTTTTAGAACCTGTCCACCATCCAGTGGCAAGCCTGGAATCATGTTGAACAATGTCAGCACGAGATTGATTGCAGCGAGATCTCGAAACAGCACATTGACCGGCGTGTCCGTGGTTGGCGTAATTGTCGTTAGCAGCGTCAGTAGGAGGAACAGACAAAAGCTGACAGTCGGTCCTGCGATCGCGACTTGGAAGGCTTTACCCGGCGTTTTTGGTTCTTGCGCGATCGCTGCAATTCCACCAAAGAAAAACAGCGTAATCGACTGCACTCGAATACCTTGAACTTTTGCAACAAGGCTATGTCCCAATTCATGCAGCAGTACCGAGGCAAAGAGCAAAATTGCCATTGCAAAACCCGTCCCCCAAGCAACGGGAACGCCCCAATCGGGATAGCGATACTGCCACCGCAGCGCATTACTCAGGGTGACGATCACAAGGATAAAGAACCAGGACGGGTCGATAAGCAAGGGAATGCCAAAGAGTGACCCAACTCGCCAACCGGATTGCATGAATGGTTTTCCTAAAAGATCGATGTCGCCATCTCCAGCATACGAGATGAAAAGGAGGTGGAGGGGGTGAGATAACCCAACATCACGAAAGTTTAGATCGAATCCAACCGAAGATCGACCTCAACCCTGTTCTAAAAGCTCTGAATCCGGGAGCAATCCGTTTGCACTAATCAGTGGGATTTCTGATTTTGGCGCGATCGATTCTTGAGCTTGAATCAGCGCGTGAAATCCTCCGCACAGCAATAAGCGATCGCCTGCTTGAATATCAGAATCTTCTTTCGGAAATCGAATCAGCTTGCGATCGCGTCGAATCGTCTGAATAGAAATGTTATACCGCTGTTGCAAATCCAGTTCTATCAACGTTTTGCCAACTAAGGGGCTATTTGACGGAACCTGTAGCCACTGACAAGAAGAATTTGTCGAAGGAACAGCGGCTTCTCCTTTTGCTAGTTGATCAAAGGCAGCAATTTCATCAGTCTCACCGACAATAAGTAAGCGATCGCCCTGCTCTAAAGTGGTTTGGCTATCTGGGTAGTCGATTTCTAATCCGCCTGCACGTCGAATTGCCATTACGGTCACACCTGTTAAACGGCGAATATCAGTTTCTTCGATCGACATTCCCAACAGCGGTGATAGCTCGGATAACGGATACCAGCGGCTATTCATTTCATTCGCGGCGGCTTTCAAATCACGCGAAATCTGCTCAGAAGGCTGATCGGGACGCAGTTCTAAATAGTGGGAGTTACGAATTAACTGCACTTCGCGCTGAATGGCTGGAGTCGGTAAACCCATGCCTGCCATCAAATGTGCAGATAGCTCCAAACTGGTTTCAAACTCAGGCTGTACCACTTCACGCGCACCGAGTTGATAAAGTAATTCGATATCTTTATCTTTGTTCGCTCGAACAACCAGATCGAGATCAGGAGCGATTTCTAGCGATCGTTTCACACATAACCGCGTACTCATGGCATCAGGAAGCGCGATCGCCATTCCTTGGGCTTGAGCAACCCCCGCCTTTTCCAACACATACGAACTCGCTGCATTGCCGTAAATATAAGGAATTCCAGCTTCTCGGACTTTTTGAATCTGCGTTTCAGATTGATCGATCACTAAAACGGGATAATTGCGATCGCGCAAAAGTCGTACAATATTCCGCCCAATTCGACCATACCCGCAAACAATCACATGATTCTGATACGGTAAATCTTCAGAAACCGCTAACGGCTGATCGGATTGATTCAAATATTTTGCGATCCACGGAATCGATTCGCCCCAAGCAAACAACTTCGGAACCAGTCGCAGCACAAACGGAGTCAGCACCAAAGTCACCGCCGTTGTACCCAGAATCAGAAGATAAACCCGCCGCGAAACAATTCCTAATGTCTGTCCTTCACTGGCTAGGACAAACGAAAATTCCCCTATCTGAGCGAGTCCCAAACCCGCGATCAACGCTGTCTTCAGCGGATAGCGAAAGATCCGAACGAGCGGCGTGACAATCAAAAACTTACCGACAAAAACGATCGCGACCAAGCCCAGAATCAACTCCAAATTGTTCCAGAGAAACACGGGATCAATGAGCATCCCGATCGACGCAAAAAACAATGATGCAAAAATATCGCGCAGCGGTTCCACATAAGTCAGCGTTTGATCTGCATACTCTGCTTCTGAGATCATCAAGCCTGCAACAAAGGCTCCCATCTCGATCGATAATCCCAAATGCTCAGTCAATAGCGCGATCCCCAAACACAACGCCACCACGCCTAGCAAAAATAGCTCCCGACTCTCGGTTTTTGCAAGTAACCGCAACAGCGACGGGATCACCCAAATTCCAGCAGCCACGGCTCCGAGCGCAAACAATCCGGTTTGTAAGAGCGCCCATCCGATCGCCAGCCCAATTTCTTCTGCTGGCTGATCCAACGCAGGCAAGACTGCTAACATCAACCCCAGTGCCAAATCTTGAACAACCAGAATCCCCAACATCACCTGTCCGTGTGGAGTTCCGGTTTCGTTGCGCTCCATCAAGCACTTCAGCACCACAGCAGTCGAAGACAATGACAAGATCGCGCCCAAAAATACGCCCTGCGACGGGGACGAAACCCATCCCATCGCCAGTGCAGCCAATGTTGTCACCAGGATCGTGAGTGCAATTTGCAGTCCGCCTCCACCCAGACTAATCACCTTTACTTTTTTAAGCTCAGAGAAAGAAAACTCAACACCGAGTGCAAACAGCAAAAATGCAACCCCAAATTGTGCCAGCGTCTCAACTTGCACCAATTCTTTAATTAATCCAAGTCCCGTCGGACCTACAATCACACCTGCCACCAGATATCCCAGCAATACGGGTTGTTTCAGCAGAGCAGCTAGTAGTCCACCCGCTGCCGCTGCCGCTAAAACTGAAACAAGATCAACGATTAACCGAAAGTCTTCCTGCACAGGTTTCTGTTAATTATTAGAAGATTTATGAAAGCCTATTAACATCACTTTACAAGAAATCGGGAACTTCCGGGGAAAACCAGGTGTACGAATTTGTTTGCATTGCTTCACAATGCGGCGAATACGGTAATGTATAAGGAGAAGCAAGTGAATTCCAACAACCGATCTGAAATTTGGCGATCTGAATTTGCGTCAGGCTCGCTCTCAGCGGTATTTCAATAGATAACGATTGCGGTAGCTTCGCTACACGGATATGTGTCCGTTTTATTTCGCGCTAGTTGAGAGTGCTAATTCATGACGATGCAGGCACACCCTAACCGAACCCTTGACGCTAAAGTGCCACTTCAGATTTTGCTGTTCGTCGATCAGCGCCCAGCCTCGCGAGAACAAATTCGCCAGATTCGCGATTTTCTAAAAGATCGCAGTGCCGAATGTCCGTTTGAACTGGAAGTGATTGATGTGGGTGAGCAGCCCTATTTGGCTGAGCATTTCCGCTTAATGGCGACACCCACGCTGATTAAACTTCATCCAGAACCGCGCCAAACACTCACAGGCAGCGATTTAATTGTTCAACTGAAAAACTGGTGGCCTCGTTGGCAAAAGTCCGTCGAAGAATTCCTCGCGAATTCTTCACAGCTTTCAGAGATTTCTGACGCTGCTAATGTCTCTTCGATCGGGTATTCCACTGAGGTGATTAAGCTCACGGATGAAGTGTTTCGACTACAACGCGAAAACGAAAATCTTCAGGCACAACTGCATTTCAAAGACCAAATCATCTCGATGTTGGCACACGATCTTCGCAATCCGCTCACGGCGGCATCGATCGCGATCGAAACGCTAGAAATTGCTCACAAACAGTCAGATGGACAACCCTCTCGCCTCACGCCAGAAATGACAGCGAATTTGCTGAAACATGGACGATCGCAGATTCGGACGATTGACCGCATGATCACAGATATTCTGCAAGCCGCTAGAGGAACGAGCGCTGAACTGCGCATTCATCCCGAAAAATTGGACTTAGGCGCACTGTGTCAGGATGTGATGCTCAATTTAAACGATCGCATTCAGTCCAAACAGCAACACATTGCAACCGATATTCCTTCAGACTTACCGATCGTTTATGCCGATGCTGAACGAGTTCGTCAAGTGGTCGTCAATATTTTGGACAACGCTATCAAATACACTCCCACGGGGGGAGCGATTCACGTTTCAATTTTGCACCGCACGTCGCAAAAAGTTCAAGTTAGCGTTTGTGATAATGGTCCAGGAGTTCCGCCTGAGAACCGCGATCGAATTTTTGAAGATCATTATCGCTTGCAACGGGATGCCGCGCAGGAAGGGTATGGTATCGGCTTGTCGTTGTGCCAGCGAATTGTTCGGGCGCATTATGGTCAAATTTGGGTTGATTCCGTTGCGAACCAAGGCAGTTGTTTTCACTTCACGCTCCCTGTTTTTCGCCGCTAATGTTTGCCCATTTGCTCACGTTGCTGAGACTTCAGTAGTTGTACTGAATGCAAAATTCGCATAATTTCAGCTTTCGTGAAATGATTCGCTTGAAAGCTTTGTAACTTCGGCTTCTAGCGTCTGGATCGCTGAGCAAAATCGGAATTTGCCAGAAGCTTTTGAAAAAGATTTCGCTGAAAAAATTCACCTGTAGAACGTCATTCTCTCACTATACAAAATCTTTAAACTCATATTTCTGATACACCAAAATACGGAGGTGAATTAAAGACTTTTTGCTAATCTTTATTGGAATGGCTCCGTGATTATATTTGTTTCAAATAATACATATTGGCAAGAAGCTCACTGAGAAAGTCTTTTTGATAATAGTAATTAATTCAAAAGAGTCCGCTTTGAATCACAAGCTAAGAACAGCCAATTCACACTTCTTGGTCATTATATTGGGATGAGCCATTCTACGACATGTAAGAAAACGGCATGAATCATAGATTTTACTTAATGTGTTAATGGTTACAAAGACGATAAGGAATACTAGAAACTGATGTTTTGTCTATTTAATTCAAAAAATACTTCATCAAGTCATCACAGATAAAATCGAGCTGGAAATAAGAATTGAAATTGTGAGAAATTTCGCCTTCGTAATTCTGTTCTCGCCGTCTAAAAGTATTTGAAAAACTGGTGTTATTACGGTACTAATTCCAAAATCACTCCGATATAAATGAGTATAAGCGCAAGTTGTGAACAGCGAAAAACCTTCAGTCTGACTTCACAACAATGCTGCGATATTTATGTAAATGATTCAGCGATATAGCTGATCTGACCCGCTTCCTGAAAGTGCTAGGTTCGAGCAATAAAGGGTAGTTTCCCTCATTATTTGCTCGATCGCTCTTCTGAGTGACCTGCTCTGGAAAATGTTTAAGGTGCATCAAACGGTTTACGACACTTTCGTGGCGTTCTGCCATCGTCAAGTCCAGTCTGAAATCAATCCACTATTCGCGTCTTGGGACTGCTTGCGTAGATGAATTACGATCCTTTAGAGTACAACGTCACGACTCCCGAAGTTGGAGTTTATGAGTGTGAGGTTCGCCTGAAATTCAGGTTAATCGAGGAGAAGGATGTTTTGAGCAATCCAGAACAATTGCTAGAGTTTTTGCTGGATGCTTACTCCTGCGGTGCGGATGAGTTTTTGGAACCTGTTGAAGCTCAGGTGAAAGCAGAGGAGATTTCTGAATTCACTGCTTCTCCCCAAATGCGTCGTCGTTTGATTCGTTTACGCAACTCAAAAGAATAGGAACTCTTAGAAAAATGAGTATCAAAAGAGGCAGCCGCTGATCCGGCTCCTTTTTTGCAGGGCGTATCGCACAATAGGAGGAAGTGATCTTTGAGCAGCGCCCATGAACTCAGTATTATCCGATGCCAAAAACTTAGTCTCCGATTTGATTAGTCGGTATCGTCAGCGTGTCGATTACTTAGCGATTCGGCTCGAAGCAGCAGAGGGCACTGATATTTTGCTGCGAGGTCACAAGATCGAAACGCTGAGCGAAGGAATTTCGATCGGTGGACAAGTTCGGGCGTGTTACAAAGGCGGCTGGAGCTTTTCTAGCTTTAATCAATTATCCAGTTTGAAAGAGCGGGTTGAGGATGCGATCGCAGCAGCTCGATTAGTCGGAACCGATGAGACGCTTCTCGCTCCGGTTGCGCCGATTCAGGATGATCGATCGCTCTTGCTCACCGGAAGCGATCCGCGTCAAATTCCCCTCGCTCAGAAGAAAGCCCTTTGCCAGCATTACGGAGAAATTCTTCGCAGCGTTGATCCTCGGATTGCGACCATTTCGGTACGGTACGGAGATAGCGCACAGCGAATGATTTTGGCGACTTCAGACGGCAGTTTGATCGAGCAATCTTGGGTTGACCTTGAAATGCGATTTGCCGCAACCGCACGCGATGGCGAAACCGTACAAACCGGACGAGAAACGGTTGGATCGCGCAAGGCTTACGAGGATTTACTGGGACTCGATCGACAAGTGCAAGATGCCGCGCAACGGGCAGTGAATTCTCTCGCGCTTCCGCCTGTCAAGGGCAACGCCTACATGGTTGTGATTGATCCAATCCTGTCAGGATTGTTTGTACATGAGTCGTTTGGGCATTTGTCTGAAGCGGATATGGCGTATGAAAATCCCGATATTTTAGAAGTGATGAGTATCGGACGGCGGTTTGGATCGCCTGAGCTACAAATTTATGATGGAGCCGCGATCGAAGGTCATCGAGGCAGCTATTTCTACGACGATGAAGGTGTTCCCGCAACTACGACGCAACTGATCAAAGATGGTGTTTTAGTCGGGCGATTACATTCACGCGAAACCGCAGGCAAGCTAGAAGAAGCGCCAACCGGAAATGCACGCTGTTTGAACTATCACTATCCACCGATCGTTCGCATGACAAATACCTGGATCGAGCGCGGCAAAACGCCTGTGAAGGATTTGTTCCAAGATATTAAAGAAGGAGTCTATGCCCGCAATTGGATCGGGGGCATGACAAACGGGGAAATGTTCACCTTTACAGCAGGTGAGGCTTGGATGATTCGCAACGGTGAAGTCGCTGAACCTGTAAGAGATGTGACGCTTTCAGGAAATGCGTTCAAAACGCTGGCAGATATTGAAGCGATCGGAGATGACTTCTTCTGGGATGAGTCGGGCGGTTGCGGCAAGGGCGGACAAAGCGGATTAGCCGTCGGATGTGGAGGTCCGAGTTTGAGAATTCGGGATGTCGTCGTGGGGGGAGAAGCGATCGAAGATTAACTCGACACGCATCTCACGCGACATTCATGCGACGAGTAATTTCGCTACTTCGCTGCTGGAGGATTAGAAGGCGGCGCAGAATTTTGCCCTGGCTCTGAGGCAGGGGTAGAGTTTTGGGTTGTAGGTGCAGGTACAGAATTTTGAGTCGGGGTAGGCGTAGGTTGTACGGGTGCAGGTTGTACAGGCGCGGCTGGTGCAGTGGGAGTCGGAGCAGGAGTAGGTAGCTGTAAAGGTTGTACTGGAGATTGCACGGGCGCTGGACTAGGTGAAGACTGCACAGATGGCGCTGGTGAAGAAATTACAGGCTGAACAACAGGCTGTGCGGAATTCTCCGTCGGTGTAGTTGGGGAGGGAGCAGGCGACTGCGCTGGTGGCTGTGCTGGTGAAGTTGCAGGTTGACTGCTTCCTGTTGGTGATGTCGATCGAGTTTCAATGGGAGTGGGTTGCTCTTGGCTCGCACCTCTTGTCGGAGTCGTTTCTACTGGCTGACGAGGCGGATCAGAAGAGGCGGGCTGCCCCGAATTTGTTGGCGGTGCTGAAGTCGGAGCCGGACTGGGTGACTGACTTGATGGCGTGGATGCTGGGGC
>PSLO01000206.1:0-2441 GCA_040289665.1 Leptolyngbya sp. ERB_1_1 | reverse complement strand
CCCCTTAGCAAGGACATCCGCCCTTGGGGCGGTCACACTCATCAAGCCACCAGCTTTGCTGGGGGTGTCTGACTAGATGTACAGCCTAACGTTTTGATCCGATTGAATCGGCTCTACAGCAGTTGGCGGAGCAGTATGTGACGGGAACGTTAACAGCAAAAGTGGTTAGTACCCATCCAAACTAAAGATGCTAAGAGACTAAACTTCAGCGAGAACCTTCCCTCGCTGCTCTGAGCCGAGCATTGAGAATGTGATGGTCTTCCGAAAGCGGAGAGGCGAACTGCGAAATCTTCTCAACCAACCAGGGCATCAGGCGGTTTCCCCAAACCGCAAGATAACTTTGCCATCCCACTAAAATCTCTGGCGATTCTCTTTCTAGTCCTGCTACTAGCGTTTGAGCCACTTTTTGGGGTGTGGTGGGCATGATCCAACGAAACCACTGGAAGTTCTGAACCATGTCTGTATCGGTGAGCGATGGCAGCAGGGCAATGACTCGAATGTTATGGGGAGCAAGTTCACCTCTGAGCGCTTGCGTAAATCCCAAAATTGCAAACTTGGTCGCAGAATAGGTTGCCATAGATGGAGCAGCAATTTTCCCCATCAGACTTGAGACATTGACGATCGTTCCTTGTTGCTGCACTGCCATACGTCGCGCAATCAGTCGCGTGATGTTGTACATTCCCATCAGGTTGAGTGCGACTTCTTCTTGCATTTGGCAGGGTTGCGCCAAGAGAAACGGCGTTTGGTACGCTACTCCTGCACAGTTAACGAGAATATGGATCGGGGCATAATTGCGCCAGACTTGAGCGATCGCGATATTGACCTCGACCCCGTGAACCAAGTCTAAAGCGATCGGAACCGCTTCAATGCCCAATGCTTCAATTTCCCTTGCAACCTCGACTAATTTTGAGTGAGATCGGGCGACTAAGATTAATCGCCGCGCCCCAAGACGTGCAAATTCCAGCGCGATTTCTCGTCCAATGCCACGAGAAGCCCCCGTGACTAGAACGGTTTTTCCTTGAATCTTCATGTTAAAGCCTCCAATGTTGAGGTTTTATGGCGTTCTCAGTGTTTACTGAACTGATAGAGGGTGCAAAAACTGAGGGTAGTGTTTGAACAAGATTTTGATGTAGACGACTGTGAGCGAGTCGTACTCCATTCGTTGTGTTTCAATGCTGCGGGCATACTCTGAGATTTAAAGGATGAGGTCAACGTCGAGAGTAAAGTTAAGCATGAGACACGGAACTCCAAACGATAAGAACCAAGGAAGATGAATTGACAAGCACATCCTAACAAGATGATCTAACGACTGCAACACTTATTAACAGAAAGCTGAAATCGTAACATTCCGAGACAAGATACTCAGAAACAAGACTAATTCAGCAAGCACTCTACGATGAACTTGATTCGATGGCTGCTTGATCCCATTAAGTTTTAGGAATGCTGGCTCAAAGCAATAAAGATGAGAAAACTTGAGAGAGATGAATCGCTCAGAGCGAGAGTTTGTTCGCTGTTCGTAATTTCAGCCACTTCAAAATCATCAAAGTTGATAAGTAATCAAGATGGCAATGACCCCATCGCTGAAGGCTTCTAATCTTCCTTTTCCCATCAGTGATATCCTCCTGTTCTGCTGGACTCGGGTGAGACGTTTCCCGAATCTTATTCTGTATCGATGGTGGATCGAGAAGGAGCGTTAGAAGTGCGATCGTTCTCAATTCCACAATTCGGACAACGCCCCGTAAACATCGAATGCCAGTCTAGTAGAGCGATCGCGATCGACAATTCACGAACCCCCAAAATTACCGCTCCCATCAATCTACTGACTCCGTAGCTACACTAGAAAAGCTGCGTGCAATGCATCACAAGGAGTTATCAAAGATACTGGAGATCATAGGCTCGATCGCTACTTGATGAATCGCCAAATCGCGAAGATTTCTACTTTTAGGATGGTCTTCCAAAGAATGTAATTCAGTATAATCCAGCCATCGCTTCTAGGTAAGAGTTATGGTTGGCATCATCTGGGGAATTGTTGTTCTGCTATTTGTTTTTTGGGTCGCAGGCGTTGCGCTTCACATTGCAGGTAGCTTAATTCACCTCGTTCTGGTCATCGCGATCGCTCTTGCAATCTACAACTTTGCAATGAATCGTGATGCCCGCCAATAATCGGAGCATTGAGCCTAGAGAATTTCTCTAGGCTCAATGCTTGCTAACGGTTGCCGAATTCATTAACGTTTGGCAACAATCGTTTTTGCCATCTGGAGATGTTCAGCGACGATCGGGAGGACTTGATTTGCAAACCCCTTTACTTCTGTGTCTTGTCCTTGCTTGAGTTCTGTTTGATAAACCGTTTCTGTTTTGGTGTGTGCCTTAACTGAATCTTTGGGGTAAGCCACTGGTTCTACCAGTGCGACTCGATGAGCTTTGAGCGATACGGCAGTAAA
>PSLO01000062.1:0-24665 GCA_040289665.1 Leptolyngbya sp. ERB_1_1 | reverse complement strand
TGACAGAACTGAATGGAGAATGTAAAGCAGTCTATCACTTTTGTTCGCTTTCACATATCATTTAGGATTGCTATAAAAGCGGTCTCAGCGCTCTTACAGCCCCAATCCAAAAACCGCTGCTTTCCTTCTAAATAAGGCTTGAATAAATCAAAAGCTTCAAGCCGTCGTCGCACCATCGGAAACGATTCTAAATCTTCAGGAAAGTCCAGTTCTTTCGATTGGGCTTCCTCTTGGTAAAGCTGAACAAGCTGCTTACTGAGTTCCATAGTTCAATGTCGGTAACGATAATAACATTCATCACACGAACCAATTGCGTCGCTCGAGTAGTCGTAATCGATCTGGTAGATATCCCTGTGGACTTCACTCTACAGCAAAAGCTTTATTGCCAAACAAATACTTTTGCTTCAAATCCTCCGATATCTAAAACTAACGTACGATCGCTCACATTAATGTCATAGTTTCCTGTCCATTCATGCCAATTTCCATCTTCTGGAAAGTTCGGAACTGTGTAACCTGCAAGAAATTGATCAGAAAAATTCACAACGACCACTACCCGTGATCCTTCATCATTCCAACGAGTGTAAGCAAACACTTTTGCTTCTGGGTTCTCGTGAAAAAATTCTACATTTTCGGTGTAGAGTGCGGGGTTGTGTTTTCGCAGTGCAATCAATCCTTTGTAATATTCAAACAATCCACGATTGAGATCCCCGCTTAAAAGCGTCCATTCAATCTTTGAGGGATTAGTGGTTTTGTGAGTGTATTCGCCAAATTCTTCACCCATCCAGATCAAAGGAATTCCCATTGCAGTCATCAGTAACGCGACTCCTAACCGCAATCGTCTAAACGCCTCCTCTCCTATCATTTGTCGATCGCCCAACTCGGCAAAGACGCGATCGTGATCATGATTGGTCAGATAATTCACGACATTGGTTGCACCCAAAAACCCTTGGCGTTTAGCATCGATCACATCTTTGAGCCGCTCTAAGTCAAAGGTGTCACCGCAAATATGTTCGAGAATGCAATGATAAAAGCTGTCATGCCAGCAGCCATCCATTGGACCATCAATATTCGTAATGCTGGGCGTTTCGGGAATATGTTCGGCAACGTTGTAAAACGGTTTTGCACCCGCAGTCTGTTTTGCTTCTTGCACAATCCAGTGCATGAAATCATAGTTTGCAATCTGACGCGCAGCATCATAGCGAATACCATCGATATGATATTCAGAAATCCAAAAGCGAACGGCTTCACCAATAAACTTACGAGCAGGATAAGTATCTAAATTTTCATCGTAATGCTCATAGTTAAATTCAGGACCCCAATTGTTGTCGGGATCGCGCGGTTGATGATGATACCAATAGTCGTGATCAATTTGAGTGAGCGGTGCAGAGGATTCCGAATGGTTGTAGATCCCGTCAATGATGACGCGAATTCCGCGCCCGTGACATTCATCAATGAATTGCTTGAGTTCTGCGGTGGTGCCGTAACTGGTTTCGGGGGCAAAAAAGTGTCGTGGATTGTATCCCCAACTGTAGTCGCCAGGATGCTCTTTTACAGGCATTAGCTCGATCGCATTAATGCCCAATTCGCTTAAATAATCAAGTTTTTCTGTAACGTGCCTATATTTGCCCCGCACCAGCGGATCGTCTTCTCCTCCAGAAAAATCTGCAACATGCAATTCGTAAATGACCAACTCATGATCGGCGGGCAATGGCTTATCGTCATTTTGCCAAACGTAGGTATCAACCACGCGCTTGCCGTCTTTGACTTGCACGATCGCATTTTCTGACGCGCTATTTCCGTTTACGTTTGGCGCATAAGGATCAGTGACATCAACCCATTGATTCGGCTCAAAGAACCAACTTTTGGACTGCACCCGGAATTTATATTCATAGCTTCCATCTTCGAGATCGACGTGTACTCGGAAGTATCCATCTTCTCCCTTTTTCATCGGAAGTTTTTTCCAATCGGAGAATGAGCCGAGGAGTGATACTTTTTCGTTGTAAGGCGCAAATAAGTTGAATTCAATAGAGTTTGCCATAAGAGATGCCGCAAAAAATATAAAGGTCGCAAGCGATCGTATCATCGAGTGCGTTCTTCGATCATCTCATCTGGCTAGAGAATTAAGTTCGGTTATCACGCCAGATCAGCAATTTGCTTTTTTTGGCAATACTCTGTTACATTAGTTTACAGAAAGAAACAGAACTTAACAGGAGGTTCCGATGGTCATTCTTATCAGTCTATTTGTGGTTGCTTGGGTGGCGGTTGCTTTGCTAGGTTCGTTGGCTTACTTCTTGGGCGAACAATCCAAGCCGATTCATGCCCGCAATTGGAGATCGACCTCATTTGAAAAACTATCAGAATCGATCACCGGAACCCCGATCGATTACAGCAACCGCGTTCCTGCATTTGATGTCACAGATGCTTACGCAAGCTCAGTTCTGCCCAATGCTTAACGCTTAATTGTCTAAAGCTACTCTCTTTACTCTCTTCTAAAGTCACCCTTTGCTGTTGCGGCAAAGGGTTTTTTATAGTCACGGTTGAATTAATGGCAGTCGAACCGTGAAAGTTGCTCCTTGATTTGCACCCGGACTTTCAGCCTGAATCGTTCCATTGTGTAGTTCTACTAAGTGGCGCGAGATTGCCAGCCCTAACCCCAATCCATCCTTAGAACGGCTCGAATCGCCTTCAGCTTGAGCAAATCGATCGAACACATGAGGTAAAAACTCCGGATCAATTCCTTTACCTGTATCACGAACAGCAATTTCGACGATTGATGGATTGTCGATTGCAATCCCTAACAGAACAACAATATTTCCACCGTTTGGAGTAAATTTAACTGCGTTTGTTAATAGATTTGTGATAACTTGCTGCAACCGATTGGAATCGCCCATAACAAGGATAGATTCCACCTGCGGTAACTCCGCTCTACGCAATAGTCGCAGCGCTATCTCTTTCGCTTCTGCGGCGAGTTGTACATTCGCGATCGCCGTTTCCACAATCGGAGCCAGATCTACTGGGGCTAAGGAGATTCGGAGATTACCGCGAATCATGCGAGAAATATCAAGCAAATCTTCGATCAGTTGGGACTGAGCTTGAGCATTGCGCTCGATCGTGCTGAGGGCGCGACTTACCGTTTCAGCATCATAAGTGCGGGCTTGAAGCAGCCTTGCCCAACCGAGAATGGAATTCAGAGGAGAGCGCAATTCGTGAGAGACGATCGCGAGAAATTCATCCTTACTTCGATTGGCGGCTTCAGCTTCAGCGCGAGCAGCTTCGGCTTCAGCAAATAATCGCTCTTGCTCCTGAATCGCACCGATACGATCGCTAACATCAGCGGTATTGCCGATCATACGAATCGGTTGGTGGTTCTCATCACGGACGATCACATTTTGGTCATACACCCAGACATAGTGCCCTTGTTTATGTCTGACGCGATACTGATGTTGAAATCGATCGATTGTCTTGAGTTGTTCGAGCAGTGCCGCCTCATCGATCGCTGCCAAATCATCCGGATGAATCAGGTTTTGCCACCATTGCATCGTCGGTTCTGCTTCTTCTGGCAAATACCCAACAATGTTAAATAATCCGCGCGTTCGTTCGACATGCCCTGTTGTGAAATCGACCTCATAAATTAGGCTACCGATCGCGTCTGCTGCAAGTTCAAATCGTTCGTTCGATCGTGCAAGCGAAAGTTCTATCTGTTTGCGCTGCATGATTTGTTGAGCGATTCCCAAGATTTGATCTGGCGTTCCATCAGGCGATCGACGAAATGCAACTTCTTGTGTGTGAAACCAGCACCAATCACCCTCAGCATTCTGCATTCGATATTCAAACTCAAACACTTGATCATCTCGCGCAGTTTGGAACTGTGAAAGATGCAGTGGAACTCGCTCCAGATCATTCGGGTGAATTAACTTTGGTAGCACATCGCTCCCCATTTCCTGAACTTGCTCTGGGGTAAAGCCAAGCAAGTTTGTAATCTGGCGATTGATATAAACGTTGCGCTGTTCAGCCAAGTCATAGATATAGAGAATTCCAGGAATCGCTTCGGTGAGTCGTTGAATATAACGCTGGCTTTCGTGTAGTTGTTCCTGAGTTTGAGCAAGGTCAGACTTAAGTTGAGCATTTTCGATCGCTCTTCGCACTGCGTTGTTTAGGACTTCAGATGTAACTTGACTTTTGACTAAATAATCTTCTGCACCTTGTTTGAGTGCCCGAACTGCGATCGATTCGCTTCCTTGCCCCGTAATCATCACGATCGGAGGGTGCAGCGATTTCAATATTGTTTTGATTCCTTCTAATAATGCAAGCCCATCACCATCTGGAAGTAAAAAATCTAATAATATTAAATCGATCGCTTTTGTACGACAAATGTTAAGCGCATCGCTGGCAGAAGTTGCTTCTAAAACAATAAATTTGTCAGATAAATAACGACGATAGGTTTCGCGATCGAAATCATCGCCGTCCACGATCAAAATCTTGAGCGAAGACTCAGAGCACATTCAAACTAACTCAATGAAATAAGTGGTATCGAGATAGTTCAATGCCTTATCAGTCATTCGTCATTCAACTACCCCATGATGCAGTATCGCTGAATGAGGCGCATTAGTTCAAGCGGGTCAACAGGTTTTGTTAAGTAATCATTGAATCCGGAGTTGATCGCTTGCAGACGATCTTCATCGCGAGCGTAGGCGGTTAGCGCGATCGCAGGAAGTTCTGCACCTTGGGGTAGTTCGCGGACCTGTTGAATTAGTTGAAATCCATCCATTTCGGGCATGGCAACATCACTTACCAAAATAGTTGGCAATTCTTTCTCTAAAAGGGACAATGCTTCTTTAGCATTCGTCGCAACGGTGACGATCGCGCCTTCTTCTTCCAGCATAAATCTCAGCAGGTCTCGCGTGTCGGGGTCATCATCCACAACGAAAATATTAATTTGCTGTAATGATTCCATCTTTAAGGGTTACTCGTGCGAAGAAGAGCCATGATTTTTTAGAAGTGAAGCCTAGAGTATGTCTACGGGTATGCAACGTCTTCCGTCTAAAGACGTAGAGATGTTTTTATTACCAAATCTAGCAGCATGAATCCTACTCTCTTGGGTAAGATTACCCAACCCTTTGTGATTCGCTTTGATAATGTTTGACCATTAGCAGAATTGCATCAGAATTAAGTACGCTACCGTACATTTCTTAAATCAATTCAGTCGGTAAAAGTAGTGGTTTAAGAAATTGCTCTAACTTCCGTTAGGTCGCGTTTTTATTCTAAAGAAAGGGACAAATCGAAATGATTTTCTGTATAGTTTTAATATCACAAACTTACTCTCCTTGCTCTAGTAAGGTTTGGTCAGAAGTCCGCCCTGTGTCGTTTTCGGCTCAGGGTTTTTGCATTTGATTTAAAAAATCGTCAAATGTAGCACGATCGACCAATGAAGATTGTGCCCCAAATTTTGTAGTTGAAAGCGCTCCCGATGCGGCACCCCACACGATCGCCTCTCGCATCGACAATCCTTCTGCTAAACCAACCGCCAATCCCGCATTAAACGCATCTCCCGCCGCTACCGTATCGATCGCTTGAACGGGGAAAACTGGGACAAAAAATCGATCGCGTTCTGTCGCGCAAAATGCTCCTTGAGCACCGAGTTTAATCAAGACCGTTTTGACTCCTTTATCTTGTAGAACAGTCGCCGCGCGATCGGCATCAGATTGATTGTGAATTGGAAATCCAACGAGTTGAGCAGTTTCGGTCGCGTTTGGAGTCAAAATGTCAATCAATGGATAAAGCGTCTCTGGAAACTTCGTGGGTGCGGGAGCAGGATCAAGCATGACCGTTGTTCCGATCTGTTTCGCGATCGTTGCAGCAGTTTCGACAGTGGGTAATGGGATCTCAAGCTGTAATAACAAAATTGATGAATCAGTTAATACTGATCGAAGGAGATCGACATCACTATCGCTTACATTCCCGTTAGCACCTGGAATTACGATGATGTGATTCTCACTCCGATCATCTACCGCAATCATCGCAACGCCAGAAGAGGTAGCACGATCGATGGTAATCAAATCCGTTTGCACTCCTGAATCTTGCAAACTTCTCAGCAGTTCCACTCCAAACGCATCATCTCCAACGCGCCCGATCATTCGACTCGATCCCCTGAGCTTTGCAACGCCGACCGCTTGATTTGCCCCCTTTCCTCCCGGCACTGTTGAAAATGAATGCCCAGATAACGTTTCTCCGGGTTTAGGCAATTGAGGAACTCGCGCGACGAGATCCATATTAATGCTGCCGAAAACGATGATCGATCGAGTCATAAAAAATCGGGCAGATGTAGTCTAAATTCTACATCTGCCCGATTACAAATTCGTCGCAAGTTTAAGCCAATCGACGTTTCATCAAGGGTTGAACACTCACCAACGCGATCGCACAAAGTCCAACCAAGATCAGCAACGCTCCACCTAACGTCACATTCCCAAACGGTGCTTGCATAATCACGCTGCCAAAGCTCCAATCCGGGTGCAAATAAAGATAGCGAATTGGCTCGATCGCATAGCTTAACGGATTCAGCGTTGCAACGACTTGCAACCATTTCGGCATAAACGACAACGGAACCAGTGCTGTACTCGCAAACAGTAACGGTAGATTTGTGACAAAAATCACGGCAAGCAATTCAATATGTCCCGGTAGCGCAAACGCCAATCCTAAACTTAACGCTGTGACCGCAACGACTAATAGCAAAACGATCAGCCCGACCAATGCAAGCCCGATCGCATTCGGCAATCCTGCGCCTAAAAACGCACTCATGGCAACAATCGCGGCAGTTTGAATCAAACTCAACGTCGTGATAAAGATTGCGGATGCCATGACGATCGAGAATCGCGAAGCTAACGGTGCGACTAACAATCGATTCAAGAAACCGAATTCTCGATCGAACATTACCGGAAGTCCCGCATTCAACGCACCGCCAAATGCCGTGAATACAATCACGCCTGCACCGAGAAATTGCCCATAATTTACTTGATTCCCAAACAAGCCAGCGGGTGCATTTTGAAACAGCGCACCAAACAGAATTAGCCACATCAGCGGTTGAATAATGCCTGCGATCAGCGTAGACGGGCGGCGTTGAAGTTGAATAAACAATCGTCGTGTCATTGCCGCAGTTTCTTGAAGAAAATCGCCCAGCGGATTCGATTGCTCGATCGCAGTCTTTTGCTCTAATGCAGCCTTTGGAGGGGTAATGGTTGTACTCATAAATTCAATCTAAATTGTGAATGACATTCAAACAGAGCTATCTCATACTTTGCTTCCGTTCTGCTTTCGGATCGCGGCTTCCGGCAGCAGCTAATTCTGCATCCATTAAAGTACGTCCTGTTGCCGCAAGATACACATCATCTAAACTCGGACGAGATTGAGCAATCCCAAAAGTCGGTAATCCAACTTGCTGAAGTGCTTGCTGAACGGTGGTTAAAGCATCACTGTTTGGAGTAACGACTAAGTTTAGCGAATTTCCTTGCGCTCCGTTAATGATGACTTCTTGAACCATCGGCAACGATTCGAGCAGCAATCGCGCTTTTTCTGCTTCATCAATTGGTGAGAACTCCCGAATCCGCAGCGTGATTCGCTCTCCACCGACTTGATCTTTCAGTTCAGAAGGCGTTCCTGACGAAATGACGACTCCACGATCGATAATGGCAACGCGATCGGCAAGCGCATCAATTTCTTCTAAGTAATGGCTGGTAATCAAAATCGTTGTGCCTTGCTCGCGCAGTTGTCGCAAGAAATGCCAAACGGCAACACGGGTCTCAATATCCAATCCGACCGTCGGTTCATCTAAAACGAGAACATCCGGCTGATGAAGCAGACCCGCAGCCAAATCCAGCCGCTTTTTCAATCCGCCGGAATAGGTGCCACTCTTTTTATCTGCCCACTCATCAAGCCCAAGCAGATTGAGAACTTCAGCAATTCGAGGTTTAATCGAAGACTTGGGCAAATGGTAGAGCGCTGCTTGAAGTTCGAGCAGTTCCCGACCTGTGAGAACTTTGTCGATCGCCACTTCTTGAGCGACATAGCCCAATCGCTGCCGAGCCGCACGCGGATGGTCGATCGCGCTAATTCCCGAAACTTCAATTCTTCCGGCATCCGGTTCAGTTAAGGTACAAAGACAGCGCAAGGTGGTAGTTTTGCCTGCGCCATTCGGACCTAAAAGCCCGAAAATTTCACCCGGTTGAACCTCTAGCGATACATCTTTAACCGCTTCTACGGTTCCATAACGCTTTTGTAACTTTTCAATTAACACCGCAGGAGTCATACTGCTCCTCCTCATTTGATACAAAACTTTAAGTTGTCGCTTCTCTATTCTAGAAACTGTCAGCCGCGATATCTCAAGCATTGGAGATATTTATCAAAAATCTAGTATTTGGCTCTCGATCGAGGGCTGCTGAAAAATCAACTCGCCTTTATGAGAAGTATTTGAAGAAATATTAGCAGTTTTGTTAAGAAATGTGATAAGTTATCATATGGCAAGAAAACAAGGCATTCATCGAGTTTTCTGCAACCATCCAACACTCTAGGGTTTTACACTATGCCGATTACTATCGACTCAGCCCGTGGTATTTTCCCCGGTACACTCTCGGCGGATGCTGTACCCGCTACGACTGCTCGATTCAACCAACTCAGCGCAGAAGATCAACTGGCATGGACTTGGTTTGCTTATCTGGAGATGGGCAAAACTGTCACCGTAGCGGCTCCGGGTGCGGCGAGTATGCAGTTTGCAGAACCGACGTTAGAACAAATTAAAAAGATGTCGTTTCCTGAGCAAACGCAAGTGATGTGTGACCTCGCGAACCGTGCAGATACTCCCATTTGCCGCACCTACGCAACTTGGTCGCCCAACATTAAGCTGGGATTCTGGTTTCAGCTTGGAGAATGGATGGAGCAAGGGATTGTTGCCCCGATTCCGAGCGGTTATGAGCTTTCTGCAAATGCGTCTGCGGTATTGCAAGCTTTGAGAGACTTGGATCAAGGGCAGCAAATTACGGTCTTGCGGAACTCGGTTGTGGACATGGGATATGATCCCGCAAAACTAGAGGGGGTTGCACGAATCTCAGAACCTGTTGTGGCTCCTAAAGACCAGTCTCAACGCACTCAAGTCAAAATCGAAGGCATCAATAATGCAACCGTGTTGAAGTACATGGACAACATGAACGCCAATGATTTTGATGGGTTAATTGAGTTGTTCGCTCCCGATGGTGCATTACAGCCGCCGTTCCAAAGACCGATCGTGGGCAAAGAAGCGGTGATGCAGTTCTTTAGAGAAGAGTGCCAAAACCTCAAATTGATGCCAGAGCGCGGCGTTACGGAACCCGCTGAAGATGGTTACACTCAAATCAAAGTCACTGGAAAAGTGCAAACTCCTTGGTTTGGTGCTGCGGTTGGAATGAACATGGCTTGGCGATTTTTGCTGAATCCTCAAGGCAAAATCTTCTTTGTGGCGATCGATTTACTCGCTTCACCCAAGGAACTGCTAAATCTGATGCGGTAGAAAATTTGTTGAGCGATCGTCGATATTTGTGTCAATGAGCGTTCTAATTCAAGAGCGCTCATTGCTGTATTCATATGGGACTGCAATTTAAGTTTAAGAAATGCAAGTGAGTGAAGTTGAGTGGTCTAAGACCGAAAAAGAAATTTCTCGATCCGCCTTCGATCGAGCGTATCAACGAGAGATTGACACCTTGATTCAATCGGTGACTGAGAAAGCGAGCACCGTTTCAGAGGCGAGTGATGTTTGGCAGCTACACGATTTCTTGAGTGCAAAACGTCATGAAATCGATGGCAAATACGATTACCGATATTCGGGTTTGGTCTTTGTGTTTGCCAGATTGGTTAAAGAGAAGTGGTTAGCACTCGATGAGCTTGAGGGATTAGAGCCAGAGAAGCTTGCCAAAATCTCAGCCCTGGTGCGAATGAGCTAGAGATAGAAATAGGCTTGCGGTTAAAACTGCGCCTATTTCTTGATCCTCGTTAACTCACACGCAAACTATTTGAGAGTGCAGATGCCGCACTTAAAACTCGATCGCCTCCCGCATTCGTTGCTGCAATCAAGACCAGCAAAACACTATTATTTGCCTGCCTCGCTAGAATCACGCCTCCGACGGGCTGGGTTTGACCCGCGATCGTCAAATTTCCCGTCCAATCGATCTGCACACCACCGGGAATCGATCGCACGTCTCCCGTCTGAAATCCTTCGCCTTGTCGAAACGCATTTTGCGCCGCTGTTACCAGTGCATCGTTTGGAATCACACCGCTGGTTACACCTAATTGCGATTGGGGCTGAGCTAGAACGCTATAAGCTAAATTTCCGTCTGGCGCTTCGATCAGTACCGTTCCAGCTAAAGGACTGACTTTGTAATCTTTGAGAATGCCAATCATAAAGCGATTGTTCGGATCTTTGTAATCACCGCTGAGGGGGAGCGGAGGAGCCGTAGGAGCAACAGGTAAAGAAGGAGTAACGGTAGGCGCGATCGGAATCAAAGGCGGTGTTGCGGTCGGAGAAGCTTTCGGGGAAGCGGTCGGAGAGGGAGAAGGTGAAGCAGTTGGAATTGCAGGACGATTTGCAGGCAAAGAAGGATCGACCGGGATCGGGGCGACCGGAACGCCGAGCGCCCCTGTTGGAGAGGGCGACGAAGTTTGAGCAATGCTGGAAATTGATGTAAATAAAAGAACTGCGATCGCGAAACATCCGATCAGCCAATTTCGTTTCATGTTCTACCCTCTCAACACAGACGGATTACCAAAGTAAAAGACACCCGCAACACAACCAATCATCAGTGTTGCTAACGTTGCCGCCCAGAGTGCCTTCCAACCCAGACTTGCAAGCTCTTTGCGACGCGATGGAATCAAGCCCGAAAAGCCACCGACAAAGATACCAACCGAGGGCAAGTGAGCAAATCCAGCCAAACAGTAACTGATGATCAATAAAGCTCGATCGTTCATTGCTCCCTGATTTGCCAATACGCCAAGTTGTTGATAAGCCGGAACTTCCGTTTCTAACAATCGCCGTCCAATTAAAACTGACGCTTGCCAAATTTCGTTCCAGTTTGCAGAAACACCTGTTAGAAAGGTCAGCGGCAAAAACAGCGCACCCATAATATTTTGCAGCGTCACTACTTGAAAAATTAAGCCAATCCGTCTGATAAATAAATTGTTACTGACTGCAAGTCCAGCGAGATTGGCGAAAAACAAATTCACCAGCGCAACCAGTCCGAGAATGGCGATCAAAAGAGCCGCGATCGCAATCACCAATTTCACTCCATCCATTGCGCCCACGATTACACTTTCCATTGCACCTGCTGGACGCTCTGAAGCGAAGCGATCGTCGCTTTCTGCATCTTCTTCGGGTAATGCTCCTAATGTCTTGGGAACCTCGGTTTCAGGTACAAGCAGCTTAGAAATGACAAAACAAGCGGGAATTGCCATAAATGAGGCTGAAACTAGATGCCCTGTAATGTTTGGAAATACTGGACGCAATAATCCGGCATACAACGCGAGAACCGTAGATGCAATACTGCCATAACAAGCCGTGAGAATGGCACAGAGTTCGCTACGAGTCATGCTAGCGAGATACGGTCGAATCACCAAAGCGGATTCGATTCCAACAAAGATATTTGTCGCTCCGCTTAATGCTTCTGCACCGCTGAGATTCATCGATCGACGAAAGATTTTGGCAAAGAACTTAACGATCGGTTGAATTACTCCCAAGAAATACAACAACGACATTAACGCTGAAAAGAAGATCACCGAGGGTAACGCTCGAAAGGCAAACACATACCCTAAATTCAGATTTTCAGGACTTAAGCGATCGCCTGCGACCGGAACATAAGCAGGAGTCACCGCACGCGCGATCCAACGTCCAACCAAAATCGGTCCTGGTGTTGCACTCGGATCTGGAACGAGCAGCGATCCAAACAGAAATCGCGCTCCCGCTTCGGTTGCATCCAGTAAGGCATTAATACTATTACTAATCACGCTAATGACAAAGCGCGTCACCGGGAACGTAAATACCAGCAATCCTAAAATTAGTTGAAGCGCGATGCCCCAGAGAACAACTTTCCACGGAATCACGCGGCGATTTTCAGAACCGAGCCATGCAATCCCACACAGGACAAAAATCCCAGCAAACGATAAAAGATTTAACCAAGACATTATTGATATCGACCTAACTGATCATTGAATCGAATTTTGAGTAAATCCAGAAGCATTTTAATCGAGTCTTGGATCAAATTGACTTTCGACAATTTTTTCTGATGTTTCGCAGAAACTTTTGCCGGAATCTCTCCGATCGAATAACCCCAATTTTCTGCTAAATAAATTAGCTCCACATCAAACGAAAATCCGGTTAATGTCTGTCGAGAAAATAGTTTTTTTGCAACCGATTTGCGAAATCCTTTTAGCCCCGCCTGCATATCGCTGTATTGCAGATTCAGAATCTTACGCGACAAAAGATTGAAGATTTTGCCTGCAATTTTTCGACTTAATCTCACATCTTTCTGATTGCCTCTCGCTAAGCTGCGATTGCCGATCACGACATCATAAGTTTGCAGTTTCTCCACTAATCGATCCAAATGTGACAGTGAATAGGCTAAGTCGCTATCAAGAAAACAAATCAAATCCCCATCCGCATACTCAACTCCCCGCCGAATTGCATACCCTTTTCCCGCGCGAGGATGATAAGACAGCAATTGAATCTGAGATGTCTTCGCTAGGTGAATTCCAGCGGTGATGATCTCTTTGGTGCGATCGCTTGATCCGTCATTCACAAAAATGAATGTAAAGTTCGGGTGTGTTTCTAAATAGCGCAGAATAACTTCAAACGTTTGGCGAATGCAGGCTTGCTCGTTGTATACGGGAAGCACGATCGAGACTTGTCCGATCGCGTTCAATCGAGTCGAAGTTGGCTTCTTCCAGGGCTGAGAATAACTCTGTGCAACGGTACGACGCGTCTGAGGTGGGCTTTTCAGTTGTGCCCAGGTCTCGATCGGATTCCAAAATCTCTTCATTCAGCTTCTACTCAGTCGATACGCCATCATACCAAGAATGCAAACTACATTACGATACAAGATTCAGCGCAGCCAGACGAGTACCAAAACGCTAAAAAAATTTAATCTTTCTGGAAGCATGAAAACACATCTGCAACAAAATTAGCCCTTCTCGCACATGAGCAATGTTTGACGAACCATAGATTCGGGGCTGATAGCGCACAGGCACATCGACGAGGTGAAGCCCCAATTTTGTTGCGCCAAACAAAAGATCAAAATCGCCAAACGGGTCGAAGTCCCCAAAGTAGCTTCTTCCGGCTGCAATTTTTTCGTAATCGCTTCGTCGCAGTACTTTCGTGCCACAGAGCGTATCTTTAATCGATTGCCCCAGTAGAAACGAAAAGATCAAGCTAAAAAACTTGTTCGCCCAGTTATTGAGCCAAGGCATTGCTTTTCCCGATCGCGGATACACCAATCGCGATCCGTTGACAAATTCACCACGATCGCTTGCAATCACTTCATAAAAATGTGGCAAATCTTCCGGTTGCACCGTCAAATCCGCATCCAAAATCATCAAAATATCGCCCGTTGCTTCTGCAAATCCCAACCGCACCGCATCTGCTTTTCCTTTACCGCGCTGCTGAAATGCTTTGAGCGTAAATCTCGGATGCCCTTCTTCGACCACGCGCTGAATTTCACTCCATGTGTCGTCCTGCGAATGCCCTTCGATAAAGATAACTTCAGTGTGACTGCCCAACGGTGGTAAACGCTCGATCGCACCGCGAATATTTCCCGCTTCATTGCGAGCAGGCACAATCACCGAGCAAGAATAGCGCTGATCATTCATTGCAAGCTGAGGTTTTGCCACGATGTAGTTTGTTAAACAAAAATGATTCAGAAGCGGCAAATGCGCCAATCCTCGATTCAGCAATGGCGCAATCAATGGCACGGGTTTCGGACATAGAAATCGACGGCTCGATCGTAAGGGCAAATACCCGGTAATCTGAAGCAAATTTAATACATCCGTCATCGAAAGCCAGCTTTGAGGAGGCTGCGGACGGCGCTGACCGATCTGCTCAGCAAAGTGAAGTAAAGGCTGCCACAAGAAGTTGTGGAATGTCAGAATCAATCGCGTGCGACGATGACAAAATGCTTGCAGATTTGTCAAGACTTGCTGCACATCACTGAAGTGTCCTAATACCCCCGATATCACAATGAAATCAAATTCCTTCTCTGGTAAATCTTCAGGGGTCAGTGTTTCTGCATCCAAACAATAAAATTTCAAATGCGGATATTTTGCTTGAGCCAGATTGACCATTGATCGAGAAAAATCAATTCCAACCCCAATCGCCGGATCGAGTGCTGCAAGTAGCGCTCCAGTTCCACACCCAATTTCTAAAACCCGGCTACCGGGTGGAATAAAAAACCGATGTAAGCGATCGAGATCTTGGTAGTAATAGTGGTTGCGTTGATTCCAGCGATCGAGATCTGCTGCAATGCGATCAAAATACGATCGCACCTGTGCTTTAAACGCATTTTTATAACTCGATTCTGGCGATTTCGTAACAGGATCAGTCATCCGCATTCCTTGGGCTTAGCGTTCAGCCGCTGCAAATTCTCGCTTTTAGCCGCTCTATTTTCCCACATTAATTAATAAAGTCTTAACGAGTGATCAAATCCGTACAATTCACCGTATTGTAATCAATACGGTGCTCTCGTTCTGCGGGATAAGTGCGATCGTTGCTCTATCACCCATGTTCTAATGACTACTCGTAAACTATATCCGCTTGCACTTGTCTTTTTAGACAGCAACGGTGTAAAAAAGTTTTTGCTACCACGGGCATAAAAATATGGTGCATAAAAATTATTCCTCCACTGTCGGTCTTGCGCTTCTCCTCATGGGTGCTACGGTTGCAGAAGTGCAATTCGCTCAAGCGCAAACTGCCGCTTTCCAACTTCCCGCTTCTGTTGCTCAAGGAACCAAGGTTCGGATTGATGGGTCTAGCAGCATGGCAGCCGTCAACTTGGTTCTGAAACAACAGTTTGAACAAAAATTTCCGGGCACTCAAGTCAACATTGCCGCGAATGGCACACCCGCCGGAGTTCAAGCCGTTCTCAACGGAAAAGCCGATATCGCTGCGATCGGTCGCCCCCTTAACGATGCCGAAAAAGCTCAAGGCTTGAAAACGGTGCCAGTCGGACGCGACAAAATTGCAATTCTGATCGGCGCAAACAACCCATTCAGCAAAAGCTTAACGAGCGAGCAATTCGCCAAGATCTTTCGCGGTGAAATCAAGAACTGGTCAGCAGTCGGTGGGCAAAATGCTGCGATCAAGTTCATCGATCGACCCGATAGCAGCGATACCCGCCAAGCATTTAAGAGCTATCCCGTCTTCAAAGAAGCCAAATTTGCGACAGGTGCAAACGCACTAAGACTGAGTGAAGACAGCACCAAAGCGGTTGTTGCCAACCTTGGAAATAACGGAATCAGCTATGCCACTGCCAATCAACTCAAAAGCTTCCCTGGGGTAAAAGCTGTGCCCCTGCACGGAACGCCCCCCACTGATCCCCGTTATCCGTTCTCGCAAGCGCTCTACTACGTTTATAAAGATGGAGCAAATCCAGCGGTACAGGCATTTCTGGGACTTGCCACCAATGCCCCTGGACAAACTGCGATCGAGAGAGCCGGAGTTGCTCCCGTTGCGTCTGTGAGCGCTGCCAAAGGAACCCCCGTCCAGAAAACGAACACAGGCGATCAATCCGCAACCAATTCAGGCAACAATGCTCAAGGTGACAATCCCTTAGCCTTCCTGTTCCCTGGCGACAACACCGCCGGAACCGGAGCAGTTGCAGAGAGCGGGACCGGACTCCCGAAGTGGCTCTGGTGGCTATTACCGATTGCTTCTGGAGCCGCACTGCTCTGGATGCTGGCAGGGGGTCGCCGTCATCGACACGATGCCTCTGGCACACGTGAGCGTGGTGCAGTTGGAACTTTTAATCCTCCCGAATACAGCGCAGATTACTCGAATCGAGATAACACGGTTGGGGGTACGCCTTACGTCGAAGGAGGATACGACCCGCTACAGACCAACCGTGACTCGACCAATCTCGATACTCCAAATGCTGATCTCGCTTGGAATACCGAAACGAATCGAACAGGTAATCTCGATCTCGAACCCAACGTCACTGGAAACGTCGATCGCTCCCATCCCTTCGGTAATGCAGGAAATGTAAGTACCGGAAATTTGAGCGGTACAGCATTAGGCGGTGCAGCAGTGGGAGCCGCTGCAGCAGCTTGGTCAACCTTTGGCGATCGCCCTAAACAAAGCCGTATTGTTCTAAAATCCCGCAGTTCTCAAGAGGTTGAGGCGTTCTGGGACATTTCCGCTGAAGAACGACAAGCAATGCGGCAACAGGGCGGCGAAAAACTCGCCCTCCGACTGTACGATGTCACCGATATCGATTTAGCACAACAACCCGCCCACAGCGTTCAACAATTCGATTGCGACGAACTTACGCAACGTCAACGGCTACCGATCGGACTTCCCGATCGTGATTATCTTGCAGAAATTGGTTATGTCACAGCCGATGATCAATGGCTGAGCTTAGCGCGATCGACTCATGTACGAGTTCCTGCGGCTAACCCTTTCGGTGATGTTGCAAGAGGTACAGCGGTGACAGGCGGTACAGTTGATTCACCAAAATCATTCTTATCCGACGATCGCGATACCGAAGTAGAACCAACGATCAATCGACCCTCCGAAACGCAGGCAACTGATCCAAACTCTCCAACCTGGTTTCAGCGCGTGACGCATCACGAAAACAATTCAGCAAATCATGCGACTCAAGCAAGCGATCCGGTTGTTAACAGAACGTCACCTGAGCCGCAAATCACTGATTCTCAGTCTCCAAGCTGGTTCCAACGCATTACGCATCGAGTCACTGACCCAGGAAATGACGTGACTCAATCAGAAGGAGCAGCATCTACCCCACACGGGGACGTGTTAGCAGGTGGAGCCACAGCGGCAGCCGGAGCCGGAGCAGCCACTTGGTCTTTCGTCTCTGGTCAGCACCATTCAGATGCACCTCGGACAGATTCGACTGAATCTACAGCATTCACCACGGGTACAGCCAGTCCTGTAGCTCCAGATGTGGAGACGAATACGAACCCATTTGTCACAGGCGAAACGTTCGACGCGACGCTTTCAACGGGTATCAGTGAGGGTCGTCTGGTACTCACACCGCGTAATGCTCGATGGGCTTATGCGTCTTGGGATTTGCCTCGATCGCTGCGGTCTAGAATTGATCGCAACACAGGTGATAATCTCGTTTTGCGGTTGTACGATGTCACTGATGGCGGAGCAATCCCACCAGCACGCTATGAGCAGCATGAGATTGATGATATGGCACTGAGTTGCGATGTCCCCATTCCTTTAAGCGATCGCACCTATATTGCTGAAGTGGGTTATGTGGATGCCAATCATCAATGGACTCGACTTGCTCGATCGGCTCCAGCCCACATTCCAGCGAATTAGATTAGAGCTACAAGAAAGCGTTGAGAATCAACACTTCTCAACGCTTTTCTTTTTGGTAGTTGGACGCTACCGCGCCCAGTAAATCACTTTCTTCTCCACTAAGATGAAGAAGCAATACAGCAACACACTCATCAACGCCAGAATTAATAGCGCTGCGAATGCTAACGGGACATTAAAATCTGCCGTTGCTTGAACAATCAAAAATCCCAAACCTGCGTTTGAAGCAACTGACTCAGAGATCTCAGCACCAATAAAGGCAAACGATGCTGCAATCTTGAGCGATGCAAAAATGTACGGTAACGTATGAGTCCATCCCACCTTCTGAAAGGTTTCGACCTGACTCGCACCCAGCGCCCGCAACACGTCTTTCATCTCCGGTTCAACCGTATCTAAACCCAGTGCCAAGTTGACCGCGATCGGAAAGAATGCCAGCAAAAACGCCATTAACGTTGCCGGAATTGCATTTGCCCCAAACCAAATGGCTATCTGAAGATGCTTGATTCAACTTTTCTTAAGAGGCAGAAAAATTTAGCTTCAAATGGTTCTAGTACCCAGATTGAAGCAAAACAAGGCGTAAAGGGTATCGTAAAACCTGTGAAAGATGCTTGAAATGAACCGTGTGCAACTGCATTCAAGTGAAAGATCGATCGCAGAGATCGTAAAGGACGCGCTAAACTCCAAAAACATCATCTAGGATCTTCTATATTGTTCGCTCTATCATTAACCGTTGAAAAAATGCATAGTTGCTTGTCAATTTTGTTGAGGATGTCGCTTTGATTCTTTCTGCTCGATCGCTTCAACGTTCCCAACTCCTGCACGAACAAACCTATCAGATGCTGCGAACTGCCATTCTGTCTGGCGAACTCGCCGCCGGAAGCAGACTGATCGAAACTCAGCTTGCAGAACAGCTTCAAGTTAGCCGCACCCCCGTTCGCGAAGCATTACGGCTACTTCAACGCGAACATTTAGCCACTGCCGATGCTCAAGGTGCGATGCGGGTAGCACTCTTATCGATCAAGGATGCGATTCAGCTTTACGATTGTCGCCTTGCCTTAGAGCAGCTATCGGTTTCGGCAGCTTGCAGAACAGCAACCGAAGATCAGATCGGGCAAATTGAAGTGACCTTACAGCAAGCAGAACGCGCGATCGCAAATCCTTCTCATTCTCTAACACCTTATCAACTGTTGCATTTGGATTATCAATTCCATCGCCTGTTAGCAGAAAGTTCTAGCAATTCTTGGCTGGTGCAGATTTTGGATCAGGTGTTTGACAAGATGTCACTGCTGCGATTAAGAACGATCGAACATAACCCCAATGTGCTTGAGATTCGCGGTGAACATCGACGGATTTTAGAGGCAGTACGGCAGCGGGATGCACTCTCAGCAACACAAGCGATTCAGTATCATTTGATTTCTAGTAAGGATCGAGTTGTGCAAGAAATCCAGTCCCTTGAGCCTCAATCTTCTGAAGAATCGTTAAGTTAAGGAACCCTGTGATCAAGCTTGGTCAATCCTTCCAGAATTTGTCTCAGCGAAAAGATTGTAAGTTGCGCTACAGAAGCTTCTAGAGATCTCACAGTATTAGTGAAATGCTTGTATACCGGATACCGTTCTGGTGTGAGAAAGAGTGAGTGGAATTTATGAATCAGCGGCTTGTGTTAGCCCCGGTTGCAGCATTGGCGGCAAGCTTGGGGCTGGTTTCTGTTGCACTGGCGGAACCTACGATCGAGAAAAAGCTAGAGATCGCGCCAGCAGACAGTTTGAGCGTGAAAGCAAATCTCAACGCTGCTGAATCGCCTGTCGCTTTGAACGTGAAGGAGAGCGTGAAAGCTACACCTGCGATCGAGACTCCTCGGCTAGATGTATCACCGAGCCAGCCTGGAAACGGAATGCAGCGAGTGATGACAGTTTCGGAACTCAGTGAGTCAAAGCCTGAGTCGAAACCTGCTCCGAACATGAGTCAAGTGACTTCCGTATCGCAACTATCGGATGTCAGACCGACCGACTGGGCATTTCAGGCACTCCAATCCTTAGTTGAGCGGTATGGCTGTATCGCGGGTTATCCGGATCGCACTTATCGCGGCAATCGGGCTTTAACTCGATATGAATTTGCAGCAGGGGTGAATGCTTGTCTCGATCGAGTTAACGAATTGCTCGCTGCCGCCACTGCCGATCTGGTCAAGAAAGAAGACTTAAACACATTGCAAAAGCTGCAAGAGCAATTCGCCGCAGAGTTAGCCACGTTGCGAGGACGAGTGGATCGTTTAGAAGCAAGAACTACGACACTCGAAAAACAACAATTCTCGACCACGACGAAGCTCACTGGAAACGTTTGGTTCAACTTAACCGGAGCTTTTCCAACAGGCAGCATCACGGCTGAACGTAACCCAAACGTTGCCGGGGGTGGAAGTGCCTTTGCACCTCCATTGCGCGTTGGAGCGACTCGCACTCCCTCACGAGTCCAGCGCGAACAGCCGAACATCACGTTTAGCTATTACACATTCTTAACCCTGACCACTTCGTTTACGGGCAGAGATCAGCTAGTCACTCAGTTAGTAGCTGGAAACGGTAACTCTCCTGCCAATGAGCTTGTATCCGCAGATTTCTTCAACACCTGGGGAACTCCGTTTCTTGATCAAACTGGCGTTCCGGCGGGCGTAGGAGTTGCGGTACGTGAACTCTTCTACTCGTTCCCGCTCAATGATAGTGTTCGAGTCGTTGTCGGTCCACGGGTCAACTTCTACCGCTACTTTGACCAAAACCGCTTTACCTTCTTCCTCACAGGTGCAGGTAGTTTCAACTCAAACGGTAGTACCCTCTCGAATGCAGTCGATCGCGGCTCTGGTGCAGTTGTGGTCTGGAATCTCACTAAAGAGCTTCGCCTAACGACAGCCTATCTAGCTGAAAACACCGAGTTTCTCAGCCCAGCCGCAGGATTTAACACATCGAGCAATCCCGCGCGGGGACTTTTCAAAAGCTCCAACACAATCAGTGCTGAACTTGCCTACTCTCCCACCCCAAACTTTAATTTCCGCTTCTTGTATACTCGATCGAACCTCGATCCAACAAACGGATTTATCGGGGGTGCTGTCGGTGAACCGTTGCCTTATGGCTACGCGGATGATGGATTTCGCGGTTTCTTGCTCGACTCGACAGCGGATGCGTTCATTGCTAACTTTGATTGGCTGATTACCCCGCAGTTTGGTATCTTTGGTCGCTATTCTTATGGACGAACAAAAATTAATCCGGTCAATCCCACGAGAGCCAGTGGAAATGTGCGGGTGCAATCGTTTCAAGCGGGTCTTGGCTTCCCGGATCTGGGTAAGAAAGGGGCGCTGTAAGAAAGGGGCGCTGGGAGTCATTTCGTTTGTGATGCCCTACGACTATCTCAGCGGTCGCGAATTCCTGCTATCTGGCAATGGAGATGGTGGAACTCAGTACGATTTGGAAGTCTCTTACTTCTACCCAGTGAATAAGAACTTATCGATCGTGCCCTCGTTCTACGCGATCTTCAATGCGAATAACTTCGATAGCAATCCAACTGTATTTATTGGCAATATTCGGACACAGTTTAGCTTCTAGCACAGTTCAGTTTTGTTGTAATTTTAGTTTTGTTGTAATTCTGGCATTCTCGCTCGCTGATTTGCAATGATCGGAGGGAATTTTCTTGGTCAGTTCTTTCTCTGGGCAGTGTCCGGTTGGATGATCGCTTCGTACACTAAAAGTTCTGTCTAGAAGGTTGAGCTATGCCGTTTCGATCGCCTGCTGTCTTCCGCGCTTTACGATCGCGCAACTACCGGCTATTTTTTGCTGGGCAGGGCTTGTCGCTAATCGGAACTTGGATGACACAAACCGCCGTGATTTGGCTGGTCTATCACTTGACCAACTCTGCACTGATGCTAGGTGTGGTAGGCTTTGCTCAACAAATTCCGAATTTTGCTTTAAGTCCGTTTGCAGGTGTGTTAGTCGATCGCTGGAATCGCCGTCATACGCTAATCACGACTCAGGTGCTATCGATGTTGCAATCGTTGCTGTTAACAGTACTGGCGTTTTCAGGCAAGATCGATATTTGGCATATCATTGTGCTGAGTGTGTTTCAAGGTTGTGTGAATGCAGTAGATATGCCGACGCGCCAATCATTCGTTGTGGAGTTGGTCGAGAAGCGTGAAGACTTAGGCAATGCAATCGCGCTCAATTCTTCGATTTTTAACAGTGCCAGATTAGTCGGTCCGGCGATCGCGGGATTATTAGTTGCAGCAGTGGGAACGACGGCTTGTTTTGCGATCGACACTGTGAGCTATTTAGCGGTTCTACTTGGGCTGTTAGCAATGAGGCTACAACCTAAAGCCATCCCTGCGCGAGCAATGCAGACGGGAGTGATAGAACAGTTGCGAGAAGGAATTGCATACTCGTTTGGGTTTCCGCCGATTCGAGCGATTTTATTGTTGATCGGATTGGTCAGCCTAGTTGGAATGCCTTATACAGTGTTAGCCCCAATTTTTGCGACACAGTTCTTAAAAGGCGGAGCAGAAACACTTGGGTTTTTGATGGCGGCTTCTGGACTCGGTGCGCTTTGTTCTGCGCTCTATCTTGGATCGCGTCAAACCGTTGTCGGACTTGGAAAAATCATGGCGATCGCACCTGCGGGTTTCGGCATTGCGATTATTATATTCTCGCAATCCAGAATGCTCTGGCTATCATTGCTGGCAATGTTTTTGGCAGGGGCGAGTTTAATTTTGCAATCGACTTCCGGCAATACAATTTTGCAAACGATCGTCGATGAAGATAAGCGCGGTCGGGTAATGAGTTTGTATTCTCTCGCCTTTGCAAGTATGGTGACCTTCGGCAATCTTTTAGCGGGTAGTTTAGCCAGTCGAATTGGTGCGCCGAATACACTAGCGATCGGTGGCGTGCTTTGTATTGCTGGTTCGCTTTACTTTGGTCAACAATTGCCCGCACTCCGCAAAATTGTGATTCCAATCTACACTCGACTCGGAATTATGCAATCGCCTCATCCTTATCAACCTCACCCATAACGGAGGGACATTGTGACGACTGCTACTGCTGATAATCGCGATCGCGTTTCAATAAAAACCTGGATCGGTGTTTTCGGAACCGTCCTCGGTGCATTTATGGCAGTGTTGGATATTCAAATTACAAATTCATCACTGAAAGATATTCAGGCTGCATTAGGTGCAACGTTAGAAGAAGGGTCATGGATTTCGACTTCTTACCTGGTTGCAGAAATCATTGTGATTCCATTAACCGGATGGTTGTCACAAGTATTTTCAGTGCGGCGATATTTGCTAGTCAATGCGTCGTTGTTTATTTGTTTCTCGATCGCTTGTGCTTTCGCGTGGAATTTACCTTCGATGATTGTTGCGCGAGCATTTCAGGGATTCACGGGCGGCATTCTCATTCCGATGGCGTTTACGGTGCTACTCACGACACTTCCACCTTCAAAGCAACCGATTGGAATGGCACTCTTTGGAATCACCGCAACGTTCGCACCGTCAATCGGACCCACATTTGGCGGATGGTTAACTGAGAATTTCAGTTGGCATTATGTCTTCTATATCAATGTAATTCCAGGATTATTGTTACTTGCTGCGGTTTGGTACGCGATCGATCCTAAACCGATGCAGCTAAACTTGCTAAAACAAGGCGATTGGGGCGGAATTATTGCGATGGCGATCGGGCTTGGATCGTTGCAAGTTGTCCTCGAAGAAGGAAGCCGCAAAGACTGGTTTAGTTCAGATTTAATTGTGCGGTTGTCTATTCTTGCTGTGATTTTCTTGACGATATTTTTTACGATCGAACTTACTCGCAAACGTCCCTTTATTAACTTACGATTGCTGAAAGAACGCAATTTTGGTTTAGCCAGCATTGTCAATGTCAGCTTGGGTTTAGGACTCTACGGATCAGTTTACATTCTGCCGCTGTACTTAGGACAAATCCAAGGCTACAACGCAATGCAAATCGGTGAGGTTCTGATGTGGGTTGGATTCCCTCAATTGTTCGTCATTCCCTTCGTGCCGAAATTGATGCAGAAGATTGATGTTCGGCTACTGATTGGATTTGGAGTTAGCTTATTTTCGATAAGCTGTTTTATGAATTCCACGCTAACGAGCTATTCAGGAATCGATCAACTCCGTTGGTCACAGCTTGTCCGAGCGATGGGACAGCCTTTGATCATGGTTCCGCTCTCCACAGTGGCAACCGCTGGATTACCTGCCGCTCAAGCTGGCTCAGCATCAGGATTATTTAACATGATGCGAAATTTGGGCGGCTCGTTTGGAATTGCAGCCGTCGCAACCTTGCTCACCCAACGCCAACAATTCCACTCAAATCGACTCGGTGAAGCCGTTTCGCAATTCAATCCAGCAACTCAAGAAGCAATCAATCAAGCAACTCAATACTTTATCAGTCGCGGTTCAGATCTCTCAACTGCACAAAGTCAGGCAATTGCTTCGATCGCAAATCGAGTCCGACAGCAAGCTTACATTCAAGCATTCAACGATTGTTTCTATTTCATTGGGATTGCATTGTTAATCAGTGGAATTGCCGTATTGTTCTTCAAAAAAACTAAAGCAGCGGGAATGTCTGCGGCACATTAGGCACCTGTCTGAATCGCTGCCAGGATGCGCTTTAATTTCAGCAGAAAAATTGCTAACGTTGCTTTTCCCTGAGGCAACACGACAACATGACTTGCAATACTGAGTGGATGACCTTGACGGTAGGCAGCAGGTAACTGTCGAATCATTGCAGCATCAACCTCGATCAAATCCGGAGGAGCATCAACCCGAATCGCACACAGTTCCTCTCCGACTTTCGCGACAACCAAAAAATCGCCTTCTGTTTGCTGATAAGTCTGTTCTAAACTCAACTGCGATCGCAGATTCAGTACTGAAATTTGTATGTTGTCCAAATGGCGAGAACTTAACAACTGCTGAGGTTTGCGATCGCAACTCATCTGGGCAGTTCACGACGCGCAAAATTCGATCGAGCGGTAGTCCTAATCGATAGCCTGCTACCAAATTAAACAGCGTTCAGGGCAGATACTGCTTCTCGAATGAAGGAATAGCCTGTGATAGAAGCAATGATTT
>PSLO01000061.1:0-24681 GCA_040289665.1 Leptolyngbya sp. ERB_1_1 | reverse complement strand
CAGCTAGCATAAAGTCATTTTTAACGCTGTTTTAGTCCTCTCTATACTCTCACAACTGACCTGGGATTGCTATAGCTTGTTCGCTGACATAAACCCTTACATCTACTGGGAATTTAGTGATTACTTAAGGAAAGTATTAGAGTACAAAGAAACTAGCATCACTACACTCTATGAGCTACTACAGGATTTGGGCTATGTGATTGAGATCGAATCACTCCGTCGATATTTCAATCCAAACGACTGTAGTAGTAGGTTTCCTCCTAAAAGCTTTGTGAACGTCTTCTGTCGATGCCTTCAATTAACTCACGAACAGGAAGAAATTCTTCTACTTCTATGGACTCGCATGAAGGTCATTAGAAAAATTAACAAAAAAATGAAGCAAGGAAAGTTGAACCTATAAGCTTCTTCCATCCAAAAAAGCTAAGTTTTTGGATTTGTATGGCTGAAGCCAAGCACCGTACTCTAGTGGTATAGCAGTAAACAAGCTAGTGAACTAGAGGTACAAAATGATTACAAGCTATGTGCCAGAAGTTTTTGATCAGTTGAATTCGTTTCATACTGCAAAAAGTCAACTTAAAGAAAGCAAAGCGTTTCTCCATCAGCTTGGTACAGTAATTTGTCGGCACAACCTCCAGCAGAAAGTAGGTCTAGCACTACTTCACAAACATTTTGACTTAGTGCCTAATGAGCGACTTGTCGAGCAAACCGCTCATCACACCATAAGCATCACTCCTGTATGCAATCCAGATGATGCTACGATCGCCCCCTATCTGTGGAAGATGGCAACTGATAGCGTAGGAGAACACTCTTGGTTTCCACTAGAGTTTCAGGACACATTGGAAGCAACGCCTGACAGCCTCAACACCGCCGAAACCCTTGAAGCCAATCAAGCATTTTTACAAGAGATGGCAGTTAAACTGCAAGAACTGAATTTAGAAGATGTTTTTGGTATTAGCATTCTTCATTGAGAAGCTGTTGTGCTTCAAAAAGGGCAAATTCGATTGGAAACAACCGACCATGATGCTCGCGTATTAACGATCGCTGCGATTGATCAAGCACGTATCGAAGATCAGGAACTCACAGAAACGTTATGGCATTTTACAGCGACAGCAGACTTCGAGGCTGCTGGTGACTGTGGGAGCCATTGTTATTCACATTGCCAAGGTCATGGCTAATTCTAATTTTTCGATGGTGTGGGTGAGGGAATTCTTACGAATTTTTAGATTCTGCCTTTGATTAAACGTCAGTTTGACGGTTTCTTTCTAACCTTCACCAAAACAGGGGGCGAGAATGAGTCTACAGAATAGTTGGAACAATGGAGACAGAGGTGGATCACTTCTCTCCCCCGATCTCTGGTTAGAGCATAACTATGGCATTGGAAAAGACGGATTGAAAGTTCAATCAGTGAGTCTCATTGTAAATTCCCCTTTATTGAGCAAAAGACTCACAATCACAAAGATAGTGTTGCTCTATCTCTGCTCTGCACTCTCAATGTTTGCGATCGGCTATCTATTTTTCGCATCGTATCCACACTGCAACACTTAGGATGAACGTCGCTTGAGTCATCCACCAAATTCGCCTTTTCTTGTCTAAACTCATTCGTTGATCGAACTTCACGTTCAAAATTCATAACCAAAATTCACAACCACAGGTATACTCGTTTTCAGTTTGTAACGATCATATGTGAAGTAATTTCACGCGATCGTGGTTTGTTGTAAGATGATGAATTCATGCTTCTAACCCAGACTCCGGTTGATCAGTATGTGCAGGTTGGTTCCGTTAAAACTCGATTTTGGCAAGCGGGACAAGGAAGACGAACGATTCTACTCTTGCACGGTGCAGGAGGATCAGTAGAGTTCTGGTATTACAATCTTCCAACTTTGGCACGAAACCATCGAGTGATTGCGATCGATATGGTCGGTTCTGGACGATCGGGTAAACCCTCTGCATCGTACTCGTTGAGGTATCAAGCGGAATTTATTCGAGAATTTCTGAACGTAATATCGATCGGGTCTGCAATCTTGATAGGTCACTCGATGTCAGGTGGAGGAGCACTGCAACTCGCGCTGACGGCTCCGGAGAGAATTGAGAAGTTAGTACTAGTTGGGAGTTTTGGTTTAGGGCGAGAAGTGGCGCTTTCCGCTCGATTAGCAACCTTACCGATGGCAGTTCGATCTCTGCAACCGTCCCTGTCTGTGATGCGTTCGATGCTGCGGCAGGGCGTGTTTGATATAGATGCGATTCCGCAGGAGTGGATTGATCTGCGCTATCCGATTTTTGCGCTTCCTGGATGCAAAGTTCCCTTGATTCAAATGGCGCAGACAAATTTATGCTTACTTGGAGTGCGGCAATCGGTGTATCAATCGATCGTCACAAATCTATCGAAAATTACAGCACCGACCATGATTGTTTGGGGCAAACAGGATCGAATCATTCCGATCGCTCATGCTCACATTGCCGCGAAACATCTACCGAACGCAGAGCAGCCTCTATTCATTGATCGCTGTGGTCACTATCCACACCTCGAACATCCCGCACAATTCAACCATGCAGTACTCGACTTTGTGCAAACTTGATTCAGACCTTCCAAAACCCTTTCGCTTCGGTTGCAATTCTTAGGTGAAATGTAATCGAAGCGAAAAACTCTGTCGCACTGGTGTTAGACTTTTGCTTCCAAAGACTTGAGGAATTCTGTATTCACTCCAGATTCACGGCTAAGTGCAATCTTGCCAGTTCGAGCAATCTCGCGCAGCCCGAATTTTTGTAGCACTTGTACGATCGCTACCATTTTTCCTGGGTCGCCAACCACTTCCAACGTCAGCGAGTCTTCAGCCACATCCACTACCCGCGCCCGGAAAATTTGTGCCAGTTCGACAATTTCTGATCGCGTCGAACTTCCTGCATTCACCTTAAGCAGCATCAGTTCGCGTTCAACGCAAGGAACTTCGGTGATGTCCTGAACTTTGATCACATTGATCAGCTTGTAGAGTTGCTTGGTCAACTGTTCGATAATGCGATCGTCTCCCGGAACCACCATTGTGATCCGTGAAACGCCCATTTGTTCAGCAGGACCCACCGCCAAACTTTCGATATTAAAGCCGCGTCGGGCAAACAACCCTGCAATCCGAGTCAGAACCCCAGCTTCATCTTCGACCAAAACCGAGAGCGTGTGCTTCATTGCTGTATTTCGAGTAACATTTTGTTTTTCTATCGTGCGACATCCGTTCAGTCTTGTCCACCCAAGAGTGAAAGAATTTCTGCAAAAATCCGACTCTAGAAAATTTTACCGATATCGTCAAAAATGATGCGATCGAGTCCCGTTCTCGCTTGTAATCCTTCTCTAGAGCGATGGACATTCTCGCGACTCGATCGTTCAATCCAGTGTGTAACGTGATATTTGGAGTTTGGATTGTTATGGGATGGTTACAAAGACTTTTTGGGCAAGAGAAGCCTCAAGATCCTCAGCAGGCGGTCAGCGGTCAGCCTGCACCCGATGCGGCGGCATCTGCTCCTCCAGAGGCTCAAGTTTCTCCGGGTGACACAATTCCGCCAGAGCGGGTCGGTTTGAATGGGGAATATGATCAAAGCGGTCTGGCAAAGCGCGTTGCGTTGGCGTTTGACCAAGATGGACAATTAGATGATATCAATACGCTCTGGGTGGCACAGTTGGGAACGACTGTCGTATTGAAGGGCACGGTTCCAAGTCAGGATATCTTGAACAAGATGGTAGAAGTTGCAAATAACGTGAATGGTGCGACTGCGGTAGATACGAACCAAGTTCAGGTTGGTTAGTTCATGACGTGAACGATACGAAGAGACCTCCAATTGGAGGTCTTTTTGATTTAGGGAGTAACTAGATTTCTTGCATGAGTCTGGCGAATGGAATTCGCAGTTATACAAACGAAGACCGCCTTCGCGGGCTGCTCTTTGTTGTTGGCTGTTAGAGGATGTTTGAAAAGTCTTCGTTCGCTGTTAAAACCGCTCGAGATTGATTTCAGGGCGGATGTAATCGAAGCGAGGGAAGTTTCGATCCTTCTCAAACATCCTCTTAGTGTGCGATGGGTACATTTGGTCTGTTTAGCCCCGAATTCGATTCGATCGACATTTAGGATCATGCAACAAGTTTATTGATTCAAAACAAGGATGTCTCTCTACCGCTCCAACCAAGCACGCATCTTACCCGGATTTAACAACCCATAAGGATCAACCTTCTCCTTAAATTGAAGTTGCGCTCGATCGACCATTTTCATTCCGCCATCCTCGATCAAATACGTGTGAGGATTGAAAATAAATGCACCTTTCGATTCATGATCAGCAATAATTTCATTCAACCGTTCTTCAGTCGAATATCGCACTAATTGAAGCGAAGCAGGACGTGCCGTTCCGCCTACTCTTAAAAACTCTAGATGCATCATGACTTCATCTCCGTAATGATGATACATCTCTTCTAAAAGCGTCAAATTCTTATCATCTGGAAACAGCGTTTGTAGATAAGTAATCGATGAATCAACACTCCGAGCATGAAGCGTTGTGTGGTTCCAACTATACTCGGCTAAAGCAATTCCCTTCCCGGCATCTTGAGCATCTTTCTGATAAGAAATCTCGCCACCAAACTCTTTCACAAACTCGCTCAATGGCTCTAAACAAGTCTCAGAAACGATCAAAAGCGCACAACTTTTTCCAGTCGGAATGTAGCTTTTTAGTGCAGCAAAATAACCCGGAATTGGATCAGGGCAAATACAGACTAGCTTTTTGATCATGCCATCCGCATCGCTGAGTGCCTGTCCAAATCGAGCAGCGCTCATAAAATCCGAAAATGTCACAATCACTTCTGCCCAAGGATACGCAGGCGCAAGCGGAATTTCTAATTCGGTAATAATCCCATTCGTGCCATAGGCATGAGCCACCTGATACACATCATCGCCTCGCAATTCCAGTACTCGTGGTTGATCTTCCATCGTCACGACCCGCACCGCTAGAAGATTGCCTCGATCGCGCAGTTGCCCATAAGTCACTGATCCAATTCCACCGCTACCGCCCCCGATGAATCCGCCGATCGTGGCAGTGCGATAGGTCGAAGGAGCCATCCGAATCTCCCATCCGATTTCACGGGTTTGTTTATCGATCGCGGCTAATTTCGCCCCTGCTTCTACGCGCAACAAACCGGGTTTCATCCACTTCACTGCTGTCAGTTTGGTTAGATCAAGAATCACCCCACCTTCAAGCGGAATACACTGTCCATAGTTTCCCGTTCCGGCTCCGCGCACGGTTAGCGGTACTCGGTGGCGAACACAAGCCTGTGCCACTTGTAACACTTCTGGCTCATTCGCTGGACGCACCACCACATCTCCGAACTTGTCTTGCAACTGGGGCTGCAAAACCGGACTGAAATGGTAGTAATCTTGCGAGAGCTTGGCGACTTGGCTTGGCTCAGTGATCAGGTCGAGTCCTGCCAAATCTGCTAAAACCGCTGTGATCGCGTTAGAAGTGGTCGTCGTCATAGCGCTATCCTCATAGTCTCGTTTTTGACTATAAATGGATTTCAGGCTCTCAACTGTGCCACCGATCGCAAATTTCCAATAAAAAACCCCAGTCAAAGACTGGGGCAAATAATCAGGGTGCATCTACCATTCCACTATTCCCAAAACCACATGCCTGTCCGAAAGAATTAACGACGTTTTTGCGATTTAGAATGCGATCGTCGATCTCGTTCCCGCTGTGGAGCCTGCGTCGATCGTCCAAATGCAGCGTTGTAAATCTTCTCGTTTGCTTCGGCTGACTTGAAGAGATCAACGATCGGATTTGGATAGTCCACGCCAATCCGCACGTTAAACCGCTCCTGCTCCACGGGCAACAGTTTCCACGGTTCATGGACTTTCGCTGCTGGAACGTTCTTTAACGCCGGAAGCCAGTGTTTGACATACGCACCGTCTGGATCGTAGTCCTTTGCCTGCTTTGTGATGTTGAAGAACCGGAAGCCTCGGGCATCATTACCCACGCCCGCTGTATAGTTCCAGTTGCCCCAGTTGCTACAGACATCGTAGTCAATCAACTGAGACTCAAACCATTCTGCGCCCCACTGCCAGTTAATTCCTAAATTTTTTGTCAAAAAGCTTGCGACATTTTGCCGACCGCGATTCGACATAAATCCGGTAGCAGCGATCTCTTGCATATTGGCATCGACAAGCGGAAATCCGGTTTCGCCTTCGAGCCACAATTCAAAGCGATCGACATCTTCTTTCCAATCGATCTTTACCCGCTGCAAGCCTGAACGATAGAAAATGCGATCGCCATGTTTCGCGACAATAAACCGAAAATAATCGCGCCACAACAATTCAAAAATCAGCCAGTACGTCGAATCATTCCGAACACGGATCGATTCGTATTCTTGCACTTGCCAATAGATATATCGCGGCGACAAACAGCCCAACGCTAACCATGCTGAGAACTTTGAGGAATAATCGATCCCCAACATTCCGTTGCGCGTTTCTTTGTAAACTTTCAGCGCATCTTGTTTCCAGAAATACTCTTCAAGCCGCGCTTTTCCTGCGATTTCGCCTCCCTTGTAAGGAATCATGCCTCTCGGATCGAGATCGTGTGGTTCTAGCCCAAAATCGCTTAAAACAGGCATCTCACCTAAATCAATTTCTGGCAACTCCGTTAAGCGCTCTGGAGTCGAAAACACGTCATATACCGTCGAAGACTTCTCGACCTGCTTGCGAAAATTCGTAAACAGTTCTGGGATCTCTTGAATGTCAAACGGTAAATCATCAGGATGATAAAGCGTCTGTGCCCAAAATCTTTGAGTTGAAACCTCGATCGCTTTCAATGCTTCACTCAGCGCCGTTTCAACTGCTGTTTCTTCTGACGTGACTTCGTGATAGTAGTAAACCGATTCGATTTCTAGTTGTTTCGCGATCGCGGGAATAATCTCTTCTGCATTACCGCGCCGAATGATCAAATCACTTCCAAGCGATCGTAAATTCTCCCGCAGATCCGCCACGCTTTCGAGGAGAAACTGCGCCCGGATCGCACCCGTCTTCGGAAATCCATAAGGAGTCGTGCCGAACTGTCTCGGCTCAAAACAATAAACTGGAACTACCTTTGCACCTGACTTCACCGCCTTGATCAACGGTTCATGATCATGAATGCGTAAATCATTGCGATACCAAATTAAAATCCGCTTCTCTGCCACGATCGTTCACATAACGCTTCCAGATCGATCGTAACGCTTCTTAATAATTCAGCGATCGTCAACTTGACGATCGCTGAATATCGGCTCCCTACTAACCGAGGTTTCTAGCTCACAAAGACAGGCACACTTGCCAAGACTTGAGCCAAAAGACTCGGAATTAACTGCATTGCAATTTGAAGTGCAAAAATTGCCAAGATTGCCGAAAAATCAATCCCACCCATCGGCGGAATGATCCGGCGGAAAACATTCAAATACGGATCGGTCAACTGGCTCAAAATTGCGAAGGGTTGCTTATACCAATCGATCGAGGGAAACCAACTGAGCAAAATTCTAATAATCAACAGCGCAAAATAGATTCCTAAGAACTGTTGAATCGTCGTGATAAGCAGAATGGCTGGATTCATAACTTTTCTAGTTTCCTTGTGGTGTAGGGATCTGTGATTCACTCTCAGAACAGTTTAAGCGATTTTTCTGGTTCTTGTACTCCTACATCAGAAGCATCTCACTCTTCTCGAATCAAGCCTTCTCGATCGCGGAGATCATTCTCGCCTACTTCACTCCACGCTGTATTCCCGCGTCCATTCACATTGCCCAACTGCTGCCGCACATCATCGATCGCCTCATTCAATTGGGCAATTTTGTCTTCTAAACCTCGACGCGCGATTTCAATATCTTGCTCAGCCGCGCCGCGCAGCCGTCGTTTTGACTTTGCATTTTGCAGTTCTGGCTTGGTCTGCGGTTTTTCCGACTCCTCTGCCAATCGTTGCGATGTCACAACCGCTCCAATCACTCCACCCACGATGCCACCCACGATCGCACCGAGGACAAATCCACCAGAAAAATTATCTTGCTGACTCATGAGTGATCGTTCCTCAAGCTCTATTCTTTTTATTGTATCGATCCTCAAGTCCCAAAAATGCGATCGCCTGCATCTCCCAATCCTGGCACGATAAATCCGCGATCGTTGAGAACTTCGTCAATCCCTGCGGTATAAATCGCCAAGCTCGGATACGCTGCTCCCAATTTCTGTAGGGCAGGTGGAGCCGCAACGACCGCAACAATTCTCACCAGCGCCGGATCGATTCCACGTTGGGTCAATTCTTCCATTGCCCGAACCGAACTTCCTCCCGTTGCCAACATCGGATCAACAATCAACACTCGCGTTTGTGGATCAAAGCGATCGGGCAATTTATTCAAATAGCAACTTGCTTCCAGGGTTTCTTCATTCCGCACTAGCCCTAAATGATAAATTGATGCCAAAGGAAGCAATGACTGCGCGCCATCGAGTAAGCCCAGTCCAGCCCGCAAGATCGGCACAACGACCATCGGAATTTCAGGATTGACGAACGTGGCAGGACAAGGAGCCAGCGGCGTATCGATCGTCATGTCGATCGTCGGCAACCATTCGCGCACTGCTTCGTAAGTTAACCACCGTCCTAATTCTGTGATCGCACTGCGAAATAGGCTCGGAGGCGTTGAGGCATCGCGGGCAACACCAAGCCAATGTTTGATTAGAGGATGGGGCGGAACATATACACGCAGTTGCAGAGTCATAAGCACTCATCAAGAATGAATCTGAATCATCATACTCCTTCTCCCTCAATATTTTCGGTGATTTGCTCACTCGTCAGCAGTAGTCTTGGCAGAATTATTGAAATAATTTCTCATTAGTATTGACAAAAATTTTCAATAGGCCTTATAGTAACGTTCAGTGTTCTCCTCTCTAGAGGATCGGCTCTAGCCCAGCCTGCAATATGATTAGGCAAGTTGGGCTATTCTTTTCTTTTATTGAATGAAGAATACCTTGTGAGGATGCTTAGAAAGTATAGAGAGTCTCTTCGCTCTCGTTTGCATCCCGCCCTAAAATAGAACTTCGGACAAATGAGCGAAAGTTCATTCAGAATAAACTAAGAAGTTGAAACATGATCGAGGCATCTACACCCCGCAAGCCTTCAGTAGAATTTGCTCAAATGCTTCGATCACTTGAGTTTGAAACCGTTTCTGATGCTTTAGCTTGAGAATTGGGCGCACGATATCTAACACATTACACACCCCGGAACGTCGATCGAGAACTTTCACCGCTCGCAATGTCCCAAGCTCTAGTTCTTTCTCAATCATCAATTCGGGAATTGCCGCTGCTCCCACGCCTTAGAGGATGTTTGAAACGAAGAGACGTTATGCACTTTTCAAACACCCTCTTACCGATTCCTGCCAAAACCGAGTACACGCTACTTAAACTGCAAGCAGGAACATCCGATCACCTTTAGACAAGTTGATCGAATTTGTGCGGTCGTTGTAAGCGATACAAAGATTTTACAACTGCTGTAATGTACTGTAGACTGATCGCTAAACCGTAGAATCAGCAGTACGCTTCTCGGAGAACAGAATCGTGGGTATCGAAATTCAGGACGTGTCCAAGCACTTTGGCTCCTTTCATGCTGTCGATCAAGTCAGCTTAACCGTAAAAACAGGATCATTAGTAGCCTTGTTAAGTCCTTCTGGTTCCGGCAAATCCACTCTGCTCCGTGGATAGAGATTTACCGATTTGTTAGTCATCACGATCGTGCTTGCTGATAAAATACGGTAATTTTATCAAGTAAACGTATTTACGCATGAAGGATCTTGGCTCTAAGACACCCCACCCAAATCAGTGGAATCTTCACACCCTCTCATTCAAGAGGATACGAGGCAGATTGAGCGCGATCGCCATCGGTGCAAGTCTTGGCTGTATGGTTGGCTTAACGAGTGTTTCTTCGGGTTGGAAGTTAGCGCACTCCGCTTAGCGTCAGAATAGCAGCAATGCGATCGCCATTAAAATCACGATGCTGGTTGTGCAAACCAGAGTAAGTAAAAGCAGAGGATCAAATTTCAGCATTGTTTTATCGCAGGATTGGGAACGGTTGGGCGGAGCGATCGGGATCTTTCCTCGTTTAATCCGCGATCGTGGTATGATTCTGAGCAGAAACTACTAAATTTTGACCGATTTACCGTAATTTCTCCGTCACTTGTCTCACAATTGTTCAAAACTGCCTTGTTTGTTCGGATTGAACCCTCATGTTTTATGTCACAGTGAGAGAATCAGCAATGCCTATGGATTCACAACGTTCGATGATCCCAACCTTGCCAAAACCTACTGCATTCAAGCTCCGAACTTGCTTGAATGCGAAAGTGCCATTATGGAAAATTGAAACAGGCGTTGTGCGATCGCTGACTTGGCTCGCAGACGGAACCGTGATCACCCTTGGAATTTGGAAAGCTGGCGATATTGTTGGTCAAGCTCTTTCTCACATTGAACCTTATCAAATCGAATGCTTATCTCAAGTTGAAGCAACTCCAATCTTTCTAGAACCAGATCAACTAGATGCAAGTCTGCTGCTCAGACACCTCCGCCTGCAAGAAGAGCTAGTTGTGATTCGGGGGTATCGCAAAGTAGATGATATGCTGCTCAAATTGCTTAATTGGTTAGCTCGTAGATTTGGACATTCTGTTAAAACCGGAAGCGTCATTGATCTGCGACTAACACACCAAGATCTGGCTGAGATTTTAGGCACAACGCGAGTTACTATCACGCGCATCTTAGGACAATTTGAAGAACAAGGAATGATCGAGCGAACTTCTGTGCGGCGGATTGTGCTGAAAGAAACCGAAACATGGCACTACCAGATTTAACTTCGATTGACTCTCAAGCCTGTGTACTCTTACGAGACTTAATCTATGTTCTTGTCTGACCTGCAAGCTATCTATAAGCGCGATCCTGCTGCTCGAAATTGGTTAGAAGTCTTATTTTGCTATCCAGGACTACAAGCGGTTTGGCTGCATCGTTTTGCACATATTCTGCATCGATTCAAGGTTCCTGTTTTGCCTCGGCTAATTTCTCATCTCAATCGCTTCTTCACCGGAGTTGAAATTCATCCTGCTGCTCACGTTGGCAAAGGTGTGTTTATCGATCATGGAATGGGTGTAGTGATTGGAGAAACCGCGATCGTCGGAGATGGTACCATCATTTATCAAGATGTGACGCTCGGCGGAACTGGAAAAGAAACTGGAAAGCGGCATCCAACCCTGGGACGCAACGTGGTTGTTGGCGCGGGAGCAAAGATATTAGGCAATATCTCGATCGGAGATAACGTTCGGATTGGAGCGGCTTCAGTGGTGTTGCGGAATGTTCCGAGTGATTGCACAGTTGTAGGGATTCCAGGGCGAATTAGTCAGCAGAAAAGTACCGCAATCGATGCTCTGGCACACGATGATTTGCGCGATGTCGAAGCGGAAGTGATTCGAGCTTTATTTGATCGTGTCAAAGCATTAGAGGCGCAAATTGAGCAGTTGAGAGATCGATCGAACACATCGGAAATTCACCGATCATCGCTGTCAACACCATCAAAAGCAGATGCCATGATTGAAGAATTTTTTAATGGTGCGGGAATCTAATTGTTCTTCCACAAGGTTATTTAATTTTAACGTGATCAGATGGCGAATCCATTCGGTTCAGTGATTGTTAAAAATTAACTCGGAAACTTGATGGTTACTATCTAAATTACTAAAGTGAAGTTAAGCGTTTCATCACCAATGTTGGAGGAATGTAAAGGTGCAGCATACCAACTGCACAAGATACGATAGTGATTGAAGCTGAATCATTGGATTCATTTTCATTCAAAGTTACTGAATCGCGCTCGTGGCATCGCTTTTCGCTTCACCTACAAAAGCGACCTGTGAGATAAGGAATAAACTCTATGAAACACCGAGAAGGGACTCTTGCCGGATGGCAGGGGGTGAGCCTCTATTATCAAAGTTGGCATCCTGATGAACCGAGTCAGGCAGTTGTAGTATTAATTCATGGATTGGGTGGACACAGTAATGTGTTTCAGAATGCGGTTGAGTATTTAGTGCCACAAGGCTATGAAGTGTATGCCTTTGATCTGCGCGGACATGGACGTTCAGCAGAACAACGAGGACATATCAATGCGTGGGCGGAGTTTCGAGAAGACTTACGCCTGTTTTTACGCTTTGTGCGATCGCAGCGCACGAGTTGCCCGATTATTCTGTGGGGACATAGCTTAGGCGGCACAATCGTGCTGGACTATGTTTTGCGATCGCCCGACGAGATTCAAGGCTTGATTGTAACGGCTCCTGCATTGGGAAAAGTGAGTGTTTCTCCGATCAAGCTCGCGATCGGGCAATTGATGTCACGCATTGCGCCACGATTTAGTTTACGGCTTGGTATTCATAACTATGCTGGATCACGCAATCCAGAAGTGGTCGAAGCTTATCGTCGCGATCCATTGCGCCATGAATATGGAAGCGCCCGACTCGCAACTGAGTATTTTTCGACAGTGCGCTGGATTGATCGTCATGCGTTTGAATTGAAAATTCCGCTGTTGATTCTGCATGGAAGTAGCGATCGCGTGACTTTGCCCGAAGGCAGTCGCATCTTCTTTCAACAAGTCATTTTTCCAGATAAAGAACATCGGGAATATCCAGGAAGCTATCATGACTTATTTGTGGATACTGACTATGAACTGGTGTTTTCAGATCTAGAAAATTGGTTGAAACGGCATTTAATCGGTACAAAGACTTGTCAGCCGTTGATGACTGAAGCTTGAGATTCATTCGCCTATGGAGGAGAAGAATGCGATTCTTCTTGGAGACGATGATTGAAGCCGAGAAACTTGATCAAAAATTATCGCTACTTGGACGTACTTTACCCTCATTGCTAACAGATGCCTGCACTCTACATCCGAATGCAACTGCATTGAATCAGTGGACAGAAGCAGGATGGCGATCGCTCTCAAATCAAGCTTTTCGCATAAAGGCAGAAACTTTAGCGTTGGGATTGTTAGATTTGGGATTGGTGCGCGGAGATTGTGTGGGCGTATTGATGCAGAGCGATGTCAACTTTGCGATCGCGGATATGGGATGTTTGATTGCAGGATTAATTGATGTGCCAATTGATCTGACTCAAACGCTCGAAACGATTGTTTTGATTCTGCAACAGAGCGGAGCAAAAGCACTCATTATCTCGAATATAGACTTGCTTCAACAGGTTCTACCTTATTTAGATGAGTTGAGATGTATTCTTGTAGCCGAAGTTCCAGAAAACTGGCAATCTAGTGATCCACAGCGTATCTATTCGTTTGATCAACTGAGTGGTGCGCCACATTCTTATGATCGAGTCGAAACTCTGTACCGATCGCTCTCTCCCCAAGACCTTGCATCGATCGTGTATGTACCCGGAACCGATGGAGAATGGCTTGGTGTCATGCTTACGCATGAAAGTCTCGCTGGAAATGCCTTGGCTGCGTTTGCTACTCTAGCGCGGCTGCAATGGGGTGGGGAAGAAATTTCGCTTTCATTTCTCCCGCTCACTCATGTGTTTGCTCGATGCTTAATCTATGGTCATTTCTACTATGGTCATACAATTTATTTTTCAACTGCAAATCGCGTCTTTAAGCATTTCAAGGAAGTTAAACCCACGATTCTAGCGACAGTGCCTTTACTGCTAGAGAGGGTTTATAGCAAAACGTTGGAACAAGTAGCGAAGTTAACTTCTCGACGGGAGCGGATTGCATTCAGATTGGCATTACGGCTGGCAAAACAACACCAGCTTGGACAGTCAAGATTCGATCCGCTGTTGCAGAAATTTGTGGCTCGATTTGGGTTGTCGCAGTGGCGATCGCTGTTTGGCAATCGGTTGAAGTATGTGCTTTGTGGTGGAGCTGCTTTGAAGCCAGAGCTAGCAACGGTGTTTGCGGCAGCGGGCATTGATATCTATCAGGGGTATGGGTTGACACAGGCGAGTGCGGTGGTGAGTTGTAATCGTGATCGCGCGAATCGTGCTGGAACAGTCGGGAAGTTAATCGAAGGTGTGGAAGTTACGATCGCGCCCGATCACGAGATTCTAGTGCGAGGAGATTATGTGATGCGCGGATATTATCAAAATCCCGAAGCGACTGAAGCGGCGATTGATCATCAGGGATGGCTGCATACGGGCGATTTAGGCGCATTTACAGCCGATGGATTTTTGCAGGTGACTGGACAGAAAAAAGCGCTGTTTAAGTTAGCAAGTGGGAAGTATATCGCGCCGCGTCCGATTGAGGCACGATTGAAACGATCGCCGCTGGTGAAAGATGCGATCGTGGTGGGAGCCGGACAAAAAGTGTGTGGAGCGCTAATTGTTCCAAATTTTGAAGCATTGCGAAAGTTGAAGTTAGACGGTGATGAAAGCGAATTGTTGCAGCATCCTTGTGTGCAGCGATTAATCAGTGCGATCGTGGATGAAGCGAACTGTCATCAGCCTTACTGGGCGGCAGTGAAGCGGTTTCGATTGATCAAGGACATTGCAATGTTAATTGAGCTGACCGAAGCAATTCGTTTGTTGTACAGTGAAGATAAGACTCCGCTACAAAATGCTTCAGACTTTGATCTTCAAGAATTGGATTGTCCAATCCTTCCAGTTGAAGCGTGTCCGACTTTTGCTCAATCTCTTAATCCTCGATTTACGACCTCTTAGCAGGGAGGATGCATGATGTTTCAACCATTCCGAACAGTGGCAGTGTTAGGTGCAGGTGTGATGGGAAGTCAGATCGCAGCACATCTCGCAAATGTCGGCTTAACTGTTCATCTTTTAGATATCGCTTCTTCGACTGGAGCGAAAAACGATTTGGTCGAAGGCGCATTTAAGAAAGCACTGAAACTATCACCGCCGATTTTATTTACTGAAAAGACTGCAAGACACATTACGCTCGGTAACTTTGATCAACACTTCGATCGACTCAGCAAAGTCGATTGGATTATTGAAGCAGTCATCGAGAATTTAGAAGTCAAACAACAGTTAGTGGAACGCTTAGAATCAGTGATTCAACCTGAGACGATCGTTTCGACGAATACGAGTGGTTTGCCAATTCGCTGGATTGCAAAAGGGCGCTCAGAAGCATTTCGCAAACGATTTTTAGGAACACACTTCTTTAATCCGCCGCGCTATCTGAAATTGCTGGAACTGATTCCAACTCAGGATACAGATGCGGCAGTTCTCGATCGGATCAAATGGTTTGGTGAGTTGTACTTAGGAAAGGGCGTGGTGATCGCCAAAGATACACCGAATTTCATCGCCAATCGGATTGGCATCTTTGCAACAATGCTAGGCTTGAAAGCTTGGACTGAGCAAGGTTACTCGATCGAAGAGATTGATACACTCACCGGAACCTTAATCGGAAGACCAAAATCAGCGACGTTTCGGACTGCGGACTTAGTGGGATTAGATACATTGATAGCAGTTGCTGATCATCTCTATCAAGCTGCACCGAAAGATGAGCATCGTGAGCAATTTCGAGTGCCAGATGTATTGCGAAAAATGGTTGCGACTGGAACATTAGGCGCGAAAAGTGGACAGGGATTTTATAAGAAGCAGCAAGGACAAATTTTATCGATCAATCCGAAAACGTTTGCCTATGAAGCTGCACAGCCTTTGAATTTAGGTAAACTTGATCAGATCGCCGCTTTACCATTGCACGATCGTATTCGCACGCTCTACACCAGTTCTGGACGTGCTGGAGAATTCTTCCGGCAAACAACCCTAGAGTTGCTGAACTATGGCGCACATCGAATTCCTGAAATTACCGATGATCCGCACGAAGTCGATCGAGCAATGCGCTGGGGGTTTGGTTGGGAAATCGGACTGTTTGAACTTTGGGACTTACTCGGATTTGAAACGGTGCTAGCAGATATGCAAGCCGCTCAAATGACGATACCTGATTGGGTGAAGCAACCTTTTTATCCGACTGTCGTGGTTGAGGAGAAACAACCCGTTTGGCAAAATACCGAAGCTGCTTTGTTAGACATGGACGATCGAGTGTTGTTGTATGAATTTCGCTCGAAAGGAAATACCTTGAGCAACAAAGTAATAGAAGGATTTGCAGCAGCACTATCAATTCTAGAGACTACTGATTACAAAGGATTAGTGATTGGGAACAGTAGCGACCATTTCTCAGGCGGTGCGAATCTAGCAGAAATGGCAATGATCGCACAGACCAGAAACTGGAGCGCGATCGTCGCTTTAATTTCAGAGTTTCAAGCCTTACTTCAGCGGATTCACTACTTCCCAAAACCGATTGTCGCAGCAATTCAGGGGCGTGTGTTGGGGGGTGGCTGTGAGTTAGTGATGGCTTGTCCGCAAGTTGTGGCAGCGGCTGAGACCTACATTGGATTGGTCGAAGTTGGAGTGGGATTGATTCCGGGAGCAGGGGGACTGATGCGAATGGTCAGTCGAGCCGCAGAACGAGCTGCAACCGAAACTCCAAGCCATGTTCTACCCTTCTTGAGAGCCGCGTTTGAAACGATCGCGACTGCCAAGGTTTCCACCAGTGCAGCAGAAGCGCAAGCGATCGGATTCTTGCCGTGTGATGCTCGAATTTTGATCAATCCAGAACAACGATTAGAAGTAGCGAAAGCAGAAGTATTACACCTCGATCGCATTGGTTATGTTCCACCCGCTCAGAATCAGTCGATTTTCGTGTTGGGTCAAGCGGGTCGAGCCGCATTAGATCACATGGCTTACGTGTTTGAGCAAGGTGGATTTGCGAGTGAATACGATCGCTATTTAGCTTCTCGAATCGCGTTTGTGATGACGGGTGGAGAACTTTCTGCACCTGCACTCGTGTCTGAGGATTATCTATTGCAACTTGAACGAGAATCGTTTGTGCCGCTACTGAGTCAAGCGAAAACGCAAGCCCGAATTCTGCACTTGCTCAAAACGAAAAAGCCGCTACGCAATTGAGGAAAAGATGATGCAACCTGCTTATATTGTTAAGAGTGTGAGAACTGCGATCGCTAAAGCACCCCGCGGAAAGTTCCGCCATCTGAGATCCGATGATTTAGGCGCGATCGTGCTTAAAGCTGCACTCGAAAGTGTTCCTGATTTAGATACCAATCAGATTGAAGATGTGATTTTTGGGTGTGCCTTTCCTGAAGCAGAGCAAGGCTTCAATTTAGGGCGAGTCATTGCTCTGCGAGCTGGATTACCAGATTCTGTGGCAGGGGCAACCGTGAATCGATTTTGCGCGTCGGGATTGCAAGCGATTGCGATGGCGCATCAAGCGATCGTCACTGGACAGGCGGAGGTGATAGTTGCAGGAGGCGCAGAATCGATGAGTTTGATTCCGATGGGCGGGCATGATTTGTTGCCGAATCCAGCTTTGATGTCAGAGATGCCACAAGTGTATTGCACGATGGGAGCAACAGCGGAAACCGTTGCACAGCAGTATGATGTTTCTCGCACCGATCAAGATGCGTTTGCACTACGATCGCATCAACGCGCACTTCAGGCAATTCAAGCAGGACGATTTAAGGATGAGTTGATTCCGGTTTCGGTTCGCGAAACCATCTATCAAGATGGCAAGCCTCAAGTTGTAGAAAGCATTGTACAAACCGATGAGGGACCAAGACCGGACACTAGTTTAGAAGCACTCTCGAAGTTACCTGCGGTGTTTCGAGTTGGAGGATCAGTCACAGCGGGAAATTCTTCTCAAACTTCAGATGGTGCGGCAGTGACAATTTTAGTGAGTGAGATAAAGCTAAAAGAATTCAAACTACAGCCTTTAGGACGAATGTTAGGATTTGCAGTTGCAGGGGTTCCGCCTGAAATTATGGGAATTGGTCCTGTCGTTGCGATTCCCAAGGTTTTACAGCAAGTGGGGCTGCATTTAGAAGACATTGGATTGATTGAGTTGAATGAAGCGTTTGCTGCACAGTCGTTAGCTGTGATTCGGAAGCTCGGACTGAATGAGGAAATTGTGAATGTAAATGGAGGTGCGATCGCTCTAGGACATCCTTTGGGCTGTACCGGAGCGAGAGTAACGGCAACATTACTGCATGAAATGAAGCGCCGAGGAATTCGTTACGGATTGGCATCGATGTGTGTCGGTGGTGGAATGGGTGCAGCAGCTGTGTTTGAGAGTTTATAGTGCCTTGACTCGATCGGGAGAATAAACAATGCTTCTCTTACAATTTGCAGTGCTGATTGTCTTGCTATTGACGCTCGGATTTATCGGCGTGCCACTTTGGGTGTGGTTGGGATATGCCGCGATCGCACTTTTCACTTTCAAAGCATCTTTGTGGTTGTGGGGCATTGCTGCTGCGATCGGGCTAGTTCTAATCGTGCCTGCGATCCGGCGACGAGTGTTAACAATGCCGATCATGAAAGTGATGCGAGTGCCAAAAATCTCGGACACTGAGCGAGCCGCGATCAATGCCGGAACAGTCTGGATCGAAGGAGAATTCTTCTCAGGTGCACCGAATTTTGAGCGAATGAATCAAGCGGCATATCCTGAAGTCACGCCAGAATTGCAGGAATTTCTTGATACGCAGGTTGAGCAAGTTTGTCGAATGGCAACAGATTGGGAGATCTATCAGCGCAAAGATCTACCTACAGAAGTGTGGCAATATCTCAAGCAGGAACGCTTCTTTGGCATGATGATTCCAGTCGAGTATGGCGGCTTAGGATTCTCGAACTTTGCCTATAGCAGTGTGATGGCGAAACTCGCTTCTCGATCGTTTATCCATACCGCAACGGTTGGCGTAACAAACTCTCTCGGTCCCGCGAAACTATTGTTGAACTATGGCACTCCAGCCCAAAAAGCTTACTACTTACCACGACTGGCAAGCGGCAATGAGATTCCTTGTTTTGCTTTAACAGAACCGACTGCTGGATCAGATGCCGCTAGTATTACCGCTAAGGGCATTGTATTTCGAGGAGATGAGGGTCAGCTATGGGTGCGATTGAACTTCCGCAAGCGCTACATTACCTTAGGCGCGATCGCAACTCTAATTGGACTCGCTTTTAAGCTATCCGACCCAGACAATCTACTCGGTAAAGGCGAAGATGTCGGAATCACTTGCATTCTCATTCCCGCTAATACCGATGGCATGATTCTAGGGAAGCGCCATGATCCGATGGGCGTTCCATTCTACAATTCTCCCGTTGAAGGTCAGGATGTGATTGTCTCAATTGATCAAATCATCGGAGGCGTAGAGCAAGCCGGACAAGGTTGGAAGATGTTGATGCAAACATTAGCTGCTGGACGAGGCATCAGTTTTCCAGCAAGCTGTACGGGTGTTGCTAAATTAGTTGCTCGCGTCACAGGTGCTTATGCCAAAGTTAGACAGCAATTTGGTCGATCGATTGGTCGATTTGAAGGTATCGAAGAACCACTCGCGCGAATTGGTGGACTAACTTATTTACTGGATGCGGCTCGAATCTATACGGCGGGGGCTGTTGATGCGGGTGAAAAACCTGCGGTCGTTTCTGCGATCGCGAAATATCAATTCACGGAGATCACGCGTAAATTAGTCAACGATGGCATGGACATTCTTGGCGGTTCAGGCATCTGTCGCGGGTCAAGAAACTTACTAGCGAACTTCTACATTGCGATGCCAATTCCGATCACTGTTGAAGGATCAAACATTCTCACGCGAACATTGATGATCTTTGGACAAGGGGTCATTCGCTGTCATCCTTACCTTTATACAGAAGTAATGGCTATCGAAGCTGGAGATGCGATCGCATTCGACCAAGTTTTGTGGAAACACCTTGGCTCGCTCACTCGAAATAAAGTGCGATCAATCTTACTCAGTCTATCTCGCGGCTATCTTGCTCCAGTTCCAGGCAACAAGCTCACAAAGCGCTATTATCAAAAGCTAGCTTGGTCTTCAGCGATGTTTGCATTTCTCACCGACTTACTATTGATTGGATTGGGAAGTTCACTCAAACGACATGAGAAACTAACCGGAAGACTTGCCGATTGGTTATCTTGGATGTACTTGAGCATGGCAACATTACGACGATTTGCAGCAGAAGGATACCAGCCAGCAGATTTAATGTTTGTGCAATGGTCAATGAACTATAGCTTTGCTCAAATGCAGCAAGCTTTAGAAGGAATTCTAGTTAATCTGCCAATCAGCGCGATCGTGCGATCGATCCTTCTCAGCTTTGTCAGAGCCAACCCGCTCGGTACAATTCCGACTGATGCTTTGGGAAGCCAGATTGCACAAGCATTACAAACGGCTGGGGAAGAGCGTGACCGCTTGACGGCTGGTATTTACATTTCCACGCATCCCGATGAAGCATTGGGACGATTAGAGCAGGCATTTAGACTTTGTGAACAAGCTGAAGCCATCATCAGCAAGGTCAAGAAAGCGAGTCACTTAGAACAGTTACCACAAGGAAACAGAGAAGCATTCGTTGAAGCAGCACTGAAGACCGGAGTGATCACGGAAGTGGAAGCGGACTTAATTCGATCGGCAGAAGCTGCGCGATTCGATGCCATTCAGGTCGATACTTTTACAGCAACCAGTTCGCAACTTTCAAATAAAGAAAGAGTTAAAGCAGGATGATCAGCCGACGATCGCCATACCACTGACTCAAATCCTGCTCAATGTCTTCAAGGATTGCGATAGCTTCACTCATGCCCTTCGGGCATACCGCATCCCTGATTGATGTTGTATCAGTCGCTAATACAGCAAATGCTGACTCAACCCGTTCTTGATAGTTTGGGGGACAAAGCGCAAAGCGGGCGGCGATCGCAACTGCGCCTTTCTCATTCAACAAGTACGTCTCATTCAGTGCAAACAAAACCTGATTCATACAAGCGACGCTCCGAAAACAGCACCCTGCTGCATAAGCAACATCACCGCGGACAATTGCCTTTGCCGCAACCAATAGTGAAAAACTAATTTCCCAAGCAAATTTATCAATCATCGCTTGTTTAAGCGGTGGTGGATAAGGAGTGGTTTGCGCCTTGAAAGCCGTTAACGCACCATTCGGATCATGCATCGGCAAGCATAATGCCACTTCCCCCATATAGATTGAGGAAACAAAGCCGTGGGGATGTCCAGGTTGATAATCGATCGTAATCTGCCCAGCACAACAATCCTCAACCACCTTGCTAACCCGATTGAGATCGCGGTAGAGAAAATCTACGGGCATCCCTTGTACTTTGAGCCAACCTCCCCCATTAATCCATTTTCCCCATTCTCCGATCGGCGTAACTAAATTCGATCGATGACTATCATCCAGTTCAGCCGCAAGGTGACTGAGCGCCACGAGATCGAGCGAATTCTCTGGGCTGTAATAAATTCCTAGATCCACATCTGACTTTTGAGTATGCGTCCCCCTTGCCCTTGAACCGCCCAAAGCGATTGCCGCAATTCCTTCAATCGACTGCAAGCGATCGACAACATCGTAAATAAACTGAGGAAATGCCTGGCTCATAGTCACCTTTAATCGGAACAACCTAGGGTGAATCACTTTGAGGGTAGTCTAATCCTTCTTGCTCTGTAAACCTAATCCGAAAGTTTCTATCAGGGAAAAAGTACCCAACGTGGGTAGTACCAATTACCAAGAGCTTCTCTTATGGTGAATCCATGCCTCTGGCACCGTAAAGGAGCAACTTAAATTATGAAACTCACTCAACTTTTTTCCGTTCAGGTTCTGTTTGCATTGGCTGGGATTGCTCCTAGCATCTTCATTTTGGGACAGCCCACCAAAGCGACTGCTTTACCTGTGAGAAACTTGGATCTTGTCACCGATGGGGTTCGAGTCTCTCCGGCTCAGGGATCTCCCTTCATTGACTCAGGTTCTCGCTACGACTCGCTCAGAAAGCTTGACAAATTGCCAGGAGGAATTATCCATAATGGCGAAAAGGACAAAGAATCGAGCGATGACAAGAAAAAAGAAAGCAAAGATGGCAAAGAAACCTGTGAAAGCGGGAATTGCGGCGGCATCTTCGATCGATTTGATCCGCGAATCAATCCCAATCCCGCTGACTTCAACAAGCTACCAAGTGGATTCCGCAGTGAATTACCAAATCAATTGCTAACGAGCCAGAAACCGATTATCTAGAGAAGGAGTGGAGTGATGGATTTACTAATCGTAGGCGATCGCACGGATCGGCTCGCTCAAGCAATTCAGGCAGGCTTTGCTCAACTCGGCAAGCAAGTCGAAATTCTAGATACTTTGACTGCGGCTCAGTTGTTTACCTTGGAGATTGTCAACGGCAAAGTGGCTATCACTCCTGACATTCCGATCATTCTTCGCCCTACAGATGCCAACTTGATGGAGCACGACTTTGATCAATCATTTCATCAGGGCGAGGCACTTTCAACGCTTTGGGCTGCTGCTGCGGTCTGTAAGTCTCGTGTGTTGAATCGCCCAACTCCCAAAACGATGTGGGGCTTAACTTCAACTTCGAGTGTGTTGACGCACCACCGCGCTCAACTTGCTCCAAAGACACAGGAACGGTTTACGCTGACTGTTCCTGTGTTTGACACTCAACCGCCTGACCAAACTTGGTATCTGCGAGATTTAGGAACGTTTGAAACAACTGCTGCAACCGACCCTCCAATCGGTCATGGTCCTTATCGTGCGCGTTTAGCAGTTGGCGATCGCTGCTACGAAATCGTTGTTGTTTTGGCGGATAAAGCATGGCGATTAACGCAGGCTCCGTTAGATGCCCTCAATCTCGAAAGCCAAAGTATTCAACTATTACGCAATCTCGACCTAGACTTCGGCGTTGTGATTTGGAGCATTTCGCCTGACTTAACTGCTTCGGAGATTGCGACAGTCGAGCCTTTTCCAACCTTTGACCAAGTTGAACTTGTTTGGCACGACTTATTGATCAGCTTATATGAGGAACTGTTCGGATGATGTACCTAATTGGTTTAGATAGCGATCGTACGTTCTGCCATTTTGCTCAAATTGCTCAAGAACGAAACATCGACTTACAAATCATCAACCTGCGCGAGGTTGTGAATCAAGGAGATTGGTCAATTGATTTACCGATTCATATTCACAGTTGGCTTAGTGATGGTCAACAAACATTTAATTTAGATCCGAATAGCAGCTACTATTGTCGCTTGATTGATTTGTCTTCGGTTCAGACAGAGCCAAAACTAGCTCACCGTTGGCGTGGTTTAATGACTGCGATCGTAGCTTGGTTAGAAATGATTCCGGGAAAGGTTGTCAATCGTCCTGGTTTTCGCAGTGATAACAATAGCAAGCCTCTTCATGAACTTTGCTTACAGTACTATGGCTTTAAAGTAGCTCCGAGTATCACCAGTTCTGATCCGGCTCGATTGTTTGAGTTTGCATCAGCGCAGCCAGCAATTGTAAAGGCAATTTCAGGGATTCGGGCAGATAGCCGAATGGTTGAGCCGCAAGAGTTTTTAGATTTTTCTCCGGCTCAAGGTCCTGTGCATCTCCAGCAATTTATCCAGGGGGATGATGTTCGGGTGCATGTGATTGGCGATCGCTATCAAGCAGAGTTGGTAAAATGCCCAACTGTAGATTATCGTCGCGATCACGACTTAAGCGAACATTTTCCCGATCATCAATTGCCAGAGTCGCTGGCAGAGCAGACTGTCAATGCGACTCAAGCCTTTGGGCTAACCTTTGCTGGATGGGATTTTAAGCGAACTCCTGAGGGAGAATACTTCTGCTTAGAAGCAAATCCAATGCCGGGGTATGACGGATACGATCGACGGTGCGATCACAAAATTACCGATCTGCTGATTGATTATCTCTCTGACGATCAGGAAGCTTCATCTGTATCGATGTCACATGAGATTTTGACGATCGAGGAGTGTGAAAAGGTTTATCAAGGAATTGCTGACCTGCGGGAAGATTGGCTTCCTCGTGGCAGAGCCGATAGATTGTTCTGTACGTTAGGAGCAGCAAGTTACCTAGATTGTGGTGAGTATGATGACCCGCAAGATTCTTACTGGCAAAAGGCGGAACGTTATAATCCGTTGCTCTGGAAGAACTTTGGCTGGTTGTACGCTCGGGTTCGGCATTACTTAGAAAGCATTCTCAACGCCCCTGTAAGCTATCGGGAAGATGCAGCATTGCCCGGATTCCACATTTGGTTGGGATATGCAATTCCAACTCGATCGCTGGTTTCATTACATTGTGATCTACAGTACCAACATTTAGAGTGGAACAGTGAAAGCGCGATCGACTTTAGCAAGACGCTATCCTTCACACTACCGATTCAGCTACCAGAGAGTGGCGGTGGATTAGATTTGTCCGACTTTAACCATCTAGAGTTTCTCAGCATCTCACAATACAATCGAATCGATTGGAATCTAATTCCTCGATTTCGTAGCAGTCACTATCATGCCTATCAAATTGGTCAACTGATGATTCACTCTGGCTATACATTGCACAGAGTTGCACCAACGAGCGCTGCTAAAAACACAGATAAACGAGTAACGTTGCAGGGGCATGGCGTGTTTGTTGATGGCACATGGCAGCTTTATTGGTAGAAGAAGTCGTACATGATTCCCAAGCGCAAAGATTCCCAAGCGCAAACCGCGCTTCAATCGGAGACTGCAACCGGATTGAGCGACTGATCAATCGACGCACAAGTCAGACACCCCCAGCAAAGCTGGTGGCTTGATGAGTGTGACCGCCCCAAGGGCGGATGTCCTTGCTAAGG
>PSLO01000205.1:0-2505 GCA_040289665.1 Leptolyngbya sp. ERB_1_1 | reverse complement strand
CTTAGCAAGGACATCCGCCCTTGGGGCGGTCACACTCATCAAGCCACCAGCTTTGCTGGGGGTGTCTGACTCTCTACCGAGTCTTGTTGGGCTTTGGAAGATCAATGAAGGACAAACTCAGATTGAATCTTCAGAACGCGCTTTATTGATTTCTGGACTGAGCGCCCAAGAGCGACAAGCTGAGTACGATCGCATTAAAAAAGCATGGGTACAGATTGATCAAGGCTTCAAGCAGTACGACGGTGCGCCTCGCATCGAGGAAGAAGATCGCGCCTATAAAAAGATGCTGGAGAACTGGAGTCGCTGGAAGTCTGACCACGAAGAGTATGTTAAGCTCAGCCAACGCAACGACAGCACTCGAACTGCTTCAACTGATTCAATAGCGCAAAAATCCGATGTGATTGGACAACTCCGTGATCGTGCTCAAGCAAACCGTGTTTCGTTTGAGACGGCGACCACATCACTGCTCGAATTGATTCGGATGAATGAAGACATCGCAGACAAAGCCGAGAAAGTGGCGGCTCAAGATGCCAACCAAGCCAAATCTTGGACAGTATTAGCGATGCTACTGGGACCTGCAAGTGCGATTGCACTCGGACGGTATCTTGGGAATGCTTTGATTCGACGGATGCAACAGTCTGTCGTGCAGATCACGACTTCTGCGACTCAAATTGCAGCATCAGGTAAAGAACTGGAAGCTACCGTTGCTGAACAGCTTGCCTCAACCAATGAAGTAACCGCTACGGCTCAAACGATCGCGTCAACATCTCGGCAACTGGTCAAAACAATGGAACAGGTAGCAGGAATGGCACAAATGACCGCGATCTCTGCCAATAGTAGCCAGGATGAACTGGTTGAAATGGAAAACGTGATGCGTCAATTAACCGATGCCACTGCCTCGATTTCATCAAAGCTCGGTGTGATGAACACGAAAGCCAACAACATCAATAATGTTGTGGTGACAATTACCAAAGTTGCCGACCAAACGAGTTTGCTTTCGTTGAATGCCGCGATCGAAGCCGAAAAAGCGGGAGAATACGGAGCAGGATTTGCTGTTGTAGCGCGTGAGATTCGTCGCCTTGCGAACCAGACCGCCGTTGCAACCCTCGAAATCGAACAGATTGTCAAAGATATGCAATCTGCGGTCTCGATCGGGGTGATGGAAATGGATAAGTTTAATAAATCGGTCGGAGATAGCGCCGATCGCGTTAGCAAAATCGGCGATCAAGTAGCGAAAGTGATTCAGCAAGTTCAAAGTTTGCCGCCGCGCTTTGATCAAGTTAGTCAAAATATGGAAGCCCAATCGGAAAGTGCACACCAAATTAGCGAAGCAATGGAGCAACTTGGTCAAGCTTCACATCAAACCGTAGACGCACTACGCGAAACCAATAGCGCTTTGGATCAACTCGACGATGCAGCACAGGGACTCCGGCGCGAAATTGCTCGTGCTCGTTAATTCAGAACAACAATGATGAAGCACACCTTATCTACTTCAATGAATCGAGCGAACATGTCTCCGTGTGCCGAAGGCATCGAGCAAACAACGCTGCACGATTGTTGGAATCGCATCGGCGTGATGGGCGATCGCTCTTGTGATCAGTTAGCAGCGGTGATGCATTGTTATGATCGTCCGGTGTATGCGGCGGCAGGAGATAGCTTGCTCAAGCGCGAACCACCGCAGAACTACCTCGATGAATGGATTCACATTCTCACCGAAACGCCGACAGATTCAGAAGATGCTGAAAACGACGGAACGATCGTGCGAACCGCAAATGCTATTTCTGTGATGATTTTTCGGTTGGGAAATGAATGGCTTTCGTTGCCCGTGCGAATTTTGCAGGAAGTCACACCGCCCTGTGTGATTCAGCCTGTGCCACATCGAAGCAACGAACTCTTTCTCGGACTGGTCAACATTCGCGGAGAGACATTACTGTGTGCATCACTGAGCTATTTACTGAACTTAGAATCAGACGAAGATGCTGCACCAAATTCAAGTCATTTTAAGCGAATGATTCTAGCTGGAAAGGCGACGAAAAGTGGGTGTTTCCCGTGGATGAAGTGTACGGTGTTTTTCGCTTTCATCTGTCTGAGCTACGCGATGCCCCGATCGTAGTAGCAAAAGCGGCTGAAGCTTACACACAGGGCATTGTGCATTGGCAGAGTCGGAAAGTAAACTATCTCGACTCTGAATTACTGTTTTACACGTTAAATCACAAAATTCTGTAGTCGATGAACACCTACTCAAAGCTGGAACTCTTTTGCCGCGAAGTTGAAACCCAAGTGGGTAATCTAACCGAATCGCTCACTATTCTGAAAACACAACCGTCGTCGATCGCGGATCTAGATCGTTCGAGTCGGGCGGTGCAAGCGGTCTGGGGCGCGGCGCGACTGGTGAAGCTTACCGCGATCGCAGAGTTTGCCGATTTAATGCGCCAGAGCTTGCTATAGCAATCCTAAATGATATGTGAAAGCGAACAAAAGTGATAGACTGCTTTACATTCTCCA
>PSLO01000060.1:0-25784 GCA_040289665.1 Leptolyngbya sp. ERB_1_1 | reverse complement strand
AGGAATGCTTGACATAGGAGATGAAGATAGCAGTCACCCCTTATTTTATCTACCCTTTACGAAAAGGCACTACCTCCTGTTCTACAGGTTACCGTTTCTAGTTATTCATGCAACAAAGCCTTCCGATACTAGAAAATGCTGAGCAGCGCAACCTCGCGTACCAGGATGCGATGAGTACTTTACGATCGCTGATTCGGTCTTGTCCGGCTCGATGGATCAATTCTTGGGAGGCTTATCAGTTTCACCAAGAAAAGCCACGTCAACTTCGCAAAGCCAAACAGATCGGGGTCACAATTCCAGCAACCTTGATTAGTAATGATCCACAGGAAGTGATTGCCTTTAGCCAAAGATACGATCGACTGATCTTTAAACCTGTGTACGGCGGTGCCCATACGCGATTCGTCACCCAAGAGCATCTCGATCCACAGCGATTAGCGCTTGCTTTAAGTCTCGCTCCGATCACGATTCAGCAGTACATTTCAGGAACGAACATTCGGAGTTATATCATTGCAGATTCGGTGTTTGCGGCTGAGATTCAAAGCGATGCGATCGATTTCCGTGAGGATCACGCGGCACGATTGATTCCGCTAGAATTACCAGAAACAATCCAGCAGCAGTGTTTAGCGATCGCCAAGGCTTTTTTCTTGGAATGGACTGCGATCGATTGGCGGCGCAAACCGAATGGCGAGTATGTATTTTTAGAGGCAAATCCCAGTCCGATGTTTTTGCACTTCGAGCAGCAAACTGGGTTCGGCATCACAGCGCAACTGGTCAAACGGTTAATGAACCGATGAATGATGGTGCAAAGGTTGTCTCAACGCTTCAGCCACTAGGTTGATCGATCGTTTATCTGTCACCATCCAAGCGTGAAGCGGCACTTTGATTTGAATCGACTCACCCACAGGTAAAACCGAACTATTTGCAGGAATGATGATGCCGTCTAGCGGTGTCCAAATCGAAGTGAAATTAATCCGATCGAGCAAATGCACATCTCGATTTAGATCATTGATAAATTCACTATTGGGGCGCATCTGCAAACAACCCGGACGTTGTGATAAATAAGCTGCGATCGTGCCATTGTGTGGGGCTGAAATACTAACAAACCGCTGAACTTTCTCAATTCCGCCCAAGCGTTGCAGATAATAACGGCTCACTAGTCCACCCATACTGAAGCCAACCAAGTCGATCGGTTGCCCCGTAAGTAAATTCGCTGCGATAAACTCGGCTAATTGTTCCGCTAGGCGATCGAGTTCGCAATCCCCATTCGATGGGATCAGATCCAAGCCATAAGTTTTCCAACCTGAGCGCTCAAGCTGCTCAGTCATGGGTTTAAACAGGGCAAACGTATCAGTAATGCCGTGAACCAAAACAACAGGATTGCGAGGCATGGTCGATCGAGAGAAACATCTCTCTTTAGGCTACTGTCTTCGGGCGCAATTGGCATAATGAAACAGACACCCGCTCGAATGTCCTATTCGGCAATCTCTTCTTGCGATCGTTCTCCCCCGTTACGCCGTTTTATTTTCGGAATCGACTCTGGATCTCGCACAATGGGTGGCTCTTTCAAGATGGCAATCAGTCCAGAAATTCCTGTTTCTAAGCTTGTACTGCTAAGCAACTGAGCGACCACAGCCCCTGCAACTTCTTCGATCAAAGCAATCACCTCGGCTTTCATTTCATCTTCGATTTCAGCCCGAAACTTCTCAGCAACTTCTTTGCGTCCAGAGTTGAGTAGGAATCGTTCTGCGGGGGTAGAAACTTGTTCTAATACGATCGCCAGTTTTTCGTCGAAAAATTGACAGGTCACCTTTTCTGGACGCTGCCCCGTGCGATCGCGGTAAAGTGCCTGTAACTTTTGTCCAATTGTGCGCTCAATTTGTCCACGGGTTGGATTATCGTTTGTCATACCGAGTACAGTGCTTAAAACAGGATTAAAAATAGAGGCTTGTAAATTAAAATTTGATTCGATGATTTCCGGAAAGCCGCTTAACCTAGCGCCAAGGTAAAAAGTTTGAGCTGTCTTCTCCTCTACCGATAGAAAGGAATTTGAGCAAGACAATTAGCGAATTTGCCCGTCATTTCTGCAATTTTTTTGGGTATTATATGTCGATTCAATCGTTTCTGAAAATCGTTTTAGTATCAGGCGGATTATTGATTTTGTCGCCTGTGGTATCGATGCAAGCCGCGCCGCTATTATTGGCGCAGTCTTCCGCGCAGTCGGCTGAAACCAAGGTGAATCAGGGTTTGACGTTTATTCAGCAAGGCAAACTCAATGAAGCGATCGCTGCGTTTCGCCAAGCGATTCGCCTCAATCCCAATTTAGCCGCCGCGCATTACAATCTCGGTCTAGCGCTCAGGCAGGCAGGACAATTACAGCCTTCTGCGGATGCGTTTTATCAAGCCACCAAAGCTGATCCAAATTTTGCTTTAGCATATGCAAACCTGGGTGCAGCGTTGCTAGAAGGCAGCAATCTGAAGCAGGCACGCGACTATCTCACACGCGCGATCGAACTCGATCCGCGATCGGGTGTAGCGCAATATAATCTCGGCTTGGTGTATATGCAAGAAAAGAATTATGCAGGTGCAGTGCAAGCCTTTCAAAAAGCTGCGAATCTTAGCCTAAACGCGCCAGAACCGTTGTTTCAACTCGGACAAGCCTATCAGCAACAAGGGAAACCAAAAGAAGCGATCGCAGCGTTTCAACAAGCAATTCAGCGCAGTCCAAATTATGTGGAGGCTCACTACAGTTTAGGGTTGGTTTCGTATTATCAAGGCAATCTCGATCGAGCGTTGAATGCGTTTCGCAAAGCAACTGAGATTAATCCCAAGTTTGCGAATGGCTATTATGCGGCAGGTTTAGCGTTTGCGCGACAAGGTAAAAATGTGGATGCAAGACGAGTATTGCAATACGCTAAAGATCTGTTTATGGCTCAGGGGAATACGGCATGGGCGAAGAAGACAGAGCAACAATTGCAGCAGCTTGCACGCCTTGGACAAGGAAAAATGCAGAATTGATATAAACTTTCTGCATGAACCCTAATGTCGATCGAATCGTAATGAACTACAAACAGCAAGTCATTGATTTTTACAACGCTAGGACGAATTACGATAATGATGTCACTTGGAATCGCGCGATCACACTTTTTGATTACGCGATTCCACAGTCTGGGCAGTGTGTTTTAGATATCGCGACTGGGACTGGAAATATCGCGATCGAAGCTGCAAAAAGAGTCGGTTCAAATGGTTTTGTGATTGGGATCGATATCGCAACAGAACTACTCAAGATTGCCCAACAGAAACTTCAAACCGAACACTTATTGAATGTTCAGTTGATTGAAGTGGATGTAGAAAATTACCAAGCTGAGGCAAATCAGTTTGATGCCATTTATTGTTCTTATGCGATCGTGCTTTTCCCTGATATTCCCGCAGTTTTGCACAATTGGCATCGGTTTCTAAAACCCGGTGGCTTGATTGCTTTTACCTGCTCGTCTGAGGATTCTTATGGTGCATTGTCCATCATAGAAGCCTGTGCCAAACATGGAATCACGCTGCCCAATCTGCACGAACCTTTGGGAACACCGGATCGAATTCAAACTGTGTTAACTCAGGCTAATTTCAGCCAAATCGAGATTCATCCACGGCAACTGGGCACTTACCTCACATTAAAAGAAGCTCAAAGTCGCTGGAACGGACGTTTTTGGCTGCATCAGAATAATCCGTTGTTGGAGTTGGAGCCGGAAAAAATTTGTCAGATTAAAGCGAGTTATGATGCTGCGATCGCGGATTTAGAAAGCGATCAAGGTGTTTGGCATGAGGAACTGATCTACTACACTGTTGCTCGCAAAGGCGCAAGCTGACCTGCTCTAATCTTTTTTGCCTACAATTTCGCGCACTCGATAGATCGGACGACCTTGAGACTCGTGATAGGTTCGCATCGAAATTTCGGCAAGCAGTCCAAAACTGAAGAGATTGAGACCCGCGAGAAACAACACAACCGCAAGAATTAACAGTGGGCGTTGTCCAATAGCCTCGTTAAATCCCAACTTCAAAATTACCAAATAAATCCCGATCGACAATCCCAATAACAGCGACACCAAACCGAACAAGCCGAAAACGTGCATCGGACGAGTGAGGAATTTTCGCATAAACGAAACGGTGAGCAGATCCATCACGACGCGAAAAGTGCGATCGAGTCCATATTTACTTTTGCCAAACTGCCGCGAATGATGTTTGACAGGAATTTCCGTGATACGTGCGCCCTCAATGAATGCCAAGGCAGGTAAAAAGCGGTGTAGTTCGCCGTAAAGGTTCATATCTGAAACCAGTTCCGATCGATACGCTTTCAACGAACAGCCGTAATCATGTAATCGAACTCCGGTCACTTGACCAATCAGCCAGTTGGCGATTTTAGAAGGCAAAACGCGAGTGAGTGAAGCATCTTGTCGATTTTTGCGCCAACCGCTGATGAGATCGTATCCTTCCTCCAGTTTTTCCACCAGAACTGGAATATCAGTTGGATCATTTTGCAAATCGCCATCCAGCGTGACGATCACTTTGCCGATCGCTTGACTAAATCCAGCTGCCATGGCGGGAGTTTGCCCATAATTGCGACGCAGAATCACGGCTTTCAAATCGTTGCGAACCTGTGCCTGTTGCTTTAGAAGGGCATCTGATCCATCGCGAGAACCATCATCGACGCAAATAATCTCATAGCTCAGAGCAGCATTCCTCAAACTTGTTGCGATCGCGTCAAGCAATCTTGGAATACTCTCAACTTCGTTATAGATCGGAACTACGATCGAAACGTCAGGCTGAACGAGCACGTTACCTTCAGCGCAGGACGTATTCGACATTTCACTAGCAATAAGGGGCGAGTTCATGAATGGTGCAAGTCTAAACGGTACCCAGGCAAAGTTTAGCTTAGGGCATTTTGTCTCTTCTGAGACTATTCTTACGTAGGATGTTTTAGATTACACGAAAACTAACCAGAAACCGGATAAGCTCGCTGCTGATTCGTTTCGACTCGCCGCACGATCGCTTGACGATAGGTATCAACAACATGATTGGGAAGAAAGTCACCGTTTTGAGCCAGAAACGACCACTCTTCACCTGTATGCACATAAGTACCCCCTGGAGACTGAATCGGGGGCAGCAAGGGCACAATATCCGCTAAGTTCACAATGCGGTAATGATTGGGAACCGCTTGAGCGTGAATTCGAGCAAAGGTAGGATCTCCTACTCGCGCCCCTGCATACGTATAGAGTTGAATCTGCGGTTTGAGGGCTGGAAAATTCAGCGCAAGATCAAGCGAAGCCAGCACCGCCAAGGCTGACCCCAAACTATGTCCAGTGATGTAGCAAGGTACATTCGGATCTAATTGCTTCGCAACCTCGCGAGGAATTGGATTGATAATGCTTTTATAGTTTGCAACGAATCCTCGATGCACTTTGCCGAGTGATTCTCCGCCAGCCGGGTTGTGGTAGTCTTGCTGTCGAGCATAGACGTTATAGAGCCACTCGGTATTCCGTTGTGTGCCCCGAAACACAATGATATTTCTGGTTTTTGAGGTGAGCACAAAACCGAGATAAACCGGGGTAAGCTGTCTAAGCTTGATGGCTTCTTTCACCGTTTGCCCGATCGTATCTTGAGCCTCGTTCGTCTGTTGCTCTAATGGATCTTGCGAGTTGTTCTGAGCAGTGGTGGGGACATCGACTTCGATCGTATCTTCCACTTCCGCTTCTCGCCCTTTGAATGACACAATCTGTGTATAACCATCGAGTTCCCGGAAGTAAGCAGGCAGCATTTTGATCGAGCCGTCATAAGTCGGAATCGTTTTTCCGGTTAGATATTGCTGCGTTGCGAGTTTACTGCATTGAATTAACAGATTCGACATTTCCCGGCTGTACGGAGTCCGGGGGGTGGGTTGCTTCACAGAAGCTTGAATCGCAAGACCCGCGCTGATTTTTTTGGCATCGGCTTCAAACGTTTGTCGGAGTAGGCGAGTTGGATCGTTGGCACTCATTGCGAGGAGTCTAGCGCTGCGGGCTTGCTCCGCGTGATAGGTGCTATATTCTGTGCCAACTGTGGCTGCGACGCCTGCCGCCACCCCTCCCAGTAGAATTTGTCGTCGTCTCAACTTCATCTGTCCCTCTATTCTGACTCATTGCCATTCGCGTAAAACTGGTTAACTGCCTGACCTAGCGCCCACGGCAAGGTAAAAAAGGCAGCAGAAAGCGCTAAACCTTTGAGATAGGGCACAAAAACCCCTAGCCCAATAAAAGTAAGCCATGCGGTGAATGCCATTGCCAAAGCGCCCAGCGTCCCGAAGAAGACACCTGCGATCGCGAGTAAGTCTTGCCCTTTGCGCCATCGCCACATTTTTCCGATGTCCCAGATCATTTTGATGATGAAACACAGTGCCAGCAGCAGCTTGAGTGTAAACAATCGCGGGATGGGAATCAGCCCTAAAATCGAAATCCCAAGTGCATAGTCGAGAATCAAATCCCGCACCCGCCGCTCTTGCCGGATCTTGCGATGGATCATTACCGCAGGATCAGGAGCTAAAGATGAGGGTGGCGCGGAGACTGGAATGGGATCGGTGGAGTCTGGACGAGGAGGCTCTGAAGACATCGGCTCTGGCAGGGTGAAATAGCGATCGCTGTATCGATTCGGTGCGCTCTCTATCATAAAAGCTGATATTCAGATTTCTGGTGCTTGGTCACAAATATTTGATTTTGATTAAGTTGCGGCTTTGTCTTGGGCGATCGCCCCCAATGTTCCTTTTACCGCTCGAAGATAATCGCTAGGAGCCAGTAGAATCTGCAATCCTCGCATTCCAGCAGAAATGGAAATCACGTCGAAGAGTTCGATCAGTTCATCGACGTAAACGGGATAGTCTTTCTTGCAAGCGAGAGCAGTCACACCACCGCGAAGGTATCCAGTAAGCGGTTGAACTTCTTTGAGCGGAACGGTTTCGATTTTGCGATCGTCCGATAATTTTGCCAATGCTTTGAGATCAAGCTGCATATTGCCACCGATTACCGCAAGACAAATGCCGTTTCGATCGCCGCGTGCAACGAGCGTTTTGAAAACCTGTTCGGGTGGAAGTCCGATTTTTTCTGCGACGGATTCCGCTGCTAGATTGTCTGGATCGACTTCGTATTCTCTCAGTTCGTAAGCGATTCCTAAATTATCTAAAACGCGAACAGCATTCGTTTTCATAACGTCGGCAGATACAACAGATCGGTGACTCCTGGATCATAGCCGAGTTGGTTTAGAAGAGTGGTGAGCTGTCCGCGATGATGAGTTTGATGGTTAAAGAAATGTGTCACTAAGAGCCATGCAGGACGAGTGACTGTTTTTGTGGGTGGCGTGACTGTTGTGTAAGTGAACGGCGCTTCGAGCCATTCGGGAGAAAGTTGCTGTGTCCAGGTGAGAATTGCTTGATCAGTTCGATCGCGTTCTTGCCGCAATTGCTCAAAGTCAGAATACAGAATTTGATTGAGTTTAGCGGTAAAAGGGTTTTGAGTGAAGCGACCGAGCCAAATTCGATCGCCTACTAAAATATGGTTTAGCGTACCGTCGATCGATTTGAAAAACGCGCCTAGATCTTCGTTGCGTTTCACATTTGGAATTTCAGCACAAATGGTGTAAATCTTTTGATTCATCCACTGGTTATATTCTGCCATCGTCGTGTAGTAGTTCGGATTGTTCATACTATTCGTTAAACTGTACTGCTGTAATGTGCGTTAACGTTGCTGACTAATCCTTGTGGATTAATTATCATGAATTCTGCGGCAAGTAGATCGCCTGCACTCCGGTAGCTACGATAGTAAATGACAATACTATCGACACCGAGCAAAATCTGTAGCGGTTCAAATTTTAGCTCCGGGAAAGCCGCTAAGCCTTTGGCAAAATAAGCCCTCAGATCCGTTTTACCCATCAGTGTGCCGCTGGAGCGATTCATGAGCTTGACCACAAACGGTGAAGTGAATTCAATTTCTTCAGCATAGTGACTCAAGATCGCTTCTAAATCATGGTTATTCCAATCTTGTAGCCATCTTTGTGCAATTTCTAAGCCTGCTTGTGCGTTCAGCATAATCCTGACCTAATGATGAGGTTGATCTAACCACGCTCGAATTTCTTGTTCTGAGCCGAAGCAATTCGATTTTCCGGTTACTGGATCATAGATTTCAAAGTAGGCATTTCCGGTACGATCGCTTCTGTGAAAAACACGCAGTTCTGTTGAAGACATCATTGAGTAGATTATCCTTTGCCAAAGGCGGTAGATCCGAGTCACTATCATTCCTCTTTGATCGATTCATGATTTAAGTCTCGTAGATTTCCCTCCGCTCAAACAGAGACAGTTCGCTTAAATTGTAATGGTTACAGTTTAACTTTCTAGAACTGTTATGCTTAAAGACTCTCCCAACTGTGCTGCTTCTCATCAGAATTTGTATGAACAGGTTGCCGATCTCATTCGCATATTAATTCACGAAGGAACCCTACGACCGGGCGATCGCTTGCCTTCAGTGCGAAAACTACACCAACAATTCTCCGTTAGCATTTCAACGGTGCTAGAAGCGTATCGATTGCTAGAAGATCAAGGCTGGATCAAAGCGCGTCCACAATCGGGATATTTTGTGAAGCGATCGACGACTCCCACAGAGCCAAGTTCATCGGCTTCACCAAAACACGATTTTCCAGTAGATGTTTCATTAGCATTTCGCGTCAGTTCAGAAATGCGTGCGCCAAACAACATTGGGTTAGGTCATGCAGTTCCGGGATTGGATCTTTTACCGATCGCATCGCTCAATCGCCTTGCAAACAAAATTGTGCGCGAACAACCAACCGCCTTACATTCCTACAATGCACCAAACGGATCGGAAGTCTTGCGGCACGAAGTCGCACGTCGATCAATTGAATCGGGTTGTTCGTTTTCGCCTGATGGGTTAGTCATTACCAATGGTGCAGCTGAGGCAATCCATTTAGCGTTACGTGCGGTGACTCAGCCTGGAGATGTCGTTGCGATCGAGTCTCCAACTTATTATGGATTTTTAGAAATTCTAGAATCATTGCATCTTAAAGCGCTAGAGCTTCCCACTGATCCAAAAGAAGGGATCTCACTGGAACATTTAAAAACAGCGCTTAACCTGCAACGAATTTCAGCTTGTTTGCTGGTATCAAATTTTAGTAATCCGCTCGGAAGTTGTATGAGTGATCGTAAAAAACAGCAGCTTCTCGCACTGCTGAACCAGTACGATGTGCCCTTGATCGAAGACGATATCTATGGTGATTTGTGCTTCTCGAATACGCGACCCAAAGCGATCAAAGCGTTTGATACTGAAGAGCGGGTGTTGTACTGCGCCTCGGTGAGTAAAACGTTGTCTCCGGGTTTACGGGTGGGCTGGTGTGCGCCAGGGCGGTATCAAGTCAAATTTGAACGGTTGAAAATGGCGATGAATTGGACAACTGCAATCGTGCCTCAACTTACCACTGCTGCATTCTTATCAAACGGAGGATACGATCGACATCTGCGACAACTTCGGCGATCATATCAAACTCAGATGATGCGGATGACTCAGGCAATTTGTAATGAATTTCCAGCAGAAACGAGGGTGACACAGCCGAGTGGCGGACAGGTGTTGTGGTTGGAGTTGCCGATCGAGTTCGATGCGATGGTGCTGTATAAAGTTGCGCTACAACATCAAATCAGTGTGGCTCCAGGCATCATGTTCTCCCCAACCGGGGCGTATCGAAACTGTTTGCGGTTAAATTGTGGATTACCTTGGTCAACCGAAATCGCAATCGCAATTCAAACACTCGGACGATTAAGTAAAGAGCAACTGAGCCATTCTTAAGAGAAATGCTGCATCAGTGATCGGCTTTGTGGGCAGTTGAACCATAATTTCTATCCAAAACGACAACAGATAGATGTAGCAAGCTTATCGCGTCTTGCTGTTCAATGCTTCGATCGAGCGCGTCCGACTTCTGCAAATCTGCTCAGACTATACGAGAATAGATCTATCCGATGTCGATTTGCTCAGAGAGAAGAACACCGTGTCTCATACGATCGTTACAAATACTTGTGAAGGGGTCGCGGATTGCGTCGATGCGTGTCCGGTCGCCTGCATTCACGATGGTCCTGGAAAAAACACTAAAGGGACAGATTGGTACTGGATCGACTTTGCGACCTGTATCGACTGCGGCATCTGTCTGCAAGTTTGTCCGGTCGAAGGCGCGATCGTGCCAGAAGAACGTCCTGACCTCCAGACCACGCCAAAGTGATTATTTCAAAACAGGGGCTTTGAAGCCCCTTTTTTTTGCTGCTAGGATGAGTCACACGAATTTTCAAAGGAAGAAGTGATGCTCGAATTGGCGACAACGCTCCAAGGTCAAACGATCCAAAACCGAGTGCGCGAAGTTGGAATTAATCCCAATCACTGGTATGCGGTCACTTGGGCGCATAATCTCAAGGCTGGAAAAATTCTCCCGATTCGCATTTGGAACCAAGCAATAGCCCTGTACCGCGATTCCCAAAATCAAGTTCAAGCCGTCGAAAATGTTTGTCCGCACAAAGGCGTGGCGATGGATAAAGGCAAAGTTCAAGGCGATGCGATCGTTTGTGGCTATCACGGTTGGGAATTCAACGGACAAGGCGAATGTGTCGGAATTCCCTACTGGAACGAAGGTCAAAAGCTGCCCTGTGCTCAATTGCGGAGCTACCCGGTTCAAGAAAAATACGGGTTGATATGGCTATTTCCGGGCGATCGCGCTTTGTCGGATTTAGTCTTTGTTCCAGAGATTCCCGAATACGATGATCCGAAGTGCTTTATGGTTCCGATTAGCGGTGAGTTCAAAGCGCATTTCTCCATCTGCAATGAAAATACGATGGATGTGTTTCACGGATACTTGCACCAAAATCTTCAAGGCTGGTTTGATCCGGTGTTAATTAAACTGCGCGAAACGGAAGATGCTGTCACCGCAGAATATCGAGTGTCTTATAAAGGGATTTTGACCAAGTTACTCGGACTGAGTGAATCGGGTGGTGTGACGACGAAAACAATCTCTGTGGATTATCAATATCCCAACTATATTAATAAGCTTGAAGGCGTGTCCGCGTTGTATTTAATGCGATTGCCCATTTCTGAAACAGAAAGTCGATCGTTTGCAATGATGTTTCTGCGGCTTCCGATTCCGGTTTGGTTACTCAATCCGTTGCGTCGAGCGTTGCAGCCTGTCATCTTACATTTACTTTTCTTACCATTCCTACATCAAGATATCGAGATGATCGAAAGTGAACAAGAAAACTATCTGAAAAATCCACAGCGGCGTTATGTCGAGGTCAATCCCGCAATTATTGCTGTACAGCGATTAATCGTGAAGGAATTCGATCGCTATCAAAGGCTCGATCGGTAACGAATTTTCTTTTTTCATTGCAAGGGGTGATCGACTGCCGAAAAACCTTTTACAGTGACAAAGGGGCATCTGAAGGTCTTAGCGTAACTGAAAGATCTAACTTAAGTCAGTTGCAGCAACTCAGGTGTCATCGTAAATCGATCGATGAAGACTTAATTTTCAGCATATCTATGAGACACCAAGCATTGAATTTACCAAACTGGCGACGGAGCATTGTGGCGGTGATGTTAGCGATCTCCCTGTTCATCACAGGTTGCCAACCCAAAACGCCATCGCAGTTCTCACAAGCCCAGAAAGAAAGCAGCAAACCGGGCGTTGTCGCCGTTGCAAGAGATGCAACCCAAGGCAGTCAATTTAACAAGTACTTCCCGAAAGCCACGGCGGGCTATGAGTGCGTTTATACCCAAGAGAAAAAAGGCTTTGCTGAAGCAAAATTGAAGAAAGACGGCAAAGACCTCGCAATGCTTTCAATCTCAGATACTTCTAGCTTGCCAGCGGCGGCTGCAAAGTATCAAAACAGCACCGAGAAGATTTCTGGCTTTCCTGCAATGACGATGGGTAGTACTCAAACCGGAGTCTTGGTCGGCAAGTACCAAGTGAAGGTCTTGTCGCGCGATCCTTCATTCACGGAGAAAGACCGCGAACAGTGGATCTCAAAATTCGATCTCAAAGGGCTGTCGCAGCTTAAGAGCTAGATCGGCGTGTAACTTGAATACCTAGTGAATTCGATTCGCTAAGGCTGCACAATTTTGAACTCTTCATTACAGGATTTTTCATGAGTAAACCCATTTTTGAACTGGTGGACGAACTCCCTACAAGTGGCACAACGGTAAAAGCGCTAAATGCACTTGATTTCGTCGTGCCCGGACAGTGGCAGAATCTCACCGGATTCACCAACACGATTCGCGCGGTTACAGGCGAAACCGACGAAAGCCTGATTCAAGCGATCGGAGAACGCGCCGTCTACCTCTACAACGACGAATCCCAAGGGTATCAACGCGCGATGTGGCTCTATCAAACGGTTGATAATGCAGCAGGCGCACTCGGAGCGGCAGCACTCGCGAACAAAGTCGGTCAAGATATTTCGTTCTTGGGCTTCTTGAGCAACCTCACTCCCAAGCCAGAAAAACTTCAAAGCCTCGATCTTTGCGTCAAACTCGTCGTCGAACTCGTCGCATTCTGTCAAATCAACGGCATCCCCGGCGACAGTATCGGAGACTTTCTCGCGGCACTGGGCGACTACAGCGGTGAATCCCTGATGCGGATGGCAGCCTTGGTTAGCTTTGACGGTTTGATCCCGCTCGGCGGCGATTTTATCCAGAAAGGCTTATCGACGATTAGCCAAACCACCCCAGACGAACTAGAGAAGAACCAGTCCTTTAAGAGCGTCAAACCGCTGATTCCAGGGGGCGATTCTGCCGGAAAGTTGAACTTTATCGGACAGAGCTTTGATTCGGTCAAAGGCTGGATGGGCAATTTTGTCTCGGAGCGCAATCTGACGCAGCAAACTCTGCTCGATCGCGTTCGGGGTGTCGTCGATGTCAGCGCTGACAAACTCGATTATGTCGGTGCATTTCTGGATGTTGCGGTGAAGTACTACACCCACACGGGAACGCAAACTCTAGCGCGTCGTCTTATAGAACGGGCGGTCGCAGAAATTTAGGAGCGGCAAACTCCGAAGAACAGCGATCAGGTGTGCGATCGCTGTTTTTTGATTTGAAAGAGTCCTGATAAGCTGTTATCACGTCTTCATATTTTGTAAACCAAACAGAATTGCGCTTTAATGAGCGAAGTTCATCATAGGCAAATATACTGTTGAGTCAGAAGCAAATCGCGAACGTCAAGCAGGTGAGAGGAGTAAACTGTGCAAGTTGTTAAGGAATACGTGCGGCGTTGGTATGAAAGTGAACTCGACCCGGATGAGTATCTCTGTCATCAACGCCAGGGAAATATGGTGGAGATTGAAGAAGCTGAAACCGGACAGCGGCGCACCGTTCTAACCTTTTGCACAAATGATGTCTTGGGACTGACGCAAAACGAATCGGTGAAACAAGCCGCGATCGATGCAATCTTCCAGTACGGCACCTCGAACAGTTCTACCTCGGTGTTAAGCGGTCGAATTGATTTGCACCGTCAGCTTGAGAATGAGGTGTCGAGCTTTAAGCATTTACCGCACACTCAGCTATTTCTAAACGCGTGGATGGGGATGCAGGCGTTGATGGATGCCTTTTGCCATTTAGCGATTCCGGTTCCGGGGTTTGAGCATACCCGTGAAACGTTGATCATGACCGATGTGCTGAATCATGGATGTATCGTTTCGGCGCTGGCTCATGCGGGAACGCGATCGGGGAAACTTTTCGGCTATAGCCCCAGAGTCCGAGTGAAAGCGTATCGTCATTGCGATATGGAAGATTTAGCGCGGAAGTTGAAGCGCTATGTGAAACCGGGCGATCGCATCATGGTCGTCTCAGATGCGGTGTTTTCGATGGATGGGGACATTGCACCGCTGCCGGAGATGATCGAAATTCTGTCGAACTATCCTGATAGCACGCTGTTGATGGATGAAGCACACGCAACAGGCGCGATCGGAAACACAGGACGCGGAATTTACGAGCATTTCGGGCTGAAACCGCAAGAGGCGATCGCTCGAGGAATTAATCCATTAATTCTCTCGACGTTTGCAAAATTTGGTGCATCGGTTGGAGCAGCAATTAGTACCCACGTTTCAGAACTAAAACCGTTACTCAACTGTTCTCCAACCTCGATCGGAACTTGCTCACTTGCGCCTCCTCTCACGGCAGCAGCGTTACAAAGTTTCCGTGCGGTACAGGAGCAGCCAGAATTGGTGACGCGATTGCAGGAAAGTACGCGCTATTTGCGATCGCGTTTAGCGGCTCAGGGGTTTGAAGCGATCGGGGAAACGAATGTCGTTCCAGTGCTTCTACCGACCGAACTGAATCCAAAAATATTTGCGCGGGAGTTGCTGGACTTGGGAATTTGGGTGTCGCCGATTTGGTTTATTGCGAAACCGAGAATTCGGATTACGGTGAATGCGCTGCATACTCGCGAAGAGATGGATTGTCTAGTTGCGGGCATGGTGAAGGTGCGGGAATTGATGTATAAGCAGGAAACCGCAACGATTAGCGCGTAATCTAGATAATTACGGGTTGACCCAGTGACGAAGAGACGTTTTGCTGAAACGTCTCTATTCGTTTTTGATGATCAACGATCGGTGAACTTAACGGCGAAGCAATTCGGCTTTATTATCTTGTCTTAGGTAGGTGAAGTTGCTGGATTTTTTTAAATGTCTCAATGGTTAGAACAGTCGGTTCAAGTCGAGGTCGAAGCCTCGATCGACAAAGTTTGGAGTCTCTGGTCAGATCTCGAACAGATGCCAAACTGGATGAATTGGATTACCTCGGTCAAAGTGTCTGAAGATCAGCCAGAAATCTCACGCTGGACACTAAGCACAGGCGGGCTTCAGTTTAGTTGGCAATCGCGGCTTACCAAGAAAATTCCGAATCAAATCATTCAATGGGAATCAATCAGTGGACTACCCAATCGAGGAGCCATTCGGTTTTACGATCGCGGCACAAATCGCAGCGTTGTTAAAATGACGATCGCTTATGCCGTTCCTGAACTCCTTGCCCAGTTGATGAATAACTCAATGGTCGATCGCTTTGTGCAATCGAATCTTCAAGGAGATCTCGATCGCTTTTGCGAATACGCAGCCAAAACCGATTCTGCCTAAGCTGAAAATCTCACCAAGTCGGATCAAAGAAGAGATTGATCGTCAGGGTCTCGCGTCCGGGCGGAACCGAGGAAAGACAACTCCGCACCGTTTCACCGTCATCAAGCTCGACTTCGCAAGCATGACACGACCCCATCAGGCAACCTGTAGGAATCGAAACGCCTGCTCGATCGGCAACCTGTAGGAGCGGCTCGCCCACTTCAGCATCGACAGCGACATCATCCGGTAAGAATCGAATGCGAACACTCATAACAAAATTCTAAAGAATATCTAAACGCTAAAGGCTTTGGGAGATTTTGCCTTTAGTGTGTAAATCAAGGACAAACGGGTACGTTGCACCGAAAGGGTTAGGGATAAAAGCGCATCCAGATTATCTGATGCGCTTGTTTTTTATGCAAAAATCTATTCTTCAAGAACCTGCGGCAGAATCGGTTTGAGATCAAGATGCGGTTCGATCGAGTTTGCAAGTTGATCAAGCATCATTTCTCGTTGTTCTCGGTAGTTCGCGACTCCGGTAGGAAGCGATCGCAGTCCGCGCTGTTGACGGAGACGATTGAGCCAAGCGCGTCGCCACGCACCGTTATCGAAAATGCCGTGCAGATAAGTTCCCCACACCGATTGAGATTCATCCACAACACCGAGATTTGCATCATCGAATAATGGCTTGGTGCCTTCAGATTCTTCGAGCAAGCGAGTTCTGCCTTGGTGGATTTCATAGCCTGAGACAGGTAGCCCTTCTTGCGGGAAGTTAGAAGTGACATTGCGCTGACGGGCGATCTTTTGACCTGCAATCACCGTTTTGAGCGGAAGCAGTCCTAAGCCGCGATAGCGTCCTTCTTGTCCTTCCATGCCTTCGGGGTCGGCGAGAATTTTACCTAGCATCTGAAATCCGCCACAAATGCCGAGAACCGTTCCTCCGGCTGCAATGTAGTTTTGAATTTCTTCTGCCATTCCGGTTTTGTGCAGGGCGATCAGATCCGCGATCGTCGTTTTCGATCCTGGAATAATCACCGCATCCGGATGCCCCAAGGATTGCTTCGGATGCACATAGTTCACATTCACCGAGGGTTCAGCTTCAAGCGGATCGAAATCGGTAAAGTTAGAAATCCGTGGCAGACGCACCACTCCGATCGTCAGATCGCCCTTTGTATTTGAGGAACTGCGATCGAACAAAGACAGCGAATCTTCTGCCGGAAACACCTGATCAAGCCACGGAATCACGCCGATCACCGGAATACCCGTTTTTTTCTCTAGCCATTCGATACCGGGGTCAAGGAGAGAACGCTGTCCCCGGAATTTGTTAATCACAATGCCTTTAATCAGTTCGCGCTCGTCTGGGTCAAGCAACTCTAACGTCCCAACAACATGAGCAAAAGCTCCACCACGATCGATATCCACCACTAAAATCGTTGGCGCATTTAAATGCTTCGCGACCCGCATATTTGCTAAGTCACGATGTTTTAAGTTAATTTCTGCCGGACTGCCTGCGCCTTCACACACGACGAGATCAAATTCTTCGCTGATCCGTTTGAGAGAGTCTTCGATCGCGCTCCAGCCCAGTTCAAAGAAGTTCTCATAATAATCAACAGCATTGGTTCGCCCAACAACGCGACCGTTCACAATCACTTGAGAAGTTGTGTCGCCTTGCGGCTTGAGCAAAATCGGATTCATCTCGACCCAAGGCTGAGTGCCCGCTGCCCAAGCTTGCACCGCTTGAGCATAGCCAATTTCGCGACCGTTTGCTGTGACATAGGAGTTGAGCGCCATATTTTGTCCTTTAAACGGAGCCACTCGAAATCCCTTACGCGCTAAAATGCGGCAGAGCGCGGTCGCGATCATTGATTTGCCTGCGTGAGAAGTCGTTCCCACAACCATGACTGCTTTCATTGATTCACCTCCGGGAGAATAAGCGTGTTAGGCGAAGAGTCATACGGTCTAAAACGGAAGTCGGAACCAGCGATTCAGAGCATTGAGAATGCGATCGCTCCAATTCGCTTTACCAAATCCACCAACGGTTTGCCATTGCTGTACGAGTTGCCGACCGAGTGGGGTGAGCCGGAAGCTATCTGTAAGCCCTTGTCCGTCTACTTCGCGCCGGAGGATTCCGACTTGAATCAGCCAGAGAAGTTCGCCGTCTACCGTAAGCTCGGAGAGTACTCGTTTGCTGTATTGGTTACGGATGCCGGATGTGCCAGCAACAGAGCTAAGTGCAACACTGTGAGCGAGCATGATCACGTAGAGCTTAAGCCGAAAAGGAGCACAACGAACGGCGCGAGAAGCTCGATCGAGGGTTTTTTGAGGATAGCGAAAAGCAGGGTTAGATGTCGTCGGGATCATCAGTAATCGTGACTAAGTTTGATAAAGCCTTGATGAAATTTTAACCGATTCAGCCTCTATTATTGACAGAAATATTTCTGATTTGCGAGGTTTAAACGATCGAGTTGCTTAAATAGGTCAAATCTTGCACGTTTTTCTCCAGCTTCAGGACTGAATCCGGGTAAAGTTCGTTTCTTAACTCAGTAATTCTCTCAGTATTCGTGAACGATCGCTATAGCTTTTTTAGGATTATCGGGTTTTACGATCGACAAATTCATTCAGTCCTTCACCAAACAAAGATAGCCCCACCACCATCAACGTCATCGCCAATCCTGGAAATAGCGCTGTCCACCAAATTCCCCCCGTCGAGAGCGCGTCCAATGCTTCTCTTAAATCATGTCCCCATTCTGGAACTTCATCCGGCAGTCCCAATCCCAAAAATCCTAATCCGCCCAAAGTCAAAATTGCGTCCGCTGCATTTAATGTAAATAAAACTGGAACGCTTTGGATCACATTCGCAAATATATATTTTGTTAGAACATGCCATGTTGAAGCACCCATCGCTTGCGCTGCTTCGATGAATAGCTCAGTTTTCACGCTCACTGTCTGATTACGAACGACTCGATAGTACTGCGGAACATAAGCGATACTTAGCGCGATCGCTGCATTCAACACGCCGCGCCCAACCACAAACGCCAATGTGACCGATAATAATAATCCTGGCAGGGTGTAGATCGTATCCATCAAGAACAATAGAGCGCGATCGAGTCTACCGCCCCGATAACCACTTATCATTCCCAAGGGCACACCCACGATTAAGCTCAGAGCAGTGGCTAAAATCACGACTTGAATTGCCGCTTGTGTGCCAAACAGGGTTCGCGAAAAGACATCATATCCTAAGCGCGATGTGCCAAACCAGTAGCTAGCATTCGGTGCAGCGTGAGGGGGATTATCGAGAAACTCAGTGGGACTCTGTAAAAGCCCGATCGCTTGAAGGATGGGTGCCAGTAAAGCAATTGCAACAAATACTAAAATGATCGCCGCACCGACTCGCATCATTTGGCGCGAGAGCGACGGGCGTTCTGTAGCATTGAGCAGCCGAGGAAGGCGAATCGAGGTCATGAGACGATCGTATAAATGATTTGCCTATCATACTGGCATCAAAATGTTCTATCCAGTTGATATTGATGATCTAGCAAGTTGATATTGATAGAGCTGTCTCAGACTCGCTAAAATCTTCTCCGAGTAGAAAGGGTCAGTTGAGTAATAAAGGCTCAACTGCTCCAACCGAGGTGCAATTCCGCGTGCAATAAAGCGAAACCGTGGAGTCACAACGTCTTGAACGAATGGTTCCAAACTTGCATAAACTTTCAATAGCTGAACATGGGCACGTACTCCAGTTCTCGCATTGGGAAAGGTGGCAGTAGTTGAAGTTCCCACATCTCCCAATGCTGCAAAATTGTTTTGGCTCGGCTGAACTTTACCCCCAAAGCGGAAGAAGTTCGTTTCTACCAATGCTTGTGTAAATGCAATATCAGAGTTGACACCTTCGATTGAGGATTCCTCTAAATAGAGGTCAACGATTTGAGGAAATGTTCTCAAGGCTTGTGGATTAGTTTGCTGTAAATACGCTTTTAAGGTGTCTTTTGACAGATAGCCCCGTCCCATAATGCGACTCACTTTATTCGCGTTCAACCGTGGAGTTGATTGCAAAATCGCGGTTCGATTGGCTGAATTCCAGCTTACAGAAACGCCCGCTCCGCGTAGGTCGATCGCTCGAATGTAAGTTGTATTATTGTATGTCAGCAACCGAGCCGTTCTAGGACTCGCGATCGTGATCGTAAGACGATCTAAAAGAGCAATTGGAATATAGGCGTTTTCCTCTATAATCACGCCCTGCTCTTTGCATACTTTTCCATTCAAACTGATATTGATTGATAGCTTGGGCTGTGGAGTTGAAGTTTTTGGAGGTGAACTTTTTGCCGTTGAACGCTTCTTGGTTGTCCGATTCGATAAAGCGAGTCCAGCGGCGATTCCTTGCGCGATCGCTTGAGAACGATTCAGAATAATCGCTCGATCGAGTGGATTTGTGGAAAATCCCAGCGTTAACACAATCCCAGGAATCGCAATTTGGCGCACAAACGGAAGATTTCCAAATGCTGTTTCAGTATCCGGTCTTGCACCTCGACTCACTAAGGTAGGAACATTAGTTAAGATCTGTTGGAGCAATTGTTCTGCTTGCTGTTGGCGTTTCTGATTGCCTGCAAGATAGAAAGCAGTCGTCCCTCTTGCATCGGGGTTGAGAAACGCATCGGTCTGAATCGACAATGCGACATCATTAGAATCAGCGCGACGCTTGATCCAAGCGATCGCTTCAGCCAACTCTAATCCTGTTGGAACTTCTACAACCGCAAAACCTTGCAATCTTAGTTCTGCTGTCACTCGATTTTGGATTCCAACTAATGCTGCTTTGATAGATTGATTGTCTTTAATCGCTTGATTAACCAGTCCGGCAGAGTTAACGAAAAGAAAAATTTGCCTCGCTTCTTGATTTTCTCGTTGAGATGTTTCTACGCGATCGCGCTTTGACTGAGGCAACAAGTTTGTCACTCGCTCTGGAGTAACACCTTGATCGAGCGAATTTTTGGACTGAGTAATCAATTTTTCATAGGCTGTGCTCTCAATACTGCTGGATTCGGGGGAACAACTCGACTCGAAGATCATCTTATTTACTACATCGGCATAATTTCACCTTGGTAGATATACAAAAATGAGTGTCAAACGAAATCACGCTGACAATGCACACCCTGTTTTATTAAATTACTTGCGCCAAGATGACAAACCGGGAAAAGTAGGGCAATAATCCCAAGCGCAATTTAGGCACAAAATATATGGAAAAACAGCATTAGAGCACTCTGCCCTATGACTTCAGTACATTTAAATGGTTCCAAGAAAATTACAGCATAGGACTGGAATCACGTAGAGAAGCAGCGACATTCAAAAAGTCAAAGCGCAACTCCGAGATCGCGGAAGCTGCTTGAGCAGAGGCTTTCGACCAATGGATAAAGTCGAGCCAATCAAAGAACTCATTTTGTAACCGATTTCAGGAAGAAAATTCTGTAAGCTTGTAACTAATCTGGAAACTTTGCCCCCAAGTTGACCCAATGATTGGACTAGAACAAGTTGTTTTTAGGACGGCAACGCTAACGCTGGCAAACATTTTGAGTCGCGTGTTGTGGGACAGTGGAGATCAGTTTTTGCAATGGTTGAAGCAGAATTCTGAAGGAGATGCAAAACGAATCATTGCACAGGCATCGGAAAAATACGTGCAAAACTACAGCGATCGACACGGCATTTTGAAGGTTTTGGGAATGCGTGAACCTGTGGGGCTCGAATCTGTGTATACGACTGTGAGATTTCTCGATCGTTCGGATCTGCAACGGTTTGAATCGGTAGAATCGTTGGAGGCAGCTTATCGGCAGAATCGCGATCGTAGCTTTCAAGCAAAGAATAAGACTTGCCGCGACGGGATTCAAGTGGCAAATGTGAAACAGTTTTTGATGGTGTTGGGCAGTCCCGGAGCAGGGAAATCGACATTTCTACGCAAGATTGGGTTAGAAGCCCTTAAAGGTGAAAAAGGCGATTATGAACATGAGTGCATTCCTGTATTGTTGGAGTTGAAATCGCTTAATGGAAAAATTGAAGATGCGATCGTTCAAGAATTTCGCATATGTGGATTGCCTTATCCTGAAGAAGCGACAAACAAATTACTAGAAGCAGGTAAATTGTTGGTGCTGTTTGATGGACTCGACGAAGTTCCCAGCAAAAAACTGAACCATGCCATCGAAGAAATTCAGAATTTTGTAGATCGGTACGATAAAAATCGCTTTATTGCCTCTTGCCGAATTGCAGCTTATCGCAGTAATTTTCGTCGCTTTACCGATGTCGCGATGGCGGACTTTGATGCACCGCAGATTCGCCAATTCATTAGCAATTGGTTTCATTCTCAAACCGATCAAGAACTCGGAACAGCGCTTAGATGTTGGAGTCTGCTTCAGAAACCGGAGAATATTGCAGCAAAAGAATTAGCACAATCGCCATTACTACTAACATTGTTGTGTTTGGTCTATGATCGATCGCAAAATTTTCCTCAAAATCGCAGTGTGTTATATCGCAAAGCACTGCGAGTGTTATTAGAAGAATGGGCATCTGAGAAACGCATTCTGCATGAAGAAATTTATGAAGGATTGAATACTGAATTAGAAGAAATTCTCTTATCTGAAATTGCTTACGAAGGCTTCAGAGCCGATCGCTTGTTCTTTGACCAACGCGAACTCGTAGCAAAAATTAAAACCTTTCTCACAGATAACCTCAATGCACCGAAGCACTTAAATGGCGAGGGAGTTTTGAATGCGATCGCGATTCAGCAAGGAATCTTAGTCGAAAGAGCGGAAGATGTGTTCTCATTCTCACATCTAACATTACAAGAATATCTCACTGCACAATACATCGATGACCACCGATTAGCAAAAGAATTAGTCACTGATCATCTTACGAATCAACGCTGGCAGGAAGTTTTTTTACTCGTCGCAGGAATCATGCGAGGTGGTGCAGATGAATTACTTTTGGCAATGGAACAGCGGTCGCGATCGTACATTAATACACCAAAGCTGAAAGCATTACTAGAATGGTCACATGAAATTACAGAACGTGCATCAGGAAATTGTCCGGCGGCTGCCAAACGCACAGCCGCAATTTTCATGGCATTGATTAGCGATCGTGCTTTAGATCTCGCTAAAATTCTCAATCCTCATCTTGCCCGAACTTTAGAACTTGCCCGAACTTTAGCCCGCGCCAGAGTTCCCGAATTCGCTCACACTATGCCTCAAACACCTGCGCGTGCGGCAACTCCGACCCGTGCCTTCGCGCGTGCAATGACGGATTCTTTGGCGAATGAATTAGAGAAACTCAAACTCTTCTCAGATATCAACTTCAACGCATTGATCGCCAAATTGCAAGTCCTTAGAATGAAAACGCCAGACATTCGCCAACCTGCGGAAGTGCATCAAGCGTTTCAGAATCAGATTTCGCAAATTTGGTTAAATACCTTGCGATTGGAACCTGCGATCGTCAATCTTTCTGAAACCGAACTTCAAAGTTTAGAACAGTATCTTTATGCTCACTGTTTAATTGCTCGTTGTAAGCAAGCGGCAGTGAGGGTTTCTCCGACCACTTGGAGCGCGATCGAACAATGCATTTGTCGATCGACTTAGCTCGACTTTGTCCATTTAAAATTCAGTGAATCCTACTGCCGTTTGAGTCCGGCTCAGCGCCTCAAACTTTCTTCCAAGTCTGGAGAAGCAGCGACATTCAAAAAGTCAAAGGGCAAATCCGAGATCGTGGAAGCTGCTTGAGCAGAGGATGTCGACCAATGGATAAAGTCGAGCTTAGATTGGTCAAGTCATTTTGTGCAATCTGCATAACTTTCATTTGCTCATCGTGAGAAGCAATAACGCAGGGTTGAATATCTTTCTAATTCAACTGCAAGGAGAATCTCTCATGATGAAACAGACATCTTTCAATCTTTCTGACACTAACGCTTCAGTTGAGCAAAAGCCGACTGACATCATTGTTGTACGTCCTGCCGGGCAGACAACGACTTTGCCTCATTTTATCGGTATCTCCGCAAGCACAGCAGACGCGAAGGGGATTTCAATGAATCTCGTCATTATGCCGCCCGGTGCAATTGCTCAGCCACATTTTCACCCTGAGCATGAAACGGCACTTTATCTACTCAAAGGTCGGGTCGAAGTTCATTATGGGGAAGGACTGAAGCACTCCCAAGTGTGCGAGGCTGGAGACTTTGTTTTTACTCCCCCAGGTGTTCCTCATCAACCTCGGAATTTGAGCGAAACAGAACCCGTTTGCATACTAACTGCTCGCAACGATCCAGACGAACAAGAGAAGCTTGTACCCTACGATCCAACCTTGGAAAGTTAAGTGAAGTTTAGAACAGCAAACACTCATTCTGATTCGGTAGGTTTATTATGCTCCATCACATTTCGATCGCGGCAAATGATCCGCAGCACGTTGCAGAAGTATTGGCTGAACTGTCTCAAGGACAAGCAATTCCGTTTCCTCATCACGAAGGTAGCTACATTGCACTAACCTTTGATCTACACGGAACAATGATCGAAGTCCATCCACACGGTACAGAATTGAGACCTGGTGAAGAAGGTTGGCTGCCCTCTAAGTCCGAAGCTTCTCGCTACAATGCCTTTCACGCGGCATTTTCTGTCTCGACTTCTGAAGAGCAGATTCATCAGGTTGCCAAGCGCGAAGGTTGGACGGTCGAGACGTGCGATCGCCAAGGATTCTTCAAGGTTATTGAAGTTTGGATTGAAAACCAGCAATTGCTAGAATTCTTGCCGCCAACTTTCGCTGCACAATATCTAGCTTTCACGAATCCACATTCACTCAAGCAGTTCTTGTCGAGAACAGCAGCTTGAAATTAGCAATCAGAGGGTTCTGACCCTCTGATTGCAACTCATATCATGGTCGGTGTCATGAAATTAAAACTACGCCCTGTTGTACCTAGCCTTTTGTTAATGATGGGTTTAACCCTTAGTTTTGTCGTGTTTACGGTTCCTGCTCAAAAAGCAATCGTGAGTCAATCGGATGCACAAACTTTTTGCGAACATCAACTACACGCAAAAAGCTTTGCCAGAACCGAACTCCTGTTTGGCTTATCAAAACCTGACAAGACTGTGATTACTGAATCGGAGTTTCAACACTTTATTGATCAGAAAGTTACGCCTTTGTTCCCAGATGGCTTGACGTTGTTTGGAGCAGCAGGTCAATACAAGAACGATGATGAGGCGGTTGTTAAAGAAGGCTCAAAGTTGCTGCTGTTACTTTACGCTGCAAATAATGAAAGCTACAGAAAGATTGAGCGAATTCGACAAGCATATAAAACAATGTTTCAACAAGAATCGGTGTTGCGGGTTGATAGTCGATCGTGCGTCTCTTTCTAACTGCGGAAAAGCGATCGACCCGATAGGAATGGTTTCTAATTCTGTAACTCATGCTCTAGCCTTGTACCGTTCAGCCAGAATTGGGTCACTTGAGCGAATCGCGCTTAAGTGACCCATTTGTTCAGGAATAATTGTCACGATGAGAAACGCAATTCAACAGTACTCAGCATTCCTCTTAGCTGGAACGATTCTAGCAAGTGCAGCTTTACCTCAATCTTCGATTAGTGCAAACTCTCTAGAACAGATTCAAGCTCAAGCAACCCTAGAGAAGAAAACTTCAACTGTGCCTGCCTCGGTGGTGCGACGAGTGAAACGTGAGATTGCAAGAACCTTCAAAATTCCAGTTTCACAACTTCAGATGACAGATGCACAACCTCGCATTTGGAACGGATGTCGCGGACTCCCCGCACCAAACGCTTTCTGTACAACGATCGCGATTCCTGGTTGGCAAGTGATTGTCACAGGACAACAATACACCTGGGTTTATCATACAAATCAGAATGGTTCCGAATTGCGGCTCAATCAAGCAGCAAGTTTAACGAATCAGCCGACACGAGTTCAGGTAGGCTTCATGGATCAACCGATTCCGAACCTTAACAAATCTGTGGTGTTTCAATCCATGACTCAAGGTGGAATTGCAAACCGAACCATAATCACAAAGCTCACGGCTGAAGGAATGATTACTCGGCAAACCATTGCCCCAAACATTCGATCGACCCCGATCATCATTAAACGCTTGACTCGTGAGCAGGTGAATACGTTTCTAGAGCAAGTGCGCCAGCAGCGATTTGACCATTTGAGCGGGTTGCGTTATTTTAGCGATCGCGGAGCCGATTTTGACGTGACGCAGTTTAGCACTAGGGGTACAACGGTTGAGTCTGCAAATCCATTACAGGAAGAGTTACCCGCTGGATTGCAAGCAGTAATTGAACTCTGGCAAAAGCTTTTACAAGCATAACGTTTTGAAAAAAGATAAGTAATTTAACGTCCAATAGCACCATCTTGAAACCTGTGGTTATTCATAGTAGGGTTTTGATACTGGCTTAGCGCGGTCACGAGGTTAAGAAGGTGATGAAACCCCGTCAAAATACCATAGACCTCTTCTCAACCTTCTTACGTTTTGAGGCAGATTGTTTTAGCAATTGGGCGATCGATGCCAAGTTACGGCGCAGCATGAAAGCTTGTTTAGCCGAATTTCCGGAGTCCAACACTTCAGAGCAGTTTTGGGCAACCTACTGGCATCAGCGCTGGCGTGAACAACAATC
>PSLO01000059.1:1281-25888 GCA_040289665.1 Leptolyngbya sp. ERB_1_1 | reverse complement strand
GACAGAACTGAATGGAGAATGTAAAGCAGTCTATCACTTTTGTTCGCTTTCACATATCATTTAGGATTGCTATATGTACTCTATTCAGGAGTATTGTTTAGCTGAGTTTTCCTACAGTATATGAATCGATCGTAAATTCAATTCTATGTTTACGAAGTGCTCTAAATTGAGATTGAAGTAAGCCTGAACCGAAAGTGTGCACTAAGGGAATCCGAGGTTGTTTAACACTTGAAAGATTTTTGTAAACTGTTTCGATCACCCAAGACTATGAGCTATCCTTCACGCCATCGATCAGTTTTCATCACGTTTAGTAGCGTTATTCTTATTCTACTAGTGACATTAATTTTATTTAATTTCACAGCAGAAAGCGTTACTTTGAGAAGTGCAATTAGTGGCGTTGGGATTATTTTCCTACACTCGTGATTGAAGTGCTACTGCGGGAAGCTGGCTTGAGGAAAACAAATTTGCTAGTGAGTATTACGATCGCGCTTTTTACAATGCTGGTAATCCGGAGTCGTCTCGGTCAACTGCTGTGGTACTAGCTGCGATCGCTGCCAACACAGCATCGTGAATTTCCCCATTACTCGCCACAATGCCGCAATTTTCGATCAACTGAGCGCCGATCGAGAAATTCAATGGTTTGCCGTTCATGTCACTCACGCGCCCACCTGCTTCCTCAACGACGATCGCCCCCGCTGCATGATCCCAAATATTTTCTTGATAATGTGAATTTTGCACCCAAGGTAATCGTAGATAAAGCGCAGCTTGACCCGATGCGAGTGCGCCGTATTTTGCCTGACTGTCCATTTGTAGTGTGGGTGCTGTTAGCCCGACTGCTTGAGCAATCGATCGCTGTCGGGCAGGATCACCGTGACTCGTTTCTACACTCTCAGCGAGTCGATACCAAGGTGAACTTGGGGATTTCAAAACTTTGATCGCCTCAGATTGTGCTGTTTTGAGTGAAATTCTTTGCGTTCCTTGTCCTCGGATTGCTGCAAATAGACAGCCTTCTTCAAAAGCGGGGCACGCCATCACACCGACTTTGACTTCTCCAGATTCAATCAGCGCGATCGCAATCGCATACTGATCGCCTCTGAGAAATCCTTTTGTCCCATCGATCGGATCAAATGTCCAGAAGCGTTCTCCTACCTCTCCTTGTCCTAAATCAATCCAAGCTGTAACTTGTTGAGGCGTTGCAGCCGGAATCAAGGTTTGTACAACTTCAGTCACTTTCGCTAATTGTGGCGGCGATGCCCGCAAAAGCGTGGCGGCTTCTTCTGCCACGATCGAATCTTGTGGAAAGGCTTGATTCAGTTGGTAACAAATCACAGCTTGAGCTGCAAAATCGGCGATCGTCACTGGAGAGCGATCGGGTTTATCTAAACTTTCAAATCGTATGGAATGACGGATGGATTCACAAAGGAGTGCAGCTTGTTTTGCGGCAGCGATCACAATTTCAGCCTCGTACCTATACTGCATTACCGCCTCCCAATCCGTATGACTCGCTGTGGAAGTCCGTAGCTTAACTCGGAGCTTAGCAAAAAATTCATGAAATTGGGCTTTGGTTTGACTAAAGTCGTATTTTCTACCCGTATTAGTACTAGCTCTAATGGTCGTACTGAAACTCCAGACCGCGAAAGACCAAACCCCAAATCCATACAAACTAGGCAATTCCTAAAACGGAATGAAGAGTAGATCAACTCCGCAGAAACTCCCTGGATGCTCGCTAGGTCGTGATGTTAAAAGTATAAAAGGTTACGAGCAACCGATTTGTCGGGAGCCTAAGCTTTTAGAGTTAACTGCACTTCATTTTGACTGTCAAATGAACAACAAATTTTTGGCTGGTTTAGCCATGGCTGCTACCGTCACCGGAGCTTTTGTCCATGCACCTTCTGCCTCTGCCTTCACCTGGAATAACTCGTGGTCGCAACCCACAATCTACAGCAAACAGCAAGTTGGATTTGATGATACCCCTTACCAAAAGTACGTTCAGAAAGAGCGAGTTCAAATTGCGAACAGTGAGCAATTTCTCCTTGATCCTGCAAAACTGAACCTGAAATTTGATCACAACGTCTCCGTTTCCTTTATTAATGAAGGTGCTGGATTCCGGAACCAGCTTGCTTTTAGCTCAAAAGGAACAACGAACACGTCAGGGCTGCTTTTCAAGGACATTTCTTGTACAGGGGCAGGCTGCGTAGGCGACTGGGGCGGCAATGCTCTCAATCTGGGTGATACGGTGAAGCTAGGCACAATCAAGGGTGGCTCTCAGCTAGATTTCGGTCTAAAAGCGAATGGTTTCAACGGTGGAACCAACATCTTTGGAACAAAAACCAAGGAGAATGAAGACGGACTTCAGCACGTTGTCGCTTATGCTGTCGGAAACCGTTACATTCTGATGGGATTTGAAGATCTGTATGGTGAGAAAGGTGCGACGGGTGGTAAGAACCAAAATTCCGATCGCGACTTCAACGATGCAGTATTCGTTGTAGATGTGGGTGAAAAGAACTTGAAAGAATTGACGGGCAAAAAAGTGCCTGAGCCTTCGATCGTGCTTTCACTGCTCGGTCTGGGTGCTGCTGGCTTAGTCGCTCGTCGTCGCCAGAACGATATTGCAGAATAACTTTTCAGCCATTCTTCTGTCTAATGCAGGTAGTTCGCGATCACGTGGGCTACCTTTTTTGTTGCACAATAAGGGACTGAATGAAATCCGTCATCCCAGATCGAGGAAACCGATATGAGCCATGATTCCCCTACAAATGTGATTGAGTTGTCGAACGGCATTGGCGGTACGATTCGAGAGCATCATTGGAGTTGGAAGGGGAAGCCGCTGACGCTAGTGTATGAGGTGATCGGGGAAGGAAAGCCGATTTTGTTGCTGCCAGCGCTGAGTTCGGTATCAAGTCGATCGGAGATGCGAGGCTTGGCGAAGCAGTTGGCGGATCAATATCAGGTTTATGCGATCGATTGGGTGGGATTCGGTGATTCGTCGTGTCCAGCTATTCAGTACACGCCTGCTCTGTATGAAACTTGTTTACGGAGTTTTGTGCAGACGATGTTCTCAGAGCCTGTTGTCGTGGTTGCAGCGGGGCATTCGGCAGGATATGTAATGGAGTTAGCTCAAAAACAGCCACCTTGGGAATGGGTCGTATTGGTCTGCCCGACTTGGAGAGGTCCATTACCGACTGCGATGGGAGAGCATCGTTGGGCATATCGACTGTTGCAGCAGTTGATTGGATTGCCGTTGATTGGACAGTTTCTTTATTTTTTGAACACTACTCGTGGCTTTTTAAGATTGATGTATGGACGGCACGTGTTTGCAGACAAGCAGAACATTACGCCGGATTTGATCGATCGCAAGTGGAAGACGACGAAGCGAAAACAGGCGCGGTTCGCATCAGCAGCGTTTGTAACGGGCGCACTCGATCGAGTGCAATCGCGCCAAGATTGGTTCAACTGGTTTCAACCCCTGCCTGTACCCGTAATGATGGTCATCGGTGAAGAGATGCCCCCCAAGTCACGTCAGGAAGTTGAAGTATTAGCGCATTTCTCAGGAGTTCAGGTGTATCGAATGCGTGGATCGCTTGGTTTGCATGAGGAATATCCAGAGCAGTTAGCAGCGGGAATTCTCGCGTTTTTGGAGAAATATCGATCGAGAAAACGTAGCTTCTAATGTCAAACCAGGAGCCGGATCTGTCTCTAGCTCCTGTTCCATTCGGCAGCCTAAAGTTTAGGTTTGACAAAAACGATCGACTGCCGCCAAACGATCGTCGGTTGGTCGTAGTGATCCATGATGCAGATACAATGAGGGTCTTGCCAGTGAACCTTTCCCGTCAATAAATCTCCAGTCGAAAGTTTCATCTCGATCTCTTTTTCTTCGCGGATAATCGTCTGAATCTGACGAGTACTCGGCAATCCGGTATCTAGTTCAGCAGTCATTGGGGGAAGTCCTCGATCGAAATCGTTCTAACCTACTAGAGTGCCTCAATTTACCAAATCCTACACATTCTTGTAACCGATCATCATGACGATTGAATTTACGAAATATCACGGACTGGGCAACGATTTTATCTTGATTGATAATCGCTCATCTGATCAGCCGAAGCTGACCCCTGAAGACGCGGTGCAATGGTGCGATCGCCATTTTGGCATCGGAGCGGATGGCGTTATTTTCGCGCTTCCGGGTCAAGGTGGAGCCGATTACACCATGCGAATTTTTAATTCGGATGGCTCAGAGCCGGAAATGTGCGGAAACGGGATTCGCTGTTTGGGACGGTTTCTTGCAGATCTAGAGGTCGCAGAAACCGGAAAATCTCAAGCTCAATATCGGATTCACACTTTAGCAGGCGTGATGACACCGAAGTTTGAAGCTGATGGTCAAGTCACCGTTGATATGGGTGAACCGCATCTACTGGCAGCAGAAATTCCGACGACTCTAGCGGCTCCGGATCAGAAGGTAATTAATCAGCCGCTAGAAGTCGCTGGGCAGATCTGGAACGTTACCTGTGTCAGCATGGGCAATCCACACTGCATTACCTTTGTGGAGAACGTTGCCGCGATCGAGCTTGAAAAAATCGGTACGCTGTTTGAAAACCATTCTGTTTTCCCGCAGCGTACCAACACCGAGTTTATTGAAATTGTGCGATCGAACTACCTGAAAATGCGAGTTTGGGAGCGGGGAGCCGGGATCACGCTGGCTTGCGGAACGGGAGCTTGTGCTTCGTTGGTCGCAGGAGTGCTAAATCAGAAGTGCGATCGACGTGCAACGATTGAATTACCCGGCGGCTGCCTCCAGATCGAATGGGCATCCGATAACAGAATTTATATGACTGGGAGCGCAAAAAAAGTGTTCATCGGGAATCGAGACTAATATAATGGCGGGAATCAGGAAGAACAACTTAGGATTATCTGATTTCCGCGCGGTTTAGTCGTTGTCCCAGCACTCCTGGCACATCAAGTCGCCAATACGATCGCGCAACAGGAAGTCATACCGCTCCAATTCGGTTTCAAAGCGCATCCACTCACGCGCAGGGATGTGCTTGCATAAGGTGTAAATCGGCTGGTGTCTGCTGACAACGCCGCGATCGATCAGTTGACGTACTTCGTCTTGAATCATGCCAAGCGAGTACTGTGCAGTCTGAAGCATGGGTCTACCTTCCTGAGAAATCTGGGTATTGAAGATATCAACCTAACTGAAAAGAGGATTCAGAGATTTAAAGCTCGATTCAAAGTTAGTTGCTGTTCGTCTCCTCCAAACAGCGCAACTTTGTAGTGAGATATACTGAATTCTTTTTATTTTCTACCTCATTTCTAAGGCAAAAATTTAAGAAGTGTTACCAAAGTCATAAAACCCTAACATTCATAATTTTGTGTCCTGAATCGGAAGCTGGCTTCTATCTTAGGTTTGACTGATTACAATGTATGACAACCATGTGCAGGTCAAATCGCTCTGATAAGCAAGAATAATGCTTAATCCCGCACCAAGTTGATCGCTAACTGGATCGCTGCTTTCATACTAGTTGCGTCTGCAATTCCTTTCCCGGCAATATCGAAAGCAGTTCCATGATCGGGTGATGTCCGCACGAACGGAAGCCCGATCGAGGTATTCACTGCACGATCAAACGCCATTAATTTCACTGGAATTAAGCCTTGATCATGATACAACGCTAGATAGGCATCGTGGGCTGAGCCTCGATCGGAACCAAACCAGGCTTGCCCCGGTTTGACCCACATCGTATCGGGGGGCAGGAGTCCATCGAGTTGGGCATGAGGGAAACGCTGTCGCATTTGCTCAAGCCAGGGAGATAGCCAATCAATTTCTTCTCGTCCGAGCTGTCCTTGTTCGCCACTATGCGGATTGAGTCCGGCGATCGCAATTCGGGGCTGAGCAATTCCAAACGCTTGTTCAAGGCACTCGATCAGTAATTCTAATTTGCGCGTTAATCCCTCCGGTGTGAGCGCGTCTGCCACTTGCCGCAGTGGAATATGAGTGGTTGCTAAAAGTGCGCGTAAAGTCCAATCGGTGTGAGGAGATTGCGCGACAAACATCATACCATATCGATCGATGCCTGCTTTTTCAGCTAAAAGCTCGGTCTGTCCTGGATAAATATGTCCCGCAGCTTTCCAAGCGGATTTCGCGATCGGAGCCGTAACGATCGCATCAAATTCCTCTTTGAGCGTCTGATCGATCGCGGTATCTAAATAACGGAAACTCGCTTCACCACTATTTGCATCTCCTGTGCCGAGTGTAATTGCTCCTGGACTATCGAGATGCAAAATGTTGAGATCCGAAGGGTTAGCAAGATTTGGACAAGCAGAACGTAAGCGATCGTAAATCTGATGAAGATAATTGCAACTTCCAGCGATCGTAATGTCGGCACTTTGCGCGATCGCCGGATCAGCCAGCGCTTTGAGAATCACCTCTGCTCCGATTCCAGCAGGGTCGCCCAACGAAATAATTAAACGAGGCATACGGTAGAGAAAGATAAAAAACCCGTGACTGAACTGCTTTACAATACGTTAAGGAACGGTTGCAAAGCATCCGAACTTCGACAACCGAACTGATAATCGCTGTTTAAGAGGAGAATTAACACAATGGCTGGAGAGATTTTTTACACTGCGTTTCTAGCGTTCACCCTAATTTTGGTTGGGTTGTCGCTCGGCTTTTTGCTGCTCAGACTGCAAGGTGGCGAAGAGTAAGCACAAGAAGGGAGAGTGACGGGTCAAGCTCTTTCACTCTTCTTCGTCTAAATGTTCAGCAACCTCGCGGTAGAGATTAAAAACGTGATGATCTTTAAGCGAGTAGAATACGTTGCGTCCTTGTTTGCGGTAGCCCACTAATCGCATTGATCGCAATGCCCGCAGTTGATGGGAAACCGCAGATTCTGACATTTTGACAGCGGCTGCAAGATCACAAACGCAAAGTTCTCGAATCGAAAGCGCTGAAAGAATTCTCAGCCGATTCGCATCGCCAAGCAAACTAAAGAATTCCGCCATCCGTTGTGACTTTTCTACACTGAGAAGATCACGATGCAGAGAACGAATATGGTCTAAGTTCACAGGATGGTGAGTACTGCACTGTTCAGCCGCAGGTTTCGCAGAATTTGGATTCGATACAAAATCGGGGTTTGACATGGGGGATTGAGAGAACGCGATCTACAACGATCGCAGATGTTTTCAGCGTAGCGCACCAAACCTTACACGATAAATGAGAATTTTAGACTAACTAAAGAAACTCATTACATTCCTTAACGTAAGCTACGATAAGGAATGTTCGGTTTAGGAATCTCAAAACTCGATCGTCTTAACGTGATTTGAAACTGAAATTTCTGATAGAATTTACCGAAAAGTTAACAATTTGTCACATAACTCCTCATGAGCGTATTGATTGTGGGTGCGACTGGCACCTTGGGAAGGCAGATTACTCGTCGTGCCCTGGATGAGGGATACAAGGTACGCTGTTTAGTCCGTAGTCCTAGAAAAGCTGCCTTCCTCAAGGAATGGGGAGCCGAACTCGTTACTGGAAATATCTGTTATCCAGAGACACTCCCTGCAGCGCTAGAGGGTGTGACAGCGGTGATTGATGCCGCCACTACACGTGCAACGGATTCACTCAGCATCAAGCAAGTGGATTGGATAGGCAAAGTTAACTTAATCCAAGCGGCGAAAGCAGCGGGTGTCGATCGCTATATTTTCTTTTCGATCCTGGATGCGGAGAAATTTCCAAATGTCCCGCTGATGGAAATTAAAGCCTGTACCGAAAAGTTTCTAGCAGAATCAGGGCTAAACTACACGATCTTGCGCCCCTGTGGTTTCTTACAAGGATTAATCGGTCAATATGCAATCCCGATTTTAGAAGGTCAAAGCGTTTGGGTGATGGGAAATACTGCCCCGACTGCTTATATGGATACGATCGATATTGCAAAATTCGCGGTGCAGTCGCTCAAAGTACCAGAATCGATTGGGAAAACCCTTCCCGTTGTTGGCTCTAAAGCTTGGAATTCAGACGAAATTATCAAACTCTGTGAACGGCTTTCTGCGAAAGAAGCGCGGGTGACAAAAACACCGATCGGCGTCGTGCGTGCCGCTCGTAGATTCGCACAATTCTTTCAGTGGACTTGGAATATTGCCGATCGACTGGCGTTTACCGAAGTGGTCGCGACCGGAAGACCGCTTACCGCTTCAATGGATGAAACCTACCAGATTTTGGGATTGAATCCGCAGGAGACGACAACGCTGGAATCTTATATGCAAGAGTACTTCAGCCGAATTTTGAAGAAGCTCAAAGAAGTCGAATATGCCCAAGAGCAAGCCAAGAAAAAGAAAGAACGCACCAAGAAAGCGTATCCTCGATTCTAAGATCAGATTTCATGATTGTTTTCTAATCGGTGTCGTTTCATAGGTTTCTGCTTGTGCCGAAAGCTGGCATTATCTACAACGATGGCAAAGAGATTGCTTGTCAAGTTGCATCCGAACTCAAAGACAAGTTGATTTCGCTTGGCTGGGATGTGGTACTCGCGCCCGGTGCAGGTGGAATTTTAGGCTACGCCTCACCGGAAAGCCCGATTTGTCACACGCCGATCGATCGACTCGTGCCACCCGGTTTTGATGCAGAGATGAAGTTTGCGATCGTTTTAGGCGGCGATGGCACGGTTCTCTCTGCATTTCGCCAAGTTGCGCCTTGTCATATCCCCTTATTAGCCGTGAATACAGGACATATGGGATTTTTGACCGAGGTGTTGCTTGATCAACTGCCTAATGCGATCAACTCAATGTTGGCAGGCGAATACGAAATTGAAGAACGCACCATGCTGCGGGTTCAAATTATCCGCGATGATGCAATGGTGTGGGAGGCGCTTTGTCTGAACGAAATGGTGCTCTACCGAGAGCCATTGACAAGTATGTGTCATTTTGAGATCGAGGTTGGGCGGCATACTCGTGTGGACATTGCAGCCGATGGAATTATCGTCTCGACTCCGACAGGTTCAACGGCTTATTCTCTCTCTGCTGGAGGTCCTGTCATTGTGCCAGGCGTTCCGGTGATGATCTTAGTACCGATCTGCCCTCATTCCTTAGCATCACGGGCGTTAGTCTTCACGAATAGTGAACCTGTCACCATTTATCCAGCGAATCCAAGTCGGTTGGTTTTGACTGCCGATGGAAATGCAGGCTGTTATGTATTCCCAAGCGATCGCGTTTGTATTCAGAAAGCTCCTTATCCAGCTCGGTTTGTTAGACTGCGCCCACCGGAATTTTTCCATGTTTTAAGGGAAAAACTTGGCTGGGGTTTGCCACACGTTGCGAAGCCTTCTTCGGACGGATACTAACGACTTTATGTAATTAGGGCACTTTCTCAGATTTCTACGTCTATGGTTAAAATAGCGGCGTGAATTGAGAGCAATCCAGTTATGAGTATTGCAGATGCGACTCCCTGCGTTTTGATTGTCGAAACCGATCAGGCTTTGGCAAATCATGTCAGCTTAGATTTACAAGAATCAGGGTATGACACGATCGTGGTTCATGATGCCCGTGCAGGATTGCGACAAGCGATCGAAAAACATCCTGCTTTAATCGTCGTCGATCGATTATTGGATGGCGATTCTGGTTTGTCGTTTTGTCACGATCTCCGCACATCTGGGACGCGAATTCCAGTATTGCTGATGATGGCACGCGATACGGTTGACGATCGAGTTGCCTGCATCGAAGCTGGAGCCGATGATTATTTCCTCAAGCCTTACCGCAGCGAGGAATTTCTTAAACTCGTACGGCTGTATCTCAAACCCGACGTACCGAGTTCCGAACAATTGCGATTTGGGGACTTGGTGTTAGATTTAGCGACTCGTCAGGCACTGCGGAATGGTCGAGCGATCGACTTAACGATGAAAGAGTTCGATCTGCTCAAGTATTTAATGGAGCATCCGCGCCAGGTGCTGACGCGGGAGCAGATTCTAGAGAATGTGTGGGGCTATGATTTTGTAGGGGAATCGAACGTAATTGAAGTGTATGTTCGGTACTTGCGCTTAAAGATTGAAGACGAAGGCGAAAAGCGCCTGATTCAAACAGTTCGTGGTGTTGGTTACGTTTTAAGAGAGTCATGAAATTAAAGCATCAAATTGTGTTTCTGAGTTTGGGATTAGTGCTGGCAAGCTGTTCTGGAATCGAAGCAAAACCGTCACCGACGCAATCCATAGCACCTATTCAGCCTTCTGCCCCGGCATCTATCACCCCTTCAAACTCCCCTATGGGTCAGATCTTGCCTCTTTCGGCATCGTTCAAAGTCGCGGATCAGGTGATAAAGCTAGAAGTCGCAAAAAACCCAGGTGAGCAAGCAATGGGGCTGATGTATCGCACTAGTTTGGCAGACGATCGCGGAATGCTCTTTCCATTCAATCCGCCTCGTCCAACCCAATTTTGGATGAAAAACACTTTGATTCCGCTGGATATGCTGTTTCTACGGGAAGGGATTATTCGATCGATCTCTGCAAACGTTCCGCCCTGTCAAGCCGATCCTTGTCCAACCTACGGTTCTCCAACTGAAGAGATCGATCAAGTGATTGAACTGCGAGCAGGGAGAGCCGCAGAGCTGAATTTGAAAGCTGGCGATCGTCTCACTATCCAGTCCATTCGGAATTAATTCTGCCTGAAATTGTAAAGTGAGCCGCCAAATCTTAATTTATTTGGAAAGATTTGGCATAGCTCTGTATCGTAAGCTACTATTTACTTCCGTCAACATTTGATAATAAATGTTGAGATAAAAAATAAGAATTATGACGCTTATGACAACTCGCAATCACACTTTAGATAGAGACTTGAGAAATAGACAACCACTAAACTTAAAGCCTCAGCTTAATTTACGTTTGCAAACTTTTGCTTAGTGTAAGTAGTCTCTTGCCAAGCCAAATTAATCTGTTGCTTCAACCAGAATCTACTCAGAATTCACTCAGACGAAACTTCTCTTCTGTGTCGTATTCTCTAAAGTTTTTGGTGTTGTAGTCCACCTGTCGAATTGGCTACTCGCTCCACATAAATTCTATTGACTTACCCATAATTGGGCTTACCTGAAACCCCATCGACTTGAAGGTGAATGTCCGATGTTGACTGCAACTCACTCTAAATTTATTCGTTTTCTCCAAGAAGAGCTTTCGCTTTCTACTTCTTCGATCGCACTAGCGTTACGCTATCGAGAGCAGAATCCGGGACCTCTACCGATGATTCTTTGGCAGTATGGATTAGTCACGATCGAGCAGCTTGACCGGATTTATACCTGGCTAGAGTCTTCCGATAGATAAGATTTTCTGCGCGGTGTGGGGTTGGCGGTGTGAGACTCTTATTTCTGGATCAAACAGGTAAGTCCGGCGGTGCAGAACTCTGCTTACTTGATATTGCAACTGCTTTCCGAGACTCCTGCTTAGTGGGACTGTTTGAAGACGGCGACTTTCGGCAGCGTCTAGAACAGCGTCAAGTCCCAGTTCAGGTTTTGGCAGATAAAGCGATCGTCGTTCGTAAGTCCAGTGGTGCGATCGCAGGTATCCTCAGTCTCAGCCAATTGCTACCGTTGATTAACCGCGTTGCAGCCTTGAGCCGCCAGTTTGACGCGATCTACGCCAACACTCAAAAAGCATTAGTCGTCGGTGCGATCGCAAGTTCGCTTTCTGGTAAACCGCTGGTTTATCATCTACACGATATTCTTTCACCCGATCACTTTAGCCAAACGAATCGCCGTTTGGCTGTTTTTATGGCGAATCGAGCCAAGTTGGTAATTGCGAACTCTCAGGCAAGTCGCGCTGCGTTTATAGAAGCAGGTGGGAATCCGGCATTAGTCGAAGTGGTGTATAACGGATTTGAACCTGAACTGTATGAGGCTGAAGTTGACACGGATGAATTGCGATCGTCACTTGGACTTACAGGGCGATTCGTCGTTGGACATTTTAGCCGTTTATCACCCTGGAAAGGACAGCACATTCTACTCGAAGCTCTACAGTACTGTGATCAGACGGTTAGCGCAATCTTGGTGGGTGATGCCCTGTTCGGAGAGCAAGCGTATGTTCAGCAACTCCAGCAGCAAGTTGAGCGACTGGGATTGCACGATCGAGTGAAATTCCTAGGTTTTCGCACCGATGTCATTCCGCTGATGAAGCTCTGCGATGTCATCGCCCATACCTCCATTGCCGCAGAACCTTTCGGGCGGGTGATCGTTGAGGCGATGCTATGTGGCAAACCGACGATCGCGGCATCAGCGGGCGCAGCAACAGAACTGATTGAGCAAGGTTTAACCGGGTGGCTGACCTCACCGAATGATGCGACAGAATTGGCAAGCGCGATCGAACGCTGCCGTCAATCTGCAACTGAAACATCAAAAATTGCTGCAACTGCCCAACAGCAAGCTAGTCAGAAATTTCAGTTAACTGAGACAAACACACAAATTCATCAGCATTTGCAGAGCAGACTGGCATAATCCGCTTACGGACATATATCTATCGGCACATCAAATCACTAGAAGTGAATTCTGGTATTCCAAACTACAGAGGGACGAATTTTCTTCAAAGTTGCACCATTCTAAAATTCTGTGTTCGTCGGAAAGCATGACAGCTAGCCAGCCTTTGATTACCGCCAAACCTCTGATTAGCGTCTTTCTACCTGCCTTAGTAGGAGGAGGAGCCGAACGCGCCATGTTGTACCTCGCGATCGGTCTTGCTGAACGTGGTTGGCGAGTTGATTTGGTTTTAGCAGAAGCGAAAGGAGCCTACCTCGATCACGTTCCACCCGAGGTTCGACTAATCGATCTACAAGCAAAGTTCCCTGTCATTCTTTCTAAAACGATCGCGTTGCGTCGCTATTTGCAGAAAGAACAGCCCGCAATTCTATTTTCAGCATTAGATATCTTAAGTTCGGCGTTTTGGGCGCGAGAGGGTGCGAGCGTTCCCACTCGTATTGTCATGTGCGTCCAAACTTATCTATCGGAACAGTTTAGAAGCCATCAGGGGCAGACAATTGGAAAACTGCGATCGCGAATGGTGCGCTGGTTTTATCCCAAATCGGATGCGATCGTGGCTGCCTCTTGGGGAACGGCAAAGGATGTTGCTGAATTGACGAAACTTCCGCTGGAGCGCATTCACGTCATTTACAATCCTGTGATTACACAAGATGTGTTTCAGAAAAGCGAAGAACCACTAGAACATCCTTGGTTTAATCCTGGAGAACCACCTGTGATTCTGGGAATTGGGCGATTAGTCAGCCAGAAAGATTTTCCAACGCTAATCACTGCTTTTGCTAAAGTGCGAGAGAATCGTCCTGCTCGATTAATGATTTTAGGAGAGGGGGAAAAGCGAGCTTCATTAGAAGAATTGATTCAAAAGCTTGGACTTGAACGCGATGTTGCCCTACCGGGATTCGCTGAAAATCCCTATGCTTACTTGTCTAGAGCCGCCCTATTCGTGTTGTCTTCTCGGTTTGAAGGATTTGGAAACGTGGTTGCAGAAGCCCTTGCTTGTGGTGCCCCTGTGGTTTCTACAGATTGTCCGAGCGGACCTGCTGAAATTTTAGAATGTGGAAAATACGGTAGGCTAATTCCAGTCGCTGCCCCAAGCGTAATGACCAGCGCAATTCTAGAAATGCTAGATACCCCTGTCGATCGCGCCACACTCAAACGTCGATCATTAGAATTCGAGCGCGATCGCATCGTTGACCAATACGTAGCACTTGTAGAAAGCTTGTTATAGCCAAGATGCGAATCCTTCATGTTCTCAACCACGTTCAGGATGTTGGTAACGGCATTGTTAACGCCGCGATCGATCTTGCCTGTTGTCAAGCACAAGCGGGATTCGAGGTCGCGATCGCATCCAGCGGCGGTGAATATGAAACTTTGATGAAGCAATATCAAATCCGGCATTTTACGATCGTCCGTTCTCGATCGCCTTTAAAAGTTAAAAATATCACTCGCTCCTTCCGAGAAATTACGCAAGCTTTTCTACCAGATATAGTTCACACGCATATGGTAACAGGTGTAATTCTCGCTAAGTTAATGCGCGGAAACTCCAATTATGTCTTGATTTCAACCGTTCATAACGAATGGCAATATCATGCACCGCTGATGGGGATCGCTGATCGAGTGATTGCGGTGAGTCGATCCGTTGCTCGATCGATGCAACATCGAGGAATTCCGATACGGAAGCTGCATATTGTCGCTAACGGCACGATCGGTAGCCCACGTCATCCGCCGCTCGATCGCATCAAACCCTTACCGCTTCAGCATCCTGCCATTACAACTGTTGCCGGGCTGTACCATCGTAAAGGAATTCGCGACTTACTTGAAGCCTTTGTGCAGATAGCTGACGAACATCCGACCGCCCATTTATATTTAGTAGGAAATGGTCCCCATCGGGCAGCGTTTGAGCGGCAAGCCCAGAAAAGCCCTCACCGACAGCGGATTCACTTTGAGGGATTTCAAACCGAGCCGCAACGCTACCTCCTCTCGACCGATATCTTCGTCCTCGCGTCGCGTCAAGAACCGTTCGGTCTGGCGCTCTCCGAGGCACGGGAAGCCGGATGTGCGATCGTGGCAAGCGATGTAGACGGCATTCCCGAAGTCCTCGACGGTGGCAACGCAGGGCAACTCGTTCGGTGTGGAGATGCAGAAGCGCTCTCGCGTGCACTCTCAAGCCTGCTTCAGAGTCGCCAAGACCTGGAGGCTTGGAAAGTTCGTGCCCAGACTAATCTAGACTGGCTACGGGTTGAACGAGTGCATCAAGAAACCCTGGGGGTGTATCAGACTGCGATCGCAGAAATGACTCGGACTGTTTGTGCTTAGGAGACTTAGAGGATATATGGATTTGAATTCAGCAGTTAGAAAGGTTCAGCCTAACCCGCTGATGATGGTAACGCTACTCGGATTGACCGCAATTACGGCTCCTGCGATGGCTCAGAGTTCAGGAAGTCTTCCTGCGCCGTCCTCACCCGCTCCGAGTGTCTCTTCGGTTCGAGTGGACGAAGGTTACTTACTGGGATCAGGCGATAAAGTCAAGATCGATATCTTTGGTGTTCCAGAGTACACGGGCGAATATCAAGTGATGTCGGATGGCGCAATTAGCTTACCTTTAGCAGGCAGCGTTTCTGTGCAAGGACTCACCACGCGGCAAGCTTCCAATACCATTGCACGGCGTTACAGCGAATACCTGACTCGCCCCGTCATCACTGTGAGCTTGCTGACCGCGCGACCAATTCAAGTTGCTGTCTCTGGCGAAGTTTCGCGCCCAGGAACCTACACCACCGTGCTGAACGACACGGGCATCCCGACCTTGAGCCGCATGATTCAAATGGCAGGCGGCATTAAACAGTCGGCAGACTTGAAGCAAGTGGAAGTGATTCGTCGTCGTCCCGGCGGCGGCGGAACCCAGGCATTTAAGGTCGATTTAGGCAGGCTGTTGAAAGGCGGTGATCTGTCTCAGGACGTGCAACTGCGAGACGGAGATAGCGTTGTTGTTCCGGCTGCCACTGCGTTGAATTTTGCGGATTCGAGAGAGTTATCGAATTCAAGTTTGGGAGCAAGCTTCGATCGTCCGGTCAGCGTCATCATTGCTGGTGAAGTCAACCGTCCGGGTCCGCAAACGGTTCGGGGTGAAACGCTGGCGCAGTCAGACGCTGCGCCAGCCACACCTGGACAACCCACAACCCTCGCCCAACGATTGAAAGCGCCCACGGTTACAAGAGCACTTCAGCAAGCAGGTGGAATTACACAGCGGGCAAATATTCGCGACATCGAAGTGAAGCGCACTGTCTCGAATGGCACAGAGCAAGTGATCAAAGTCAATTTGATGAGCCTGCTGAGAGAGGGAGATGGCACGCAAGACATCATTCTACAAGAGGGCGATCGCGTGATTGTGCCGATGGCGACGGCTTCTGTAACACCAGAAGATGCTGCCATCATGGGTCGCGGCGTGATTTCCCCCGAACTGATCACCGTGAACGTGGTCGGTCAGGTCGAAAAACCGGGAGCGGTTCAAGTTCCTCCTTATACGACGATGAACCAAGCGTTACTAGCAGCGGGTGGATTTGCGCGAGGCGCGAAGCGAAACCAAGTCGAATTTATTCGACTTCAGCCGAATGGCACGGTCGATCGTCGCAATGTCGATATTGATTTCTCGCGGGGGATTGACCAAGCGAAGAATCCACCTCTGCAAGCGGGTGATACGATCGTTGTGCGGAAGACCGGACTTCAAAACATTACCGAGGGAATCGGAAGTGTCTTAGGTCCAGCACTCGGCATCTTTGGTATTTTCCGTTAACTTTCAGTTCAGTTCGATCTAAAGGGAATGAGGCTTATGTACCATAAGGGAAGCCTTGTTCCCTTTCTTAATTGATTTATAAACCTAATCATTTAGTTAACGAGATTAAATCACTCTTTATTCCGAGACAGGAAGCCGAGGAAACCAGTACACTGAATCAAAGCAAACTTTCTACTTCATTCCAGGGAGAATGAGTGAGTGAGTAATCACAGTCGTACTGGTCGATCGCGCAGGATGGTGAAGTAGATGGGCGAGCTAGAACGTTGCTATCAATTACTAGGGCTAGAGTCTGGGGCATCACTCGAAGAAGTGAACCAGGCTTACAAAGACCTTGTGTTTATTTGGCATCCCGATCGCGTGCCTAAAGATAATCCTCGCTTGGTGCAAAAGGCGGAAGCGAAGATTAAAGAAATCAATCATGCGCGGGATACATTGCGATCGCATTTCAAGAACGGTACGACTGCGAAACCTGCTGCCGCTCAACCGAAACCCGCATCTCAACCGAAACCTGCATCGCAGACTTACTATCAGTCCTACTATTACCGTCCCCCGACTTCGAGCGGGCACTCGTCGAACGGACGGCAGTCTTCTAATGGGCACTCAACGAATGGACATTCGAGCAATGGGCACTCAGAGAAGCAGTCCTCGAATCCCAATCCACGCCCTAGCTATCAAACTTATCAGCCTTATCCCCGCCCGAACTATTCTCAGTCTTCGACTGGAAATGGTCAATCGGATCAAGCTCGATCGACCGATCGAAAATCTGAGCCGCCGAAATCCTCGGACAATACGCAAAATTACTACCGTCAATCGCATTACCGCGCTGAATATCATCACCCGCCGAAATCCCCAGCGCGTCCCCAGATGCCCGACATGACCGGGAAAGATTTGAGCGGACAGAATTTGAAGGAGAAGGATCTTTCTGGCTATAACCTCAGCCGGGCAAATCTGTCGCGTGCAGATTTGAGCGATACGTTTATGCACAAGGCAAATCTTGAAGGCGCGAAATTAGAGAAAGCGAATCTGTTTCGGGCGAACTTGCTGGAGGCGAATTTGTGCGGGGCAGATTTGCGCGAGGCGAATCTGATCGGCGCGGACTTGAGCGGGGCAGATTTACGCGGGGCGGATTTACGCGGGGCGAAGGTGGGATTTGACGATCGAGTGATGGTCAAACTCACGGGAGCCAATCTACAAGGCGCGATTATGCCCAACGGTAAAGTCCACGGCGTACAATCTTCTTGATGGTTAGCTTGGTGTGGATTGAATAAGCGATCGTAATGCTTGATTTCACTGCTTCTGATGGGGTGAAAACTTGAGCAACGTCTTCATCTAGAACGACAACTTTCAACGGTTGGGATGTGCTAGAAGTTATAAACCGATTCGGCTTTGCCTTCTGATAATCGAACTCATATTCAGGCAGAAGCTTACCGTTTGCATTTTGCAAGATTTCAGAAGGTTTTTTGCTCATAAATTTCGCCTGCAACTCTATGCGCTCACCATTTGAAGTTACGCGATCGCAGCATTCCAATTTGTTCTCTCAGATCGTCCTGCTCTTGAGTTGCATTCAATTTCTGAGCGACTGAAAACGCTTGCTGATAATAATTCTCAGCCATTGCCATTTTGCCCGCTTGCCGTTGCTGTCGAGCCATCATTTTCAGCGAGGTTAGCATTTGCCAAGCGTCATTTTTCTCGGTTGCCATTGCTAAACGCTGATTCAACATCTCAACATAACGATTTTCTTGTCCCATGCCGCGATATGCCAGCATCAAACCATCGAAGGCGCGGAATTGGTTCGCTTGACTTCCGCTTTGTTGTGCTAAGGTCATTGCGCGATCGTAAGCGCTATACGCCGATCGCGCATCACCGATCGCTAAATAAGACTCTCCTAAGAGATTTAGAGTGTTTGCTGCTCCGACCGGATCTTTTGCTTGATCACGAAAATCGCGGGCTTGTTCGAGCCATGCGATCGCGCCTTGATAATTGCCTTGAGCGTAAGTCGCTAAACCAAGATTACTGAGTGATAATCCTTGTCCGGGACGATGTTTAATGCTGCGTGCGAGTCTCAAGGCTTCTGCAAATGATTGCTCTGCTTCGCGCGTTTGACCCCGTTGAAGAATCACTTGTCCTACGTTGTTGTAGCCGTAGATCTGGCGAATCGTGTTATTTTCATCGCGTGCAATTCCTAAGCTGCGACGGAAAGCGTTTTCAGCCTCATCGAGCCGACCTAAATTGATGTAAGTCATGCCTAACAGATCGTAGACGCGCCCTTGTGAGGAAACTTCTCCGGCGCGGCGATAAAGCTCGATTGCTTGCTGCCAATCGGCGATCGCTTGTTCTGGCGATCCGGCTTGTTGCGCTTGAATGCCAGATTGAACAGCGCGATCGGCGGTTTCTCGTGTTGCGCCTAGAGTGCCGTTGTTGAACGGAACATTTAATTGGCGCATCAGATCCGAAGCGATACTGGGAGCGATGAACGTTCCACTGAGGAATAAATTGAGCGCGAGTGAGCAAACGAGTTTGAGCTTCAACATTAGAAAAATTCGAGATCTTCTAGGTTTTGATCTAGAGCATCAGTCTCCGACTCGGAAACCGACCTTTGCTCTATAGAATTCCCACCCAGATAGATCGTTCTAATGTCTTCAGGCAAAAGTTTCTCTAACGCTTGATAGCCGTCTTGCAAATGCACTTTTACCTCTTCAGGAGTAATTTCTTCGCCTTCTGCTTGCAAATAGGCAGCAATGCGCGTTTCGCTCCAGTGAAAGGTTTGCGCCATCACAATCATCAACCGAGTAGCAGTCGGCAATTGTTCTAATGCTCGATCGAGGTAACACCAAAACGGCGGAGATGCCGATCGAATATCGTAATGAATCTCTTCAACGGGTGGCAGTTCGGCATCATTCAATCCCGATGCGGTCACTGCTAAGAGCCAGGTTTGGAACGTTGCGCCCTGACTGAAGGCACGTAAATCGACTCCTGCTAATTCATGAAAGACGTGTCGCCAAATTAACGCCAGCAAATATTCAGCTTGAACAGGCGATCGCGCCGATCTCGAAATCAGTGAATAAACGATCGGACTATAGCGACAAAACAGTGCAGTAAAGAACTGTCCTGAATCCGGATAGCGTTGAAACAGCGTCAGCAATTCTTGATCGCTGTGATGAAACAACGCTTTAACGATCGAGTGATTTGCCTCTGGAAAGGTTGGAATCGCTACAGCTTTCATAAGTAAAGTCAAGGTCGAATTAATTACTATATACAGGCTCAGCGGAAAACGGCACATTTTTTATTGATTTGAACCTGAAAAAGTTGTGTTTTCTTAAAGCTTGCGGATGCCTCTGCTTTGGTATTGATAGAATAAATAGACTTGTTTTCGCCAGCCGTTGCGTTAGTCATTTTTATATATGGATAGCTTGTTTTCGACTCAAGGGATCATGGTTATGTTGCTCGGTGCGTATGCCGTTGCGATGTGGCTTTTCCTTACCAGCGCACCCAAAGTTCATACGGTCATGGTTTCGGATCTCGAAAGTGCCCGTGACTTCTACGGCGGAATGCTGAAATTAGCGGTCGCTGAAGTTCCGTTGCACTACTATTACAACTACGAACAGTCGCTGGGAACGGCAGGGATTAATCCGATGTATTTATCGGGTTCGATGGGTAGCACAACCGCACGTGGCAATGGCAATGATGGACTGTGGTATCAACTGAAGAAAAATACTCAGCTTCATGTGATTTCTGGGGCAACGATGGGCGAGAAAGATCGGCAACGGCACGTATGCTTCGATCGAGATTGCCTCGACCAAATTTTGCTGCGCGTTCAATCTCGCGGCATTAAACATAAGATTCGCCGTGAAAAGCCGCTGAATTTTTTGGTGAAAGACTTTACGGGACAAGTGGTAGAGCTTGCGGAAGTCGTTAATTAAAATTCGATCGCATTTTTAGAACGCGGAGTGAAGCGTCAGTCTTGCTCCTCGTTTTGTGTTTATTCCGCTGTAAATATCTGTTGAACCGTTAGCGCCAAATCTGGAAACGTGGGGGAGAGAATGCGATCGTTTCCTCGAAACTGCCGGATCTCATATTCCCCATCGATCAATTCACAAACCGATAGAGTCGACTGTTTCGGATTGCCGATAAATCTTCTACCGCCCAAGGCGGCGTAGTCTACAATCCAATATTCTTGAATACCTAACGCTTCATAGTCTGCCAGCTTAGTAAGATAGTCATCGCGCCAATTCGTGCTCACCACCTCGACAATAAGCCGAATTGTTGCACCATTCTCGATAACAGAGGATTTCTCCCAACCCGGCTCGTTTGCCAGTGCAGGCACATCTAGAACAATGATATCGGGTTCGTATGCTGAATCCCCATCTAGAGAGCGAACAACGCATTCTTTAGGAATGATGTAGGGGAGGTTTAACCGTCGAATTTCAATAAATGCCTCTCCGCTGATCATTCCTGCAACAACAGAATGCTTGCCTCTAGGTTTTGGCATTTCAATAATTGCCCCTCGGCGCAATTCATAGTGAGTTTCTGAGTTCTCCGGATACCAGTTAATGAACTCATCAAAACTGACAGGTTTCTTTAAGGCTTGAATCATGGCAGTTTCCAATCTCGCTATTCTCACTTTAAAAGAGAAATAGCTCCCGCGAGGGAGCCAGTTATGGTGATTTGACTCTAGGACACATGATAATTTTGACCGGATCTGAGCCGGAAATCTGTATCGATCGTTGCTCAAATTCATCTGTAGATTGTGAATTTAGCACATAGCGTATCAATTAACACGCAGCGTAGTCAGAAAAGCGACATTCTACGGGAAGATTGCTTCTAGATTTCTTTCATTGCTTCGCTAATCTGCTGAGTCACAAAAGGCAAAATCGCTTCATTCGCGCTGTGTGACTTGCCTTCGGTAAAAACGATCAGCAAATAAGGCTGTAAATCTGGTAATTCGACATAAGCTGCATCGTGTCGGACTCGGCTCATTAATCCCGCTTTTGACCAGACCTTTGCAGCGTGAGGCAGACCGCCACCGAGAAATCCAATCACTTGGTTTTCAGGATCAGCTTCAAGATCAGCCGGATCAAGCGATCGCTTTAATAATTCCATCATCGATTGCGATCGCTCTGGTGTGACAGCGACACCACCGACAATACTATGAAGTAATTTTGCAGTCGCATTTGTCGTTAGCAGATTGCGATTGTCAAAATTCTCGCCGTAAAACGCTCGCTCTCGTCCATACGGACCATCACACCAAGTTTTCTGATTTACATTAATTGTGGTCAACTCCGACCAGTTGAGCGATTGAAAATAGCGGTTTACAATGTTGCGCTGATATTTCCAGGTTTCAAATGGTGCAGGCGGTAATTCAGGTCCGCTGGTGGTTCCGCTCAACACGTCTACCACGAGTCCCGTCGCATCATTGCTGGAATCGACAATCATATCGCGCATTGCTCGATCGAGTTCTGCCGAGGGCGAAATCATGCCGCGCTCTAACCATTCGTGTGCTGCGACTAAGTAAAATAATTTGACCACGCTGGCAGGATAAATATTCTCAACGCCCCGGTAAGCGAAGCCTCGCGGCGATCGTTGCCAAAATTCTTCGGGACGAATTGCACCGCCAGTATTGACGAACACGGGCAAGTCATACACAATCCAGGTCATTGCAATTTGATTTGGGGCAAGTGCAGGAAACTCTGCCCAAGTCGCTTGCAACACTCGATCGCCCAAGGTTTCTAACCGTTCGTCTTTGTGAAAAAAAGTCATGCTCGTGTGAGTAGAATCTCTGTCTTATGCAATATCGCACGATCGCGAATCTCAATCTCTACGATTCACCCAATTTAAATCGATTGGCAACTCAAGCGGCAGTGGGTCGCTATGTCAAAATTCTCTCGGATTCGCCACTTCAGGTGATGACCTGCGAGGATGATTATCCTGGATGGCTTGATCCGAATGATCTGAAGTTTTTAGAGAAGACAGAAACGCCTTATCAAGCACCGATTTGGACAGCCGAGCACATTGGCGATCGAATTCCCGAAATCATCGCGTTTACTCAAGCTGCGATGTCAGTTCCGAACCAGTATTTATGGGGTGGAACGGTTGCACCGAACTATGATTGTTCTGGATTGATGCAGGCGGCGTTTGCTTCGGTTGGAATTCGCTTACCGAGAGATGCCTATCAACAAGAAGCATTTTTACAGCCTGTGGAAGATTTGATTCCGGGTGATTTGGTGTTTTTTGGTACTCCTGAGAAAGCAACTCATGTTGGGCTTTATTTAGGGGACAAGCGATACATTCATAGTTCTGGAAAAGATCAAGGACGGAATGGGATTGGAATTGATCAGCTTTTAGAAGAGGGCGATCGAGTAAGCCGCTATTACTATGCGTTGTACCGAGGAGCGGGAAGAGCGATCGCAAGCTATCTTCCCCAGTGTTGAAAAACGTGCCTGACCAAACATAGATATTTGCGTAGCAAGGGTCAGATTGAGCTTTTGATTAGCGTGAAGCTCAATTTTGGCACTTTGCGCTATGTCAAGAACTCATCAGGAATGTTTGCATCTTCTAGAAAGCATTCGTTGGAATGGAAAACCACAATGTCCATATTGTGGATCAACAAATGCAGCAGCTTTTAAGACAGAACAGAGGTATCACTGCAATGATTGTTTTACTTCATACAGTGTTACGGTTGGTACGCTGTTTCACCAAACTCATGTAGATTTACAGAAATGGTTTTATGCGCTTGAATTAGTGTTGAAATCGTCCAGAGTAATTAGTGTACGCCGCCTTGCTCAAGAGATTGGAGTGAGCAAAAATACTGCGTCATATATGATTGCTCGAATTCGTAAAGCTGAGGAGGAAGAGTCAGAACTACTGCAAAAATTGGTGCGATCGCTCGAAGAGCAGAATCACAAGCCTTCTTGCTAGTCCTTCAAAGATGTCCAAACAATTGGAGAGCAATCTATGTTTTACCAAGATCAGGGTCATTTCCGCATTCGTAAGACTCATGCTGTGTTTACGGCAACCTTTCTAGTGTTTCTTGCGTTTCTCTTAGCGCGATCTTTACCATTGCTCATTCCTAAAGAGAAACCTGAATTAGAGCTTGTGGTTAATAGTGTTTTCCTTCTATTTTCATTTGGTATCGTGAATGCGATCGTTGGCGAGGCAATTGAAGATGCAGCAGCGGAAAAGCATAAAGAGTATCTAAAAACGGAATCCTCTGACGGTATTCGTACTTTACAAGAACTAGAGTACTATTCCGAGATTCCGTTTGAATTTAGAAGACGATCCACAAAACTGCTAGGAGTTCAGGGAAGTGGCACACTTGAGGATATTGTGACGGAATCGCGAATCAGGAATGCTATTGTGTGTGGTTTCGCTAATGAGCCAATGCTTAGGAGACTAGCATTAAAGGCTTGTGCTGTAGCACTGGGTAGCGAAGATGACAAGTCTTATCTTGAGAATGATCGTAGGTTTGGACGATTTCGGGAAGATGTATATATTTATCTTCGCGCTTGGCTGATTATGAGCATTAAGTACAAAAGAGCAATGCCGCTTGAGCTAATTCAGCAAGGATTCCCTGATGAAGCCTCACCAGATAAATATGCTTACGTCAGAGCAATCCGGTATATCCGAGAAACGTCGATCGACAAATCTGGAGTAGAAGAGTGCTTGGACGCGAATTATAGGGGAGCAGCGAAAGTGATTCTTAGACAGGAACTAGATAAACTCATAAAGACTTTGCAAGAGTAGTAACTACTGCAAAGTCTTTTAAGCTTAATCATACAAGCACTAAAACTTATCCATATCCTCAATCTCTTCGCGCGTGACTGGCATTTCTTTTGCTCTTAGGTCTTGAATCAGTTTGCTGTACCTGATGTCTTGAGCGGCTTCGGTGAGAGCTTGCTCGTCTCGTAAGGTTTGATCAATCTTTTCCTTTGCTGCTTTGATGTTTGACTCGCCATTGGAAGATGAAGTCATTAGGAGATACTCTAGAACGATTTGAGCTTGTCCCAGAATGCTTTTTATCGTGGTTAGTACCTTCTGTTCCTCTCCTTCAGCCATCGATCGCCTCCACACAAAATTAATGCGCGATCGAATTCTACGGATCAATTTGGGGACAATCTATACCGCAATCTGGGACAAACTCAGTACACTTGCTCCATCGTACAGAAGTACTAAAACGCTTGTCAAGTAACGTGAGTTCGGGATAAGGATCTGGACAAGAAAGGGGCAAACCCGATAGGCTGAAAATGCTAAAATCTCATGCCTAGTTTGCCCTCATGCTTGGTTCAGAAGAACTCTTTTGCTGGGTCGATGATTTTTGCCAGACCTTCGAGCCG
>PSLO01000059.1:0-1262 GCA_040289665.1 Leptolyngbya sp. ERB_1_1 | reverse complement strand
AGACACGACAACGTTCGCGTAGCCTGAGTTTGAGCGAAATCATGACGATTCTGATTGGCTTTCATCAGTCGTGCTACCGCAACTTCAAAACCTACTATCAAGAGAAAGTCCAGACCGAATGGGCGAATGATTTTCCAGGACTGGTCAGCTACCCGCGCTTCATCGACTGGGTTCCGAGCACCCTCGTGCCGATGTGCGCCTATTTGCGCTCGTGTTTTGGCAAGTGTAGCGCCATCAGTTTTATGGACTCGACCTCACTCAAGGTCTGTCACAACCGCCGCATTTCTCAGCACAAAGTGTTTGAAGACCTGGCTGCACGCGGCGAAACCTCGGTCGATTGGTTCTTTGGGTTCAAGTTGCATCTAGTCGTCAACGACCGGGGCGAACTGCTCAACATCATTCTGACTCCCGGCAATACTGATGACCGCACCCCAGTGCCCAAGCTATTACAACACTTGTTTGGCAAAGTGTTCGCTGACAAAGGTTATGTCTCACAAAAGCTTGCCAAACAACTGCTCAAAACCGCAGGCATTCAATTGATCACCAAGCTCAAGCGCAACATGAAACAGCGATTGATGTCGCTGAGTGACCGTCTGATGCTCCGCAAACGCGCCATCATTAAAACCATCATTGACCAATTGAAGAACATTTCTCAGATTGAGCATTCGCGCCATCGCTCTCCCGTCAATTGCTTTGTCAATATTCTGGGTGGATTGATTGCCTATTGCCATCAACCCAAGAAGCCTGCAATCTCCATTGACCACAATCTGCTGCCTGCGGCTTAACCCGAACTGTAAGTACGCTCGAAGTCCGTTTAAGTACGGTTCGTAATCCACAACTAACAGAAACCTAGAAGTATTTCAAATGTATCGACAACCATTGCAACTTAAAACCGCAATCATTTCGTTTTTAGTAGCTGATAAAGCTCCTCAGCAAGTTTGATTTCTTCGGTCTCAAACCCTGCCGCTCGTGCTGCTTTGCTGTCAAACGTAACGATGTGAGTGTCGTTATTGAGCTTTGCAAACTTATCGAGCTTTCGCAACGTCTCATCGAGTTTTTCGACTGGTACGGTATCAAGTGCGGTTACTGGCAGTTCAGCAGAGGGCGGATCGGGTTGTTTCTCTTTTTCCGGTTTTGGGTTTTCCTCAACAAAAACGGGTGCAACATTCGGGCGGGTTTGGATGGGGTTATACCAATTCTCTAAATTCCCGCTACAGATAGTGCTTCCAGAATAGATGCTCGTCCTGTGATAGACAAGATCG
>PSLO01000058.1:0-25893 GCA_040289665.1 Leptolyngbya sp. ERB_1_1 | reverse complement strand
ACTTTACTGCCGTATCGCTCAAAGCTCATCGAGTCGCACTGGTAGAACCAGTGGCTTACCCCAAAGATTCAGTTACTCAAATGGTTCCTCCGCCAAAGGTTCCGTAAAATGGGTGAATGATAACCATTTCGAGTTGACCATTCTTGATAATGGAGTCCCTGCGTACACAGGCATAAAGCGTAACTATTATCGTCAGACTCCGTAGAGCTGCGAGTTTTATATTGAGCGGTAAACTAAAGAAAATTTTGAGTGAAATTCATGAAGTTTAGCCGACTGGATTTAACCGTTATGATGGAGCAGCAAATCCGTAAATCTTCATCGAATTTCTCTTGATTTTAGTTTTGCCGCTGTTCTAAGAATTTGACCTGCTAACATTGCTGCGCCAAATCCATTGTCAATGTTGACCACCCCAATTCCTGTAGCGCAAGAGTTTAACATCGTTAACAGCGCGGACAAGCCGTTAAAACTTGCGCCATATCCGATGCTCGTGGGAACGGCGACGATCGCACAATCCGATAATCCCGCCACGACGCTTGGCAATGCGCCTTCCATTCCCGCCACAACAATCAATACATCCGCTTCTGACAAAACTTGTACATTGCTCAGTAAGCGATGAATTCCAGCAACTCCTACATCCCAAAGTCTTTGGACTCGGAATCCACAGAGTTCAGCCGTGATCGCCGCTTCTTCGGCAACAGGTAGATCAGCCGTTCCAGCAGAGAGAATGCCGATCGTAGCTTGATGAGTCGGTGATTGTACTAGGTTCAAAGCACAAATTCTGGCAGTCGGATAGTAAACCGCATCAGGAACCATTTCTTTAACCCAAGCGTAAACTTCCGCTTCCATGCGAGTTGCCATCACAATCGAAGCTTTACCGCGTAGAGCTTCCATGATTTGGGCGATTTGTTCTGGCGTTTTTCCAGGACTCCAGATCACTTCGGGAAATCCGGTTCTGAGCGATCGATGATGATCAATATTGGCAAATCCACCGACAGGCTCATAAGCTAGATACTTCAGCTTATCGAGTGCATCGGCTGAACTGACTTTGCCTTGAGAAACTTCATCGAGTAATGCTTTGAGCGCTTCAGGTTGACTCATTTTCCGGGAAAACACAAGTTACTCTTTTATTCTAAGTTCTTGAATATTCCATAATCCCCAACTTGGTAAACCAGAGTATTTCAATCCTTCGACTCGATTTCGCACTGCCATAATTGCAGAGTCGTTGACTAAGTGAATCACAGGAAGTTGGTCTTGCACTAATTGTTGAAATTCACCATAGATTTTTTTGCGTTTTTCTCGATCGAGTTCTCGCGCTCCTTGGATGAATAAGCGATCGATTTCTTTTTCCCAATCATTTGCCACATAGCCTTGAATTTTAGGCTGTCCGGGTTGCTGAGTTAAGTTAAACGAATGCGATCCACCACTCGTCATCCAAAGATTGGCTAATCCCTGTGGTTCAATCCCACCCGTAAAACCAATCATGTGGGCATCCCAATCTCTTGAGCTGTTGGTTTTATCAATTAAAACGTTGAAATTGATCGGATTGTAATCGACTTCAATTCCAATTTTGGCGAGATCCTGTCGAACTTGAGCGCCGATCGCAACTCGCGTTAAATTGTTTGCATTTGTAAGCAGTGTAAATCTTACCCGATTGCCTTCAGAATCAAGAAGCTGTCCACGATCGTTATATCTGAATCCCGCTTTTTTTAATAAGTCTTTTGATTTTTGCGGATCGTAATTGTAAACTTTCAAGCCTTCTTCTAGGGAGAATGGACTTTGTACAGAAATAGGAGAATTCTGAACGACTCCTAATCCTCGAAATAGGTTTATATTGATGCGATCTCTATCGATCGCATAGGCTACCGCTTGTCGAAATTCCAACGTATTAAACCAGCGCGATTTAATCGGATCAACAAATGGCTTACCATTCTGATCTTTTGCTTTACTAAGATTGAATGTAAGATACAAAACTCCCGACCAAGGACCACCGTTCAACACTTGAAAATTTCCGCGCGCTTCTTCTCGCTTCAGCAATGAAAAATACTCTGGTCGAAGCGGTCTAGTATCTCCCATGACATCGAGATCACCGGAGCGAAATCTCAGCAATTGTGTATCTTGATTTTCAATAAACTGCCAAATAATTCGATCAATATAGGGCAACTGCTTTCCGGCTTGATCTTTACGCCAATAATACGAATTTCGCTTCAAAACTAATCTTTGTCCAGCACTATAGCTATCAATCACATACGCGCCATTGGTGATGATTTTCTTCGGATCAGTATCAGTTCCCCAGGTTGAAATAAATGCTGGATTTCCATCCGGTAGCTTGCTTTTGACGGACTCAGCAAGTGCATGTTTCGGCAAAATCATGATGCCATCTGGAGCCGCAGTTGCAGCAAGAAGCGGGGCAAAAGGTTCCGGTAAAATGAACTCAACTTGTCGATCGCTAATCTTCCGAACTTTCGGAAAAATCTTCTTCACCCCAATCTGAATACTTTCTTTCTGATCCGTTGGAATCTTCGGATTGAAAACTACATCTTCATAAGTAAAGACGACATCATCCGCTGTTAAAGGTGCTCCATCTGACCATTTCAAATTGGGTCTAAGTGTGAAAACAACTCGCTTGTTGTCAGGTGAAAATTTCCAAGATTCTGCTAAAGCGGGTTCATAGTCTCCGGTCACACCATTCTCTTTCGTCAGCCCTTCATAGATGAACGGAAATACAGTCGGAAATGTTTGGTTGTTAGCGTAGTTAAACGTTCTCGGATCGGTTGGACTAACTAATACTAATTGCGGTACTTGTGCAGCTTCCGTTTTATACTCACGTGGATTGCAACTCGATAGAAAGAGTGAAGCGATCGCGAAAATCAAAACGAAGCTGTGACGCATCGGTCGAACCGCTTGGAACTGCATATCTTTCATTCTTTTATCCTGAGCTTCACTCTTCTTCTCTGTTGTTGAATGCTAATCCTCGACTTTGAGTTCATGAAGGTTCCAAAGTGCGCTGCCGCTTTCGGGATACTGTACACCTTTCACCCGATTTCGCACCACTGCCATCACTCGCGCATTTACCAACGGAATCCAAGGCAAATACTCTTGAGAAATCTTCTGAATTTGCCCGTAGATTTGTTTGCGCTTTGCTTCGTCTAATTCCTGTGCGCCCGCAACATAGAGCCGACCGATTTCTGCTTCCCAATCTGCCACGACACGCCCTTCTAACGGAGGTTTTCCAGGACCTGCGGACTGATTGAAACTATGCGATCGACTTTCTGGCAACCAGACATTAGCTCCACTATTCGGCTCTTTACTGCCACCTATCGCCAATAGATGCGACTCCCATTCCTGAGTGTTATCCAGCTTATCAATCAACACACCAAAGTTAATCGGATTGATATCAACCTGAATCCCTAACTGACTCAAATCCTGTTTAATCTGAGCGACCATTGCTTCTCGGAAAGTATTTCCCGCATTGGTCATCAAAGTAAACCGAACTGCATTTCCTTCCGCATCCGTTAATTGACCGCGAGAATTCAGTTTGAATCCGGCTTCTTTCAGCAGTGCTTTTGATCGAGCTTGATCAAAGGTATAGACTTTTAATCCGTCTTCTGGTTTGAGGTAGTACGGACTGGTTTCCAGAATTTGAGAATTAATCAACACGCCCAAACCGCGAAAGATATTTGTGTTCATCCGTTCTCGATCGATCGCGTATGCCACCGCTTGCCGAAACTTCGGATTGTTGAACCACTTCGATTTCACCGGATCAACAACCGGACGACCATTTCTTCGTCCTTGATTGAGGTTAAATGCCATGAACGTTGTAATTGGTCGAGTCCCGCCAATGTAAGCGGTAAAGTTACCCCGCTTTTCTTCTTTTTTCAGAATTGGGTAATCTTCTGCCCGAATCGGTTCAGAGATATCCAATCCGCCCGAACGAAACTGTAGAAGCTCCGTGTTTTGATTTTCAACCACGCTCCAAATAATTCGCTCAATGTAAGGCTGCTGATTATTTTGGGCATCTTTGCGCCAGTAGTAGGGATTGCGCTTAAAAATAATTCGCTGAGTCGCGGAATACTGGTCGATCGTATATTGACCATTCGTAATAATCTTTTTCGGGTCGGTGTTGGTTCCCCACGTCGAGAGAAAGACAGGATTGCCATCGCTTCCGGTTTTCTCGATCGTTTCAGCCAGAATATGTTTTGGTAAAATGCCGAGTCCGCCTGTCACCCGTAGAAATGGAGCGAATGGTTCGGGTGTTGTAAATTCCACTCGTCGATCGTCGATTTTTCGCACACTCGGCAAGAGCCGCTGTTTTCCAATCCGCAACACATCCTGAATATCAGTCGGAACTTTGGGATTGAGAAAGATATCGCGAAACGTGAATACGACATCATCCGCAGTTAGCGGTACGCCATCTGACCATTTCAACCCTTCTCGTAGAGTAAAGATGACTTTCTTTTTATCAGGCGAAAGCTCCCACTTTTCTGCTAATTCTGGTTCCACCTGATCGGTTAAAGCATTCTCGGTAATTAATCCGACATACATCAAACTGGTGACGTTTGGATCTTCGTTGATCAGTGCATAGTTAAACGACTTTGGATCGCTCAGAATGCTACCGACCATTTGAGGAACTCGCGCTGCTTGCGTTTTAAGACCTTGCGGATTGCAAGCCGTGACCGTTAGGACTAGGCAACAGGTCGCCATCGCAAATGCCCAGAATCGCCAAAAACCTGTAGAAGCGGAAAATTTCATACACCGATCGCGCCAGTTCAGAAAGTGATTCTATCCTTTCTACACCTTTTACGCGATTTCTGGGGTGTTATGTAAGGTTGCGTTAACTCACTGTGATCAGCCGGAAGGACATTGTAAGATTCGTATTCATACTAGTAAATTTATACTAAAACATTTGCCAATCAGGAGATTTGAGTTTCCTGAGTTGTTCGACGCGTTTGCGAAAGAAAGAATCATCTAGACGACTGTAATTGTGACGCAACGCATAGGTTAAGCTAATCGACCAAACCCAAATATGCGCGGTTTGTGTGAATGCAGAAATCGCCGCACGTTCAAACTCTGCCAGTGGTGTCACAGATTGATACCCCTGCAAGAATGCGTCTCTCACGCGCCGACTAATGCCTGTGCTTAAAGCAACTTGACGAAATTTCCCAAGCTCAAAGGCTCTCCAGCCAAATCCACACTGATCGAAGTCAAATAGAGTTGGTTGATCGGCTGCGGTAAAGTGAGTGTTGCCACTATGCGGATCACCCCAACAAATTCCCCAATACGGCGACGATCGCGGAAATTCTTCCAATGCCGTTTTGATTTGCTTGATCGCCTCTTCCACATAGGCGCGATCGTCACGTTGCAGAAATGGCGCGATCACAATCCAAGATTCATCAAGCAAATACTCTAAGGTCAACGGTTTACGATCGATTTGGCATTCAAACTCTAATCCCGCTTCATGCACTTTTGCGAGGGTTTCACCCAGTCGAGTCGCCTGCTGAATGCTCAAATCTCCGAGCGGTACAACTCCAGGAGCGTAAGTAAACAAAGCTGCATAGCGCTCACCTTCTGGAGCATTGACCACGATCGATAATTTTCCAGATTCAGTTCTCAATGGATGTGCGACAGGTAAACCACGACTCTGTAAAAAATCCAGCAGCGCTAACTCGAAATCGATATCAGCTTGCGATCGCCAACCCCAATGCGCCACTCTCAACACATAGGAAGCGCGATCGGTCTCGACGAGATAAACATCACTCAATCCCCGACACCAGAACTCGCAGCTTCTAACTTTGCCAATGTCATAGCAAGAGAGAACTCTCGATACGATCGCACCGGGATCGATCGTGGAATAGAGGACAGGAAGCAATTTGTCGGTTGTGAAAGATCGCATCAATAAGAAGGATCAAGAGCGCTTTTGTTATCCTCCATACTGCGCTAGAACAACCTGCATAATCGTCAATTGTGATACGAAACCGCGTCAATTCTTGCAAAGACAAGCGGATCTCAAGCAGTACACTGAATGGAAAGATTGAAGAAAGGATAGCTCCGTGATTCGAGTTGGACTGGTGGGAACAGGGTATGCCGCGAAGCTGCGAGCAGAAGCAGTGAATCAAGACGATCGTGCAAAATTAGTCGGTGTGGCAGGACATCAATCCGGCAAAACCGCTGAATTTGCACACACGCACCACACTCAAGCGTTTAATGCTTGGCAAGAATTGATTCAGGCTGTTGATTTAGTGATCATCTGCAGCGTGAATTCAGAACACAGCACGATCGCTGAATCTGCCCTTGAGTCTAGTAAACACGTTGTTGTCGAATATCCTTTAGCAATCGAGCTTCAATCTGCAACGCGAGTGATCGAACTTGCTCGTGCTCGAAATCGCTTACTCCACGTCGAACACATTGAATTGCTCGGTGGAGTACATCAAGCTTTTGTGCGATCGCTCTCCCAAGTGGGTACACCGTTCTACGCCCGTTACGCCACGATCACCCCGCAAACGCCCGCTCCCGCAAAGTGGACCTATACGCGATCGCTGTTTGGCTTTCCGCTAGTAGGAGCATTATCGCGGTTGCATCGATTGATTCATGTCTTTGGACAAGTCGAAACAGTCAGTTGTCAAAATCGCTATTGGAAATTAGAAGGTGATCGCTACACAGGCTGTTTGTGTAAGGCACAACTTCAATTTAAGAATGGTGTAATGGCTGATGTGGTTTATGGTAAGGGCGAAACGGTTTGGACATCCGAGCGCAAATTAGAAGTACAAGGCGATCGCGGTACATTAATTTTTGATGGCGATGAAGGTGCATTTCTCAATTCAGACGGAGCAATCTCGATCGAGGTCGGCGCAAGACGAGGACTGTTTACTAAAGATACCAGCGCGGTTTTCGATTATTTGCTGAACGGAACGCCGCTTTATGTTCAACCGGAAGAGAGCTTGTATACGTTGAAAGTTGCGATCGCCGCTCAACGATCGGCAGAACAAAGACAAACGATCGGTGTAGAGTAACTGTCCTCTCAGGTTCTTCACAATTCTCAATTGTTCATATCCGTAGTCTCTTGCTCTGAATCGTTTAAGATAAATATCTGACTTACGATCTTCATCCTGTCGTGATTCTCAGACTCAACTCTCAGCATCTTGTGAGCATTCGTGTTCATGCCGAACGCACCTATCCCGAAGAGTGCTGCGGCTTGCTGTTGGGCAAGAGTGACCCCACTGGGAAAACCGTCATGGAAGTGAAAGCAACGGAGAATCGATGGAGTGACGATTCGGGCGATCTGACCAAAAAGCGTCGGTATGAAATTGCGCCCCAAGAAATATTGGCAGCAATGAAAGATGCTCGATCGCAGGGTCTCGATATCATTGGGATCTACCACTCACATCCGGATCAGCCCGCTGTGCCTTCAGAATGCGATCGCGCTGCTGCATGGTCACACTACAGTTATGCGATCGTGTCAGTGTCTGAAGGCAGATTGGTTGACCTTCGCTGCTGGAGCCTCGACGATCAGCAGATGTTCCAACCAGAAGATCTGTTGATTCAATGAAGGAACTCCCTCGAATTCGAGCTATCGAATTGATTTTGTCAACTTGTTCAGCGACGCACCATGCTAAACCCAAATCTGGATGCAATCCAGTTAACCAATGATGATTACGCTCGATATTCCAGGCATATTATTTTGCCGGAAGTCGGACTCGATGGACAGAAAAAACTCAAAGCGGCAAGTGTTCTCTGCGTGGGAACGGGTGGGCTGGGATCACCGCTGTTACTCTATTTAGCCGCAGCCGGAATCGGACGGATTGGAATTGTCGATTTTGATGTGGTGGATAGTTCCAACTTGCATCGCCAAATTATTCATGGAACTTCGTGGGTCGGTAAACCCAAGATTGAATCGGCAAAACAACGCATTCTTGAGATCAATCCGACTTGCCAAGTGGATCTGTATGAGACGCGACTGAGTTCTGAGAACGCGCTGCAAATAGCTGAACCATATGATTTGGTGATCGATGGAACAGATAATTTCCCGACGCGCTATCTAGTCAATGATGTTTGCGTGTTGTTGAATAAGCCGAATGTGTACGGTTCGATTTTCCGCTTTGAAGGACAAGCGACCGTATTTAACTATGAGGGCGGTCCAAACTATCGCGATTTGTATCCAGAACCCCCGCCACCTGGACTTGTGCCTTCTTGTGCAGAGGGTGGCGTGTTGGGCGTACTGTGTGGCATCATCGGCACGATTCAGGCGACCGAAGCGGTGAAGATTATTCTGGGACAAGGAAACACGCTCAGTGGGCGATTGTTGCTGTACAACGCCTTGGAGATGAAGTTCCGAGAGCTTAAACTGCGTCCAAATCCAGTCCGTCCCATAATTGAAAAACTGGTTGATTACGAGGAGTTTTGTGGCATTCCGCAAGCAAAAGCGGCTGAAGAACAGGAAAAAGCCAATATGCAAGAAATCACTGTGCAGGAATTGAAGCAACTGATCGACAGCGGCGCGATCGGTCAAGAATACGTCTTGCTCGATGTTCGGAATCCAAACGAATACGATATTGCTCAAATTCCCGGTTCTGTCTTAGTGCCATTACCCGACATTGAGAATGGCAGTGGCGTTGAGAAGGTCAAAGACTTGCTCAATGGGCACAAGCTGATTGCTCATTGCAAGATGGGTGGTCGATCGGCAAAAGCGATCGGCATTCTCAAGTCTGCCGGAATTGACGGAATCAATGTCAAAGGTGGGATTACAGCTTGGAGTCGCGAAGTCGATCCCTCTGTACCGGAATATTAAATCGCTTAAGAGCGAAATCGGGGCAGTTCATCGTAGCTGTCCCGAGTTTTAGGCTATCCAAACACCCATCTCGCCGCCCAAAAGCCACCGAGAACGACTAACGCAATCCAATCAAAGCGTTTCAAAATCAACTGATGCCATTGAACTCGATGCTGATTCGGACTGGTAAATCCGCGAACCTTCATTGCACTCGCAATTTGTTCGGCTCTCAGCAGTAAATTTTGCAACAATCGCTCTGCTACCGACAAACACACTTGAATCGTGCGGCGAAATCCTAATTTCTTCCAATTAATGGCGCGAGTGCGAATCGATCGAATTAAATTTTGGAATTCCTCCAACACCAGCGGAATGAATCGCAGCGACAACGTTAACGTCAATGCAATCTCAGTCACTGGAAGATTAAATCGACGCAGCGGACGCATCAAATCTTCCAATCCTGCGGTGACTTCTTCGGGTGCAGTCGTGAGCAAAAATAAATTCGTACTGTAGATCAGCGTGAATAATAAAGTGCTGACTCGAATCGCGAGATCAAGCGATCGACGAGTCACCCGAATCGGACCACGCTCAAATAGCACATATCGATAGTTTGTCGGCTGCTTTAATTCCGGTCGCTTCAGCTTATTGACTTCGGTTTGAGCTTTTGGAGGCGACTGAAATGGATTGTACCAAGGTCGCGCAGGAGCAGGCTCCGGAATCGTGTTGGGTTGCTGCACAAACGCCAATTCATTCGCAGGCAATCGAGGACGCGGTTCAACACTTAAGCCATCGGGCGCGATCGCAACCAGGGAAAATACATAAATCGCTAACAACAATAGCCATCCCATTTGTTGCCGCCACACTCTTAATGGAATTCGAGCCGCTAACGTCAGCGCAATTAACACACCAACTAAAATTAGTCGCCATTCTGCATTTGCGAGGAATGGAGTCGCCAAGAAACTCATCAACCAAGCGAGCTTTACCCGTGGATCAAGTCGATGCATCCAGGTAATCGGCTGTTCGAGATAAAGACCCAACGGCAGCGATCGCAATAAATCCATAATCTAAACCTTCGTCGCTCGATTCGCAGTGTTGCGCTCGACTTCACGCACTTTCTTACCGCGCCAGAGTAACCGAAGTGGAGTGCCTTGGAATCCTAATGATTCACGGAATTTACGATCGATATAACGGCGGTAGTTGTCGTTAAATAGATGCGGATCGTTGACGAATAACGCGATCGTGGGAGGGGCAGTACTGACTTGGGTTCCGTAGTAGATCTTTCCTTGTCGCCCTTGTCGCGTGGTGGGTGGAGTATGCCAAGAAAGCGCATCTTCTAGCACTTCATTAATCACAGAAGTTGAAACTCGGCGCTTGTGTTGTTCGGCAGCACGATCGACGAGTTCAAAGATCTTTTCGACTCGCTGACCTGTTTTTGCACTGATGAAGATATCCTCTGCCCATTCGACAAAATGTAAGCGATCGCGGATTTGCTTCTCGTATTCATAAATCGTGTGCGCGTCCTTTTCGACTGCATCCCATTTATTAATGATGACGACGCAACCGCGCCCTTCATCATCAATCCGCCCCGCTAATTTTTGATCCTGCTCGGTCACACCATCTAAGGCATCGATTACGAGCAGAACGACATCGGATCGATCGATCGCTTTAAATGCGCGATTGATTCCGAAGAATTCAGGACCATATTCCACATTCTTTTTCTTGCGAATTCCGGCGGTGTCAATCAATCGGTAAGTTTTTTCATTGCGTTCGACTACCATATCGATCGCGTCTCTGGTTGTGCCTGAGATTGGACTGACGATCGAGCGATTTTCACCCACAAACGCATTCAATAGACTCGATTTCCCCACATTGGGACGCCCTGCGATCGCGACTTTGATTTCGGGATTGTCTTCAAGCTCATCTGTTTCGGGTAAATATTCCACAACGCGATCGAGCAAATCTCCTGTACCGCTGCCATGAATGCTCGAAACCGCATACGGCTCACCCAGTCCCAACTCCCAAAATTCCGCTGCTTGAATCAAGCCTTGATCGATGGACTCGCATTTATTTACCGCCAGCACGACCGGAACAGGTTGCTGACGCAGCCATTGTGCAATCTCTTCATCTGCTTGCGTTAATCCCGCCTGTCCATCGACTACAAAAATCGCTGCTTTCGATTCTGACAACGCTGCCATCGCTTGTTCTCGAATCAACGGCAAAAATTCAGTGTCATCATCAAACACCAATCCGCCCGTATCTACAACCTGAAATTCTCGATCGCGCCAAAATGCCCGCTTGTACGTGCGATCACGGGTGACACCGGGTTCATCAAACACGATGGCATCCTGCACTTGAGCAAGGCGATTGACTAGGGTAGATTTGCCCACATTCGGGCGACCAATAATGGCAACGATCGGCAATGACATATTTTTGGAGAGGGGGATTGACTTAAGCCAGCTTATTATTGTAGCGCGATCATCCCAAGATTCGGTTCCATGCGATCGACTCGAATTTGGACGTGCTCTACCAAATCTTCTGCTCTACCCGACCCAGATCTGCTGAAATCGGTGTTCCCGTTCCCCGTAACTTGTCACGCAACTCCCCCGCCTGCAATACTGGCAGCTTCACCGTAAATGTTGCACCTTGACCCACACCAGGACTTGCTGCCTCGATCGTTCCCCCATGCAGTTCAACTAAATGCCGCACGATCGCTAACCCAAGTCCTAATCCATTGTGCGATCGCGTGGTCGTGCTATCGGCTTGTCTGAAGCGATCGAACACATAAGGCAAAAATTCCGGCTCAATGCCGATCCCCGAATCAATCACCGAGATTCGCATGGTTTTGGCATCTTCAGCCTGCAATTGAATCTTGATTTCTCCGTCTTCTGGCGTGAATTTCACCGCATTCGTCAATAAATTCCAAATAATTTGCTGGAGTCGGGTCGAATCTCCCCAGATAGGACCGACATTGGGTGCAAAATCGGTAATTACTCGAATCGATTTGGCTTCAAGTTGAGGACGAACCGCATCGATCGCAGCTTGAATTACCGCTATGGGTTGAATTGATCGGTAATTCAACTGAAGTTTGCCGCGAATAATTTTCGATACATCTAAAATGTCTTCGATGAGTTGCGCTTGGGTTTCGGCATTTCGCTCGATCGTTTCTAACGCGCGCTCAACCATTTTTTTCTCGTATTGCTTGGTTCTCAACAGCCGTACCCAACCCAGCATAGAATTTAAAGGCGTTCTCAATTCGTGAGACAGAACCGCGAGAAACTCATCTTTCATCCGATTTGCGGCTTCGGCTTCTTGTCTTGCAAGCTGTTCTCGCATCACTTGAGCACGGGTCACTTCGGCTTCTTTGCGCTCGGTAATATCTTCGATCGTGCCCACGTGACCCATTGGTTCGCCCGTTTGCGTCAACATCGGACAAGAGCGCACATGAACCCACTGAACGCGATCGTCTGAAGTTTGAAACCGCAACTCTTCGGAAAATTCTCCGCCATGTTCAAGGTAGACATTCCACTGCGAGAGGGCGCGATCGCGATCGTCGGGATGCACACATTGATGCCAATTTCGCTCAGCAATTCGGTTTGGGGACACGCCACAAATTGCCTGAAATCGAGGATTGGTATACGTACAGCGTCCATCGGGATCAATCACAAAAATTCCAGCCGGAGAAGAGGCAGACAGAGATCGAAATTGTTCTTCACTCCGCCGCAATTCTGCATTAATCGCGCTTAGCTGTGCTGCTTGCTGTTTCACAGCAGCGGTCTTCTTGAACAAATCCACAAACACCGCGACTTTCGACACCAGAATTTCAGAATTAATCGGTTTAATCAAATAATCTACTGCGCCCAGAGAATAACCCCTGAATACGCCTTGCTCGCTCGCATCAAAGGCGGTGAGAAAAATAATTGGAGTCTGCTGTGATCGCGCTCGACTCCGAATCAAATCTGCTGTCTCAAATCCATCCATCCCCGGCATCTGAACATCGAGTAGGATCACTGCAAAATCCCGATTTAACAAGCATCGAAGCGCTTCTTCTCCCGACGATGCCTGGACTAAATTCTCGCCGAGCTTACCCAAAATCGCCTCTAGTGCCAGCAGATTTTCGGGCTGGTCATCAACGAGCAAGATGTTAACAGGATTGTTCAACGACATGGACGCGATCCTAAACGCTAAAAGACTGAGCTAACACGGGAAAGACAGCTAGGAACATAAAGCAACTAACAAGGGGGGAATTCGCTCCAAGGGCAAGACGCGATCGACCACGCTTTTTGCAAGCGCGGCTTCGGGCATCGACGGGCATTCCGCAGTCCGAGGATCTTGGACGATCGTAAATCCACCCCTTGCTTTGATCTTCGCCAGTCCCTCTGCTCCATCCTGATTTGCTCCGGTTAAAACAACACCGATCGTTTTCGATTGATAAATTTCTGCTGCCGATTCAAATAGGACATCGATCGAGGGTTTCGCATATGCAACGGGAGGATCGATCGAGAGCGAGAATTGCTCTGGTTCTACCAACAAGTGATAGTCAGCAGGAGCAAGATAAATGCATCCAGGGCGAATCGGTTCTTTATCTTCGACATCCAGAATCGGCAAGCGGCTCTCCTGTTGTAGGGTTCGGCTGAGGGCTTCTCCAGACTTACGATCTCGGTGCTGCACGATCGCGATCGGCGCTGGAAATTGTCCTGGTAATGCTTGTAACATAATTCTTAAGGCGGACAATCCTCCCAGAGATGTACCTATAACCACCATGGCAAAGGGCACTAATTCAACCTCCGATAGAGCTTTTCCGACTTAGAAAGTTCTTCATAGCAATCGTGCTTTGAGGTGAAGCGCAGTGTTTCTTGCCGTCCCAGTGCCAAAACGCCGAACGGACAAAGACTTTGATAAAACAAAGTGTGAACTCGATCTTGGAGCGTGCGATCGAAATAAATCAAAACGTTCCGGCAAATAATTACGTTAAATTCATTAAACGATCCATCCGTAACAAGATTGTGCTGCGAAAACACGATGTTCTCTCGCAACGTTGATCGAAAAATCGCGTGCTCATACGCAGCAGTATAGTATTCAGAAAATGATTTTTTTCCGCCTGCTTTGAGATACTGTTGCGTGTATTCTTGCATTGAAGCAAGTGGAAATATTCCGCTTCTTGCCGTTTGCAAAACTTTCTCGTTTGCATCTGTTGCATAGAGGCGGCAGCGATGATAAATCCCTTCCTCTTCTAATAAAATCGCCATTGAATAAACTTCTTCTCCGGTAGAACATCCAGCGTGCCAAATCCGAATAAATGGATATGTTCTTAGCATTGGCAAAACTAGATTTCTGAATGTGATATAAAAGCTCGGATCGCGAAACATCGAAGTCACATTCACCGTTAAGCTCAGAAGAAATCGATCGAGACAATGACGATCGTGTAACACCCGAGCTTGTAGCTCTGAAACGGTTCGGATGCCTTCTGACTGCATAAAATTTTGCACTCGACGGCTACGCGAAGATTGTGCATAGTTGCGGAAGTCATACCCGTAATAGCGGTAAATGCCTTCAAACAACAATTGCATTTCAATGGTTTCGAGGGTCGGGTGCAGTGCCAGCATGATAGAAACGCGAACGCGAAGCGCGGTACAAGCAACGATGTTATCCCCCTTATGACACGGTTTCACTAGGGTTAGTATCCTCCTCGCGCCTCATTCCGTGGGATGAATGGGTAGAAGTTGATTGCTGCGATCGCCAAGGCAAAAAAATCAGGGCGTAATGCCCTGATCGATGTGAAGCGTTTATCAACGGAAACTTATAAAAACACTCGAGAAGCGAACTTCTCAAAATTTGCTTGTGTCTGGTGAAGGAGCTGTTCGCGACTATCTGGAGTACTCGTTAAGTTTGGAACTAGATTACGCGCTTGTAGCGCCATGTGTAGTTGAAGGTGAGCAACATACTCGCTGAACTCTTCTTGAGGAGCCGTTTCGGGTAGCGAGGATTGTAAAAGCGATTGTGATGTACGCGAATCCAAAGTGTTCTCTCCTGAGCGATCGACAAAATACTTTTGATAGCTGCCGAACGAAGTCGAATCATCCGACAGACTGATTATTCCAGGAAAGTTGGGATAAGCGCTACACTTCTTTAAACTTGTTTACGTTATTCATTAAATTTCCTGATCAACCCTTCAACACCTTCAACGATCGAGATCTTCGTTTTCAATCGCTGCTCAAGCTTCTCGACTCGCATATCGTCTAAAAACACAGCTTCCCCATGTTTGAGCATCACAGACGGCAGCAAAATTCCATCCCCTAAATCCTGCCCCTCAAGCGCGTTGAGAATATCTTGACCGGTCAGCAATCCGGTAACGGTGATGCTTTGTCCCCAGTAATCACTCTGAAGCGCGACCATTCGCACCTGCAAACCTTCGATTTGGTTAAAGCGATCGAGCAAGGGCGAAAAGGCTTTCTCTACCGCATTTCCCACAATCCAGACATAGTTGCGGCTCGGTGTAATTTTTTTCGGAAGTCGTTTTGCTGTGGTATTGAATTCTTTGAGAAATAATCGAATCGATCCAACGCCATTCCCGATCTGAGGATAATCCTCATAGTGCGATTCAGACGGCAATTCTGCTCCTGCAATCAAAAACCACTCATCCGCCAGCCAAACAATCGTCGTTCCATATTCTTCGCGGAATCGGGTTTGAAGCGCCTGAACTTGGGCGATTACTTCTCGCGCCTTTTCCGGTGAAACAGGAATTAATTCATCCTCAGTGGGGCGAAAGCGCGTCAGTCCAACCGGAACAACCGCGATCGACGCAACAGCGGGAATGTCTTCTTTGTGGAATTGGGCAAGGTCTTCGATCGTGCGCGTTAAATGTTCTCCGTCATTGATTCCAGGACACAGCACAACTTGAGCATGGATTTGTAACTGTCGCGCTTGGAACCATCGCAATTGATCCAAAATTTGACCTGCGCGTGGATTTTTTAACAATCGCGTTCTCACATCTGCCTCAGTCGCATGAACTGAAACATAAAGCGGAGAAAGCCTCATTTGCTCGATCCGATTCCATTCACGCGCTGTTAAATTCGTCAAAGTTAAGTAGCTCCCGTAGAGAAAGCTCAATCGATAGTCATCATCTTTGAGATAAAGACTGTCGCGCTTTCCAGGCGGCTGTTGGTCGATGAAACAGAATGGACAGCGATTACTACACTGCATCAATCCGTCAAACAGCGCACTGTCAAACTCTAAACCCAAATCGTCATCGTAATCCTTCTCAATTTCGATGTGATGCGTTTTTCCTTTGGTGTCAATGACTTCGAGTTCTAAAACTTCATCCGCACACAGAAATTGATAGTCGATCAAGTCGCGCGGTTTTTCACCGTTGATCGAAACCAGCCGATCGCCTGCTTCAAACCCAATTTCTTCCGCGATCGACCCGGACTGCACACGGGTCACTAATGCCGGACGAATAGAAATCTCGCTCATGACTCGAAATAAGACAGCTTATCTAGTCTAAGCTTCCTTCAAAAGGTTTGTGGCGATCGCAACTAACAACGTCACACCCAACGCCAAGCGATACCAAACAAACACCCAAGTACTTTGACGCTGCAAGAATTTTAATAACCAAGCGATCGACAAATACGAAAAGATAAACGCAGACGCAATCCCAACTAGCAAAGGCAGACCCATATCCGCCTCTTGCACTACATCCTTAGCTTGCAATAGAGTTGCGATCGTCAAAGTTGGAATTCCGAGCAAGAATGAAAATCGAGCCGCTGTTTCTCGACGCAATCCTAAAAACAGTGCAGCAGTTAAGGTTGAACCTGATCGCGAAGCTCCCGGTAGCAATGCAATCATTTGCCCCAATCCTACCAAAATGCCGTCTTTGATCTCTAGTTCATCAAAGCCACGTTTACGAGTTCCGATCTTTTCTGCCAAAGCTAATAGAAGCGCCATCACGATCGACATCACTGCAATCACCATCACACTTTTTGGCAGCAGATCTAATTTCTTCAGCACAAAACCCATTCCCAACGCTGGAATCGTGCCGATCGCGATTCCGACTAAAATCTTCCATTCCTCGCGCTCCCATTCTTTCCGCGCAAATGCCGCCAATGCTCCAGACAAAATCGCTCGGATATCTTTCCAAAAATACATCACAACTGCAATCACACTGCCGAACTGAATGGCATCGATCGCGGCTTTATTCCATTGATTTTGCCAGCCGAAGATGTCTGTGAAAATGATCAAATGTGCGGTACTGCTAATCGGCAAGAATTCCGTAATGCCTTGAACTAGACCTAATACAATGCCTTGAAACAAAGCAAAAAGACCATTAACTTGATTTGCGACGAGAAGAACTGGCATTATGTGCTTCCTTATATAGGTATAGGCAAAAACTCTCGCTGTGAGTTTACAGCCTTTCTGAACTTCTGGTTCTGAATTCTCAATTTCTTCATCGACTTTAGGAAAACTCTACTAAGATGAGAAGAATGCCCCCAGGGGGTATTTACCAGCAGGAATGATTCACGATCGTTGATCGATCCCTGAAAATTTACTATGGTAATGTTAAGTTACGTTAATAAAATTAAGCAGAATTAAGAATCCCTTGATTTCCTATCCGCCCAGTTCCAACACAACTTATTCCCCAGAGGCTGAAGTGATTGCGGTTTCTGACTCCTCTTTCGTTGAGCGCTCTGCTCCCTCTCGTTCTCTTCTCATTTTTGGTGCATCGGTTTTTCTCGTTTCGGTTCCCGTCTTTTTTGAAGCACCTTTAGTTCGATCGCTCCCGCTTCTGTGTCTGCTACTCACCTCGGTGTGGGTCTGGGCATCGATCGCGCTTTCCGCTCAACCCCGAACGAAGCACTGGGGCGAATTGCTCACTGGATTTACTTGGACATGGTTAGCCGGATCGCTCTACTGGGGCTGGATGCGCTGGGAACCCACATTGCATTTACCGATCGAAGCCATTGGACTGCCGATCGCACTTTGGGGCTTAAGACAAAACTGGTGCAAACTTGGAAACTTCTTTTACTTAGGGTCACTTTTTGGAACGGCAATTACAGATCTCTACTTCTACTTAACAGATCTGATTCCCTACTGGCGGAAATTAATGCAGGTTGAACCAGATGCAGTACAGCCGATTTTCCAGCAAGCCCTTATGCAGATGTATACGCCTGCTGGAGTCTTCTGGGTAATTTCACTAGCATCCCTACTGCTGATTGTCGGTGTTTCTTCGCTACGGGCGAGAACTCCGCATTGGGTTGCATTTGGCGGTGCAGTGCTGAGTACAATCTTGGTTGACAGCTTGTTCTGGATCGCCGCAACGCTGGCATAATTGCGGACAAAGGCGGAAGTCCCTGATTTTCGCCCCCTAGAGAATGCGGAGATCACAGTGAGAAAAACTTTACTTTCCGCTTACATTCCAAGCGCTACTACTGAAACATTTATCGATTAGGCGTTGCATCATAAGGAAGGATACGTTCTTTCCTTGTTGAGCCTGTGGTCACTCTTCAACCAACTCCCCATCTTGTGCTGCACAGCAGCGATATCAGTAACCGCCGCTTACCGCTGGTGGGAAATAACTGCTGGACGATCGGACGAAGTGAAGACAACTCCTTTGTCATTCCTGATCGCTGGATTTCTCGCAATCATGCAATGCTGCAATGGATGGAAACTGGAGAATTCTATCTAATCGATCTGGGAAGCCGGAACGGAACCTTCGTTAACGGGCGACGAGTTAGCATTCCTGTTACCTTGCGGAATGGCGATCGCTTAACGTTTGGTCAAACAGAACTCGATTTCTTCTGCCCACTCAAGCGACCGACTTCAACTTCTGACGATCCCGATTCTAAAAATTTCACTGCAACCGCAACGCTTCACGTCCGCCGTTTGATATCGGTTCTCGTGGTTGATATTCGTGACTTTACTATTTTGACGCGCCAACTCGACGAGAAGATTTTGTCTGAAGTGATCGGCACTTGGTTTCGGCAAGCAGGCGATATTATTCGCCAGTATGGAAGCTGGGTCGATAAGTACATTGGCGATGCGGTGATGGCAGTCTGGACACATGGAGCGAACGGAGTCGATCGAGATGAAGCACTCCGGATTTGTCAGGCGATTAATGCCCTGCACCAGATGACCAGCAATTTATATCATCAATATCCACTGCCGTTTCCACTGCGAATTGGAGCGGGTGTCAATACCGGATTTGCAATGGTCGGCAATACGGGAAGCGGCGATCGACCTGATTACACAGCGCTAGGGGATACGGTGAATGCCGCTTTTCGGTTAGAGTCTGCAACCAAGCAAATCGGACTCGACATTGCTCTAGGTGAAACAACCTATCAACATTTGGCTGCTCAGGTCGGCAATGTAAATTTTTTAGCGCGTTACAACGTTGACCTCAAAGGATACGACACGCCAACGCCAACTCATGCTTGCTCATTTGCCGATCTCGATCGCTTTTTGAGAACAACTTTCGACCCACTGCCCTGATTTCGATGCGGTGAGATTCTCCGATTGTATCCGCAAGATGATAGTCTCTAATAAAAGCTGTGTATTGCGTTTGCTCGATCCAGTTGGGAGGGATTAACAATGAAACGTTTGATTCGCTTTTTAGCGGCTTTGAGTTTGGTGGTGAGCTGTCTGGGGGGGTTGTCCCAAGCAGCAGTCGCAGCAAATTTCAATGGAGTGACCCTGTTAGCGGCAGATTACCGCAACGTGGTGGAAGATAAGATGGCGACCGATTATGGTAAAAAGCTCGATGTGAATAACACGAACGTTCGAGCGTTTCGCCAACTGCCGGGAATGTACCCGACTCTGGCAGGGCTGATTGTTAAAAATGCGCCTTACGAATCAGTGGAAGATATTCTAAAGATTCCAGGCTTGAGCGACAAGCAGAAGGAGGTTCTGGAAGCCAATATGGACAACTTCGTTGCAACGGAAGTGTCCAAAGAACTGGTTGAAGGGGGCGATCGCTATAACAACGGCATTTACCGCTAATCTAGTTTCCACTTTGTAGGCTGACGCTCTCCGCAGATTTTGAGTCTGCGTGGAGCGATTTTTTTATTCAGGGAAAATGATGCTGCAATCTGCATATGATGTGTTGGTAGTTGGGGCGGGAGCGGCAGGTTTATACACTGCGCTGTGTTTGCCTCAACGGTATCGAGTGGGATTGATTACCAAAGATAGCGTTGCTCGATCAGCGAGTGACTGGGCGCAGGGTGGTATTGCTGCGGTGATCGATCCTCAAGATTCAACTTCGTTGCACATCGCAGATACGATCGCTGCCGGAGCGGGTTTGTGTGATGGGGATGCGGTTGAATTTTTAGTCGAGAATGCTGCCGAGTGTATTCATCATTTAGTGAATTTGGGAGTTGCGTTCGATCGACAACAAAATCAACTAGCACTAACGCTAGAAGCCGCTCATTCTCGTCGTCGCGTTCTTCATGCTGCAGATACAACCGGACGAGCAGTGGTCAGTGTTTTAGCGGAACGAGTATTAGAGCGAAAAAACATTCAGGTTTTAGATCAAACCTTTGTGCTGGATTTGTGGTTGGATGCAGAAAATCGGTGTCAAGGGGTTTGTCTGATTCACCAGTCTGAGGTGCATTGGATTCGTGCTCAGGCGGTGATTCTAGCAACGGGAGGAGGAGGACAGGTTTTTGCTCAAACAACCAATCCGGCAGTCAGCACGGGAGATGGAGTTGCGATCGCTCATCGCGCTGGAGCCGTTCTACGCGATCTGGAATTTGTGCAGTTTCACCCAACGGCATTAACGAAACCGGGTGCGCCTAAATTCTTGATCAGTGAAGCGGTTCGAGGTGAAGGGGCACATTTAATCGATCGACAAGGATATCGTTTTGCGTTTGATTATCATCCTGCTGGAGAGTTAGCGCCTCGTGATGTGGTAAGCCGGGCGATTTTCAATCACATTCAAAAAACGGAAGCTGATCCCGCGAGTGCTACCGTTTGGTTAGATTTGCGCCCAATTCCAGCCGAAACGATTCAGCACCGCTTCCCAAATATCATTCAGGTTTGTCAGAAATGGGGCGTGGATGTGTTCAAAGAGCCGATTCCGGTGGCTCCAGCAGCGCATTATTGGATGGGTGGAATTGGCACGGATTTGGAAAATCAAACCTCGATCGAGCATCTTTACGCCGTGGGTGAAACTGCGAGTACCGGAGTTCATGGAGCAAATCGCCTCGCAAGTAATTCGCTCTTGGAATGCTTAGTGTTTGGAGCACAGTTCCGAGCACTCACACTCGAACCGAGCACTGCAACTTCTCTAAAAGCCGTTGACACTCTGACAGTTCAGTTCAACTTGGAATCGATCGAGCAATTTCGGGTCGAACTGCCTCGACTCGTTTGGCAAAGTGCAGGGATTTCAAGAGAGCAAAAGACTTTGGAAACGGCGATCGCTCAAGTTGAATTTTGGCAAACAGAATTTAATCAACTTCCGCTAAGTCAACAATTACGCAATCTCAAGCCAGAACAATCTTTCAAGCTGAATGTTTCGGAGCAAGATCTCCGAGGCTGGGGGGAATTGTACAACTTATTCGATGTTGCAGATTTAATTCTAAAAAGCGCTCATATGAGAACAGAAAGTCGGGGAGGACATTACCGCTCAGACTTTCCCCAAACTTCAGATGAGTGGCGAGTGCATACGATCGTCAAAGGAAATGAATGGACGATCGCGCCAGTCAAAGATATTTCTGCACCACTTCCCAACCCGTGATCGATACCCAAACCAAGCCCAAACACAGTAGAAAATTCACGCCCACATGAACCGATCGTGCCCAAGGCTGACTCGGAATTAGTACCGCGCTCCAAGCCGAGAGAAACACGAGTTCTACGACCGCCAACCCTGACCATAAATGAGAAGAATGTCCCAAACTGCCGTAATGTCCGATCGTTCCGACAATTCCGATTCCCAACAAAACTAGAACTAGAACCGCGATCGCAATTCCCATGCCGATATGCAGCGGTCGCATCTTTTTTGCACCAAACAGCAACCCTGATCCAGTCACAATTTGAATCAAATAAGCCGCGATCGTTAAGCCCATCGCCCAAGCGGCAATCTTCCACAACCAGAGAAAAGAAGGTAAATCCAAAGCTTTCACCCGAACCTGTCTCTTCAATTGTGCAAAAAATAGCTGCGATCGCATTGCCACGATCGCAGCTTCCTATCTGACCTTAGTTGTTAAACGAACCACTTGAAATCAGCAGCAGTGGCTTTTCTTAAAGAAATGTAAATTTATTACAGAACTTTATGAGTCTGTTGAAGCCATCGCTAGCCCTAGAGGACTGAGAAACGGTTCGTCTTCACCCTCCTCACTCACCATCAAACTAGAGCAGGGAATCGTATCCGATAAAATCGCGCTCGCCATCATTCCCGTGTGAATTTCAAGCTGAGCAGTAGAAACCGCTTCAAAAAGTAACCGTTGCCCTGGAAAAACCACGCGCTCAAAATACCAATTTGGCACGTTTGTAATCCGAGCAATTTGAATTTGACTCGTCGCATTTACATAACAACAAAGAATGGGATCAGATCCACTCGATGGAAGAGGATCAAGGATTTGAGGCATGGCAGTTTAAGATCCTACGCTAATTAGAGAAAGGCTGTATCTGAACACTAACACTGGCTGATCCCTGACAACTGTAAAGGTGATTACCAATGGTTTGTTTTTGAGGTGATTTGTGCATTGAAATTGAGCGAGATTAAATATTTGATAGAAAGTTAAATCTACTTAATTTATGAATACTCAATACAATAAAAATACACTGATAAAGCTAAGACTTGACCTCTTCTGCGATCGCCCCGGTTTAGATTTCAACCCAAATCTTACGATGAGGTTATGCAGAGAACTGAAGTCAGTGATATCGTAAAGTTATGTGAAAAGATTTCAGGAACGCTGTGGGTCAACGCTCACAGAACGCTGTGAGTAAAACGCTATGGAAACTCGAATCCTCTACGTTCGACTGCCTTGTAATCCAATTTTCCCGATCGGCGTGGTCTACCTTGCCGACCATGTTCATAAACAGTTTCCAGAAATTACGCAGAAAATCTTCGACTTAGGCACCGTTCCGCCCCTTGACTACACTTCCGCGCTCGATGCTTGCATCGACGAATTTAAGCCAACGTTACTCGTATACTCATGGCGTGACATTCAAATCTATGCTCCGGTCGGTGGTCGTGGCGGAAATCCACTCCAGTACACGTTTGAATACTATTACGCTGCCAATCCGTTGCTCAAAGCACGAGGCGCACTCGGCTTACTCCGAATTGCGTCAGGCTACTACGGCGAATTGTGGCGCAACTCAAATCTGATCAGTCGCGGTGTACAGCGTGCGAAACGGTACAATCCCGATGCCAAAGTCATCGTCGGTGGCGGTGCAGTGAGTGTGTTTTATCAGCAAGTAGCGAAAAGTTTACCGAAAGGAACGATCGTTTCTGTCGGTGAAGGCGAAACGCTGCTAGAGAAATTGCTGCGGGGTCAGGATTTCCTCGATGAGCGGTGTTACATCGTGGGTGAGACAAAGCCCCGCGATCGCATGATCCACGAATTTCCCACGCCGATCGAGAAAACTGCTTGTAACTACGAGTACATCTCGAAAATCTGGAACGAATTCGAGTACTATTTTCAATCTCAAGATTTCTACATCGGTGTCCAGACCAAGCGCGGCTGTCCTCACAACTGCTGTTACTGCGTCTACACTGTGATCGAAGGCAAGCAAGTTCGCATTAATCCCGCTGATGAAGTGGTCAAAGAAATGCAGCAGCTTTATCAAAAAGGCGTTCGCAACTTCTGGTTTACCGATGCTCAATTCATTCCAGCTCGGAAATATATTGATGATGCCGTTGAACTACTGCAAAAGATTGTAGACGCAGGTATGACTGACATTCATTGGGCAGCCTACATTCGTGCGGACAATCTCACGCCCCACCTCGCGGATCTGATGGTCAAAACCGGAATGAACTATTTTGAAATCGGCATCACAAGCGGCTCCCAAGAACTTGTTCGCAAAATGAGAATGGGCTACAACCTCAGAACCGTTCTCGAAAACTGTCGAGATCTCAAAGCCGCAGGATTTAATGATCTCGTATCGGTAAACTATTCATTCAACGTAATCGACGAACGCCCGGAGACGATTCGACAAACGATCGCTTATCATCGCGAACTTGAACGCATTTTTGGAGCCGATAAAGTCGAGCCAGCCATCTTCTTCATTGGTCTGCAACCGCACACCCATCTCGAAGAGTACGCTTTCAAAAACGATATTCTTAAACCCGGATATGATCCGATGAATGTTAAGCCTTGGACGGTTCGGAAACTACTTTGGAATCCAGAACCGCTAGGGTCATTCTTTGGTGAAGTCTGTTTACAAGCCTGGAGACGCAATCCAAATGATTTCGGTCGCGAAGTCATGGATATTCTAGAAGAAAGATTGGGACGTTCAGACCTTGAAGAAGCTTTGACCGCTCCGATCGACAAGCCCAATCCTCAACTCGTTACTGCCTCTTAATTTTATTCCCCCGCTTATGTTGGAAGGTTCAATTCTCGATGATCTCAGAGCGGCACACCAGTCCGGCGCAATCGGCAAACGTCCTCTGAATTTTGGTGTGTACTACAAAAACACCCTAGTTTCTCTTTGTCACGCACTCGAAGACTGCATTCTCAGTTGCTCCAGTGCCCCCCTGGTGATCACCGCCTTCCAACGGGGAAAATGGTATCTTCAAGAAGCCGATCGCTACGGTGAAATTGCCGAGCGTGCCGATCAAATTGTGATTATGGCAGCGTCAGATACCGGATTTGCAGAACACCCAACGAGTCGGCGATCAAATGTTGCCCTGGTCGAATTGAATCAAGCTGATCCAGTCGCGCAAGAATGGCATTTGATGATCTTGGCTCCGTCCTACACCGCAATGGTTTTATGCCAAGAACTCTCACCCGAAGACTACGGGACGCAGGGTGTTCCAACCGAAGATCTAGAGCGAAAATTCTACGGTTTTTGGACATTCGAGGCTGGCTTGGTTGAGGAAACGGTCAATCTTGCGATCGCCCACATTAATCAATACAATCCTGATTTAGCCGCTCAACTTCGCTCTAAAGTTACCAGTATCTCTGCTCAAACCACCGAACAAGACGAGATTTATCAAGCTGTGTCGATGGTGGTGAACTATCTTCAAGCCGGACAAGAAGATTTGCGAGCAAAATCAAAGCACGAAGCATTAGATAACAATCTCACCTCTAATGAGCTTCAAGCATTCCTCCGTCTTGCTCAGTTGATTGATCAAACCGATATTAGCAACCCAAACGCCGCTGCTGAAGTGGCATCTTTATCCGAAGCAATGGCGCAACTGCTTGATCTTCCAGCTTGGCAGTTAAATCGATTGCGTCTTTCTGCATTGCTCCACCGACTAGCATTCTTACAACAGCCCAACAGTGTTCTAAGTTCAGGTAGCTTTGGGCGTATCTCAGAACATCAACCAGAAGCTCCGTGCTGTCCGATTGTCCCAGGAGCACAAATCCTACGGAATATGGGACGATTGAACGCGATCGCAACAATTATCACGCATCAATCCGAACAATGGAACGGGCAAGGACAACCTGCCGGACTTGCAGGCGATGAAATTCCTTTAGAGTCAAGAATTTTAGGACTGTTAACCGAATTTCAGCAGCGAGTTGCACAACTTCGATCGAGCGATCCTGAAATGGCTCTAACACAAGCCCTAGAACAATGTCAGGCTGAAGTAGGCGAACGTTGGGATAGTAAACTGGTTGAAGCGTTAAGCCTTCTCGTGAGCGCAATGCAGCAAGGATTAAGCCTTCGCATACATGTTCCAAAAATTGCTGCTGGAATGTGGTTGCTAGACTCACATTCTGATGAAGCGCTGTTAGATTTGTCTGACAAAGTGACGGAGCAAGTATAGATGGATATCCAGGCAATTCGATCGGGTAAAGTTAAGCAGCTTGCAGGCGTAGATTTACAAGACGAAGACCTTTCTAAGGCAGACTTAAACGGTGTGAATTTTGCGGGTGCAAAACTTTCTGGTGCTGACTTTACAGAAGCAAAGTCAGACACCCCCAGCAAAGCTGGTGGCTTGATGAGTGTGACCGCCCCAAGGGCGGATGTCCTTGCTAAGG
>PSLO01000057.1:0-26087 GCA_040289665.1 Leptolyngbya sp. ERB_1_1 | reverse complement strand
CGAGTTGTGCGTTAAGTCATTGAATCTGTCGGAAATCTCTTAGCGTTTATGATTCATGCAACAAAGCCTTTATGACGTAGAGAAAAGGGAGATTGCACAGTGAATAAAGTGAGTTTATACCGTCAATACGTTCAGGAATTGTTAACGGAACGGGCAAATTTACGATCGCCAAATGATCCGGTTAGAAGTGAAACGATTTTTGATACGAAGAACGATCGCTATCAATTAGTGAAGGTGGGTTGGACGTAAATATCAAACAAAACCTCGCTACATCTGTAGAGAGCAATCTTTTCAATCCTAAGTATCCAGTTTGTAAACTGCTGAATGATGTTGTTTAGGTTTCACCACGTCTGAACCAAACTTCCAAAAAGTAGAATCAAAGCTGGATTCTGCAACGATCCTTGTATAGTTATTCATCTTTAGCAGTTCGTTGACTTGCTTGTTAAGAGAGATCTCAGAATTTTTATAAGTCTCATTGTACTTAGGCTTGAAATAGTTGATTAGCGACATTTCAATCAAATTGAGCCTACCTTGATCAGTAATTTCTGTAGTATCAGAAGCATTTGGATCGTAAGAATTCCAGAAAGTTGCCCTTTCATTGACAATGAAGAAGTAAAGGTAAATATCTTCTTTGTCTCCAGCCTCAGATAAAGCTTGCTGTATTTTTCTGCAAATCAGGCGGCTTTGTTTTTGGGCTTTCTTCCCGCGTTTGAAGAGGCTCAAAACATTATGAATTATTCACTTTCCACGCTGTTAGCGAAGTTCGATCGAATCCGCGACAGCGACTCTGATCATTTGCGAATTCTGCTTGTCGATTCCGCCGATCGAATAAACGACGATCGTTGTCCTAGTGGTCGGAGTCGGCAAGCGCAAAGAGGGCGATAAAAGCGATTATTAGAGGATTGAATATTGATCGACCTTCTCCCCAAAATCATAGAATAACCTCAGCCTTCAGCCTTTACTCTATGAATTCTCATCAATTAGAAATTTTCCTCGACATTGCCACCGAAGCCGCCCTCGCTGCCGGAGCCGTTCTCCAAACCCATTGGGGCAAACTCGAAGACATTCGCGAAAAAGGTCGCCCCGGAGATTTAGTGACCGAAGCCGATCGCGCGGCTGAGGATGCCGTTCTCTCGGTGCTGAAGCGCCATGTCCCAGAGCATCCGATTTTGGCAGAAGAATCTGGGCAATTGGGCGATCGACAAAGCGAGTTTCTTTGGGCGATCGATCCACTTGATGGCACGACGAATTACGCGCACCAATATCCCTTTGTTGCTGTGTCGATCGGGTTATTAATCGAAGGTGTCCCGCAAGTCGGTGTCGTCTTTAATCCGATTCATCAAGAACTATTTCGAGCCGCGAAAGGATTGGGAGCCACTTGTAATCGTCGATCGATTCGTGTGTCGTCTGCGACTGAGTTAGAGAAAAGCTTGCTGGTGACGGGATTTGCTTACGATCGCAGACAAACATCAGATACGAACTACGCAGAATTTTGCCATCTGACGCATCTGACTCAAGGCGTTCGGCGGGATGGAGCCGCTGCATTAGATCTGGCTTATGTCGCGGCGGGTCGATTGGACGGATATTGGGAGCGGGGATTATCGATTTGGGATATGGCAGCGGGGATTGTGCTCATCGAAGAAGCAGGCGGGAAAGTGACAGCCTATGATCAAAGCCCGATGCAGCTTTCGTCTGGCAGAATTCTCGCGACGAATGGGAGAATCCACGATCGCCTAAGTGCCGAACTTCTGCACGTTCAATCCTCTCGGTAAGCATTGCAAATGGGAATCGCTCGCGTAAAAATTCGATCTGTCGCTTCACTCATATAATGGGTCGAGAGGTCATGTGCGATCGCAAGACAACACAAGTACCAGCAGGTAGTAAGCAGCGTGATGAATTCCCTTCGCTCTTGGGCGCAACAATTTCAGCAAATTTGCAGCGAAGGAGGAAAATATCTCCGTCACTCTGCTTCAGTACGATCGCTCCAACGAGTGAACACGCTGAGAAAGCAACTGGCTCATAAGCCTACGGTTCCGACTCCGATTTTGATCGTGGCAACTTCGATCATATTTACAGGTGCTTTAGGACGACAGTTTTATAATCAACCGCGTCTGAGTGTGGGCAAGATTGCGCCTGAAACAATCGAAGCTCCTAGCGATGCTCAAGTTGAAGATAAACAAGCCACCGAAGAAAAACGCAAAGCAGCGCGTGATTTTTCAACCCCGATGTTCATGCTGGATACGATCGCGACTGATCAAACCAGACAAGCGGTTCAAGCACAATTAGCAAAAGGAACAACGCTTCGACAACAGATTGGAAAATTTCCGTACATCGAACAAGAAATACTTCCAGCATCAACACAGCAGTACTTACGCAAAGCCGAAGAATGGGAGTGGAAATCAATCATTGCTGCCACTCAAACCTCTACAACTCAGCTCAGCGATCGACTTGCTGATCCGCTGCAACGTAAAGCCGCGATCGAACTCCTGCGTCACCGCAATCAAACCTCAGCCGATGGATTATCTGGTCTAACAGATCGAATTACGACGGCTCGACAAAAATATGCAGCGACGATCGCTCTCATGCAATCGCCTTATGATGCAACGTTGTTTGAAGTCTCTGATGCAGCTTGGCAGAAAACGCAAACCGAAGTGATGCAAATTGTCGATCGAATGTTAGCGCAAGGAATTTCACCGGGACTGACTCAAAGCCAGCTTGAAACTGCGATTACGCTTAATCTTCAAAGCGCAACCCCCCCAGAAACAAGAGCGATCGCCACAAAGCTGCTTCTCGCCTCACTCAAGCCCAACCTCCTCAAAGACGAAGAACAAACTCGTCTGCAAGCCGAAAAAGCCGCTCAAGGGGTTGAGCCTGTGATGATTCAAATCCGACGTGGAGAAGCGATCGTCAAAAGCGGACAAGAAATCACAGCGCGTAATTTTATTCTGCTGGACTACTTCAACCTGAGTCGGAGAGAAACGAGTTGGATTGCTTTGATTGGATTCGTTGGGCTGGTTGGCGGCGGAGTTACGCTGTTTTGGATACTGGAGCAGCGCTACCATCCCAAAGGCTTGAGAAATCGAGACTACTGGCTGGTGGGATTGATGTGTCTCAGCACTCCATTGATGATCATTATCAAAGCACCCTCGACGAATTTACCTGCGATCGGGTTTTTGACGGGCACATTTTACGGATCAGTGGTGGCAGTGACCGTGGTCGGATTGCTCACCGTGATGTTACCGATCGGCATGGGATTAAGTCTAATGCAGTGGGTTCCGAGTGCAGTCGCAGGATTGGTTGTGGCAGCATTGGCGGCGAGAGTGCGATCGCGCGAAGAGTTAGCATTACTGGGATTGGGTGTCGGCGTAACTCAAGGCTTGCTGTACTTATTATTAGGCGCATTGTCGGGTGTGGGTTGGTATAGTCTACTCGGTCGTGCCGTTCTCGAAGCATTGTTAGGGTTAGCATGGAGTATTGTTGCGATCGGCATTAGTCCTTATATCGAGCATTTGTTTGATATCGTGACCACGTTGCGCTTAGTCGAACTTGCAAACCCAAATCGCACCTTGCTCAAGCGGTTGGCAGCCGAGACTCCAGGAACTTTTCAACATACATTGTTTGTGGCGAATCTAGCTGAGGCTGCTGCGCGCGAATTGGGCTGTAATGTCGAACTTGCAAGAGCCGGAACGCTTTATCATGACATTGGCAAAATGCACGACCCGCTAGGCTTCATTGAGAACCAGATGGGCGGTATGAACAAGCATGACGCGATCGATGATCCGTGGAAAAGTGCTGCGATTATCAAAAAGCACGTGACTGAAGGCATGGTGATGGCACGTCGAGCGAGATTACCGAAAGCGGTTCAAGCCTTTATTCCAGAGCATCAAGGCACAATGACGATCGCGTATTTCTACCATCAAGCACAGCAGCGCGCCAAACTTGATCCTGAAATTGAAGTGAATGAAGGCGATTTTCGCTATGACGGACCGACACCCCAATCCCGTGAGACTGCGATTGTCATGTTAGCGGATTCTTGTGAAGCAGCACTACGATCGCTCAAAGATGCAACTCCTGAAGAAGCATTGAACATGATCAACAAAATTTTGGCAGCGCGTTGGAAAGATGGACAACTCGATGAATCGGGATTAACGCGATCGCAAATGAGTACGATCGCGCGTGTGTTTGTGGATGTCTGGCAACAGTCGAATCACCAACGTATTGTTTATCCGAAAGGAAAATCGTAGGTCTCGATATGACCACGATCGCGCTATCTTCGGATCAATTGTTCGTTCTGGTTTTTCCCCGTCTTCAGCGAAGTTGCTAGTCCACCAATCACCGCGATCGCCATTGGACTACGAAGTTCTGATCCCGCTCCCAAACCCAGCGCGATCGGTAACATTCCGGCAATCATCGCGATCGTGGTCATCAAAATCGGACGCAGACGAGCGACACCGGAATCCAGTACGGCTCGATAAGTCGATTTCCCTTCTTTTTGATTGAGCAGTGCATAGTCAACTAAAGTGCTCTCTATGGCTTAAACCTACTGTTAACTGTCATTGTGGAGCATTGGCACTATGTCTCATCCAGTCATCGCTTGATTGATGTTGAAACCGATCCTGCCTTGATTCGGAGAGTTCGGCATCGATTGCTGATGGTTCCGTTCGCTTACTTATTTGCGATCGTTGTTTCATTACTCAATACCACAATTGGTTTGCTGCTTTATGTTCTAATTCCAATTGTGTATATTCAGCGGGTTAGTGTCTCAATTGTGGTTACATCAGCAAAGCCTCAAAATCCTGGGATAGAGTAAGGTTTTTCAGAGCTTATCTGCTGCATTAAAAGACAAACTGATATCGACTGAGGCTTCTGGTATTATGACTGCAATTTCTAAACGGCAACACAGTCAGGGTGTCTTCTTGCTAATTTTGACAACTGCGATTTGGGGAACTTCTTTTCCAGTGTTGAAAGGAGTTTTGAGCGATTTGCCTGCGCCGACTATTCTGGCAAGTCGATTTCTGATCGCGGCGATCGTATTTTCACCCTACCTTCGACAGTTGAATGCTAAGTTACTGCGAGATGGCGCAATCCTCGGCACACTTTACTTTGCAGCGTGTTTATCAGCGCTAATCGGCTTAGAAACCATTTCTGCAAACCGCTCTGCTTTTCTCATTAGTCTGAATGTAATTTTAGTGCCACTGTTCAGCACGATTTTAGGGCGGGACTTACCAAGACGGATTTTAGTTGCAGTGGGAATTGCGATCGCAGGAATCAGCATCTTGTCTTGGGAAGGTGGCGGCTTTGGAATTGGAGATGCACTGACTTTAGGCTGTGCAATTATCTACGCAATCTATATTTTGGCAATGGAAGCAATTACCCCACGACATCTAACCTTGCCGCTTGTTGCAGTTCAGCTAACAGTCGCGGCATTTCTTGCGATCGGTTGGGTAATCTTGCATAGAAATACGTCTTTTGCTGGAATTGCAGTACATTTTAATATCTTGCTGTATGTTGGTGTGATGATTACAGCGATTCCAAATTGGACTCAAACGCTAGCACAGCGATGGGTACGAGCTTCTGAAGCGGCGTTGCTTTACACTCTAGAACCTGTGTTCGCAAGTATCTTTTCGTTCCTTTGGCTCAATGAATCTTTAGGAGTCCGAGGCTTTCTCGGTGCAGCATTAATCCTGTCAGCGACTTTGATTAGTCAATTGCCCTTAAATTCTTTGTTTGATAAACGGCATTGAATTAACGTATCTATCGTGAGCGCAATGAGCGATCGAAAAAAAGAGGGACATCGATCGATGTCCCTCTAGATGATGTGAGAAACGAAACTTAGCTAGCAATATACTCGCGAACACTCGCTTTGCGGCGACGCAAGTGATCTAATGCTTGACGCTCAAGCTGACGAACACGCTCACGACTGAGATTTAAGCGATCGCCCACTTTCGCCAACGATAGCTCATGCCCATCTTGCAAGCCATACCGCAAGCTGAGAACTTCTCGCTGCTGCGGAGTCAGATCCGTCATCAACGTCTCAAGATCTTGGCGCAGAAGCTCTTGAGTCAGATAACTATCCGGTGAAGGACCATCATCTTCGAGCAATTCCTGAAGCTCAGTATCTTGGTTATCTCCGACGCGCAGATCAAGCGAAACAGGCTGGCGAGACATCATCAGAAACTCACGAATCTGCTCCGGTTCAAGCTCCAACTCTGCTGCAATCTCTGACGCTGTCGCAGCGCGACCCAGCTTCTGAGCTAACTCACGCTGAACCCGCTTGATCTTGTTGAGCTTCTCGGTAATGTGAATCGGTAAGCGAATCGTTCGGGCTTGTTGAGCGATCGCGCGTGTAATCGCCTGACGAATCCACCAGTACGCATAGGTCGAGAACTTATAGCCACGAGTCGGATCGAACTTCTCAACGCCGCGCTCTAAGCCCAATGAGCCTTCTTGAATCAAATCCAAGAATTCGAGATTGCGCTTCTGATATTTCTTAGCGATCGACACAACCAACCGCAAGTTAGCTTCGATCATCTTCTGCTTGGCACGACGACCGCGCTGAAAAATGCCACTCAACTCGGCATCGTTGAGATGGACGTGCTCGGAAAACTCTTGCTGCGTTGGCTCATGACCCAACTTCTTCGCAAGCTTGTCTTTCTTCTCTTGCAGCGTCATCATCTGCTGAACTTGCTTGCCGTAGAGGATCTCTTGTTCGTGGGTCAGCATCGGCACACGACCAATCTCATGCAGATAAGTACGCACCATGTCGGCGCTATAAGTGGACTTGGGAGCGGATTTGGATTTGGTGTTGGCGGTAGCCATGTGCAGTTAACTCCGTGGAATGAAAACGATGGGGGCGGCGAAACTCTGGTCGATTTAGAGGAAAAAACAGTTAGGGCAAAAACTAAGCGGGGAGTGCGCCCCGTCTGAAGCATCGATAGGTCTGAACTAATGCCTGGAAAAATCAACCTGAACTGAAGGGGAAGTCAGGTAAAGGTCTACGCTGTAAACCGAACGAGCAAGGGATAGCTGGACTTCTATTCGTTGGGTCTCTTTCTGGGCATCTTATTATGTCGAAGTCACATCGACTTTAACTTAATAATAGGACGAACTCTAACAAAAGTAAAGAGCCTTGCAAGAATTTCTGGCTAAATTTCAGAAAATATTTAGCTTGGGGGCACAGAACACAAGGCATGATGGAAACATCCAAGAGCGAAATAGAAGGCTGCTTAATCTCTTCTCTATCATGACGGGTCTCCAAGGCAATGAATAGATGCGGGGGCGGGGGATAACCGTACCTTTTTTAGCACGAAGAGTGGTGATCTCTGACTATGCAATTTTCTGAAAGTTCCAGAATCCTAAAAGTGTTTCTACACAATGCTTTCATGAGTTTTGAAAAAAGGTGATTTTGATAGTTTCAAGCAGAATTTGTATGAGTTAGATCGAGAGAATTCTACTGTAATTTTTGGATATGAAAATACAATGACATTGAGATGACGATCAAACAGAAAAGAATGACCGCTCACCCTTTCAATCGTATTGATGGCAATGGATGAGTCCTCCCCAATTTGATAGAAACTGCATGGATGCTTAGCGCGATTTGCTCTCGGTTGCTAAGCTGACAGATAGGTTAATTCCATACCAAGGAAAAAGAATATGCTAACCGTCGCCGAATCTCGACCCACAGAACGCGCTCAATTTATCCAGAAAACTTATCTGCACTTAGCTGGAGCCGTTGGCGCATTCACGGTTGTCTCAGTTCTGCTATTTCAATCTGGAATTGCCGCTGCGATCACTCAATTCATCGCTTCGAGTCGATTCACTTGGCTGGCGATTTTGGCGGCATTTGCCGTGTTAGGGTGGATGTCTCGATCGCTGGCTGCAAAAGCCGATTCGATTCAATCTCAATACATGGGCTTGGGGATCTTCGTGGTTGCACAAGCGCTGATTTTTTCTCCGATTCTCTATATCGCGGCAACCTTCTCTGATCCGACTGTGATTCCCACAGCGGGAATTCTTACATTACTGCTATTTGCTGGACTAACGGCAGTTGCATTCATTACGAAGAAAGATTTCTCGTTTTTGGGTGGCATTCTGACGATCGGTGGATTTATCGCGCTCGGTTTAATTATCTGTAGCGTAATTTTCGGCTTTACGCTTGGACTAATTTTCTCAGCGGTGATGGTTCTTTTTGCGTCAGCTGCGATTCTCTATGACACCTCGAAAGTCATGCACAATTACGCCACACATCAATATGTTGCAGCATCCTTGGAGCTATTTGCTTCGGTTGCGCTGCTCTTTTGGTACGTGCTGCAAATTGTGATGTCGCTTTCTTCGCGTCGATAGTTTCGCGATTCTTAAGCTTTTGATTCTCAAGGGTTGATCGCTTGAGAATTTTTTTATTCCAACTCAGAAATTGCGCGATTACTGGCAGCTTGAAGCATTGCCTTAAGGCTTTGCGGCTCTGGATAGGCAGGCGCAGGACGATCGAACTTCAGCGGCTGATTGGTGAATTTCGGCAGAATCTCGCGACAGAACGCATCTGCCGCCTTCGATCGATACCGAGTTGGATTAATGATCACTGATAAATTGCGCTTCACCACCACATCGTCGATTCTGGCGCGATGCAGCATTCCCATTTGCAATTCTTTTTCGATCGCAGAAACCGACACAAACGAAGCTCCCAAACCGGATTGCACTGCATTTTTAATCGCTTCGATCGAGTTCAGTTCCATCTCGATCTTGAGGCGACGAGTCTCAATGCCACAGCGTCCTAGAACTTGGTCGATCACTTTACGAATCGTCGATTGAGAATCCAGCGCGATGAACTGTAAGCGATACAAATCATCTTTTTGAATCGTTTCTAATCGAGCTAAGGCATGAGACGGCGGCAAAATCAGCGCGAGTTCGTCCTCAGCATAGGGAATAATTTCGAGAGCGTCTTGAAGCTCTCACCGCCAATAATCGCTAGATCGATTTGACCATTCGCCACACTCCAAGAGGTTCGCCGTGTAGAGTGGACATGTAGCTGAACTGCGACATCAGGATATTGCTGTCGAAATAGCCCGATCATGCGCGGTAGCAAATAAGTTCCCGTCGTTTGGCTTGCACCAATAATCAGCGTCCCACCTTGGAGGTTTTGCAGATCTTCGATCGCGCGACAAGTTTCCTGGCAGAGCGTTAAGATTTTTTCGCCATAACTCAGAAGTAGATGTCCTGCTTCGGTCAACTGCGCCCGCCGTCCACCGCGATCGAACAATGGCACATCGAGTTGTCGTTCTAGATTTTGGACTTGCAGACTTACCGCTGGCTGAGACACGTACAAGCTATCAGCAGCCCGCTTGAAGCTGCCCTCAGACGCGATCGCTTTCAAAATACGTAACTGATCTAGTGTGAAAGGAAGGTCAGACATACGGCTAAGCCTAAGTGTGAGGAGCTTGAAGTACACCGGGAGATCGAATGCGTTCACTCTAAACCGTCAAGTTAGCTAGAATCTGTGAACAATTGTGAAGAAAATCAAAAAAGCCAATGCGCGGTCGTAGTAGGACAAACCTCCTTGAATCAGGACACCGCTCGGATATATAGATGTGGCAAGCATTTTACAAAATGATGAGCAAATCGGACGATAAACCAGAAAGTTATACGGGACTTTCTGAATTTACCAGGAATCGTGGGGATCGCCCTACTGAGTGGACACTCTGAGCCAGTTTTTTAGAACCATGACCAGAGTACGATCGCGATCTGCATCGATCGATGCCCGTTTTTCACAGTTCATTTTCACAGTTCAGATGGTGCAATTCGGACAAAGCCAGCTTTACATGCTGAATCTTGAAGCGATACGCTCTATCAACTTGTAAGCTAGATCTATTCTTCAGATTCAGTTTGGTATGGCTTTGGACTGGTTGACCTCCAGCCACTTCATCATGATTGGGTGGCTTGTTGGATTTGCGATCGCTCATAGTGGACTCGCATCGTTGCGGATGGCAGCAGAAAAACGCCTGGGTGCGAGACTGTATCGGGTGATTTTTGCGCTGGTGAGTCTGGGAATTGCGGTTCCGATGCTAATCTATTTTTTCAATCACCGATATGACGGGTTGCAGCTTTGGAATGTTCAGGGCGTACGCGGTGTAGCCTCTGCAGTGTGGATACTGTCGGCAATCTCTTTTCTATTTCTCTATCCTGCAACCTTCAATTTATTAGAGATCGCAGCGATACAAAAACCGCAAGTGCATTTATACGAAACTGGAATTATTCGGATTACGCGACATCCGCAAATGGTCGGACAGATTATTTGGTGCATCGCGCATACGCTATGGATTGGAACCAGTTTTATGGTTGTCACTTCGATCGGGCTAATTTTGCACCACCTATTTGGGGTGTGGAACGGCGATCGACGATTGGCACTGCGGTATGGGGAGGCATTTGAGGCGGTGAAAGCTAGAACCTCGATCGTGCCGTTTGGGGCGATCATTCAGGGCAAGCAAACGATAAAATTCAAAGAATTTTTACGTCCTGCATATCTTGGTGTTGCGGCAGTTACGCTGTTGTTTTGGTGGCTTCATCCGATCGTAATTCGTGCATCTGGGAGCGTACCCTGGTAGCATGATCCCAAGCCTTAGTAAAAGACAAATAATAATTTTTGGAGAACTATGCAAGCAGGAATTAGCGAAGGGGCGTTTAATCAAGAGGTTCTTGAGTCTGCGACCCCTGTTCTTGTGCATTTTTGGGCACCCTGGTGTGGCATTTGTCGCTTAATCGAGCCATCGCTGAATCTACTGCTGAAGGAGTATGGTGATCGATTAAAGCTCGTCGGCATCAACGCAGACGAAAATTTGAAACTGGCAAGTCGGTATCGGATTACAACGTTGCCAACGGTACTGCTGTTTGAAGGAGGTCAAGTGCTGCATCGGTTGGATAGCTATCAGCGGCGTGAGGAGCTACGCTCGATTCTTCAAGAGCTTTTGGTGTCTCCTGTGAGTGCGAGGGCGATAAAAAGCTTATAGATACGGTTAAGAAAATAAGCAGAAGGCGATCGGGCAATGTTCGATCGCCTTTTTAATTGAGCAATTTAGGCGTTCTGCTGTTCATCTTTTGTTGGGTTGGCAGTGGCAATGAACTAAAGTTTCATCAAAGCTTTATCGTCTTTGTTTTGGGTGCAAATTACACTAAGTACACGTAAGTTTTGCATCTTCAAACCCATGAAAGCCCCGAATTTTGACAGTCTTACTACATTGCTCACCGCTGCATTTCTTGTTGCAATTGTTACAAATTATTCTGCTAAAGCAGCTTTGGCACAGACGATCGAGCCACCTCCAGAACAACCCGCCCCCCAGTCTACAACAAGCGGCGGCAGCCTTCCCATCACTCGTACTCGTCTGAAATACCCAAAGCAGTCCGCACGCTTTACCGAGATCGCTTCATTCCGCCCAGTTGGACTCACACTACATGCTCGTCCGACCATTTGGGCTTGTATTCCACCCACCGATGCCAAAATGCTCGAATTTAGCCTCTTGGATCAAAATCGCCAAGCTATTTATCAAATGCCGATCGCGATTGAAAATCAAACTGGATTTATTCCGATTTCGTTACCGTCTTCGGCTCCTGCGCTGAACCAAAATCAACCCTATTACTGGACAGTTGCGTTAGTTTGCGATGCCGAACAACGGACAAACGATTGGATCACAGGCGGATGGATTCAACAGCGATCGATTGATTCTGTTCTTCAAGATCAACTCAAGCAAGCCACGCTAACTGAGCAGATTCGATTAACAGCAGAAGCAGGATATTGGTATGAAGCAGTTGATACTAATTTGCGATCGCAACAAGCAAATCCAAATGATCCGCAACTTCATACAGTCTGGCAGATTGATTAGAAACTGGAACCTTAAAAAGCTTTTTGTCGAGAGTCACTTTAAAACAAAAAGCGATCGTAGTTAAAACGATCACTCTATCTCAATTAGTTCAATCGAACTTTTTCTGTCGAACTGACATTCAACTAAACTGTCATAATGTCCTTCTCTTTCTCTGCTAAAACTTTCTCAACTTCAGCAATGTATTTGTCCGTTAACTTCTGAATTTTGTCTTGAGTATCGCGAGCCTGATCTTCGGAAATCTCTTTATCCTTTTCCTGCTTCTTTACGGTGTCCACGCCATCGCGCCGAATATTGCGAATCGAAACTTTTCCCGCTTCCGCGTATTTCGCAGCCAGTTTAACCAGTTCCTTACGCCGATCGCTCGTTAAAGGTGGAATATTCAACCGAATCGATGAGCCGTCATTATTGGGGGTTAAACCAATGTCTGAGAGCGAAATCGCTTTTTCGATCGCGTTCATACTGCTGCGATCGTACGGTTGAATTTGAATCGTTGTAGAATCTGGCGTGGAAATATTTGCCAACTGCTTGAGCGGCGTTTCTGAGCCGTAATATTCCACCGTAATTTTGTCGAGCAAACTTGAATTGGCGCGACCCGTTCGGATCGTATTGAAATCCCGGCGAACGGCATCGATCGCCTTCTTCATATGGTCTTCAACATCAGCAAACTTCACAAAAACCTCCGACAATGGTTCCGATAGATTCTCCTGTGACTGCCCGCTTAATATTTCCGCGCACAGACAAGTCAAATACGATAATGGGGATATCGTTATCTTTACACAATGCGATCGCGGTGCTGTCCATCACCTGCAAATCCTGAGACAAAACGTGCGAGTAGGTTAAACTCTGAAACCGTTTTGCAGTCGGATTTTTCTTCGGATCAGAATCGTACACCCCATCTACCTTTGTAGCTTTAAACAGCACCTCTGCGTTGATCTCCGCTGCTCTGAGGGCTGCGGTCGTGTCCGTGGTAAAAAACGGATTCCCTGAACCCGCACCAAAAACGACGACTCTTCCTTTCTCTAAATGCCGAATGGCGCGGCGGCGAATATACGGTTCCGCCACTTCTTGCATTGCGATCGCCGTTTGAACCCTCGTCTGAATCCCGATTTGCTCTAACGCATCTTGCAGCGTCATGGCGTTCATTACCGTGGCGATCATCCCAATATAGTCAGCGGTGGCGCGTTCCATGCCTGCGGCTGCACCCTTGATTCCTCGAAAAATATTTCCGCCACCGACGACGATCGCAACTTGGATTCCTTCGTGAACTAATTCCGCCACTTCTTCAGCAATGCCATGAACGACGGCAGGATCAATCCCATACGATAGCTCTCCCATTAAAGCTTCGCCGCTAAGTTTCAGCAGAATCCGCCGATACGTGACTCCCATGTATTTTTTTGTCGATAGTTGTTTCCAACTAAAGATAGCAGTTGATCGGAATTTTGTGACCCCTTTATCGATCGGGTCGCGATTTTTTCACGCGCAAGAAAACGCTAGATGTTAGCAAACTCAAGGATGTGTTTTGCAGTGAGTTCGGGTTTTTCGAGATGGGGAACGTGTCCACAGTGTTCGATCCAGATTAGTTTGCTGTTGGCGATCGCAGTTTCAAATCGAGTTGCATCTTTGGTTCCCAAGATTTGATCTGAATCGCCCCAAAGAATTAACGTTGGACAAGTGATCTGAGAAATTTTATTGCTTAAAAAGTTATAGCCGCCGCTTTTAGTGAAGGCAATTAAAGCTTCATTCCAGCGAGAAAGCTTCAAATGTAGGGCGGCACAAAGTTCAGCATCTGTGGTGACGAAGGTGGGGTCAGCGTAAGCTTTGAGACTGACACTTCGCCGCACGTTCGGCTGTCTGAGAAATTGGGTGGCAAGATAACCGAGCGGAGGAATGAGAAATTTGCCGATCGCAGGTCCTGCTGCAAATCCTGCACTATCCAATAAGACCAGTTTTGCTACAGCATCGGGATAGGACAGCGTGAAATCGATCGCGGCGGCTCCTCCCATTGATGCACCAACTAAGATCACAGGTTGAGCAATCTTTTCTTTCCAAAAGTCATAGAGATGAGTTTTGATTGCTTCTGGACTAAATGGAATGTTAATGGGTCGATCGGTAAAGCCAAATCCCAGTAAATCTACAATCCAAGTGTCATGATGATCAGCAAGTTGCGGCAACAATCGACGAAATTCAAAAACTGAACTATCAAAGCCATGTAGTAGAAGGATCGGAATACCGCCTTCGCCTTGATGCACGTATGCAGTTTTGATCGGTTCTAAGCTGATCGCGGTGGAAATGGGCGATCGACGAATTGCGTGCGCTAATGTGATCGAGGTTTCTTCGGTGAGTTGGGCGACTTCGGGTGGGAGAAAGCTTTCAAACATTGTCGGGGCTGGATAAAATTTGCCATTGGAGTTGGATAGAGGAGTGAGAGTACGATGCTTGCTAAGATGATTCGATTGATCTAACCCTCTCTTCAGCTAAGCAGATACCTCTACCCGCTGAGTTCCAGAGAGTTCAAACGCTGCATGAATCGCTTGCAGTGCCATCACGCCTTGATCTTCTGCCACCACACAACTCACTTTGATCTCAGAAGTTGCAATCATTTGAATATTGATTTCATGCTTATAAAGCGCTTCAAACATTCGGGCAGCGATTCCCGGTTGTCCGACCATGCCAGAGCCGACAATGCTCACTTTTGCGATCGCACTATCAACCACCACTTCACCGTATCCAATCTCAGATTGGGCAGCGCAGAGGGCTTGTCTTGCTCCGTCTGCGTCCATCTGCGCCACCGTAAAGGCAATATCTCGCGTCATCACCCCATCCACCATGCGACACCGCTGCGACTGAATAATCATATCGACGCTAATGTTTTGGCTGGCAAGGAGTTGGAAGATCTTTGCTGCCATGCCGGGACGATCGGGAATGTGGCGAACGGCGACACGCGCTTGTTTAAGATCGAGCGCAACTCCTCGAACTGCGGCTGAATGTGGCACAACTGCGGACTGAGTCTTAACCCCGGATTGTGAAACTTCAAACACTTGGCAAAGAGCAGCGATCGCGCGATCGCAATCCGCTTCATCAACCACACAACTGACTTTAACTTCAGAAGTTGAAATCATCTGAATGTTGATGTCTGCATCCGCCAATGTGGAAAACATTTGTGCGGCAACACCCGGACGACCGATCATTCCTGCCCCTGCGATCGTCACTTTTGCGATCTTTTGCTGAATCATTACATCTGGTGCGAGTTCGGGCGCGATCGAATATCCTGCGGTTAATGCGGGAATGATTGCATTCGCAACGGCTTCTGCACGGGTGAGAGATTTTTTTACAACGGTAAACGCAATATCATTAGAATTGCCTTCGTGAATGGATTGGATGATGAGATCGACATCGAGTTTTTGAGAGGCAATTTCACCGAACAATCGGGATGCAACACCGGGACGATCGGGAACACGCAACAAGGCAACTTTCGCTTGATCGGTGTCAAATTCAACTGCATCGACTGGACGCGCAATTTCCAAGCCTTCGAGTGGACGGGGTTGAGGTTGAGGAGAGCGTACCCAAGTGCCGGGATCATCTGTCCAACTCGATCGTACAACTAGCGGCATTCCATAATTTCGAGCAATTTCAACCGCACGAGGATGCAGCACTTTTGCACCCAGGCTGGCAAGTTCTAGCATTTCATCACAGGTAATCTCGCTCATCAGATGAGCATCTTCGACCAAACGCGGATCGGCGGTGAGGATGCCTGGAACGTCGGTGTAAATTTCACAAAAATCTGCCTTTAACGCTGCCGCTAATGCCACCGCAGAAGTATCTGAACCGCCGCGTCCTAATGTGGTAATTTCCCAATTCTCAGTGCTGCTGATACCTTGGAAACCTGCGACGACGACGACTTCACCGCGTTGGAGATGGCGCTCTAAGCGATCGGTTTCGATCTTGAGAATGCGGGCGCGGGTGTGATGCGCTTCGGTAATGATGCCGACTTGAGCGCCAGTGAGAGAAATCGCAGGCTGTCCGGCTTCTTGGAGTGCCATGCTGAGCAGCGCGATCGACACTTGTTCTCCGGTCGATAACAGCATATCCATTTCACGACGATTTGGAGTTGCTGAAATATCAGTTGCGAGTTTTACTAAGCCATCGGTTGTTTTTCCCATCGCCGAGACAACCACGACGACAGAGTTTCCAGCTTCAACCGTGTTTCTAACTCGTTGTGCAACTGCCTGAATGCGTTCGACCGTTCCGACCGAAGTTCCCCCGTATTTCTGAACAATTAGCGCCATTTCCCCGACTCCCGAAGGTTCAAGTGAACCGAATATCAGTTTGATTCTACAAGGATTTTTGTGCGCGGAGTCAGATTCAGCACTTCAGTTTGAATCCAGTTGACTAGTTCTGCATTAACGCGCTCTGGACATTCATCATGAGCGCAGTGACCTGCATTATCTAATTCAATCAATTGTAGATTTGGATTGTATTTGAGAAATTGACGAGCAGAAGCCGCGGGAATCATTCGATCTTGCTTGCCCCACAGGAGAAGAACCGGGGTGCGAATGTTGCTGAGAATTGATCGCACACTCGGACTAAATTTCGGGTGCGTCATTGCTTTGAGAATGGCACAAAAGGCACGCGCTGAACCGTGATCGCGGGCAGGCTTGCTCAAGATTTCCAGCAATTCATCAGTGATCGCTTCTTGACCTGCATAAGCCATTGCAACCCAGCGACGAATAGTTCGAGGATGGCGCAGCAGATAGAACAACGGATAAAGCAGCCAGGAAGAGATGAAGATCGCTTGCAGTAATCGCCCGATCGGGCGAACGATCGCGGGGAGCGTTTCATGATGACTTGCAGTATCCGGTAGGCTAATCATTGCAACCCCGCTTACCATTTCAGGATGTCGTGCTGCTGTAACCGCACAAACTAACGATCCGATCGAATTTCCTACCAAAATCACAGGCTTACCAACGCAGGATTGCCAGAACTCATAAAGCTGATCGACCCAAAGATCGATCGAGTAGTGAATATCAGGTTTATCTGATGCGCCAAATCCGAGCAAATCCAGAGCATAGACACTGTGATGCTTCGAGAGGACTGGCATATTTTGCCGCCAGTGTCCGATTGAGCCACCGAAACCATGCACAAAGATGACTGGAACTTGACTTCTAGGATTCGGAAATACAGTGTGATGAACTTTCCATCCGCGCCACGGGAAAGTTTGCTGATAGCCAAAGCGCTGTAATCGCTCGATCGACGGTGGCGTAGGAATCGATAGCGGCTGCGAGAAAACAGGTTGAAAGCGATCGTAGAGCTTTACCACTACCGCATCCGAGTTAGGACTGAGAACGAACCAACCAAGCGCAAGCATCGCAACGACGAAGATCTGAACGAGATCAACCGCAGAAGGAAGACGGTGAATGAAGGCAGTGCTAACTCGATCGATGATGGCAAATAGCCAAGCTAGGTTGCCAAATTCCCATAAGTCAGCTTTAAACTGCGTGATGAAAGGTCGAAACTGCTGAAAACTAAATTGCCACTCGTACGATTGACTGCTCATAGCTTCACAGGGAACTAATCTCCTTTACTGTGCAATGCGATCGTTGAAATACCCTCTGTAGATAGGTTGGTCTCTTTAGTCTGAACTACAATTGCTAGATAGATACGAAACTTTACATTTACCCTTCTTTCGACAGATTTCGTTTCTCTAAACATTAACTGAATAGAGATAAAGCATGTGGAAAAAATCATGGCGAAATCATTTAGTCACAAAACCAGCCCAACCAAAGATAATACAAATCAAAATGGGCTAATCGATGCCAATCCGGGCGACACACCGACCGAAGTTGATTATACACGCGACGAGCAAGATGTCACTCCAGTAAACGAAGCCGCATTAGAACGACCCACAGAAGAAACAACGGAAAAAGATCAGAAGCAATCATAGTTTCTGAAATTGTAAATTCCGGGAGGTTTTCATGAGTGCTTTAACCGCTGAGCAGGTGAAAGCATTAGTCGAGCAGCCGAAAAGCTGGTATGTCTCGACTTATATGCCAACGATTGTAGCGGGTACTGAAACTCGACAAAATGAGATTCGATTTAAGAATCTGATTCGAGAAGCACAGCAAAAGTTACAAGACAATGGACTGTCTGAAGACGGAGCCAACGAGTTTTTGCGTCCCGTGATCGAAGCGATCGAGAACGATGAAGAGGATTTTTGGCAGCAACAAGATCGCGGACTTGCCATCTTTGTGACCGACGGATTCTACCGTTATTACAAAGTGCCGCGCGATTTGTTTGAATTGGTTGTGGTGACGGATCAGTTTCACCTCAAGCCATTGTTGCCGCTCCTGACCGGAGACGGGACATTCTATGTGTTGGAACTAAGTCAAAAGCAGGTAAAACTGTTTGAAGGCGGTCGCACTCATCTGCGCGAAGTTCATGTTCCGGGCTTGCCGCAGAATATGGATGAAGTCTTGCGATACGACGAAAGCAAACAGCAAGGACAGTTCCGAATTGGAACAACCAGTGGTGCATCGAACTACAACAATTCTTCGAGCGGAACTGGAGTGTTTCATGGTCAAGGTGCGCCCGATCGCGATGATGTGAAAAAGGATTACAGTCAGTTTTTTCATGCGATCGATAAAGCTTTGCATGAATTTCTAAATGGGAAGCGTGCACCGTTAGTCTTGGCTTGTGTGGATTATTTGATGCCAATTTACCGAGAGGCAAATACCTATCCACATCTGCTCGAAGAAGGGATCAGCGGCAATGTCAAAGATGAGCAACCCGGCGAACTGCATGAGCAAGCTTGGTTGATCGTAGAACCATACTTCACTCAAGCCCAAGAGAAAGCAGCAAACGACTATCACGATTTATCGAACACCGAACTAGTTTTGACTAAGTTAGAAGATACCGTTCCGGCTGCGTATTATGGTCGAATCGATCGCTTGTTTGTTGCGGTGGGTGTGCAGCGTTGGGGTCGGTTTGATCCGAATGCGAATGAAATACACGTTCATAACGAAGCTGAGCCTGGGGATGAAGATTTGCTTGATGCAGCAGCAATCCAAACCTTAATTAATGGTGGAACAGTGTATGCGGTTGAGCCAGATGTAATGCCAGCACCCGCCTCGATCGCGGCTGTGTTCCGTTACTAAACTTCAACCAAAATGTAGATTCATCTTTCTACAGATTTACGACCCTGAGAAACAGTAGTTGATTGAAAGAGTAGGATTCAGAGCATGAATTACGATCAGTTCATTAAAGCGGTAAAAGATTCAGGACAATTTGAATCGCGTGATGCTGCAATTAAAGCAACAAAAGCAACGCTAGAAACGATGCGAGAAAGACTGCTAGGTGACGAAGCAAGCAATCTAGCAGCACAACTTCCAGCAGATTTAGCACAATGCCTCCGGGGACGTGAAGGGCAAATGGGCGACAACTTCAAAATCGATGAGTTCTATCGTCGAATTGCTGAAAGAGAAGGCGTTGATACCAGCACGGCTGCAAGTCACGCAAAAACGGTGATTTCTGTTCTGAGTCAAGCAGTGAGCGCGGGAGAGCTCTCAGACATTCGGATTAATTTTGCCAAAGATTATGATGAATTGTTTGCAGAAGTCGCTCCACGATAGACAATTGTGAATCACAATTTAATAGCCCTGCTTTGAATGATGCTCAAAGCAGGGCTATTGATCAGGGAAGGCTGACAGGATGAATCACTTTATCGGGATTGATATCGGAACAACGAGTACAAAAGCGATCGTCGTCTCATCCACGGGTGAGGTTAAAGGCATTGCAAGCCAAGAGTATCCTTTGCTGTCTCCTCAGCCGCGATTTGCTGAACAAGATCCGAATGTGATTTTCTCAGCGGTTCTGCAAGCGGTACAGGAGTCGATGCAGCAAGCAAAGTTATCGAGTCGAGACATTGCGGCTGTGGGTTGTGGTTCTGCGATGCACAGTTTGATTGTGATGGATGCGAATCATGTTCCTCTAACTCAGAGCATCACTTGGGCGGATAGTCGGAGTGTGGCTCAAGCTGAAGTATTAAAACAAAGCAATGATGGCATTCGGCTTTATCGAAACACAGGAACACCATTGCATCCTATGTCACCGCTAACAAAGTTAATTTGGATGCGCGAGTGTGATTCGGAGCTATTTCACAGAGCTGCTAAGTTCATTTCGATTAAAGAGTATGTTCTGTATCAGTTATTCGCGCAGTATGTTGTAGATTACTCGATCGCCTCTGCAACCGGATTGTTGAACCTTAGAATTTTGAATTGGGATGAAAGCGCTTTAGAAATCTCACAAATTCGAGCCGATCAACTGAGTGAGCTAGTTCCATCAACCCACATTTTGCAAGGAATGAAACCTCAATATGCAGAAATGATGGGACTTGATCCGAATGTTCCTGTTGTGGTTGGTGCAAGTGATGGCGTATTCGCAAACTTAGGAGTCGGCGCGATCGCGTCTGATCAGTTAGCGATTACGATCGGAACCAGTAGCGCAGTCCGAAAAGTTGCAACCGAACCCCTCACCGATGAACAAGGACGAACGTTTTGCTATGCCTTCACAGAGAAACATTGGCTGATTGGTGGTGCTTCTAACAATGGTGGTATCGTCCTACGATGGTTTCGTGATCAATTCGGACAAGCCGAAATGCAACAAGATGGAAATGGTTATGATCGCTTGATTCAACTTGCTGAGTCTGTTCCGGCTGGAGCAGAAGGATTGTTGTTTTTACCGTTTCTTTCGGGTGAACGTGCGCCGATTTGGAATGCAGATGCACGGGGAGTGTTCTTTGGTGTGTCTTTGCAGCATCAGCGATCGCATTTTGCGCGGGCTGTACTAGAAGGAATTTTGTTTGCTGCTTATAGCATTACAACCGTGGTGAGTGACTTAACGGGAACCAGTCGAACCATTCTTGCATCAGGTGGATTTGCTCGATCGTTCATCGCGCGACAAATGATGGCGGATGTGTTCGGAATCGAAGTGCTTGCGCCAGAAGTGTATGAAGCGAGTGGATTCGGAGCGGCAGTCTTAGCGATGTACGCGATGAAGCAGATCAATCAATTAGAAGATGTACGATCGATGATTCGGATTCGCGATCGACATTCGCCAAATTTGCAGTTATCTGAACAGTATCACAAACAATTTGAGCGCTATCAACGACTTTACCAGCAGTTAGAACCAGAGTTTTCGAGGGATTGAATTAAGCGATCGAGATGCACTTTAGTATGTGTTGCCATGACCGTCATCCGAATTCGACTAGTCGGAACGGTGGGCGGTCGGATCGCAGGAGCAAAAATCCCTTGATTTTGTAAATACTGGGCAGTTTGTAGCGCGGTTTGAACATTGGGTAATTGCCAACAGAGAATCGGAGAGTTTGAAGGTAACAAGGTTAAATTTGGAAGCTGCGATTTGAGATAAGTTACGTTTTGCCAAAGCTGCGATCGTCGTTCTGAATCTTGCTGAACAATTTCAATGGCACATAAAGCCGCAGCCGTATCAGCAGGTGATAGTCCAGTGGTATAAATCCAACTTGGTGCACGGTTTCTTAAAAAATCAATCAATGATGCAGATCCAGCAACATAACCGCCTAAGCTTCCGAGTGCTTTGCTCAAGGTTCCCATTTGAACGATCGCGCGTCCAGTAGCACCAAAATGCTCAACGCATCCCGCGCCTGTCGCACCCATGATTCCAGTTGCATGAGCTTCATCGACCAAGACCATGCACTCAAACTGATTCGCTAAGTCTAAAATCTCAGGGAGCGGACAGAGATCACCATCCATACTAAACACGGTATCCGTCAAAATTAAACAGCGTTGAAAGTGCGATCGCTGTTGTTCTAACTTTGCACGTAAGTCTTGCATCTCACAATGCTGATACTCCAAAATCGTCGCGCCGCTTACTATCGCACCATTGCGTAAGCTGGAATGATTGTACTGATCTGAAAGAATCAAATCGCGCTTACCCACTAATGCTGCGATCGTTCCTAAATTTGCTAAATATCCAGAGCTAAAGACGATCGCATCTTCGGTTTGTTTGAGTTGTGCGATCGCGCATTCTAATGCTCGATGTAAAGGTCGATGTCCTGTAAGCAAGCGTGATCCAGTACTGCCTGTTCCGTATTGTTGAGTGGCTTCAATCGCAGCATGAATTAAGCGATCGTCGGTTGCGAGTCCGAGATAGTCATTACTGGCGAAGTTCAAATAAGTGTGCTCGTCAATTTGAATCACTGCACCGGGACGATCGATCGTTTTGACTGATCGATGCCAGCCAGCACGGTCGATCGCCCCTAACGATAGTTCAATCCAAGCATAAGGATCATTCTTCATCCGGTTCTGAGTGAATTTCTGCATTCTTACCACGCACCGGAGGCAGTTTATCGACTAAACCCATTTCAAACGCAACATCGGGAAGCTCTCCCGCAATGTAGCGACCGGGTTGATAGACTCTTCCAGGAGTAAAGCAAACTTGGCGAAGTTGAACAGTTTCAGCAGCGAGAAACATTGCTCTCGACATTCGGCGTTCGATTCCCATGATTGAAGTCCTCTAAAGATCAATTGCACTCTGCTGCATGTAGCTTAACAACCAGTTCGCTATTGTTGCACGGCGAGTTTTTCGCGGCACAAGTTGATCAACCGTGTATCCGCCAAATCCAAGCTTTTCTTTTAATAGCTGCTTATTTTCAGGTGGAATCGATCGCGTTAATTTCACAACCGCAGGACGGCTTTCGATAAAATTCGGGGGTTCAGGATAAGCTTCTAGCCATTGCGGATCAACTGTTTTATCGTCATAGCCTAGATAATGACAAATTAGACGATTGACGGTTGAATCATCGATCGTGTCATTCAGAATCCCCCAGATGGTATTGGTATCTAACGGCGGTAAGTCAGACATACTTTCTATGATGCAGGCGGAAGTTCTTCGGTTTTTTGCTCTTGGGGATTCAGGTGCTGCATTCCTTCAGACACGTAAATCTCGACATCGCGCTGAATAATGCCCTCGATCTGATCAGTAAAAATGGGTAACGCTTCTTCGTGAGTTTTATAGCCGCGATATGCACCGCTGAGTTGAAAGAACTGCCAACCGTGAGTTTTTAGCAGTTCCGCAGCTTTACGATAGCTATACCAGCGATTGCCAAATTGATAAAATTCATCGATCGCAGAACTGACGGTAACGATAGCACTGATTGAAATGGTAGCGACTTTGAGGATTTTGTCGATTTCTTTGTCTTGACTAAAGTTCGATGCCACAATAATTGGCACAAGAGCGCTAAAGATAATGACGTTCAGCCGATAGCGTCGATGTCGATCGCGCATTTCTCCAGCCCGTTTTTCCATCCACTTCACTTGATCGAGCCAGCGCATTCGTAAGTAGTCTTTGCTGCGTTGCTCTTTAAGATCGAGCGAGTTGATCAGCGCGTTAAACTCTTCTTCAATTTTTTCGTTGTACTCGATCGAGGGTTTATCTGCCATGCTGCACTCCGATTATCGAACGGTTTGAACAAATTTCCGAATGGCTTCTAAGTGTTCAATTGTAAATTCGGCATCGTTATGATTTGCACCTCGAATAAATAATAATTGTTTCAGAGTGGGCGTTGCCTCATATAGGGCTTGACTCATCGCAGGCGGAATCAAGGTGTCAGCATCTCCATGGAAGTACAGCACTGGCATTTTTAGGAATTTCACTTTGTCGATCGAGTTAAACCGCTGCGTCAAAATCAGATCGAGCGGAAAAGCACGAAAATGCTTTTGGCGCAGTGCCATTTCTTTCATCGACGTGAATGAGCTTTGCACAATTAGCGCTCTCGCATCGGGATGTCTTGTCGCAAGCTCGATCGCCACAGCACCACCGATCGAGTAGCCATAAATCGTGATCTGATTCGGTGGAATGTTGCGATCGTGGGTTAAATAGTTCCAAGCCGTTTGAGCATCTTCGTAGAGTTGGGATTCGGAGGGAAATCCGCCTTCGCTTTTGCCATAGCCACGGTAGCTAATCACCAGCACCGAAAATCCAAGCTGATGAATTCGATCCATCTGATCGATGCCGCCCAACGTGCCCCCGTTCCCATGAAAATACAGCACGACTCCTAAGCTCGGATTTTCACCTTGAAGCCACCAACCGTGAATTCGTTCGGTTTGACCCAGCCAGTTCTTAACCGGAAGCCACACTTCTTGTGCGGATAGACCGAGAGCAGCAGGCGTTTTGTAAATGGTGTGAGTGGGAAAGAAAATGAATCGTCCTTGAATGAGAAACAGCACAAAGCAAACGATCGCATAAATTCCAAGCGCGATCGTTAGAGCTTTCCACATCAACTTTGCACTGAGTTCCATAAGATGAGAGGTGCGATGGAGATGAGTTATTTTAGCTTGAGGATTTCTTTTGACTAGAATCAAAACTTCGATTTGACAAACGTGGCTAAGCGATCGATTCCTTTCTCGATCGTGGTCATATCCGTGGCGTAAGACAATCGAATATGATCATCCGCATCAAACGCAATTCCCGGAATCGCAGCGACTTTCTGTTCCGTTAATAAGCCATCACAGAACTCTAGCGAAGTCATACCGAGTTTGCTGATATCAATCATCAAATAAAATGCACCATCAGGTTTGATGCAGCTTAATCCTGGAATTGCGCGGACGAGATTGACGATCGCGGTTCTCCGTTCTGCAAATGCCTGACGCATGATCTCAACCGATTCATTCGATCGTGGGTCTTCATACGCAGCGATCGCGCCATATTGAGCAAAGGTACAAACATTCGAGGTGCTATGTCCTTGAATCTTAGTCGCAGCTTTGATCAAATCGACATTGCCCGCTAGATAGCCAACGCGCCATCCGGTCATCGAATACGCTTTGGCGAATCCATGACTAATGATCGTGCGATCGAATACTTCTGGACTCGCTGCGGCAATGCTCAAATGTTCTGCACCGTCATACAGCAGATGTTCGTAAATCTCATCAGAAACGACATAAATCTCTTTCTCGACGATCACTTTCGCGATCGCGCGAATCTCATCGGGAGTGTAAACCATTCCCGTCGGATTCGAGGGGGAGTTGAGGATAAAGAGCTTGGTTTTTTCGGTGATCGCTTGCTGCAGTTGATCGGGAGTGATCTTGAATTGAGTTTCTGCGGTGGTTTTAACAATAATGGGGATTCCGCCTGCGAGTTTCACCATTTCGGGATAGCTTACCCAGTACGGAGCCGGGATAATCACTTCATCACCGGGATCGATCATTGCCATCATTAAATTGTAGAGCGAATGTTTTCCGCCATTCGTCACAATGATGTTTTCCGGCTGATACGTTAGATGATTTTCGCGCTGAAGTTTACGGGCGATCGCTTCTCTCAGCAGCGGTTCACCTGCTGCCGGACCGTAGCGCGTTTTTCCTTGTTTGAGCGCGTCCGTTGCAGCCTGTTTGATATGGTCTGGCGTATCAAAGTCGGGTTCACCTGCGCTAAAGCTACAGACATCAATGCCCTCCCGCTTCATCGCTTTTGCTTTTGCATCGATCGCGAGTGTGAGAGAAGGCGTAACCTGACTTACTCGTGTTGCCAGTTTCATATCAACGTTTTTGGATCAAGGTTTGTGGTGAAGAAAAGCGTCTTAACCTGACGCAACTAAAGGATTCTAACGCGATCCCCTGCAATTGCACCGCGAACTTAATTACCCTTAATTACAAATTATCAGTTTATACACAGGATCTGAGTGAGAAGTATTACTCTCGGCTGCGATCGCAGGCTCGATCGACAAGAAAGTAATTTTCAGTATTTTTAACGCTTAAACAAAGAAGAAACTTTCGACTGGTTTCAGAAATTGAGAATGTTTGCAATAAATCTTACCCAAGAAGAGAACTACTAAGAAAGCATTAAAACCATCTTGAGTTCCGTTATTTAGTGATTAGGATACAAACACATTTACAGCGTCTCGGAGGAAATCTAAATTAATGGATATTGTGTTTAAGAAGGACAGCTATTTGAAGCAGATTCCAGGCAAAAGCGTAAATGCACCCGCCGATTTGGAAAACGGTAATGCAGTTAAAATAATGGCAGGTTCAAGAATTGCTGTGAGTAATCCTGGTGCAGTTGACCCAACCAACAACCATAGAAAAATTACCTGTGCATTAAATATCGGTGGCATTGTTACTTGGTATGTATAGCAATCCCAGGTCAGTTGTGAGAGTATAGAGAGGACTAAAACAGCGTTAAAAATGACTTTAT
>PSLO01000204.1:2119-2611 GCA_040289665.1 Leptolyngbya sp. ERB_1_1 | reverse complement strand
TAGCCTCCTTACTTTTACCAGGTATTACAGGCGGTGGCCCTGCAACACGTTTGGCTTTCGCTGGTGGAGAGGCAGTATTACAAGCTGCTAGTCATGCCTCACAGGCAATTGACGTTGTGCAGGCGGGTGCGAAGATTCTTCAGTTCGCTAAACAACTTCCTTTGCCGGGCTTCGAGGATTTCTTTGGGAAAAAAGAACCGCCACCTGGCCGTGCTGCTGAAGATTGGGTGTCAGAGCAGATTAATGTACCTCGAAATGCCGGACCCAATCGAGTTGAGTTGAAAGCAGACTACTTCACATCGAAAACTAAAACCCGTATTCCGGAATTTGACCCAAGATTGACACCTGGTAAGCTTGTGGAGGTTAAGGACAGAGCGCACGTAGGGTTAACTGAGAATCTACCAGATTTCATCGAATATGCTCGACGCAATTCGCTGAAAGTAGAGTTGTGGATCCGAAAAAATACAACACTTGAGTCCGATCTACTAAAAC
>PSLO01000204.1:1357-2105 GCA_040289665.1 Leptolyngbya sp. ERB_1_1 | reverse complement strand
TTAGTAATCTTGAAATATCTAGAGTGAGATCAACATGAAAAAAGAACTACCAGGTTTAACTGCCACAACTAGAGATATGTATATAGCTGACCAAAAGCAGTTCTTGCAGAATGTTACCAACTTAGTTCAAAGGCTCCGTATGCGAAGTCCTTCACTTGCATGGGGTTTAGATCTTTCTGTGTCCAGCTTGAAGCTCCTTGATGAATTTATTAAATCCGAAATAGAAAAATTAATTCAGCAAGCACTTGATGTTGCTTCCCATATTGATCGAGACCTGGTCCAAGAGGTTGTAGCGTATGTGGGTGAAGTTATAAGATATTCCAAGGATGGGTGGTGGCAAGTAAAAGATAATGGCCAGAGTGGGGGCCCCTTGGTTGTGTTTCCGCTACAGGTTAAATCAGACAACCCCAATATTCGTTACAAAGCAATCGACATCTATGAGCGTTTACTCCGTATTATTATCGAGGGAGAGTCAATAAATCAATGGTACAACTTAGAAATTGAAATACGTGATTAGCTTGCTAGCTATCTGACAACAGGTGGTCCAGCGCGCGCCCATCACGTAGAGTGCAGCAAACGAGTTGCCCTGTGCGTTCTCACCAACAATGGCAATTGCTATCCTCCTTGCACGGCGACCATCTCGGTTCGACCAGCCTGGTCACCAATAACAGCAGCGGCATTGTTTCGCAGTCGCGTTACTTCCCGTATGGTGGGACACGTTATCAATCGGGAGTTACGCCGACCGACT
>PSLO01000204.1:850-1247 GCA_040289665.1 Leptolyngbya sp. ERB_1_1 | reverse complement strand
GCAACCCGCAGGCGTTGAATCGGTACAGCTACGTCTTCAATTCGCCGCTGAAGTATATTGATCCGAGTGGATATGATCCCCTAGATGCTGAATGGCGCAGAGCATTTAGAGAAAGGCATGGATATGATCCAGATGAGGTTGACGAGCTGATACGCCTATTTTCCTATGCGTATCCCGATGAATGGGATTACAATTTGTTCTACAACGCTGATGGAACACGCTCAATTGTAACGCCCTATGTTTTTGCACACCCATCTAATAGCCGCTCTTGGGACACCATGCCCGATGCGTTGGTGCGATTAAGTAAGATGTACACAGCAGATGAGAAAGCTGCTTTTGTGAGAGATGTTGGCTCTCTGTATGCAGGATTACGGCTACGTTCACAAGACGGCTTGTT
>PSLO01000204.1:0-836 GCA_040289665.1 Leptolyngbya sp. ERB_1_1 | reverse complement strand
AGCGCCGCCACATTGGTACCAGGGCGCAGTTCTTCCAGTGGGCTTGTATATCAAGGCAGGTTCAATTGACCCATTGTTAATCCAATCGACTACGAATCGTCAGAACGATCCTGATGCAAACGTTCATCATTGGGCATGGACGTTTGCAATGGGTTTTGATATGGGAGCAGATTTTGCATCTGCGGTGAATGAAATACATGAACGACAAGGGCCCTTTGGCTTGCCAATAAATCAGAATATGGATCAATCAGATGTTGCAATAGGCTGGCGAGGAGCACAGATGGGCGGCGTGTTTCGTGCTACTACGGTAAGTTACAGTGATCTACCAGGCCTCTTCAAAACCTGGATGGGGATTGGACGGTAAGGTATGGTAAGAAAACTTGTCTTCTTAAGCGGTCTCGCTATAGCAGTATGCACCGCACTCCTTTTGGTGCTTGCAATCTATGGCAATACCGAGAGAGAAGAATCTCTAGCCATTGGTGAGCGCGTGGTTTCAAATTTGCATTTAGGGATGCAACGAACAGAAACCCAGCAATATGTTCAAGCGGCTTGGAGACAGTACCGTTGTGATTACGGCGATTGGGCAGAAGATGTTTATCTGTTTGGAAGTCGTGATACCAACTTGGCAGCGATAGTGATTCTACGGTTTAGCAAGCAGGGTGAACAGGAAATCCTCGATCAGATCAGCAGCTATGATAGTTATATGTTGTACAAGTTCGCGGATTGCCAAGTATCTGAAAAATAGATTGATAGGCATCTCTAACATAAACGCCCGGCACTGGCCGTCCGCAGAACGGAAGTTTACGGTGGCTGAATCGTTCGGAGTATACTGAACG
>PSLO01000203.1:0-2631 GCA_040289665.1 Leptolyngbya sp. ERB_1_1 | reverse complement strand
CCGGAGATAGGTTTAGCTCGCCAATACCCTGACGTTCACTCGCCAGTTGTATTGTCATCTAACAGAAGACACACCTTTGCTATTGTTTTCTGAGTTTGCCCGATCGAAGGAATGGTCAAATGTTGATCCACCACTTAGGAATACCGCAGCGGCTGCAACGCCAACTCTGGTTCGTCCAACTTCTAAACTAAAAGTTGTTGGAACAGAACCTTCAGTACTCAATCAATTGCAAGGCAATTTTGGTCAGGTGACGCAGATTTTTCCTCAGACTCGAAGTTTGGAAACTGCGATCGCTGATATTGCCCAACTTTGCAAAGCCAATTTGGTGATCGTTGGTCTTTCTCAATCTCAAACTGTTGCCTATGCTGATCTAATTCGAGCAACGAACTGCCCAGTTTTGATTCTTAAATAGACCTCCTGGATGAATGCCCTCGCGAATAGAATTCGCGGCTAAACAGACGCAGTCCGCCGACGCGGACTGCCTGAAAACCGACTGCGAGTGTACGAAGGACACTTGGTCTGGATAGGTCCGAATTCCATTCGGTCGGCGTTTAAGAGTCGTGCAGGAAGTTTAATGATCGATTCAGCCAAACCCCTTGTCCGGGAGTCCATCGTTTTGGATTGCCCGGATTTTTTGCGGTTATTGATTAAGTCCAGCTAATTATAAACTTTAAATTCTATAGTTTCTTCTTATCGAGCCAGCAGACGGTGTGGAAAACTCAGCACTTTCTGTGGAAAACTTGTGAAAAAACCGTCGAAAACCTCGATCGAATTGCGGAATTCCCTAACAAGACAGTGGCTCAATTTAAAGTTTTCCACAGGTCGCGATCGCAACTCATCCGAAAAAATTGACATTTCCTTCGTTTTCCACAGTTTCCACAGATCGTACAATAGTACTTATGGCGACAGCATTTTGATGCCCTTGCGCCTACTTTAGAGAGATAGTAGATCGATCGCGCTAGGAATGTTACTATGCTCAAACACCTATTGAAACGCTATATGTAGAATCTCAATTCTAAAGTTTCACTTTATATAGAGCACGCTTTACTTTTCCACAGCTTCCTTGTCCTCTACTTTGGCAACTCCCATGAAACTGGTCTGCGCCCAAACTCACCTCAATTCGCACTTGTCGCTGGTTAGCCGCGCGGTTTCTTCGCGCCCCACCCATCCGATTCTCGCAAACGTTCTGCTGAAAGCCGATGTCGCAACTCAGCGCGTCATTCTGAGTGCCTTTGACCTGAGTTTAGGCATTCAAACCAGCTTTCCTGCACAAGTTGAAACTGGTGGTGTTTTGACCCTTCCAGCGAAACTGTTGAACGACATTGTATCGCGATTAGCAGACGGTGAGATTACGATCGAAAACGATCCCGATTCCAGTCCCACGACGACAATCACCTCTGCATCCGGGCGCTATCAGGTGCGCGGCATGGGAGCCGAAGAGTTTCCCGAACTTCCCAAAATCGAGGAAGGAGAGCAAACTCAGTTAGCAGCCGATCGATTGGTGGACGGTCTACGAGGATCGCTCTTTGCCGCAAGTGCAGATGAAACCAAGCAAGTGTTAACCGGGGTGCATCTCAGTTTGCAGCCAGATGGATTAGAGTTTGCAGCAACAGATGGACATCGGCTGGCGGTTGTGAAAACGATAGAAGAAGAAACCGATTCGGAGAGCGAGCCTCAATTTGATGTCACGGTTCCAGCAAAAGCCCTGCAAGAATTGATGAAAATGCTCGATCGTCAAAATGGGAACGCGATCAACGTGCAGTTTGATCAAGGACAAGTCGTGTTTGAATGGACAGATCAACGTCTCACCAGTCGATTGTTAGAGGGACAGTATCCCAACTATCGACAACTTATTCCGCGGCAGTTTACGCATCAGATGACTGTCGATCGTCGATTGTTCGTTAGCGCGTTGGAGCGCATTTCGGTACTTGCGGATCAGAAAAATAACATTGTCAAAGTGCAACTGGATGAAGCAAATCAACAGCTTACGCTATCAGTCGATGCTCAAGATGTAGGAAGTGGACGAGAAGCGGTTCCTGCACAGATTTCTGGTGACGGAATGGAAATTGCGTTTAATGTTCGATACTTGCTGGATGGGCTAAAAGCGATCAACACCGCAGAAGTACAAATGCAGTTGAATACATCGACGAGTCCTGTAATTTTGTCGCCGTTGGGTAATTTGAAGATGACTTATTTGGTGATGCCAGTTCAAGTCCGTAATTAAAACTGAAAATTCATGGAAGGATGCCTGCGTTATTTTCAGTGATGCAGGCATCTTTTTATTGCGATCGCTACCCCTCCTTTCAGACTCAAGATGAACCTGAAATCTCTCTTGATGGAGAAGGAAGTTGCGATTGCAACAATTTAAGATCCCAATCAGTTTATCGCTACGGATGCAAAGGGGTTAATTTATGCTGGTATCTTTATTGCGACGAGTGTGGCACTAAACGATCGCGATCGTGACACTTGTTGCGTTGATCACAGTATCGAATCTTGTATTTCTAAATCTACCTAGCCACGCTGCAACGATGGCTTCACAGTCTTCTAGCATTGGCACCTGGTTGACTGACAAAACTCGATTTGTGCTTCAAGCTGCTTTGCGAGAGCCAGGATTAGAGCTTGAGATCGGGT
>PSLO01000056.1:9945-26924 GCA_040289665.1 Leptolyngbya sp. ERB_1_1 | reverse complement strand
CGTTTTCATCCGCAAGTCTGACAATTCTCCTGTTCTACAGGTTACCGTTTCTAGTTATTCATGCAACAAAGCCATGGCAAATTATCAACAAATCGAGTATCGCATCGGCAAAGATAGCAGAGTGACGGAAACAGTGCTGAATGGTGCGGGTGAAAGCTGTACGCTGGCAACCGAAGATTTAGAACGATCGCTCGGCTCGATCGAGTCGCGTGATCTCCTACCCGAATATCATGACAACGTAGAGAACTCTCTAATTGTTGAACAATCCCAGACGATTCAGCAGGAGTAAGTGATGGATTTGGGCATTGCGCTAAGTAGTGGGTTGTCGCTGGGATTGATTGGTTTAGGAGCGTTTTATTGGCGATCGCACAAAGCCGCTCAAGCGACAGAGGCAATGTTGCGATCAGAAATCGCTGCCCTCAAGCAAACCCAAACCGCGGTCGCGGATGGGCAAACCAGCCAGCGAGAGAAAGCTGCCTTAGAAGTTCAAATCGGGGAATTGAAACAACAATGTGCGAGATTGCGATCGCAGTTAGAAACGCAATCGACCCAAACGCAACAAGATTCTGAGATTAAAGCCTTTGAGCAGATTCAATCTTTGTTAACACAGTATCCCACTGTTCGACGGATGACTGAAACAAAGCCCGATTTGCCTGCTCGAAATCTGATCGGAATGTTCACAGCACTCGATAACTTGATGGAATTTTGGAACTACCAAGCGATCGGACACCCTTGGGAGCAAGTCAAATTTGATCCACAACTTCATCAGGGGGATATTGCTGATTTAGTGCCAGGAGAATCGGTGTATGTGCGATTTGTTGGATATCGGAGTAGCGATCGAATTGTGATTCCTGCTAAAGTGAGCCGAACATTACCTGCTGGAGCAACACCATGACCACAGTGGCGATCGATTTTGGAACCAGTAACACTGTGATTAGTGTATTGGAACCTGATACACAAGCTCCAATGACTCTGAGAGTTCCGGGCATCTCTCGATTGTTTAGTGAGTCGGATGTTGCTGTTGTGCCTAGTTTGGTATTTGTGCAGGGAAAAGAGGATTTTGTCGTTGGGGAACAAGTACGATCGCAGCGTCTCGGATTGATGCAGCCTCAACGATTTTTTCGTACCTTCAAACGAGATCTAGCAGCAGATTTCCAGCCCCCCGCCCGAACTTTAGACGGACAAATCTATGATGCTGAAACGATCGCAGTTCACTTTCTCAGCCAAATTTGGGAGGCGATTAAAGCTGTACAGGTTAAGCCTTCATTGTTAATTTTCACAGTTCCGGTTGGAGCATTTGAAAGATATCTGAACTGGTTTGAGGATGTTGCCCTGAAGTTTGGGTTTCCTGATGTCAAGTTCGTTGATGAATCAACAGCAGCAGCATTAGGATATGCAGTTCAGCGTCCAGGAGCTACAGTTCTAGTTGCTGATTTTGGCGGTGGGACATTAGATTTAAGCTTAGTTCGCACTTCAGCAATGGCAACCGGACAAGAAGTGTTGCAGGCTGAAGTTTTAGCAAAAGCAGATGCTTATATTGGGGGCGAAGACCTCGATCGCTGGATCGTCGAAAACTATCTTCAACAAATGAACACCACGCGAGACGCGGTCGGTGAAATCGGTTGGCAGAATCTATTGTCGATCGCAGAACAGTTAAAAATTCGGCTTTCGAGTGCAGATGAAGCAAAAGAGAGCTGGTTCGACGAAGAGAATTTTATCTATTACGATCTGATGTTAAGTCGATCGCAGTTTGAGGACTTATTAGAAGCACGGCAAGTGTTAGAACAAGTTCGGCAAGCGATCGACGAAACCTTACAGCTTGGAACGCGAAAAGGAATACAAAAATCGGATATTGAGCAAGTTTTATTAGTCGGTGGAAGTTGCCAAATTCGAGCGATTCAACAATTGTTTATCTCGTACTTTGGACGGCAAAGAGTTCAGGTACATAAGCCATTTGAAGCAGTGGCACACGGAGCACTGTCTCTGACTCAAATTGCTGGACTAGAAGACTATTTGCGGCATGGCTACGCAATTCGATTGTGGGAGCCTTACTCTCGATCGTACAGCTATTTCCCATTGTTTGAACCCGGAACGAAGTACCCTTGCAAACGTGAAGAACCTTTGATGTTACAAGCTGCATTAGAAGGACAAACTGAGATTCGATTAGACATTGGAGAAGTGGCGCAAGTGACCGAAGCAGAAGTCACTTACGATGCTCAAGGAAGAATGAGTAGCATACCGTTGCGTCAACAGGAAACTTATCGATCGTTAGATCGCGATCGCAATCAAGTTTGTGTTGCGCGGCTCGATCCACCAGGACAACTCGGAATCGATCGTATTTCAGTCGAATTACAAGTAACAGAACATCGCATCTTAACCGCAACCATTCGGGATTTACTGACACAAACTGTATTAGTCGAACAAAGCGCGATCGCAAAACTCAATTAGCTTGTTTTGGCAATGTTGATTTTCAGCTAACGGCAACGGACGATATGGAAGTAGGGCTACAGCGCTCGTCGTAGATTTGATAGTCTATAGAGAGGACGATCGCAAGTTCTCGTCGCTTACCCATACGCTATGCTGCAAATTTCTAAAACGATCGCCATTCCCGAATCAGAAATCGAACTCAGCGCCATTCGTTCTCAAGGCGCAGGCGGACAAAATGTGAACAAAGTTGCAACTGCAATTCACCTACGCTTTGATATTGCAGCTTCATCGTTACCCGATCGCATTAAAACGCGGCTCCTAGAGCGAAACGACAATCGCATTACCAAAGATGGAATCGTCGTGATCAAGGCACAATCGCATCGCACTCAAGAACAGAATCGCGAAGAAGCACTAAATCGGCTTAAAGACCTGATTCAAAGCGCGATCGTAGTTCCGAAAAAACGCAAAGCAACTATTCCAACTCGGAGTTCTCAAGAAAAGCGGCTCGACAGCAAGACGAAGCGAGGACAGATCAAAGCTCTAAGAGGAAAAGTCACGGATTGACAACCTGCTAGAACACTCGATAATAGGAAAGAACCTCAAACAACAATGCCACCACGATCGGAATGACGATCGGGATAAGGACAACAAGCCCCCATTTATCAACTCGAATAGGTTGACCCTTGGGTTTAAGAAAATACACCCCTGCTGCAATTCCAGCGATCGTGCAGAGAATCCCAAACACAAGAAAAATAACGAATCCTGATTCTGGTACTCCCATATTTTCCGTCCTTGATAGCGACTTTAAACGCTAGAGCGATCAAGACTCTCAGTTTCTCTAGCCAGTGATAGGTCTTTTAGGTGAGGCCGAGCTAGGATCGATCGCGATCTTTTGCCGAAGGAGTTGCAAAAGTAGACTCATAGTGTTGCTGAAGCTGATTTACTCGATCGCGTAAAGCGCGACTTATTCTGGATTGCTCTACAATGACTGTGATGACTGTGCTACCCATCATCAACCCAATCGGGAATACAACCGGAGGCAAATAGTCTGCTTTTAGCAATACAACACTGATGCCAACCCAACCCAAGATCGAAACGGTCGCGATCGCAAGTTGAATTTCCATCCGCCAATAGCTCAACAACACACTAAAACTAATCCCGCCGATCGCGAGTATTAAAAGTGATATCTCTCCCGTGACGAGCGGAGTTAACGAATTTCTCTGCAATAAGTTATTAATCAAAACGGCTTGAAGATGAACTCCACTTGCGGGAGGAGTGCGATCGAATGGAGTCGGAGCCGCATCGATCGCCGCCGCTGTCACACCAACTACTACGATTTTGTGTCGAAATGCAGCATCAGGAACTTCTCCTCGAACGACTTTGGTAAACGAATACTGTGGAATCCGCTCCGTTCGTCCCACCCAATTTAACCACAATCGCTGACTTAACTCCGATGGCGCGATCACTTCTCGCAGCATCGAATATGTCATCGCCGTTGTCAACCCAAACGCCCAAGCCTGACTCGCTTGTGTCTCAATCGATCGCGTAATTCCATCTTCATCGGGCTGAATTCGGATGTGTCCGCTTCCGACGGCTGCTGTCTCAAGGTTGGGAACTGGTAGCAGGGGTGCGCCTTGTTCACCCTCTCCCTGTGCCAAAACTACACAGTTCGATCGCGTGATCGCATTGGCAAACGTTTGATCCTCTGGGGTCGATTCTGAGAATAATAAATCGATAGCGATCACACTGGCATCCGCTTGCGTTAACCGATCAATCAACGTGACATACTGTGTTCTCTTCCAAGGAAATCGACCGATTTGTTTAATGCTGAGATCGTCGATCGTGACTAACACCAAGCGATCGTCCCATTGCCGCTCTCCCCGTAGCCGAAACAGTGAGGAATACACCACCTGTTCGAGTGGCTTAACCAGACCTGAATTCAATAAACCCGCCATCAGAATCGCTGCGATCGCGCCTGGAAGCAAGCGCCATCCTACCTTACCGAAGCGCCAGTTCATAAGCTTGAGATTTTCCCAATGGAGTGGTTACGACCACGTTTACTCGTAAGAATGAGGGAACCAAAAATTCTGGACTACGAAACTCACCCTTGCGATCGATGATCTGCGGTACACCATTCACTGTCACCGCATTCACCGGATCGACTTTCCCTACGACCTGAGCTTTACGAATTCCTCGATCAAGTGATCTCATAAATTCAGCCGTTAAACCGGGATCGTCGCGTAGAGGAACCGCGGCGGTCGGGGGTTCTCCTGAAATCGTTAGATTTTGAAATCCCGCAGGCACTTCGACCTGTGCGCCCTGAGCTGCTGTCACCACCGAACCTGCAAGCGTGGCGATCGCGGTTTTGCCATCTGGCTGCACCACTACCCCAAACTCTGTTCCCCGCACCCCGCTCAGTCCCGCAGGCGTTTGAATTTCTAATTCAGACCCTTGATGACTAAACCGTCGTAGCTTGAGCCGAACTTGTCCGCGCGTGACATCAAGATGGGTCACTCTCCCATTATCCGGGGCAATGCCCAATTGCTGTACTCTTAAGCTGGTGTATTCTAAAACATTAATCTCACCGATCCCAGTATCCAGCAGCAAGTCTGCTTTAGATTTGGTTCCGGTCGTCACTCCATCTCCGATCGCTTCGAGTCGATCACCCACTCGCGCCGACCGTGAACCAGAGGCGCGATCGTAGCTCACCGTTCCGGTTGTCTGTTGAATCGATAACCATCGATCAACGCGGACAGTCACATCACGCGATTGAGCGATCGCGGAAGCTTGAATCGAGAAAGCGAAAAAAATGCAAGATAAAGTAGGTATTTTCATGAGCAGAATTCTTGCACATTTCGGAATCAATATACCTTTTTGCAGATGAAAAATTTAAGATCGCAACATTTTACGCACGTTAATCTTCTAAATCAACGGCTAGATTGCTATTGAGTGAATATAAAATCGGTAGCTTGTACAATCAATTGACACGAGATCAGCACAATGATGAAGTTTTTCTTACCATTCAGCATCGGATTTAGCTTCGTTGCTCTACTTCCGATCGAGCTTGTCAATGCAGCCACTCCTCGATCGATTGATCAACAAATCAATTGCGAAATCTTAGTCGTTGGAGCCGGAACCGCAGGAGTCGCCGCGACGTATGAAGCGTTAAGAGCGGGACGTACCGTCTGTATGACCGAGATTACCGATTGGATTGGAGGACAGGTTTCATCTCAAGGAACTTCCGCACTCGATGAGCGGCAGACACAGCGATCGGAATTATTTTTCCCACGCGGATACATTGATTTTCGTCAGCGAATCCTGGCGCAAAACGACGGAAAAAATCCGGGAGCGTGTTGGGTCAGCGTATTGTGCTTCATGCCGAAAGAGGGACATGAAACGCTACAAGCAATGCTGAGAGAAGCAGAAAAAGAAGGCAAAGGCAAGCTCTATTTTTTCCCAAACACAGTTGCAAAATCAGTCGCGATCGCAGGATCTCAAATTCAATCGATTCGAGCGATTCAACATCGTCCCGCCCCGAACGCGCCCCCTTTGAATACCTATCCCTTGTCGCAGACGATTACGGATAGCTACACCGAGCAAGACTCACCGCTTTTTCAAAAGAAAATTATCCAATTCGTTCCGCCTGCTTCTGAAAAATGGTACGTGATTGAAGCAACAGAAACCGGAGAACTCGTTGCCTTAACCGATGTGCCTTATCGTCTGGGGTTAGATGCGCGATCGTACCGCAATCCCTCTTCGTCAAGCGAAACCGATTACCCCTACTGTCCCCAAGGCTATACCTATACGTTTGCGATGGAAGCAACTGCCACTCCGCAACCTGCCACGCCACCCGAATTTTACTCGCGCTATGCCCAATCCTACAGCTTTAACGACAAGCGATATGCAGAAGCGCCCGAACTTGTATTTACTTATCGTCGGATTCAGAGCAGCGTTCCGGGTGCGGGGAGTCGATCGGTCAATCCGGGTGATATCTCAATGCAGAACTGGAATTGGGGAAACGACTATGCACCCGGAACCAGTGCGGATAACTATCTTCTGTCACGCGAACAACTGCGAAGCTCTGGACAACTCGATCCGGATGGATGGATGGGCGGTTTCCGAGTGAGTGGACTACGAGGTGGTGAAGAACAAGCGATCGGCTTTTTCCACTGGTTCCATTCTGGAACAACCGATGCGAAACAACCGATCAAGAAGCCATTTCCGAATCTGCGCTATCTGACTGGACTCAATTCTCCGATGGGCACTGTGCATGGATTGTCGAAATATCCTTATATGCGCGAATCTCGGCGGATCATCGGGCGACCTGCTTACGGATATCCTGAAGGCTTTTTGATCGATGAAGTCACTGCCTCTCGCAAAGACTTTAGTGGTGAGTACTATCAAAATCTGGGTAACAGAACTTTTCGTAACTTAGCGACTTCGATCGCAGGACTCCGAACAATCGACGTGATCCGCGATCGCATTGATCCAAAAACCGTAAAAACATTAGGTCGATCGCACATCTATCCGGACAGTGTAGGCATTGGGCACTATCCACTAGATTTTCATCCCTGCATGGTTGAATCTCCACCCGAAAAGCCGGGAAATCAGGAACGTCCCGGAGAGCGACAAGGTGCAAATGAAACGTTTCCGTTCCAGATTCCGCTACGATCGATGATTCCACAGAAATTAGATAACTTGATTGTTACTGGAAAAAGCATCGCAATGAGTCATGTTGCTGCTGCTGGGTATCGGGTTCATTCGATCGAATGGTCAGCCGGAGCTGCTGCCGGAACCACCGCTGCATTCTCACTCGAAACCGGAATCGCACCCTTCCAACTCGTGGACAATCTACCTTATGCCAATCCCAATTTAGAGAAACTGCAACAGCGTCTCAATGCGAACAATAACCCGACTGCTTTCCCAAAAACATCAATCCTAAACACAAATTGGCAAAATTGGAAATGAGGAAATGATAAAGAGTAAAGCAAACTGTAAAACTGTATGTTCAATGCTTCATCAAACTCAATTTGAAACTCTAAGTTGTTAGCTTAGAAATGCCTTTCAGATTGAGTTAGGAAGATCAGGGTATGAGCATCTGGAATCAATTGATCGATCGCTCGAATGATTTGCAGTCTAATGCTAAGAACAACACGAACGCAATTCAATTTCACAGCAATTTAACAACGCTTACTGATCCAATTTCCGCCTCTGTTCAGCGATCTAGTGCTGTAACCATTCAACCCACTCCGCAGCAATCTGCTCCGGTTGCTGCAGTGAGTGATTGGTTTAGCCAGACGTTTCAAGACGGAGGGGTTGCTAGCTTTGTCAGGCAGGCATACACGCAAGATGGAGGACTCGATCGTGTCGATGTGATTAATCTATTTCGAGCGATCGAAAGTGACGGCAGTGTTAACAGTGGTGAATATCAAGACTGCCAAACCTTGATTCAAGATGCTACAGCGCTCAAGATGCCGGATGCGGTTGCGGTTCTTGCTGCAAAAGTCGTCGGGCATAACATTGCAAATACGCTATTTCAAGGAACCGCACTCGGAGATTTGAAAGTGGGTAGCACTGCGGCACAGCTTGAAATGTTGGTCGATAAGTGGTTTTTCGGTTCAGATCACCCTGCTACTGTGATTCCAGCAGATAGCACTCATGCTGAACGCGACCTAAGTTATCAATGGGCAACCGGAGCTTTATTCGGCACAGATAACACATTTAACCTCAGCGATATTCGGCAAGGTGATCTGGGCGATTGTTATTTCCTCGCTGCATTAGGAACGACAGCACTACACAACCCCACCGCCATTCAAAATATGTTTACTGATAACGGCGATGGAACGTTTACAGTGCGACTCTTTACAGAAAAAGATGGGGTCGTGGGCAAGGCAGATTATGTCACGGTCGATCGCTATCTACCCACAGTTTCAAAAGGTAGTTTGCAGCAGCGTTTCGCGTATTATGACAATCAAACAGTAGGAATTTGGGTGGCTTTGGCTGAAAAAGCCTATGTGCAATTTGCAGAAGAACAAATGTCACAGCGTCCAGTTGCACCTAATGGTTATGTTTATAACAGCTATGGCAGTATCGAAGGTGGATTGGCTTATCAAGTCATGCCTGTGCTATCGGGTCGCAATGCAACATACTACTCGGATCAAAATTTCGGTGGAAGTCGATCGGGAAATTTCTTACCGTTAGATCAGATTGCACTGAAATTATCAAATGGTTGGGCAATGACGATCGGAACGAATGGAACATCAGATTCTACAGTCGATTCGAGTACGGGAATTACCATGAATCATGAATACATTATTTACAGTGCAGATCCAGCAACGGGAACGCTGTGGTTATACAATCCGTGGGGAGATACTTCGGTCAGAACCGGAGATGTCAATGGTTACAAGTTGATTGCCTATCGTGATCTCGCCAAGGATGCGTTTGAAATCGGCATCGGCTAAACTAATATCGGTAGTGTTGTAGATCCGTAGTTGAACGATTGCACTTGCCCCTGTAAAGACGCGATTAATCGCGTCTTTACGACTACCCTAATATCCCGCCGCAACCCCTTCTCCTCGTGGATCAGCCGCACCCTCGATCGAGCCATCGGGCAGCACCACGATCGCATTCGCATTTCCCCATTTTCCACGTTGCTGAATCTGATGTCCTCGCCGTTTCAATTCTTCGATCGTGAGTGGATCAAGTCCCCACTGCTCGACCATTAACCGATTTGGTTGCCATTGATGGTGAATGCGTGAAGCTGCGATCGCTCTTCGTGCATCCATGTCATACACCAGCACGTTTAAGATCGTTTGCAAAACCGTTGTGATAATCGTACTGCCACCGGGCGCACCGACTGCCATTTTCAGCTTTCCATTCTCGGTGATGATCGTCGGAGTCATACTAGAAAGCGGAACTTTTCGAGGCGCGATCGCATTCGCTTGACCCCCTACTAATCCAAACGCATTCGGCGTATTTGGTGCGATCGCAAAATCATCCATTTCATTGTTCAATACAATTCCAGTTCCTTTCGCAACAACGCCCGCCCCAAATCCGAGATTAATCGTAAACGTGAGACTAACCGCATTGCGATCGCGATCCACAACCGATAAATGGCTTGTTTCCGTAGATTCGCGCGAGAGTTTTTGTAACACCGCTGGATCACCGGGTTTAACTTGAGTTGCAGCTTTTTTCGGATCAATTTCTTGTCGTCGAATTTTGGCATACTCAGGACTAATCAACGCAGAAACCGGAACTTTAACAAAATCTGGATCACCTAGATAAGTCGCACGATCGGCGTAAGCAATCCGCATCGATTCGATCAAAAGATGCAAAGCATCAGGATTGTGCCAGCCCAATGATTTGAGATCAGTATCGCTGATTAAATTAAGAATCTGAAGTAGATGCACACCTCCGGACGAGGGTGGCGGCATCGAGCAAACGCGCACCTGTTTGAAATTACCGCAGACCGGAGTGCGCCAAGTCGGGCGATATTGTTTGAGATCCTCGATCGTCATCAACCCACGATTTGCCTGCATATCTTGCACGATCGCCTGAGCAATCTTGCCTTGATAAAAACTATTCGGTTCAACTGCGATCGCCCTCAAGGTTGCTGCTAATTCGGTCTGCTTGAGAATTTCACCCGGTTGATAAGGCTTTCCGTTGTGCGTAAAAATCCTGCGAGCCTCAGCATTTTGAAACTTCCGCGCTTCTGTTGCTTCCGTCAATCGACCGGAAATCCAGATTCAGCCAGCGTAATGGCAGGCGTAACCACTGTTTTCCAAGGCAACTTTCCATATCGCTGATGAGCTTGATAAAGACCCGCGATTGTGCCCGGTGTCGCAACTGCTAAATATCCATCCGTACTTGCGCTTGGGCGAACTTTCCCCTGAGCATCCAAGTACAAATTCTGAGTCGCTTTAATCGGCGCACGCTCCCGAAAATCGAGCGCTTTCGTCTCATTGTTACGCGCCTGATAAAACAGCATAAATCCACCGCCACCGATGCCCGCTGAAAACGGCTCAACGACTGAAATCGCTAACGTCGTTGCTACAGCAGCATCGATCGCGTTTCCGCCTTGTTTGAGAATGTCCAGTCCAACCTGAGACGCCAACGGATGCGCCGATGCCACCATGCCTTGACGGGTTCGATCCAGCGGAAAAGTTTGCGAGTTGGCAATCGGGACTTGAACAACAGTAACAACACTGATAGCAATCAACCGAGAAAAGAAAAATCGTTTTATCATGCAAAAATGTGAAAGATTTTCGGGCACTTGCAAAGATTTTGACACAGCAATTGCACCTCAAGATTTTTGCGTCGAATCGAAAACTCTGAACTACACTGAAATCTCAGATTTTCTGGTTTTTACTGCTTGACGAATTTAAAGGCTTTCAATCGAGGAGTCTACCCCATGAATCACAATCGAATAAGCCCCACTCGATCCGCCAATACCCTAAACCCCAAACTTCAACAGGCACTAAGCTGCCTAGATTTGCGTTTAGAAGATGAACTCACGCGCTATCGTCGGCAACGTGTGGGATTGAGTGTTGCTCCGATCGTCTTGCGTCCTAAGCAACCTGCGAAAAAACCGCTCGATCTGATGTCGATCGAGGCTGCCCCAGAAACCCCGACCCCTTCTGAAGCGCCCCCGAAAGCAATTTCTTTTGATCTGGGTACATCTGCAATGCCAGAAGCACAGACGATCAATGAAAATCCTGCTAGCGCCATGATTCCCTACGAGCCAGAAACCGCAGGTGCTGCCCTGTTTGAATTGGCAAATCCCGAAGACCAATCACCCCCCGATGACTACCTCGAATCTTCTGAACAACTGCTGAAAAGCTTGAAGCGCGAAGAAGCAAAAGTTGAGGTAGAACGCGGATTTCTACAAAGCTTATCAACACCACTTGGAATTGCCTCGATGTTGACGCTGCTGCTATCAAGCGCCATGTTGGGCTACGTGATTATGAATCCTTCTATCTTGAGTGAAATCGCTCAGCAAACCGCACAACCTGAAGTCGCAGAAACTCCGGGGTCAGGGCAAACATCCGCAACCCTTGCGAACTCGCCACCGCTCGATCACGATGAATTTTCAGAATTAGGATTAGACACTCTTTCTGTCCTGAAATCTAAATCCGCACCGCTCTCGATCGCGCCTTCTCCGATCCCCTCTCCTGCTGCTCCGACTGCGAACGCGGAGCGCACCGCAGGCATCGTTGCCCCATCCTCCGCTTCCCCGATCATCCCTATTCCCGCCCCTGCAACAAGCTCCTCTGTCCTTCTACCCTCCATTTCCGTCCCGAAAACAACAACTCCTGCGCTTCCTACAAATCCTCAACCCCAAAGTCGGCAATATAAAGTAGAAATTCCGTTTACAGGGGATCAATCCTTGGCGACAGCACGTCAGGTTGTACCCGATGCCTTTGTGCGTTCCGATGGCAAAATTCAACTTGCAGCAACGTTGACCGAGCAATCAGCACAAAAGAAAGTACAAGAATTAAAAAATCGTGGAATTGCCGCAGAAATTCGTCAGCCTTGATCTACCGATCGTGTCACGAACCAACTCCGTCTCGTGCGGTAGGATTTAGGGAAGTGAAAAAGCGGCATGGATGCGGACATCGTGCTTTATTCTTCCTGGAGTTGCTGATATGGGACTGTTTGACCGAATCTGGCGCACTATTCGCGCAAATCTCAACCATCTAATCGGACAGATGGAAGATCCAGAGAAAATTCTGGAACAAACCGTCATCGATATGCAGGATGATTTGATTCGGCTGCGGCAGGCAGTCGCGCAAGCGATCGCCACCCAAAAACGCACCGAACGTCAAGCGGCTCAAGCGCGATCGACTTCCGAAGAATGGTATCGCCGTGCCCAGTTAGCCCTCTCAAAAGGGGATGAGAATTTAGCCCGCGAAGCATTAGCGCGACGTAAAAGCTATGTCGAAACCGCAAACGCTATGGAAGCCCAGTTGAGTCAGCAAGGGTCTGTGGTGTCTCAACTGAAGCAAAACATGATGAAGCTTGAGAGCAAGATTGCCGAAGCGAAGACCAAAAAAGATATGTACATTGCGCGGGCGCGATCGGCAAAAGCTTCTGAGCAACTTCATGAAATGCTGAATCGCGTCGGAACGGGGAGCGCGATCAGTGCGTTTGAGCGCATGGAAGATAAGGTCTTGCAGCTAGAAGCGCGATCAGAAGCGATGGCAGAACTCGGAGGCGATGATCTCGAAAAGCGGTTTGAGGCGCTGGGGCAAGGAGATGATCTCGATGCAGAATTAGCAGCGATGAAGGATCAAATCAGTGGAAAGTTGCCGCCTGCAAATCCGGCGATCGATCCAGAACTAGAGAAACTGCGATCAGAAATTCGCGGATCTTAATCGCTTGCAATGGGCTTACGATCGCGGCTTCGTCTAGATTCGATGCCGCCATTCCTGAACTCTGAATGCAAAAACGGGGTAAGATTCAGATCTTACCCCGTTTACCAACTTAATACCCCCAAGGGAATTCGAATCCCTGTCGCCTCCGTGAAAGGGAGGTGTCCTAGGCCTCTAGACGATGGGGGCGCATATTAGCACCGCGTTCATTTGACGCAGTTGACATCTACCAATGTAACCGACAGAACCGTAGATGTCAACTGTCCAATCTGACTTTAGAGTCTAAATCTATTCGTGAAAAACTTGCGTTGAGGCAAAAGAGGCAAATTAGCCACCCCTAGAACTGTCCCTTGGCAGAGACGCGCGATCATCAAAAACTACTACTGTGAATGAAAGAGAACGAACATCTACCCACTCTAGAAGGCTCTTGCGTCCTTACTTTGTCATGCTTCTGATCGACTTCATGCTATCGCCAAAGACCGCAAAAAACGATGGCATTCAGCCTCGCGACTGTGACTCTATGCCACTGTCTGAGACACCGATTGAAACGCCCGTTCCACTAGAAGAACACCCTTCTTCATCCTCACCTGCTCATTCCCTTGTGGAAAATTCGACTCTTTCTTCTGTACGATCACGCTGTCTGCCCTGGCTGGCTTCGATCGTTTATCCGTTAGCACGCTACCTAGTTCTACCAGTTTATTTTCGACGGATTGAGATTGCTGGTCGAGAACACTTCCCTGCTACGGGTCCAGTGATAATTGCCGCAACCCATCGCTCTCGCTGGGATGCATTGATGGTTCCTTATGCGGTTGGGCAGGATGTAACCGGACGGGTGTTGCGGTTTATGGTGACAGCGGATGAGGTCAAAGGTGTTCAAGGTTGGTTTATTCGTCGGTTAGGAGGGTTTCCAATTAATACTCGTCGTCCGACGATCGCGGCATTACGTCATAGTATCGACCTGCTGCAACAGGGTGAAGCACTGGTGATTTTTCCGGAGGGAAATATTTACCGCCAAGCTGCAAGTCTCAAGCCCGGCTTGGCACGGTTAGCACTTCAAGCTGAAGCGAGTCAACCGAATTTGAACCTTCAGGTAGTACCGATTTCGATTCAATACAGTAAACCATTCGTCCCCTGGCGCTCTGCTGTCAAAATTCAGATTCATCAACCATTTAACGTTGCTGAATACAGTTCAGAGCATCCCAAACAAGGCGCAAAACAATTGACAGCGGATTTGGAACAGGTTTTGCGATCGCCTTCAGGATGCGGTCAATAGATAAAGAGACGCAATTTACTGCGTCTCCTTTCTTCTCTAGAAATTATCGACCAATGCCGATATATCGGAAGCCAGCTTCTTCTAAGACAGGTTGATTGAGGAAGTTGCGACCGTCAATCAGAATCGGGGTGTGCATCAGTTTCGCCATCTTGATGTAGTCAAGGCTGAGAAATTGCGACCATTCCGTAACGAGAACTAAAGCATCGCAGCAATCTGCCAAGCGCTCTGGATCGGTTTCGACAATCACATCTGAAAGACCGTGACGCATTCCAGTTTGCGAAATGATTGGATCGTAAGCTTTGACTTTTGCACCGAGACGAGCGAGGTTCTCGATCACATTGAGTGCAGGAGCATCCCGCAAGTCATCCGTATCGGGTTTGAAAGTTAGACCCAAAAGCCCGATCGTTTTTCCTTTTAAGACCTTCAACGCTTGCTGAAGTTTTTCAATCACGATGAGGCGTTGACGCTCATTCACGCTAACCGCTGCTTTGAGCAATTGGGTTTCATAACCGTAATCGTCAGCCGTGTGAATCAGCGCCGAGACATCTTTCGGGAAGCAGGAGCCGCCCCAACCCAGACCTGCTTGCAAGAATTTGCTGCCGATTCGTGAATCGAGACCAATACCTTTTGCGACTTGCATTACATCTGCACCAACACGATCGCAGATGTTTGCGACTTCGTTGACAAAGCTGATCTTGGTTGCCAAAAATGCGTTCGCCGCATATTTGATCATTTCAGCCGAACTCAAATCTGTCACAACCACGGGAACCGGGGGCGCAGATTTGTCTTCAGCAAACTGCCGTTCGACGATCGGGGTGTAGAGTTCCTGCATCAACTTGATCGGTCGATCGTTGTTATTGCTGCCAAGCACAATGCGATCGGGGTTGAACGTATCGAACACCGCAGACCCTTCACGGAGAAATTCTGGGTTGCTGACGACATCAAAATCATAGTCGCCCGTTAATGAACTTGTTGTAATTTCCTCGCTGCTGCCCGCCCCGACGAGAACAGGCTGTGCTTCAGCGCGTTGGCGTTCTGCAATGCCATCGAGAACGAGCATTCTCACCCAGTCTCCAGACCCGATCGGCACCGTAGACTTATTCACAATCACTTTGTAGCCACCTTTGAGATTTGCACCGATACCGCGTGCAACCGCTTCAACGTAGCGAGTATCACTTTCTCCATTCGGCAGAGCAGGCGTTCCGACCGCAATAAACAGAATTTGACCATGTTCGACCCCCGCCGCAATATCGGTGGTAAATTCCAACCGCCCTGCTTGGATCGAGGACTGCATAATTTCAGACAACCCCGGTTCAAAAATCGGGGACTGTCCAGCCTGCATCAGTTTAACTTTTGCTTCGTTGTTATCGACGCAAATCACGTGATGCCCAACGTGAGAAAGGCAAACGCCCGTAACCAAACCTACGTAACCCGTTCCAATGACGCAAACGCGCATAGTCTTGTCTCCTCAAACAAACAGCGTGTAGATCCGATACAAATTTTCCGTCAGCATTCTTAAGCGATCGTTCCTAGCGTGTCGCGATCGGGGTTGTTTCGGGTGCTTCAAGACGGCTGCGGAAATCCGCGATCGTGCGCTCTAGTCCTTCTTTCAGGGGGATGGTCGGCTGCCAACCGAGATGAGTTTGAGCGCGGGTGATATCCGGTTTGCGGCGACGGGGATCGTCTTGCGGCAGTGGCTCAAATTTCACCGAGGCAGCCGGATTCACCATTTCTTGGACAGCTTGAGCAAGTTGCAAAATCGTGTACTCGCCAGGGTTGCCTAAATTGACCGGACCAATAAAATCGCCGTTCATCAAGCGATATAAACCGTCAACTAAATCAGAAACATAGCAGAAGCTGCGAGTCTGAGAACCATCACCGTATACCGTTAGGGCGTGACCTTGAAGGGCTTGCACGACGAAATTGCTAACGACTCGTCCATCGTTTTCGAGCATTCGCGGACCGTAAGTGTTAAAAATGCGGGCGACGCGGATATCGACATCATTTTGGCGGTGATAGTCGAACGCGAGTGTTTCAGCCACTCGTTTTCCTTCGTCGTAGCAACTGCGAATCCCGATCGGGTTAACATTGCCTCGGTATTCTTCGGATTGAGGATGAACTTCGGGATCGCCATATACCTCGGAAGTCGAAGCAAGCAAAAATCTAGCTTTGACTCGTTTCGCTAAACCCAACATATTCAGGGTTCCCATCACGTTGATTTTGACGGTTTTGACGGGATTGTATTGGTAATGGACGGGCGATGCGGGACAAGCTAAATGATAAATCTGATCGACTTCGAGCCGAATCGGTTCTGTGATGTCGTGACGAATCAGTTCAAAATTGGGATTGCCTAGCCAATGTTGAATATTACGCTTGTGTCCTGTGTAAAAGTTATCGAGGCAAAGTACTTCATGCCCCATATTCATGAGTCGATCGATTAAATGGGAGCCAATAAACCCCGCACCACCAGTAACAAGAATTCGCATAAGTCCAAAATCCGCGTAAGTTGCAAACGAGCCAGGGTACACTCTTGGCAGTTGATTCCTGCTTGCCAAGAGTGTACCCATTAGATTAACAGGCAGCACGATAGCGCTCCGGACAAGGAAACGGGCAAGAAAGCCTACCAAGCGAGCTTTTTTCACTAGCACCATAACAGAAACCCTTAGGTTGGGTCTTCTGTTGCGGTCGAATTCATTAAATCTTCAAGCCTGAAACGAAAATTGCTCCTACTTTTTGGGTAGGAGCAATCTGAGCATGATGAGAATTGGCGCGTTAACTCTGCTCGTTCGATAAGCGCAGCACCGCCATAAATGCTTCTTGCGGGACATCGACAGTTCCGATCGCTTTCATCCGCTTTTTCCCTTTGGCTTGCTTTTGCAGCAGTTTCTTCTTCCGCGAGATGTCGCCGC
>PSLO01000056.1:0-9929 GCA_040289665.1 Leptolyngbya sp. ERB_1_1 | reverse complement strand
CATTTTGCGAGGACATCTTTACGCAGAGCGGGAATATGTTCACTCGCGATCACTTTGCTGCCGATCGCAGCCTGAATCGGGATCTTAAACTGGTGACGTGGAATTAATTCACGGAGTTTTTCTGTCAGGGCGCGACCGACTCCATAAGCTTTGTCGCGGTGCACGATCGTTGCAAGCGAATCAACCGGATCGCCATTAATCATGATGTCCAATTTCACCAGCGCATTCTCTCGATAGCCGATCAGTTGATATTCCATGCTGGCGTAACCGCGCGATCGAGATTTCATCTGGTCAAAGAAATCAGTCACGACTTCTGCAAGCGGCAACTCGTAAATCAGCGTCGTTCGTCCGGGCGTGAGGTACTTCATATCTTTGAAGACTCCACGACGGTTTTGACAGAGTTCCATCAACGTCCCCACGTACGTTTCGGGCGTGATGATATCGACTTGAACATACGGTTCTTCGATTTTTTCGCGCTCGGTGGGAGAAGGAAGTTTACCAGGATTATCGATCAGAACAACTTCGCCTTTGATCGTGGTGACTCGGTACACTACCGAAGGCGCAGTAATGATCAAATCGAGGTTATATTCGCGCTCTAGCCGTTCTTGCACAATTTCCATATGCAGCAAGCCAAGAAAGCCACAGCGGAAACCAAATCCCATCGCGCTCGACGTTTCTGGCTCGAAATTAAGCGCAGCATCGTTGAGTTTCAGTTTGTCCAGTGCCTCACGCAGTTCCGGGAATTGATCCGCGTCGGTTGGGAACATTCCACAGAAAACCATCGGTTTCGCTTCAACATATCCGGGGAAGGGTTCCTTCGCCTTCTGAGCAGAGAGCGTGATCGTATCTCCCACTCGCGCATCTTCCACCGCTTTGATCGACGCGGCAAAGTATCCCACTTCTCCCGCGTGAAGTGATTCGACTTGCACTTGAGTTGGAGAAAGCACGCCAAGTTCATCGATCTGATATTCCTTGCCGGATGCCATCAGGTAGACTTTATCGCCTTTTTTCATCTGACCATCCATCACGCGGAAATAGACGATTACCCCACGATAAGCATCGTAATAGCTGTCGAAGATCAGCGCCCTGAGCGGTTCTTTCGTCGTGTCTTGGGGCGGCGGTACTTTTTGGACGATCGCTTCGAGAATATCTGGTACGCCGATCCCCTCTTTTGCGGATGCCATGATTGCATCAGAGCAATCGAGACCGATGACCTCTTCGATTTCTTGTTTAACGCGATCGGGTTCTGCTCCAGGCAAATCGATCTTATTTAGTACTGGAATAATTTCTAGATCATTCTCCAGAGCGAGATAAACGTTTGCCAAAGTCTGAGCTTCGACTCCTTGAGAGGCATCGACAACGAGAAGTGCGCCTTCGCACGCGGCAAGCGATCGAGAAACTTCGTAAGAAAAATCGACGTGTCCAGGCGTGTCGATCAAATTCAACACATACTGTTGCCCATCTTTGGCGGTGTAATCCATTCGGGCGGCTTGGAGCTTGATCGTAATCCCGCGCTCCCGCTCCAGTTCCATATTGTCCAGGAACTGTTCTTTCATTTCCCGTGCAGTCACGGTTCCCGTTTCTTGAAGCAAACGGTCAGCCAGCGTAGACTTGCCGTGGTCGATGTGGGCAATAATGGAAAAATTTCGGATACGGTTGACGGGTACGTCAGTCATAAACTTCAGGAGGGTTGGCAGCAGCAAGGACAAACATTCTCATCGAATTTCTTACCCTCTATAGAGTGAAAGCCCGAATGAGAACGCTTAAGATATTTTAATCCTTTCTTCACGGAGTTCGAGAGTTTGAGACGCTAAGAAAAAGAAATGTCTTATTTTGGGTAGGATTGATCTCTGATATCTCTCAAGCACATCTGTGAAAAAATGTTAAAACTTTGTTGAATCAATGTAAAAAACGGTACATCCAATTTATAGACGATTCTGCAAAGCGCAGGTGATTTTTGTACATCGATTGATTGCTCTCAATATTCAATATTCAGCCAGCCGACCTTCCACAGAAGGTTGATCGACAATATGAACGACCCTAAAATTCAAGTGCCCGATCGACATAAAACTGAACTTGCCATTCAGATCGATTCTGATTTGTTGGAGCAACTCCGACATTTAACGAATGATCCAAGCAAGGTGGTTGAAGTCGCGTTGAGACAATGGCTGAGAAGCGAACTCTACCGCGATGAGGATAATGCCCGTACCCTACCGCGAAATCCTCCACTTCCGCCAAGGGGCGAATGGAACGATTAGGGGTTTTGTGGTTCTTTACGTGACTTTTGTTTGAATGCCTGCTTTTACCTCCCGATCAAATGGTCACTTCTGTGAATCTTTCTAGCTCCTTGTCCGATCCGTCTTATTCGATTAACTCGCCCGTGACTTCTGATTCGACGACGATCGCAGATATCGCAGAGTTGATGATGACGCAAGATGCGGCGGGAGTGCTGCTTGGGTTTCATTGGCGTGAAATCAGCGAGGACGAGTCGAGACCGTGGATTGGTAAGCCGCTAGGGACAGGATTCACTCCGGTTTCTTGTGCGCCGTATTTGGCTCGATTAAAGCGCGTGTTGGCATCTCAAACGCCGGAGCAATTTCGCTGTTTGTTTGAATGGGGCGATCACACGATTTTGTTTGATCTGGTGATGAGTCCCGTGATTTTACCGAATGGAACAGCGGCGATCGTGGTAGTCACAGGAGAACAAGCAAATGAGTTAGACGAAGCGCGATCGCCCCTACAAGCCGTGGAATTGTCGCGAGAAGAGAATCTCGATCACTACCAGCAGCTTCTCACTCAGATCGTTTGGAATGCCCGCCAGAATTTGGAACTTCCGACGATTTGGCAAGCGACTGTAGACGGGTTAGGATTGGCGCTCGACGTGAGTCGCTGTGTGATTTGCCCGTATGATCCGGGGAGAGCGAGCATTCAAGCCGTCGCGGAATTTCGGCAGGACTGCTTAAGTTCGCTGAAGGGCGAAGTGTTGCAGCTTCAAGACGAGCCTTTGTTACAAAAAGCGCTCTCAACGCTCAAACCGGTTCGTGCGGTACGGCAAGCACCCGAAGAGATTAATCCCGCTCCCGAAGCCGATATTCCTCAAACTCGATTACTGGTAGCAACGCATTATCAAAATCATCCCAACGGAATGATTATTCTTGATCAGTGCGATCGCGATCGCGTTTGGACACAAGCGGAATTAGAGTTTGTGCAGGAACTAGCGGATCAAGTGGGAACCTCGATCGCTCATGCAGCGTTATTGATTGAACTTCAGCGAGCGAACGACAAGCTGATGCTGAAACACCGTGAACTAGAGGAAGCACGACATCAAGCCGAAGAAGCATCCCGGCTCAAAAGTGAATTTTTGGCGAATACGTCGCACGAGTTGAGAACACCGCTGAACGGAATGATCGGCTTTTTGAAACTCGTTCTCGATGGCATGGCGGAAGATCCCCAGGAACAGCGGGAATTTATTGAAGAAGCGCATCGATCGGCAATGCACCTGCTCGACATCATTAATGATGTTCTCGATATTGCCAAGATCGAAGCTGGAAAGATGCAGATTGAATGCAGTCCAGTGAGTTTACAAGAGTTGTTGGATCAAGTTGAAACCATGACTCGCACTCAGATCCGCCAGAAAAATCTCAGTTTTGAAGTGCAAAAGCCGCAAACACACGATGAGATCGTGGTGTACGGCAATTATCAACGGCTGCTTCAGGTGTTGCTGAATTTGATGGGCAACGCGATCAAGTTCACCAACGAAGGCGGAATCACGGTGAGCGCAGAAGTGATCAAAAAGCGGATTGTGGTTCAAGATGAGGAATTGCCAGGACTGGTAAAAGTTCGCGTGGCAGATACCGGGATCGGCGTTTCGCTCGATAAGCAGGACAAGTTGTTTCAGTCGTTTAGCCAGGTAGACGGATCGCTGACTCGACAATACGGCGGGACAGGATTAGGCTTGGCGATTTCTCAGAAATTAGTAGAAGCGATGGGCGGCGTGGTGAACTTCTACAGCATGGGTGAAGGGTTGGGATCGACTGTGACGTTTACGGTTCCGCTCTATCAAGAGCCTGTGATGATTGCGGCAGATTAGATAGCTCCTACTGAATATCTTGAACGTCACGTCAATGAGCAAAACGAGGCAGTTCCTAATTATTGTTCATCACCCAACTCATCTGAGCGACTTTGTGACAAATTCTCTAAACTAGAGAAAGAGACTTAGTTGGAGATGACATGACCACAACTGTACAGACAGATGCGCGTGCCTTGTTTCGGGCTGCCTACGAAAATCGCTACACCTGGGATGAAAACTTTCCGGGCTACACCGCTGATGTAACCTACCGCGAAGGCGACAAAACCTACAGCGCAAAATGCCGCATTAATGCTGATTTCAGTTTTGATGTGACCGACATCGAAGACGGAGAAGGCAAAAAGGCAATTCACGGGCAAGTTTGGGAAATCGCAGTCCATCGAGTCCGCAGAGCCTTTGAAGCGACCCACGGCGAGAATACGTTTACGCTGGGTGAAACCGATCCCGATGGCGGAGTCGAAATTTTCGTCGGGGGCAAGTCAGAAGGCGATCGATATAAAGTTCGCAACAACGAAGTCAGTCTAGTTCACCGTCACATTCATGGTGTGGTTGTTACAATTAACACCTTTAGCAGTCATGACACCGGAAACGGCTATCTGTCGCACCGCTATGATTCGATCTACAGCGACCCGAAAACCGGAGAGGTTAAAGGCGCAAGAAGCGAATTTGAAGATCTGTACGAAGAAATTGGCGGGTACTACATTCTGACCAAGCGCACGATCACGACAGAGCAGCACAAGAGCGAATTTTTATTCACGAATGTGCAACTGTTGGAACGGGCGTAATCTTGACCGAATCAAGTGCAAAAAACCGCACCGAATTCTGAATCGTTCAGAGTTAGGATAAACATACCAAGCTGTTAGAAGGTGAATTATGTCTCTGACACTAACGCCCGAAAATGTCGAAACCGTTCTCGATGAGATGCGTCCGTATCTGATTTCGGACGGTGGCAACGTGGAACTGGTGGAACTCGATGGCCCGATCGTCAAACTGCGCTTACAAGGTGCTTGCGGAAGCTGTCCAAGTTCGACCATGACCTTGAGAATGGGCATTGAACGCCGTTTGCGCGAAATGATTCCAGAAATCGCTGAAGTGGAACAGGTTTTGTAAGGAAATCCTGAAATTGAAAAGGGAGGCAAGGCATTAGACTGTTAAGAGATCGTTTTCCTTGCCTCCATTTTTATGCCTTATCCGCTTCACGTTGCATTTATCTGGCATCAGCATCAACCGCTCTATAAAAGCCGAGGCGATGCAACCTATTACGCTCCAACTGACGGACAATACCGCTTACCGTGGGTGCGTCTTCACGGCACAAAAGATTATCTCGATTTAGTTCTGCTGCTAGAGCGTTATCCGAAGCTGCATCAGACGGTGAATTTAGTGCCATCGCTGATCATGCAGATCGAAGATTATGTTGCAGGAACCGCACTCGATCCTTATTTGACAGCGACCGTTACACCCGTTGAGCAACTCGATCGCACTTTAAAAGAATTCATTATCGAACATTTCTTCGATGCCAATCACCATACGCTAATCGATCCCCATCCACGCTACTCGGAACTCTATGGACAACGACAAGATCAGGGGCGGGGTTGGTGTCTGGAGCATTGGAGCGCTCAAGATTACAGCGATTTGTTAGCGTGGCATAACTTAGCGTGGATTGATCCGCTATTTTGGAATGATCCGGAGATTGCGGCTTGGTTGGAGCAAGGGAAAGGATTTACGTTAAGCGATCGACAACGCATTATCGCCAAACATCGTGAGATCCTCAGCCGCATTATTCCGCAGCATCGCAAAATGCAGGAAACCGGACAGCTTGAGGTGACGACCACCCCTTATACGCATCCGATTTTGCCGCTGTTAGCTGATACAAATGCGGGGCGGATTGCCGTTCCCAATATGACGCTGCCAGAATCGCGATTTCAGTTCCCGGCAGATATTCAACGGCATTTAAGTAAAGCGTGGCAAATGTATGAAGATCGATTTGGTCGATCGCCGCGTGGATTATGGCCCTCAGAACAGTCGGTTAGTCCTGAAATGCTGCCGTATGTGGCGAAACAGGGCTTTAACTGGTTGTGTTCGGATGAAGCGGTTTTAGGATGGTCGCTGAAGTACTTTTTCCATCGAGATGAGACTGGAAATGTTTATGACCCTGAGAAGTTGTATCGTCCTTATCGATTGGAAACACCAGCGGGAGATTTAGCGATCGTCTTTCGCGATCACCGTTTATCCGACTTGATCGGATTCACTTACAGTGCAATGGAGCCGAAACGAGCCGTAACAGATTTGGTCGGACATTTAGAAGCGATCGCGCGATCATTAAAGCCAAAGTCGGATAAGCCTTGGTTAGTTACGATCGCATTAGATGGTGAGAACTGTTGGGAGTTCTACCCACAGGATGGTAAACCATTTTTAGAAATGCTTTATCAAACCCTAAGCGATCATTCTGATATCAAACTAGTGACCGTTTCAGAGTTCATTGAGCAATTTCCCCCGACTGAGACGATTCCTGCAGATCAGCTTCATAGCGGTTCTTGGGTCGATGGCAGTTTTACTACTTGGATCGGAGATCCGGCAAAGAATCGAGCTTGGGATTTACTCACCGCAGCAAGACAAACCTTAGCGGATCATCCCGAAGCAACCGAAGAGAACAATCCTGAAGCGTGGGAAGCACTCTACGCAGCAGAAGGATCAGATTGGTTCTGGTGGTTTGGGGAAGGACATTCCTCGAATCAAGATGCAATGTTTGATCAACTGTTTCGAGAGCACTTAGCAGCATTGTATCGATCGCTCAACGAACCCGTTCCCGAAAATGTACGGCAACCTGTTGAAATTCACGAAGCGCAAGGAGATCACACGCCACAAGGATTTATTCATCCCACGATCGACGGTCGTGGCGATGAGCAAGATTGGGACAAAGCAGGACGCATCGAAGTCGGTGGCGCGCGGGGAACAATGCACCAGAGTAGTCCGATTCAGCGGCTTTGGTACGGTGTGGATCACTTAAATCTCTATTTGCGCTTCGACTTTCAAACCGGAGTTCAGATCGGAAAAGAGATTCCACCAGAGTTAAATCTACTCTGGTACTACGCGAATCACACAATGCACAACAGCCCAATTCCGCTCGTTGATTTGCCAGAGCAAGCACCTCTAAATTATGGGTTTCATCATCATCTAGGTGTGAATTTGCTCACTCAGACCGTTTGGCTGCAAGAAGCGGGTGAATATTCGCGTTGGCAATCGCGGGCAAATCGCGCTCAAGTGGCGATCGATCGCTGTATTGAGATAGCAATTCCGTGGGCAGATCTGCAAGTCCAGCCAGATTACTCCCTGCAATTGATTGCTGTGTTTTCAGAAAGTGGACGCTATCGGCAAGTGCTGCCAGAAAGTGGAGTGATTGCGATCGCGGTTCCCTAGCTCAATCACTTGCACGTACTGCCACCCGCTGCTGAAAAGATCGGAGTATGCAGCTTAAGCGGTTAGTATCCCGTCGGCAGAATCAACTGAATGGATGGAAAAAGCCTTAAAGTTGCTGCCGCAAGATAATTCCTGGTTGCGATCGCTCATCCTGCTCAATCTTGACGTTACTTATTTTGTCGCGGATAATTACGCAACCGCAAAGCAATTCCTGCCTGAAGTGAGTCGCATTGGTCGGGCAAGGGGAACGGCTGATCCGGCGATCGCAGAGCTTTACTTACAAAAGATTCATGCTGGTGAAGTCAACCGTTTATTGGGAGTTTTCGACTCAGTTCAAGAAAAGCCAACAGTTACAAATCAACCTCTAATTGAACCACTGAGCGAACGCGAACTAGAGGTATTGCAATATCTGGCAACTGGCATGTCAAATGCGACTGGCATGTCAAATCAGGCGATCAGCTAATCAATTATTCGTGAGCCTCGCCGCAGTAAAATGGCACGCTCGCAACATCTACGGCAAGTTAGAAGTGAATAATCGAACTCAAGCAGTGGCAAGAGCGATGGAATTAAGGTTTTTAGAGTAGCAAAAACCGAAATGTTAGAACCTATCCTTTCGGATAGTGAAGCGTTGGCGCGAACACGTTAACGTGAGCCAAAGGCATCGCGCCAAACTGGATGAACCAGATCAATCACGATACTGAGTGAGCTAAGGGTAGGAAGCTATGGAGATTATCACCAAACGATTTCTCCTCCGTGATTTTGTTCAGGAGGATGAGCCTGCATTCCTTGCCTATCACGCTGACCCTCGTTATGCCGAGTTTTGTTCACCGGAAGAAGTGGAACTTGATTTTACTCATCAACTGCTTCAACGATTCATACAGTGGGCAACTGAAGTTCCTCGACGTAACTACCAGTTGGCGATCGTGGGTCGCCGCAATCTGGAGTTAATTGGCTGTGGTGGATTGCGACAGGATAGCTCTGATTCTGGGCTGGCAGAACTGGGAATCGAGCTATCGCCTCAGTACTGGGGGCGTTACGCCTATGCGATCGAAATCGGGAAAGCGCTGATTGATTTTGGGTTCCGCGATTTGGGACTAGAGGAAATCATCGGTATTTCTGTAAATGTTAACCTGAGAGTAACCCGACTAGCAGAGCATTACGGATTCCGGGCGATCGATACACAACCCGGTTCTGACTGGATGCAAATGCAAGGGTGGAGCCAGATTAAGTGGCAGATGACCAGAGAATCATGGGAGCAATTAGTATAAAAAATTAGGAGTTGCTTTATGGAAAAGCAAATTGTTCATCTATTTGTCTTCAATACACTTGCGGATTGGGAAACAGGATATACCGTCGCCGGAATTAATAATCCAGACATGCAAAAACAGCCCGGACGATATCAGATCCAAACGGTTGGTTTAACAGCTGAACCTGTTACCACGATCGGCGGTATCACAATTCTTCCTGATATCACCCTCGATGAACTGGAACCCGGAGCCATGTTGATTCTGCCAGGTGGGGAAGCTTGGGATCGGGGTGAAAACTCAAAAATTTTGGAATCCGCGAAAGCACTACTGGCAGCGAATATTCCGGTTGCTGCAATCTGTGGTGCCACCGCAGGATTAGCTCGTGCTGGCATTTTGGATGATATCCCTCACACCAGCAATGCCCTAGAGTATTTGCGAGCAACAAACTATCGAGGGGCAGCCCTGTATCAAAATCAGCCCGTTGTCACCTCTGGTAATGTCATTACAGCAAACTCCACTGCACCTCTTGAGTTTGCCTGCCACATCTTTAAGAAGCTCGACCTCTACGAGCCTCCTGTTTTGGAAGCCTGGTATGGGTTGTTCAAAACGGGAGATGCTTCGTATTACTTCACGTTAGAACAACTCACCGCTTCACCCACAGCCTAATTGAGAAATAGTGGAGGAAATGATGAAAGCCGTTTTACAAGAACATTTCGATGCTGAACTTAAGCAAGCAAAAATAGCGATTGCAGCCCAGGATTTTGAGACTGCCTGGACCGCACTGCAACGCGCTCATATTCTGGGACAGCGAAACGCAGTTGCCCACACGATCGCCCACTGGAATATGCTGAAACTCGCCTGGAAACAGGGGGATTTTCGAGAAGTCAGGGGACAACTCCTGCCCACTCTTCTCGCATTTCCGTTAACGCTTCTTTATGGGCAGATGCGATCGCTGAGAAGTGGTAAAGCGAACATAAAGGATTCAGACCAAATGGCGATCCCACAAGACATTCAACAGATTCTCAATCAATAATGCTATACCGTTGAAAGTCTAAAAACTATCCGTTCGCCTATCCTTTTGGTCAGGGATGAAACTCAATTTGAGAGCGCATTTATAAACTAAACATTAAGCGGTTGGTCTGCAAACGCTTTGCGCCCCTCTGCGTTCGCCCAAGCGT
>PSLO01000202.1:0-2673 GCA_040289665.1 Leptolyngbya sp. ERB_1_1 | reverse complement strand
GGAATGCTTGACATAGGAGATGAAGATAGCAGTCACCCCTTATTTTATCTACCCTTTACGAAAAGGCACTACCAATAAAACAAGCTGGTTACAGCGATAAAGCTCAAAGGAATGACTAGGACGTGCTTCAAGCGATTTGTGAGCATCAGCAAGCCGATCGCGAATGCTAATCCAGGTATCCACTTCAAGAGGAGATCGGATTGAAATAACGTTGGCAGTTGGGCAATTGTTCCCACGCCGACCATCACCTGTACGCCGCCTAACGAGAGTAAACAACCGAGTCCTGCTAGATAGCCTCCAACAACCGGGTATGGCAAGAAGCGAATGAGTTCTCCAAGTTGCAATTGCCCGACGATTAGCAAGAAAATGCCCACCAACAAAGAACTAAGAACGATCGCCCCAATAAGGCATCTCGAAAGCAGTATCCGAACAACCGCAGGTGATCCTGATGGATATTAGTTTGCCAGTAATGGATGGTTGGGAAGCCACACAACACCTGAAAGCGAATTCACAAACCTGCCACATTCCGATCATTGCCTTGACGGCTCATGCAATGGCAGGCGATCGCGAAAAAGCATTGGCTTGTGGTTGCGATGACTATGATACAAAACCGATCGAGTTGCCCCGCTTACTCAGCAAAATCGAAGACTGCTTAAAAAGCAACTCCTAAATCAACTAGACGTGCGACCTTGTAAACATGGCAGCTTCAACCTTTAACTTTTTCCATCAGTGGTATCCAATTTCACCGATCGAGGATCTTGATCCGGATCGTTTGACACCCTTTGTTCTACTGGATCGCAGGATCGTGGTGTGGAAGCCACGCTTCTCTAATCAGTACTGTGTTTTTCTAGATCAGTGCCCTCATCGGTTAGCGCCGTTGAGTGAAGGACGAGTCGATGATAAAACAGGTCATCTCATGTGTAGTTATCATGGATGGCAATTTGATGCCCAGGGAGTTTGCACCCGTATTCCTCAAGCAGAAGATCCTAATCTCATCGCGAAAAATCGCCATCATTACTGTGCAACCGCGCTGCCCTCTCAAGAAGCCAACGGACTGCTTTGGGTCTGGATGGATGTTGAATCTGCGGAGGTTGCCACCTCTCATCCCTTACCGCTTTCGCCTTATGTAGATACCGACTGTGGATTTGTGTGGTCATCGTTCGCGCGGGATCTAGAATACGACTGGCAAACCTTAATTGAAAATGTTGCCGATCCATCCCATGTCCAATTTGCTCATCACGGTGTTCAAGGCAACCGCGATCGGGGTATCCCCTTACCAATTGAGATTGAGCAATCTACTCAAGCAGGTATCGAAGCCAAGATTGCGAGCGGTTTTGAAACGAAAATTACGTTTAAACCACCTTGTTACTTAGAGTATGAAATCCAGCTTGGACAAGGGCGACAAGTTGGGCTTGTAACCTATTGCATTCCCATTACTGCGGGTAAATCTAGAATTGTTGCCCAGTTTCCATGTAACTTTGCTAAACGTCTACACTATTGGACACCTCGGTGGTGGAACCATATTCAACAGCGTAATTTAGTGCTAGACGGCGATATGATTTTGCTGCACGCTCAAGAGCGAGAGTTGCAACGGCAATCTCAGCTTGAAAGTTGGAAGACTGCCTACAAACTGCCCACCCGTGCTGATCGGCTTGTGATCGAATTTCGTCGCTGGTTAGATCAATATTGCCAAGGACAGCTTCCTTGGGGACAAATCGAGGTCGCAGTCGAATCACCACTCCTCGATCGCCAACACTTGCTCGATCGCTACCATCAGCACACGTTAATTTGTGGGAGTTGTCGTCAAGCCTTGAAAAACCTACATCGCTTCCAGGGAGCCGTCCTCATTTATTTCGCGATCGCGTTGTCTATTGCGGCTGTGCTGCCCGATGCGTCCCGCGTCTGGGTTGGTTTGCCTTTAGTGCTTACCGCTTTGCTTGGATTAGTCATTTACGTGGGTCTAAAGTACTGGTTAGAACCCAAGTTTTATTTTGTAGACTATGTTCATGCTAACCGATAAGGGTGTAACTCTCAGTACAGGACAAAAGGTTGCAAATCCATCTCATGCTATGTGCATCTATTGCACATAGCATCCACTTTTCACCAAACAAACGGGATGAACCGGGCACTGCTGTTTTGATATTCCGCGTATTCTGGGTATTTTTCAGGCATTGTTTGCTCTTTTTGAGCCATCATTTGCAGGTACATCAAGAGAATCAGTCCTGGTACAAGATAAGCCCATGTCGAACCTGCTAATACACTGAAACTGAGGTAGCGCAACCAATCACCGAAATAATTGATATGCCGGGAGAACCGCCATAACCCACCGCTGACCAAATCTGCCCCCCACTGTTTCGCAGTTAGCTTCTGAATATCTGCACTCGTATTTATCAAACTGCCAAAGATGTAGAGGAGTAATGCGATCGCTGCCGTACTCAGCGAGAGTGGTACTGGATTAATAAATGCGAGATAGCCCGGTAGAGCGTAGAACACGCCCACAAGGAGCACGGTTGAAACAAATCCTGAAACGCCAATCGGTTGATTGAAGATTTGTCGTCGAGGTGGGTAAAACCATTGCTCTAAGAGCCACCACAAACAATAACTACCATGGGCTTTGTTGCATGAATAACTAGAAACGGTAACCTGTAGAACAGGAGAATTGTCAGACTTGCG
>PSLO01000201.1:0-2712 GCA_040289665.1 Leptolyngbya sp. ERB_1_1 | reverse complement strand
CGTTTTCATCCGCAAGTCTGACAATTCTCCTGTTCTACAGGTTACCGTTTCTAGTTATTCATGCAACAAAGCCTTACAAATTTGTAAAGTCAAACCTTGCGTTTCTCATCTGTGCCGATTTTTAATATCTTGTGTATATTTCAGTAGCTTACGATTCGGGGAACTTGCATCTACTTTGGCTTGTCATCCCCCATAAGATACACGCTTGCATTCACCACTCCACGATGAGAGGACTTATGGTACGTCTAGGCATTCACAAATTTCCCTTTTTCCGCGCGATCGTTCCTACCCAACTGGGCTTACTCGCTTTATTAAGTTTCAGCACTCCCTTAATGGCTCAAGTACCATCAGGTAGCCAACTTCCTACTACCGTACCTCCTGCTGCTCCCACGATTACGACGATTTTATACGTCAATCCGACAACCGGTAACGATCAGCCCTCAGCCGGAAAAACCGATGCTGCACCTTATCGGACGATTTCGTTTGCAATGCAGCAAGCAAGCGCCGGAACAGTCATTCAACTCGCACCTGGCAACTACACCCAGCAAAGCGGAGAGCAATTCCCGATCGTGGTCAAACCGGGGGTAATCATACGCGGTGACGAAAACACCAAAGGCGCAAACATTCTCATTCAAGGCAGCGGCAAGACGCTGAGTAAAACTTTTGCAGAACAAAACGCCACCATGAGAGTCGGGAATGGCAGTGAAATTCGAGGTGTAACCGTCACGAACACCGCCACGCGCGGCACCGGAATTTGGGTAGAAGATGTAGATTGCATCATCGCGAACAGTACATTCACCAATAACAATCGCGAAGGCGTTTTTGCGACAGGGAACTCTAGTCCCCTCGTCACCGACAGCGTGTTTACCAAAAACTCCGGTAACGGGATGTCGATCACCAGTGGTGCACGCGGCACGATTAGAAACAATGTCTTTAACGATACAGGCTTTGGACTTGCAATCAGTGGTACTTCTATCCCCCGACTCGAAGGCAACCAAATCACACAAAACCAAGGAGGTATCGTTATCGGTGATTCAGCCCGACCGATTCTTCGCAATAATGTGATCACTGATAGTCAAGGAGATGGCATTACCGTGCTTTCGAGTGCGCTTCCTGATTTAGGAACTGCCGATAGCTTAGGAAACAACACGATCCGCAACAATGCGAAAAATACCAAGATCAAAAGTTTTGATGTGAGAAACACAACCCGAAACACCTTTCAAGCGGTCGGTAACAGCATCGATCCCAAGAAAATTGCGGGTTTAATTAATTTCATTGCGGGCGGAACGAACACTGCTTTCTCTGATATTCAAGGACATTGGGCACAGCAGTACATTCAAGCCTTGGCTTCACAAGCAATTATTACCGGATTCCCAGACGGTACGTTCAAACCGAATGATCCCGTCACACGCGCTCAGTTCGCGACGATCGTTTCTAAAGCCTTTTCCCCTGCTGCGAAAAATCCAGCTACGACTTTCTCTGATGTTCCTACCAAGTATTGGGGCTTTGCTGCGATTCAGTCTGCTTCACGCGGCGGTTTCATGACGGGCTTTCCTGGCGGCGTATTTCGACCCGACCAGCGAATTCCGAAGGTTCAGGCTTTGGTGGCGCTTTCTAATGGACTAGCGTTTGGGGCAGGCGATCCTTCTGTTCTCTCTCGCTTCCAAGATGCAGCCTCGATTCCAAGTTGGGCGCAAAGTCCGATCGCGGCAGCCACTCAACGCCAAATTGTAGTGAACTATCCAACAGTGGCACAACTCAGCCCCGCTCGTGAAGCGACCCGTGCAGAAGTTGCTGCATTCATCTACCAAGCTTTGGTGAATGCAGGAAAGGCTCAAGCGATTCCTTCTCCGTATGTGGTTGGAGCAGTGCGCTAGGCTTGTTCAGACCCGCTAGGTTCTCTAGCGGGTTGATTTTCGATTTTCAAATCGGAAGAGCCAGACCATCAGCGCAATCACGCCTAATTGCAGAGCAAGATTGGGAACTGCGGCTTCTAAGTCCCGCCCTGCGAGAATTTGCGCGAAAAAGACGAATGCTCCGATCGCACCCGATCCACCGAATGCGATATAGATAAATTTACGCAGTCCGCGATAGGGTGCGGCAGCTTCGGCTTTAAGACGAGCATATTTTTCGGGATCGGATCGTTTGAGTCGCTCAGATTGTTGATTCATGGAGAAAAGTAGGGATTTTCTCGATCGTGTCATGAGATGCAGTTTTGTGCAATTTTTGGTTTTAGCGATCGAGAACCTGCTACACTAGTTGAGGTTTTACGCCGATGTAGCTCAGGGGTAGAGTAATCGATTCGTAATCGATCGGTCGTGGGTTCAAATCCCACCATCGGCTTTCTAAGTAAATTGCTGGTTGTCGGGATTTGGCGAGGCTTTCAGGCTTCGCCATCGTTGTCTCTAAGCAGTTAGCATCCTCAACTGTGTGATCATGTTTGGTCAGTTTGGGGCATCGGTGGAGATAAAGCTGGAGATAAAGATTTAGTGAGAGCAAAGCTATCGACCAATTTAGGGATCGGGAGGCGCTCTGATGTGAATACTTGTCCATTTGTTTGGCTCGAAAGTGAAATGCCTTGCTGAAGAGCGCTTTCAGGATTTGCCACAACTTTTCAAATTTCCACTTCAGTTGCGGTATATAGCAATCCTAAATGATATGTGAAAGCGAACAAAAGTGATAGACTGCTTTACATTCTCCATTCAGTTCTGT
>PSLO01000055.1:0-27600 GCA_040289665.1 Leptolyngbya sp. ERB_1_1 | reverse complement strand
CGAGGGCATCAAAGATGCCGCGTTGCGCTGGCGCGCGACCTACTGCAATGGTCATTTGAAAAATCTCCAGATAAATGCGGAATTCAAAAGCAAACCCTGCCGCTCAAAAATGAATGAATTATGAGCGACTTTTACTTTTCGTTACCTATGTTCCTGATTATAGGAAGAGTTCTCTAAAAATTTCCAGTCCTTTTCTTAACAAATCTTAAAATTAACGAAATTCTTCCAAATTGGTTGAGAATCGGCAGAATAGGGAAGCAAGCCGTTTCTGCGGATATTTGCGATACTGAGAACTGGCAGTTTGTACGATCGACAACAATATGTATATTTTGGAATTAACGCTGAAAGGCAACCCCCTAAGCCTCTCTGTGCAACGCAACTCGGCTGAAGAAGCAACGGCAACCTATCAGGAAATTTTGGGGGCGATGAAGTCGGGGAATAATCCGCTGTTGGAATTGACCTGCGATCGACAGCCGGACAAAAGGATCGCAGTATTCGCAGATAATTTGGCAGCAGTGCAGGTTTATGAGAAATCTAGCGCGAATGCGTCAGGCAGACCCGCTGGATTCTCGTTTGCAACGGCTGAATAGATTGATATGACTCTAGACGCGCCCACTCCACAAAATTCCTCAACGGGGGAAATGCTCCATGATTCTGCAATTCGAGCGATCGACCTGAGTTTTGGCTGGTCGGAGGACAAGGCGATTTTGCAGTCTTGTGCTTTAGAAGTGCCGAAAGGTGAATTTTGGATGCTGTTGGGCGCGAATGGAAGCGGAAAGTCTACGTTGCTGAGACTTTTGGCAGGGTTACTGCAACCGACGGGCGGAGAAGTTCACATCTTGCCGCCCATCGGTTTTGTGTTTCAAAATCCAGATCATCAGTTGGTGATGCCCACGGTGGGAGCGGATGTGGCGTTTGGGCTGGTGCAGGAAAGATTATCAAATTCAGAAATTCGACAGCGGGTAGAAGAGTCGTTGTCTGCGGTAAGTTTAGCCGCGTTTCAGCGTCGTCCGATTTATGCGCTGAGTGGGGGACAGAAACAGCGGGTAGCGATCGCAGGTGCGATCGCGCGTCATTGCGATGTTCTTTTATTAGATGAGCCGACCGCACTCCTTGATCCAGATAGCCAATTGGAGTTAGTGGCTCAGGTTCAGACGTTGGTAAAGAATCGGGGAATTACAGCGCTTTGGGTAACACATCGATTGGAAGAATTGGAATATTGTGATGGAGCGTTTTTGTTGGAAGAGGGGAAGGTTGTCGATCGAGGTGATCCTGAACGTCTGAAACAAAGACTAATGCAGACGGAAGATGTTAAAGATTAGGTTCACGTTGTCGAACTGCTTGGATTTATGAAGTGAATGGTTCGATTGCTTCACGAAACACAGAGTTTCATTTTCAGAACACAGCATTCTGTGAAGCAAACACAGGATTTACTTTATAAAACACAGCGCTTTGTCTGCGGAATGCAGTACTTTGTGAAGTGAACACAGGATTTGCTTTATAAAACACAGCGTTTCAGAGGATAAAGTGAGCTTTTACCGATCGGAGGGTTGCGATGCGATCGCTTACAAGTTGTCGATCGAGGCAATCCCGAACGCCTGAAACAGAGATTAATGCAGACCGAAGACGTTGAGGATTAAGCGTTTTTTAATTTAGGGAGAATGAGGAATGGCTTCTGTTAAAGTTGAGCTTTCTAACCAGCAATTTCAAGCGTTACAAGATTTGGCGCAAAAGCTTGGCATCGCTCCTGAAGAGTTGCTGCGAATTAGTATTGGGGACTGGCTAAATCATCCAAGAAGCGATTTTTCTCAGGCTGCTGATTATGTGCTGCACAAGAATGCTGAACTCTATGAGCGGCTTGCATGATTCGCTATTTGTCACTGATTGAGGTTCTCGATCTGCATCGTCGGATTATTGAGACATCTGGAGGAGCGATCGGAATCAGGGATTTAGGAATGCTGGAATCTGCGATCGCTCAACCTCGCATGACATTTGGTGGAGAAGAGCTTTATCCGAGTTTGATTGATAAAGCAGCGGCTTTAGGATTTTCGCTGATCATGAATCATCCTTTTGTGGATGGAAATAAGCGCATTGGTCACGCGGCAATGGAAACGTTTTTAGTTCTGAATGGGTTAGAAATTAGTGCATCAGTGGACGAACAAGAGCAAATTGTTTTAGCGCTGGCATCTGGTGAATTGCAAAGAGAACAGTTTGTTGAGTGGTTGAAACAGCACGTAGTCGCGAGATAACGGTCGTGTTGAGCGGTTTCTAAAAAACTTCGCAATGCACTAGGAACCTGAGTAAATCCGCTCCAACACGGTTGTTAGACCGTGCCGACCACCCGGCTCTACTTCAACAATGGTGACCAACCCACCCTCGATTGCCTGAATTCGTAGATCGTAGCCTCTCAACAACTGTATCCCAATCAGTGGAACCGAGGTAACAATCTGTTTTTCGAGAAAATTCTTAAGAGCAAAGTCCTCCATCGCCTACTGGCTCTGAAGGACTTTGCATGTAAACTTCTGCTGAGATAGAGAACAGATGCCGAAAGATTTAGAAATTAGTTAATCATCATAAAATCCGATATCTGAAAAATAGGAATTGTGGTTGATACGAGGAGCTTGTACAGTTGGTCCCCCAAGAAGCGCGCTCAAAGCCTGAGCACCAGTGACAACTGGGGCAGCTTTCTCGACGTAAGGCTTCACTTGTCCATACCGATCCATGATGTACTCCCGCCGCCGATGAGGCAAAACAGGACAAACGTCATCTGCTGAAGGAGCATAGTTACGGTCAACTAAATGCCTAGCTCTTACTACGGGACACTTAGGCAAGTGAGAGCCTATCCGTTCCGAAGATAGTCAGAAGCCCCTTGACGAGTCTGTTTTACTGCCTCTCTATTTGCCCAAGCGCCACCTATAACCTTCACTGCTGCCAACCACTCTAGAGCCATAGTTTGCCTCTCTGTATCTACTAGGGTTAATAATGCGCTACTCAATCAAGGCTTCAACGGGTCGAAGTGACCTTGTTGCGTAGCTACCAAACGCAGCTTCAACACTCTGAATATAACAACGTCATTCAGAGATGTGTGGTCTTGATCGTAAAGTTTTATAAAAGAATGCAGTTACTTTAAGGAACAAATGCTGTGGCGAATTTATGATTCGATCGCATAGAGCAAGTTCAAAATCCCGGTTACTCGAAATAGCTTCCAGGACTAGCCTTTCGCTAGCCCCAGACAAAAATTGAGCCGTCTAACAAGTGTATGGATTGAAATGTCGATCGAATTTCGGAGCGAATGCGCGTTTTTTGCGAGAATTGCACGATCGACACAAGATTTACAGGCAGTAGGGAACTATAAGGCGACTATCGTGATCGACAACTAGCGCGTGATTAATCTTGATACCAACACTGCAATTGCGTTTGTCGCCGAAGGCTCTACCGTTCGTCATCAACTCAAAGCGTTTGTTCAGAATCAGCAATTAATGATGGCGCAAACCGCTTTCGATGAATTCGTTAACATCGTTCAGGTTTCAGGAGGTGTCTTGGAACAGGAAAGAGCAAGGCGATTTCTCGATCGCGTGATGGTTATACCTGATAATTCATCGATCGCGGCTCAGACATTACAACCAACGCGAAGTTTAGACCCAAACGATATCATTATTTTAGGTACGGGTGATCAGATGGGAATTGCTACGATGACGGCTGATGCGAAAGCCGTTCGCGCCTCTAGTGCCCAAGGCGTGAATTTCAATGTTTATCTTCATTCTTCCTATCCATTAACAGGTTGCTGAATTATGCAAAAAACCATTCCAACCCATCTTGTCAGCACCTATCACTTGCTTCAATGCGCTTTTCCACAAGGGATTGAAGAGAAAGAGTATCTCCCTTTGTTGTCGATTCTTTACGAACAGATGTCCAATCGCAGTTTAGCCCAAGTGATTGCTGAATTTACGGGAAGAGAATACCCTGCTGTCTTGAATGATGTGTATCAAGTTGGAATGGCAGAAGGCTCATTTGCAGTCGAAGAAGTTAAACAGAAGTTAATTCGCTGCGGCTACGAGAAATGGCTGCTTGAGAGTTAGCGAAAAGCTAGAGATCAAAATGTTGATCAAATGCCTGTTCTCTGCAATGAAGGTTTCTTGATCGTTGCATCGCACACCCAAATTAGAGTTTGAGCAATGCAACGATCAAGAATCGATCGCTTAGTTGTAACGGTGATATCGCGTTAGCACACTCATTGATAAGTTCGTTCCGGGCATTGGAATGATGGGACTCCACAAGCCAACTTCGGCATAATTTAGTGCCCAAAGCGTGTGGGTCACGGCTCGAATCGCTTCCGGCGATCCAATCAAAACGTGCTGTAACTTTTCACCCGTTTGATCCCCATCATCAAACCGAGATAATAATTCTTGTAAGTTCAGGTTCATGGGCTTTTCTCCGTTTATGACACGACAAAGAAAGCCCAAAAACTAAAGCCACCCCAATCCATGAAAAATCGAGGTGGCTACTTGGGATGCTATCATCCTACGTTAGCCTCCCGGACTGCTTACGACAGTCTTGGACGGTTAGCTGCTCATTGTTGGGTCTCAAGCAACAGTGGGCAGCGGCAGATTCAGTTTTTGGGACAAGCAAACTTCGCTTTACAGGTTTATTTGCTTAATTTGAGAGACTAATCAATTTTTGCGATCGCGTCAAGTTGTTGAGAGAATTTGAAAGGGTGCGATCCGCGAAGCTAGATTTTGCTGAGAGAATTAGTAGAAGTAATCCGTCACACCGATCGACTGAAAAAAGTGCAATATTATAAAGTGTGAAGCAAATCAAACTTTACAAACTTGTCCTTTCAGCGTTAAGTGATGCCACGTTCCGCACCACAGGCACTTCTATTGGTGGACGGCTATAACATAGTCGGAGCTTGGCACGAGTTGAAAATGATTCGCGATCGAGACGGTCTAGAAGAATCGCGGCGGAAATTGGTCGAAACGCTGATCGGATTTAGCGCTTATCAGAATTTTGAAACCCATGTCGTGTTTGACGCACAATATCGAGATTCTCCAACAAATCGAGAAGAAATTACTCGTCATTTATTTGTGTGCTACACCGATTTTGGACAGACTGCCGATACGTATATTGAGAGAACCTGTGCGGATTTTCGGTATGACAGTCGGAAGTTTAAGCAGCGGTTGATTGTGGCGACGAGCGATCGCGCTCAGCAATTAACGGTGGTGGGATACGGCGCGGAATGGATGTCAGCGGAAAAATTGGCAAATGAAGTTGAATTTGCAGCGCGTCGGGTTCAGAGCAAGTTGAAGCCGAAGAAAAAATCAGCGGGACGAATGTTAATGCACTCGCTTGATCCCGCTGCACAGAAACGCTTAGAAGACTTGCGATTTGGCAAAGACAAACCGGGCTGAATTTGTGTCCCCGTTGCCCTGTAAGATTTTCGATACGAAACTATTGTCGGGCAATCGATATGAAGCGCAGAGCTTTTGTCAGTGGAGCCGCGATCGCAGCAGGCAGCACGCTTACCGCTTGTACAATTCGCAAACGTGGAGTTGCAACCGCTGGAACGGCTCTACCGTCGGTACGCTGGCGGATGGCAACCAGTTGGCCCAAGTCGCTTGAAACGATTTTTGGGGGAGCAGAAACCGTTTGTCGGCGGATTGCTGAAATGACAGACGGACGGTTTGTGATTCAGCCGTTTGCGGCAGGGGAGATCGTGCCGGGGCTACAAGTGTTGGATGCGGTTCAGAACGGCACGGTGGAATGTGGACACACGGCGAGCTATTACTACACTGGGAAAAATCCGGCGTTGGCGTTTGGGTGCGCGGTTCCGTTTGGGCTGAATGCTCAACAGCAAAATGCTTGGCTGTATCACGGAGGCGGCTTGGAGACGATGCACAAGCTGTACTCGGATTTTGGCGTGATTAACTTTCCAGCGGGAAATACTGGGGCGCAGATGGGCGGCTGGTTTAAGCGCAATGTGACATTGATCGCAGATCTCAAAGGCTTAAAGATGCGAATTCCGGGCTTGGGTGGGGAAGTGATGTCTCGCTTGGGTGTAAATGTGCAGGTGCTTCCGGGGGGAGAGATTTATTTGGCGTTAGATCGAGGAGCGATCGATGCCGCAGAATGGGTCGGACCTTACGACGATGAAAAACTCGGTTTGCATAAAGCGGCGAAGTTTTACTACTATCCGGGCTGGTGGGAACCGGGTCCGACTTTAGAAACGCAAGTGAATTTAATCGCGTGGCGGAAGTTGCCGAAAGAGTATCAGGAAGTTTTCAAAACGGCAGCTTATGAGGCAAATATGAATATGCTGGCGCAATATGATGCACTGAACCGAGAAGAGATCGCGCGATTGATCGCAGGCGGAACGCAACTGACACCCTACAGCAAAGAAATTATGCAAGCGGCGCAGAAAGCTTCTTTTGAACTGTACGAAGCGAATGCGGCGAAAAATAATACCTTTAAGCAGGTGTATGGACAGTGGAAGCAATTCCGCGATCAGGTTTATCAGTGGAACAAAATTAATGAATTGAGCTTTTCGGATTTTTCGTTAGGATCTGGAACCTAGCAAGGACATTCGTTTGATAGGTGGTTCGTCTATGTTGCTATCTCGCCCCGATTTCCATTTCAGGGCAAGATAGCAACGTAGTGAAGAACTTCATCGATCACGTATCTTTAATGCGTTGAGGTTCAACGCTTTGTGACTGAAGTTCCGCGCTTCGTGCTTGAGATAGAAAGCATCGTCGTTGAATACCAGCGCTTCGTGCTTGAGACAAAAAGACTCAAGAGTGCAGAATGGCTGATATCGCTGCTCGGTATTTTCGTCTACGCGGTCAGAATGTACGGTGAATCAATTGCCGCAACTCGTCCATCTCGCAGCAAGGTTTGATAAACCATTGCCGAGACATCGGCGCGTGAGGCTTCTCGATTGGGGTTGAACTGTTTTTGGTTCGGATAATTCACCACTAAATCCGCTTGGACTGCCGCCGCCACGCGCTCTTGGAACGAGGGTGGAATCTGACTACGATCGTCTAAAGCCGCCAACAAATTCGCATTGGCAGAGGGAAGGTTAAATCCGCTCGCCAGCGACAGCACTAATTGAAGGCGCGTCACATTCTGATTGGGTTTGAACGTTCCATCCCGGAAGCCTGAAATAAATCCGGCTCGATAGGCTTGGTCGATCGCACTTTTCGCCCAAAAATCTGCGGGCACATCGGGAAAGCTTGTGCCTTCTCGTCTCGGTGCAGGATTAAACGCACGCGCAATTAATGAGGCATACTGAGCGCGAGTCATTGGCGCATCAGGTTTAAAGGTTCCATCTGCGAATCCTTGAATCAAGTTCTGACCCGATAAACCCAGAATGAAATCTTTTGCCCAGTGATTTGTCACATCCACGAATGCGGTATTTGCAGCATCAGGATTGACGATGTAGGCGGATGCGATCGTCGGAGCCTGATTAAGTGCAACCAACGATTGATAAATAAACGCGGTCACTTCAGCGCGGGTAATTTCTTGCAAGGGTCTGAGTTGTGACACGTTTGGATAGTTCACAACTAAGCGGCGTTGCGTTGCGGTCGCGACTTTACCGGTGGCAAAACTGGGGATCTGAGCACGATCGCTAAACAGTGCCAGTATATTCGGTGTACCGCCTGTTAGATCTAAGCCATTCACCAGTGCCACGATCGCTTGAGTGCGCGTCAGATTTAATCCGGGTCGGAAGGTTCCATCGGGAAATCCAGTGACAAAGCCCATGCGGTTGGCTTTCACGATCGCTTCGGCTGCCCAAAAATTCGCGGGCACATCGGAGAAATTCGTGGCGGCTTGCTTTAGAGGGAGGTTAAAGCTTTTTGCAACGATCGCGGCAAATTGAGCGCGGGTTAACGAAGTTTCCGGCTTGAAGGTGTTGTCTGGAAATCCAGTGATTAGATTCCGACTCACCAAGGATTGAATAAATGCTTCTGCCCAATGTCCACGAATGTCTGTAAGTCCAGCCGTTGGAGTTGGCGTGGGGGTCGGAGTTGGCGTGGGTGTTGGGGTCGGAGTTGGCGTTGGAATTGGCGTTGGAATTGGCGTGGGTGTCGGAGTTGGCGTGGGTGTGGGTGTCGGAGTTGGCGTGGGTGTGGGTGTCGGAACTTGGCTCACGACAAAATCGACTGCCCCTTGAACTCTTGACGCATTCAGTTGATTACCAACAGAGACGATCGTAATTTGAGGACTCGTTGCATTTTGCAGATCCACTTCGCCGTTATCGCGAATGATATTGCCGCCCGGATCTTGAGCGCTGCCTAGATTCGGGACGCAGCTTGCTAAAACGACAAGACCACTTTCGGCGTTTTTCTCGATCGTATTGCCACGCAGAACCGGACGCGCCGAATTGCTCAAAACGATTCCAGAACGATTTTGCAAGACCTGATTCTCGATAATCAATGGAGCGGCATTATCGCTAATTGAAATTCCATACCCGGTGTTTTGACAAACGTTCCGGCGAAATTCACCTTTGGAGTTGCGAGAAAAAGTCACTCCGTTGGCATCATTTTGAATAAAGGCGCAGTCGGTGACGATCGGATTTGCGGTTCCGGTAGCAAACACGCCTTCGCGCTTACATCCGGTGAAGGTGCAATTCGCGATCGTCGGTGCGGTCGATTCTGTCCAAACGCCTGTTCCGCGGGTGTTTGGATTAGTGACAGTGACACCCCGCAACTGAGCATTGGTTTCAAGTCGAAAGGTTGTGCTTTGTTTTGCCCAAGTTGGACTCAGGTAATCTCCGCCTCCTTGCACGACAATCCCATTGCCTTTATTGGATTCGTTGCCGATCACCGTCACACCTGCGGGAACGGTCAGCGGAAAGAGTTCACCACTATCGGTGTTGTATGTGCCGGATGCGAGTTGGATGGTTGTGCCGGGTTTTGCTTGTTGAAGGGCGCGGGTAATTGTCTTGAGCGGGGCGGCTTGAGTTCCGGCAGCGCTATCGTTACCGCTACTGGGATTGACAAAAAGAATGGGAGAGCTTACTTGAACCATAACGTTTTGAGCGTGAATTAGGTAATCTACGAGTGCAACAACGAATACAACAACAATTCCAGGAAGCCTTAAAAGTAATTTATGATACTCATTTGCGCTCAAGCGGCACACAAATCTGTTAGGAACTTTAAGCAAGAGAATATTTCATTAGTCCATTTCAACTGACAGCTTGCATCAAGCGTCTTAAGTAGGTAGACAGAATGAGTTGCCGCGTTTCGGCTCCGCTCAACGCTCAAGAATCAGGATCTTCGCGGGCTGAGCGCAGCCGAGAGCACCAAACCCAACGTGGAATTTAATTTTGTCCATCGACTCACTGCGATTCCGTCCCGCCCCGAATTCTATTCCGGGCTAACCATACGAAGTCCACTAAAGGGAACTGAAAGCCGAATTGAACTTCTTCAGTCGGTTTTTAACTGAGTTGGTACGGTTAGCCCGAAATTCCATTTCAGGGCGAGTCGCAACCGAAGCGAAGAAGTTTTAAAACATTTCCTAGCCAGTGTAGAGATCAGCCTTTCTCTAGATGGATTTCTTAAGCTACTCCTCACGGTATGGTGTAGGTGCTTTTGTAGTTTCTAAATCACTTTTATCGAGCATCAAAGATTAAAACATTACTGTAGAGCGCTCGCATTGAGCGCGATCGTCTTCTAAGTTATTCCTAGTGTTGTACCTTTGAGAACTCGTGTTTGACTCTCTTCTCCCGCCGCTCAACGAGCATAATCTCCCCTATCCCGACACCATTCATCCGATCGTCGTTCATTTTGTGATTGCGATGGTGTTGTTCTCCTTTGTGTGCGATATTGTCGGCTACTTTACGCGCAATCCTAAACTGGCTGAGGTAAGTTGGTGGAACTTGTTTTTTGCCACAATTTCTATCTTTATTGCGGTGATCTTTGGACAAGTTGAAGCGGGACTGGCTGAACCTTATGACGCTGCCGTTGCGACCCTAAACTTACACACACTACTCGGTTGGTCACTATCTGGAATTTTGGCAGGCATTACCGGATGGCGCTATGTGATTCGATCGCAAAACAAACCTCAGTTACCGATGCCCTATCTTGTTGCAAGTGTGGTACTCGTTGGACTGGTGATTGCTCAGACTTATCTCGGTGATTTGTTGGTGTGGGTCTATGGGCTACATACTGTTCCAGTCGTAGAAGCAACCAAAGGAGGAACACTGTGACAACGAAAACAGAACTCCTGGATCAAATGGCGGATCGGCTTGGGTCAAATCATTTGCCTTATGTGATCCCGATTCATCCCAATCTAGTGCACTTGACTTTGGGATTGTTTATTGTGGCGATCGCATTTGATATTGTTGCGGTGTTGTTCCCAGTTGAGAAGCCGCTGTTTAAGTATCTTTCGATTCCGGCAACGCGATCGGGATTGTTTGATGTCGGTTGGTACAACATGGTTGGCGCGGCAGTGATTACATTTTTCACGGTTGCTTCTGGATTTTATGAAATGATTTTGGCTGATCCGATTCCCGATGTGAAAAGCGCTTGGGGATTGCAGGCACTCGATACGATGGTTTGGCATGGTGTGGGCGGAGTGTTGCTGCTAACGTTGATTGTTGGGATGACCGTATGGCGAGGATTTCAACGGTTCTCCTGGCGGAAAGATATGGCGCGTCAGGTGCAATGGAGCTACATTGCTGTGGGTCTTGTGATCTTTTTCCTCATGTTTCTACAAGGAACCTTGGGAGCGCATCTCGGCGGTGAATTTGGCATTCACACTACGGCAGATCAATTGATTAAAGCAGGCGAAAACCCGGATCTTCGACTTTAGAACTATGAAACTCCGCACGATTTTAGCCCTTGGTAGTTTTGTTGCTTTGCTGAGCGTGATTAGTATTTGGGTCGCGCAACAGGCACCATCTTGGCTGCCACCTCAAGCTTCTGCCGAGTCAAAACTGATCGATGAATTGTTCAGCATTTTGACCGGGATCGGAACCTTTATTCTGTTAGGGATTACGCTGGTGCTATTGTATGCCGTGTTGTTTCAGCGAGCCGGAAAATACGACTATAGCGACGGACCTTCGATCGAAGGAAATACCGCGATCGAGATCATTTGGACACTGATCCCATTAGGTCTAGTGCTGTGGATTGCAACCTATAGCTATCAGATTTACGACACGATGGCGGTTCGCGGTCCAATGGAACTAGTACATCTTCACAATCCGATCGAGATGCAATCGGCTTATGCAGTTCCGTTAGATGAAGTGAAGCCGCAACTGCCGACAGAAGAGATTGATGTGACTGCAAAACAGTGGGCTTGGGTGTTTCGCTATCCAGAGCAGAACGTGACCAGTACAGAATTACACTTGCCCGTTGATCACCGAATTCGTTTAACGCTGCATTCGGATGATGTATTGCACGGTTTTTATGTGCCCGCGTTTCGATTAAAGCAAGATGTGATTCCGAATAAAACGATCGATTTTGAGTTCACTCCGATTCGCACCGGAAAGTATCGACTGCGCGATTCTCTCTTCAGCGGAACTTACTTTGCAGCCAATCAAGCGGATGTCGTGGTCGAATCGACTGAAGAGTACGATCGCTGGTTGGCAACTGCTGCAAATCAACCCCCCACTCCGGCATACAATCCAGCCGCAGCAGAACACGATCATGTCAATGGGAGAACCAGTGAGAAACCCAATGAGAAAATGTTGGTTCGGGGCTGGAAATCGGTTGAACCTGCACCGCCCCCGATCGTAAATTTTGCGCCCAAACAAGAACCGACAAGCCCTCCCGCTTAGGATCATTAGCCATGACGAATGCCTCAACAGAAGCGATCGATATTCCCCGTCAGCAACCTTATCCGGGTGCGCCCGATAACTGGAAGCGATTTTTCACCTTTAGTACTGACCACAAAGTGATTGGGATTCAGTACATTGTGACTGCGTTTGTTTTCTTTTTGATTGGTGGGCTGCTCTCGATGATCATGCGAGGAGAATTAGTCACACCGGAAGCGAATTTAGTCGATCGAACGGTCTATAACGCTTTATTCACGATGCACGGTTCGATCATGTTGTTTCTCTGGACGTTCCCGGTGTTAGTGGGATTGGGAAACTATCTAGTGCCGTTGATGATCGGGGCGCGGGATATGGCGTTTCCGAGATTGAATGCGGTTTCGTTTTGGATGATCCCGGTGGTCGGGATTTTGATGTTAGCGAGTTTTCTGGTTCCGGGCGGTCCGTCTCAGTCGGGATGGTGGGCTTATCCACCCGTGAGCTTACAGAATCCGACTGGAAATCTGATCAATGGTCAGGTGTTATGGATTCTTGCAGTCGCAATTTCAGGCGTGTCCTCGATCATGGGTGGCGTGAATTTCGTCACCACCATTTTCAGAATGCGTGCGCCCGGAATGACTTGGTTTAGAACTCCTGCATTTGTGTGGTCAGTGTTGGCTGCACAGTTGATTCAGCTTTATGGATTGCCTGCGCTGACAGCGGGTGCAGTGATGTTACTGTTCGACTTGACTGTGGGGACGAGCTTTTTTGCTCCAGAGCGGGGCGGAAATCCAGTGTTATATCAGCACTTCTTTTGGTTCTACTCGCATCCTGCGGTGTATGTGATGGTGTTACCTGTGTTTGGTGTGTTCTCGGAAGTGTTTCCGGTCTATGCTCGTAAACCTTTGTTTGGGTATCGAGTCGTTGCCGTTTCATCGGTTCTAATCACTGTGATCAGTGCAATGGTGTGGGTACATCATATGTTCGCTAGTGGCACACCTGGATGGATGCGAATGCTGTTTATGTTCACAACGATGCTGGTTGCAGTACCAACCGGGATTAAGGTGTTTGCTTGGGTAGCAACGGTGTGGGGCGGAAAGCTGCGACTAAATACTGCAATGCTATTTGCGTTAGGTGGTTTGGTGAACTTTGTGTTCGCTGGCATTACTGGGGTGATGTTGGGATCAGTGCCGATCGACATCCACGTTAACAATACGTATTTCGTCGTTGCACACTTCCATTACGTGATTTATGGCGCGATCGTCTTTGGCATCTATGCAGGTTTGTATCATTGGTTCCCGAAAATGACGGGACGAATGTATTACGAAGGACTTGGAAAGCTGCACTTTGCGCTTACGTTTGCGGGAACAACGCTGTGCTTTTTCCCGATGCACTTTGCTGGATTGATGGGAATGCCGCGCCGAGTGTCTTCCTATGATCCAGAGTTTGCCTTCTGGAATGTGTTAGCCAGTTTAGGAGGCTTTCTGCTTGGAATGTCTACCCTGCCGTTTATTCTCAACATGGTGAGTTCTTGGATTCAAGGCGAAAAAGCACCCAACAATCCGTGGAGAGCGATCGGGCTGGAATGGCTCACGACTTCACCGCCCCCAGTCGAGAACTTTGAAGAGATTCCGACTGTGATTTCGCCACCTTATGGTTATGGCAGAAACGAACCCTTGATCGCGAATCAGGCTGAAGTTGTACCCGCTGATGGAGTAACCACATGACCGCAGAAAGTTCGATCGCTAAATCTGTTGAAGCCGATATTCGATCCGAGCAGGCACATGAAGCAGCGGAGAACAGTAAATTCGGCTTTATTGTGTTCCTGCTGTCGGAAAGTGTGATCTTTCTAAGCTTTTTTGTCGGCTACATTGTTTACAAAACGACGGTTCCAGATTGGTATCCTCCTGGAGTCACCGGACTCGACACCAAAGATCCGCAGATTAACACGATCGTTCTTGTTTCCAGTAGCTTTGTGATTTATGTGGCTGAGCGTTACCTGCATGATAAAAAGCTGTGGGGCTTTCGGGTCTTTCTCTTGGCAACGATGGTAATGGGTAGCTACTTTCTGTATGGTCAAGCGATCGAATGGAGCCACCTTAGTTTCGGATTGACATCGGGCTTATTTGGTGGATTGTTCTATTTATTAACTGGCTTTCATGGCTTGCACGTTCTCACAGGTATCTTGCTGCAAGTGTTGATGTTTGGTCGATCGTTTATTCCGGGTAACTATGAGAGTGGTTACTTTGGGGTAGAAGCGACATCATTGTTCTGGCACTTTGTAGATGTCATTTGGATTATCTTATACGTTCTAATTTACGTTTGGCAGTAGGAGCAATGCAATGATTGTCGATGACCAATACTATGACGTAATTATTGTAGGAACGGGTGCGGGCGGTGGAACCTTAGCGCGTAAGCTTGCTCCAACGGGTAAGAAAATTTTGATTCTAGAGCGAGGGTTTTTTCCAGTACGAGAAAGCTCAGAAGCTCAAGATATTGAACTGTTCAGGAAAGAGAAATTTCACGCGCCGGAACAATGGTACGACGAGAATGGAGAGCCGTTTTACCCGCAGACGAGCTATTGTGTCGGGGGCAATACGAAAATCTACAGCGGTGTGTTGATGCGAATGCGCGATCGAGATTTTGAAGCCGTTCAACACCAAGATGGCATCTCTCCAGCTTGGGGCTTAAAGTACGCTGATTTTGAGCCTTACTACACCGAAGCGGAAAAGCTTTATCAAGTTCACGGCAAATCGGGTGACGATCCAACAGAACCGCCACATCGTGAAGACTATCCGTTTCCTGAAGTTGCACACGAATCTCACATTCAAATCGTGTGTGATGGACTCTCAAAACAAGGTTTACATCCCGCTTACTTACCACTGGGATTAGACGATCAAGGCAGAACTGATTCAGAAGATACCGGAGTGACTCCTGCCCTCAAATACGAGAATGTCTCGCTGAAAACTTCGGCTCAAGTCGTTTGTTTACACACGAATCCGACTGGAACTGCAATCAAAGCGGTGCAAGCAAAGATTGGTGAACAATCCTATCTATTTCTCGGTGATATCGTTGTCTTGTCTTGTGGCGCGATCAATTCTGCGGCGTTGTTGCTGCGATCGCAAAACGAAAAGCACCCCAATGGCATCGCCAATCGTTCTGATCAAGTCGGACGCAATTTGATGAAGCAGCAGCTATCAGTTGTAGTGCAACTAACGACAGAAGCAAATTCTGGTTTATTTCAGCGGACGGTGAGCGTGAATGACTTTTACTGGGGCGATCGTGATTATCGCTATCCGATGGGTCATGTGCAGAACTCTGGTGGCATCTTGCAGGATGTGATCTTTACCGAAGCTCCCCCGGTTTTTTCAGCAGTTTCGCGATTGATGCCCGGATTTGGGATTCGGCAACTCGCAACTCGATCGCTTGGATGGTGGCTGCAAACCGAGGACTTACCGAATCCAAACAATCGCATTCGGTTTGTGGGGGATAAGCTGTACATCGACTTCACACCGAGTAATGTTGAAGCACATGATCGATTAGTGTATCGCTGGATTGATGTGCTGAAACAAGTGGAATCTTTGCAGCCTTCGATGTTTAATCGTGCGGCGCATCCTCGGAGTGATATGCCTGTTCAAGTCGTGGCGCATCAATGTGGGACTTGTCGATTTGGCGAAGATCCAGAGACTTCGGTGTTGGATCTCAACTGTCGCGCTCATGAAGTGGATAATCTTTACGTGGTTGATAGTAGTTTCTTTCCATCGAGTGCGAGTGTGAGTCCAGCGCTGACGGTGATGGCGAATGCTTTACGGGTGGGTGAGCATTTGATTGAGCGGTTGAAGTGAACTGCGATCGCAGCAGCAACCCACACGTTTTAGAGGGTGTTTGAAAAGCCTTCGATCGTTGCAACATTCCGCCCTGAAATGAATTTCGGGCTAATGGTGGAAAGTCTACTAAAGTAGACTCGGCGCGAGTTTCAAGCTCTTAGTTCATTTTGAATGAACTTTCGTCGATTAGCCCGAAATTCCATTTCAGGGCGGGATGTAATCGAAGCGAGAGAACTCGTCGAACTCACGCCGAATTAACCTAAACGTTTCCAAGGCCCGGCAACGAAATTTCACCCTCTTCACGCGGGAAACTCGGTAAATCAAGATGCCCATTCCGGCGATTCTTCACCGCAAGACGGTAATTGACGCTTTGTAATTCCGCATGAAGCTGCCGATTTTCACGCTGAATCATCGCCACTTTCTCACGTACAGGCTGCATCCGTTCCGCAAACTTCTGACGGTAAACCTTGGGTAACTCTTGTACAACTTGTTCAAGCATCTTCGATCGCTCAGTTAATTCCTGAGTGGTCTGCCGCAGTTGATAAATCTCCTGATCGCGCTGAGAAATCTGCTCCTGGTAAAACGTAACCTGTTCTTCTACCGTATGCAATTCATCGCGTAGAGATTGAACTTCTGCAACGTAGCGATCGCACGATTCCTCCAAAGCCGGAGTCGGGGTCGAGGTGTTGCCTTTCACAAGCCGAAAAAGCTCCTGAGATAACTGCTGAACGAGTTGATCGCGCATTTGCAGTTCTTCTTGGAGGCGGATGTTTTCAGCCTGGATTTGCTGTGCGTGAGAAGCGTCTAATTGAATCACGAAACTGGTACTCCCTGGGTAATCAAGTTGAGGTTTTCCTCCCATAATCGCGGAGGAGACGATCGACGAATATCTCGCCAGATTGCGGTTGCCGCCAATGTACCATCTGCAACCGCAATCGATACTTGATTTAACCCCTCTTTTAAGTCTCCGATCGCAAAAATTCTTGGATGCGAGGTTCGGCACATCTCATCTGTCACCAAATTGCCGCCTTTCCAGTCGAGATTTAAGCCTTGTAGATAAGCGTTGTAATAATGCGAACCCATTGCTATGAGTCCGGTTTGAAGCTCGATCGTGGTTCCGTCTGCGAGTTCTACGCCTGTCATTTCGTGGTCATGTCCCACAAATCGTTTTAGAGGCGTTTCAATTAGGGGATAGCCATGCGATTTTAATTTCTCGCGCATGGCATCGCTGACCTCGAATAAGCCTTGGGTGAAAACGGTAATGTAAGGCGTAAACCAGTTCAGAACAAAAGCAGTATTGATCGCGCCTTCAGTTCCTGCGAATAAGCCGCATTTTTTATCCGCCATTTCCCAACCGTCACAGATCATACAGACGTGGAGATTGTAGCCTGCGTAATCGAATACGTTCTGCATATCGTCGAGTTTGGGAAGATGATCGATGATGCCACTGGCGGCGATTACGTATTTGGAGCGGAATACCGGATAGCTGCTCTCTTGCTTACCGACTTTGGCTTTAACGGCGAAAGTATCCCCCTCGTCCTGGATATCTTCGACAAAGCCCATGAGGTAATCGCCACCGAGCGAGAGAAAATGATTTTGACCCTGCTGGAGCAGGGTGCGTCCGGGAGTTCCGGGAGGCAAGCCGAGATAGTTTTGAAGCTCTTGCATCCAGAACGATCGACCGCGACCTTTTTCGATCACGAGACACGAGAGCCGATAGCGTTGCAGATAGATCGCTGCGGATAGTCCACCTGCTCCCCCACCAACAATAATGACATCGTAAACATGATCTAGTCTTTGTTCGAGCGTCTTTCTAGAAAGCTTCATACTCAGATCCCTTTGTGAATGCGGCATTCTCAGTCTACGGTTAGCACTCAACCCTAGACTGTCTCACTCTAGCAATTTTGCAAAAAAGGCGACGATCGAGGTTGCTCAACCTTCTGATCCAACCATTTTGATTAGTTCGATCCCATTTTCTAGAAGCACGATCGAAGGATTTTCGGCTGAATTTAAATTGATTTTCTTAATGATTACTTGTCCATTTGCCAGCGCTTCACCTGCTTGCACATAGCGTGAACTTCCGTCTGCATCTTGTACGATCGCGCTTAATTGACTGCCAGTTTGGATCACGCCTGTGAGTGCGATCGTATTCGCTAGATTGGTGCGCGGTATCCGGAGCGCAGGTGAGAGAGCAGGCAGAGGGGCGATCGGACTGTAACGAATCGTGAGCGGGGGAATGACGGGCGGCGTGTTGGTCGGAGATTTTGCAGCGATCGGTTTTGGGGTGGCAGGTTGAATGGCGACTTTTAAATCGGTGGGAATGATCGTTGCAGCGAATGGATCGCGCGTGCTAGAGACTGCGACTGGCATTAAGGGAGCTTTGCTGTCGGAAGTGGGAATCATACCCGGAACTTTGATCGTCGGCAAAGTTGAAGGTTTAGCAGGCACGATCGGCTGGGCAAAAACTTGCGGAGAAGGTTGAATTTTTGCTTGTGGGGTGCGGTTGGATTGGCAGCTTATCGATAAAAGCGCGATTCCAGTTACAGCAATAATCCAGTGACGGTTTCTCATACAGACTTTCCAGGTGACTACATGGTTACAGAATAGTCATGGTTTTTCGGAACGCACGTTTTTCTAAGCAGTTCTGGCTATGAGTTTTGACGGAATTTTTCAGATCGATCGTATTGATACGTCGGCGTTCTTACGGTTGTCGATCGCTAAACTGGAGAAAATACCCGAATTGAAAATGAAGCAATTAGTATTCGTCGGAGGAGGGCACAGTCATGCGATTGCGCTGCGACATTTCGGACTGAATCCAATTCCTGAAGTGCAAATGACATTGATTTCTGAGGCAGAGGATACCCCTTATTCGGGAATGCTGCCGGGGCATGTTGCGGGGTTCTATTCTTACCAAGACTGTCATATTAATCTGCGATCGCTCTGTGAGTTCGCTAAGGTTCGTTTGATTGTCGATCGTGCAATTGGCTTAGAGGCTGATCGCGTGATTTGTGAGCAGAGTACGATCGCGTTTGATGTTGTCTCGATCGATATTGGCAGTACGCCTACCATTCCAGCACAGGCGAAAGGAATCGGGGCGAAACCGATTGCACCATTTCTCAAGTGGTGGAATGAGTTTGCTCAGAGTAATCCCCAACAGTTAGCGATCGTGGGCGGTGGAACAGGTGGAGTCGAGCTTGCTTTGAATATGCAGCACCGTTTACCGAGAACTACGATTCATCTATTCCAGCGCGATCGCACTGTGATGCCAAAACATAATGCTTGGGTGCGTCGGCAGCTTAAACAGTTACTCACTCAGCGAGGCATTCAACTGCACTTAGGCAAAGCGGTTGAGCAAGTTGAAGGATTTGATCCAAATACAATTGTTTGGGTGACGCAGGCTACGGCTCCCAATTGGATTAAGCAATCTGGACTCAAGACAGATGATCAGGGCTTCATTTTGGTCAATGATGCTTTGCAATCGGTGTCCCACTCACAAGTCTTTGCAGCGGGGGACATTGCCACAATGATGTGCTACGATCGTCCAAAAGCAGGGGTATTTGCGGTGAGACAAGGAAAGCCATTGTTTCAGAATTTATCTGCAATATTGAGCAATCAACCCTTAAAGCCATATCATCCGCAAAAGACTTACCTTAGCTTGATTGGAACGGGCGATCGATCTGCGATCGCATCGTATGGAGTTCTGGGATGGCGATCGCGGTTATTGTGGCAGATGAAAGATGCAATCGATCGAGCCTTTATGAATCAGTTTCGTAACTTGAATTAGGTAGAGCTATGCAGTTATCAATCTCAGATGATCAGCTAAAAATTGACCTTGATTGGTGGGAACGATTTTGGGCATTTTACTACAATGCTGATTTGCACATTCCGCTAAGTCACATTACAAAAGTTACCACTGAAAAACCTCCGAGTAGTTGGACAGATGCGAGGCTTCCGGGAACATTCTTACCAGGGGTAATCAAAGCAGGAACCTATTACACCGATCGCGGTAAAGAGTTTTGGTACGCTACTCGTTCCGGTGGCTATTTAGTTTTAGAGCTTGAAAATGAATTCTATAAGAAAATTGTGTTGACCTTGGATCAAAACCAAATTTGGGCAACGCGAATTCAACAACAGTAATGGAAAAGCCTTCTAATTTACTTATCAAGCTCAGTCGTCAACTATTTTCGGACGCGATCGAGCAAGAGCACTTTATTGATGCGTTCGTTCATCCAAAACCTTTCAATCCTTGCATTCTCTGGTGTCAACCCAAGCCAGAGCACAGTCCATTTGAGACTGAACCTCGCTTAACTTGGCAACCGGAATTTGTCGATCGCTTATTCATCGGAGAAAAGCCTGGACAACATCCGCTGCATGATTCTGGCTATTTCTACTGTCTTGATTTTTCCTCAGTCTTCGCGGCATCTGTGCTGAGTGCGATCGACGATGCAAACCTCATCTTTGATATGTGCGCCTCTCCAGGTGGAAAAAGTGTATTTGCTTGGACAATGTTTCGTTCAAAGCAATTGTTGAGTAATGAAGTCATTGGCAAACGGAGAGGAGCGTTAATCTCCAACTTTAAGCGGTGTGGAATTGTATCGTCGATCGTGCTTAGCTTAGATTCTAAAATTCTGGCTGAAGAACTCCCGCAAACAATGGATCTCGTTTTAGTCGATGCGCCTTGTAGTGGGCAGTCTTTGATAGCAAAAGGCGGAAAAGCAGACGGCTGTTTTCACCCGATCAACATCAATAAAAACGCGAATCGGCAAAAGCGGATTTTGGCGAACTCTGCACAATTAGTCAAGCCGCAAGGATACTTGACTTACATGACTTGCACTTATTCAACCGAAGAGAATGAGCAAGTGATCGACTGGCTACTCGAAAGGTTCCCACAGTTTGAGCCTGTCGAAGTTCCGCCTTTAGCAGAGTTTCGATCGCAGTTAACAGACAAGTTCTGCTACCGCATCTTTCCGCAACACCGTTTAGGCGCAGGAGCGTTTACTACCTTGCTAAGAAATACAGAGATTGGAGAAACACAGAGAATACCTGAAGCGTTTTTTGAGCGATCGGGAATGGTATTGCTTTAAGCTGAGATGAGTAAAGCTCCAATCCTTTGTAATCCTTGGGGCAGAGAACACAGCAGGAATATTTGTTAACATAACTTTATTGTTATCTCAGTGCTGCGATCATGCTGCTTAATCCGAATCAGCGCGAAAAATTAGATGCCACGAATGACACCTTGTTCTATGAACAGCCACGCTTTGTGACTCATGTGGATGAAGGGTTTATTCAACAGTTGACGGATTTGTATCGCGAGCGCTTAAAACCCAATTCGCGCATCTTTGACATGATGAGTAGCTGGGTATCACACCTCCCCGATGATGTGCAATTTGAGCACGTAGAAGGACATGGATTAAATGCTGAAGAACTTGCTCGCAATCCACGTCTAGATCATTACTTTGTGCAAAATTTGAACTTAGATCCGAAGTTGCCTTTGCCGGATCAGTCGTTTGATGCCGTGTTGAATACTGTCTCAGTTCAGTATATACAGTACCCAGAAGCGATTTTTACTGAAATTCATCGAATTCTCAAACCGGGTGGGATTGCAATTATTAGCTTCTCGAATCGGATGTTTTATCAAAAAGCGATCGCAGCTTGGCGCGATAGTAGTGAAAGCGATCGAGTTACCTTGGTCAAACAGTACTTTCAAGCGGTACCAGGATTTTCTCAACCGGAACTGATTGCAAAACCGTCTCAAACTCCCGCCGTCTTTCAACTGTTTGGAATGTCGGGGGGTGATCCATTCTATGCAGTGATCGCGGCTCGAATGAATTAAAACGATCGCGACCCAACATTCTGATAGGATAAGAACTCAAGTTTGCTATCGCGACTCCTCAACGCGGCTTCTCTGTCTTCAAGACAGAATGTAAACTCGATCGCGCGATCAATGCAAACTTATTCTCTGAAAGATGTAGAAATCTTTATACTCCCAGAGAAATGTAACGGCTCGAATGACTAACCTAGTAGGAATAGATACAATTTTATCAATAACTTGGAGCCGGAGTATTCAGAATTTAGTGATTGATTACGTCTACACTTTGCTAAGCAAAGCTGAAGTGGGTATATACATGAAATCTACTTACACTGATGCCTTGGCTCCGGGGTTAAAAGAAGAGATTAATTTAGTTTCAGATCATCAGGAGAATTATGGAAACGCTTGCTCATACTGAGGCTACAAATTACAAACCCTCTAGAGTTGTACGCCTAGGGCAATCGATCAAAAAACTTTGCTCAAACATTCCCAGTTCTGCCTGGGTTGGTTTTGCCGGATTCATGATGGCAGCTTCGGTACTTGTCACTCATGTACCATCGGCTCAAGCTGCACAATACGTTAAAGTTAGCAGCAACGTTTCTGCACTTAACGTTCGTAGCGGTCCTGGCGTAAACTACGGTTTGAATGGCAGACCTTTGTACCCCGGTGAAACGGTGCGCGTGGTCGGTTCATCGAACGGTTGGTATCAACTTCCCGATGGCGGCTGGTTCTCCAGCACTTACACCAGCAGTGCAGGGGGCACTGGCGGTGTAAGTGCTGGCACTCCCGTCAACCGAACCGTGAGAGCAACCACTACTGTGAACGTGCGGAACGGTCCGGGCGTGGGATACAGCTTGAACGGCAGACCGCTCTATCCTGGTGAAACGGTGCGTGTAATCCGCGAATCTGGTGGCTGGTATCAACTGCCTGATGGGGGCTGGTTCTCCGCAGCTTACACAACTGGTAGCGGAACAGGCGGTCCTAGCTTTGGCTCGGCAACCGTTTCGACAAATGGCAGTAGTCTGTTAATTCGATCGAGTCCCGGAGGCGCTGTGATTGGTAGCCTCGCTAACGGCACAGTCGTTCGATTATCGGGTGCAGTCAGTGGCGGTTATTCTCAGCTTTCGAGCGGTGGCTGGGTGTCCTCAAGCTGGCTCCGATAACTCAAAAATTGATTTTGAAAGGTTCAGGAGTGTTTTTCTCCTGAACCTTTTTTCGTTGAGTGGGCTTCAAACACTGACTTAACGTTGATCCATTGGGCTAGAGAAACCAAGGGGCGATCGATACTCGGTTGGCATCATCTGCGTTTCAGCCTGCCGAGAATTCCCTTGTGCGAAACGAGGAAGAAACGGTTTCGGATCGACCGCATTCTTGTAACTGTCTCCCCGTTCGCGAACCTCGTAATGCAGGTGTGGTCCGGTCGAGTTGCCGTTGTTGCCGATCGCCGCGATCAACTGACCCGTCGTAATGGTTTGTCCCACTTTTACATAGGCTTTACTGATGTGAGCAAAGAGGTGAATTCGGTCTGGATTGTCGCGATCGCGGATTTTGACGTGCCAGCCATAGCCCCATTCATAATTATTTACATCTGCTTCCCGTCCGACATAGATCACAGTGCCACAAGCTGGACTGTAAATCGGATCGCCAATTCTGCCATCAAAGTCGATGCCCGTATGAAAATGAGTTTGGCGAGGGTTGGACGGATCACTCACTTGTCCAAATTCTTGATTGATGAACGGAATTCGGACTGGATTGACTGGAGTACAGTTAGAGGATTGAGGCGCGATCGGATCGTTTTGTAGGGCTGGAGTTCTTCGGAGGGTGGCTACTTTTAGTTGGGATGGGGCGATCGGTTGAGGGACTGGGATTAGTTGGGATGGGGCGATTGGCTGGGATGGGGCGATTGGCTGCGATGCCGCGATTGGTTGCGATGTGTTGAGCAATCGGACGCGATTACTAGGTACCCAACCCGTAATCCCGGTGCGATTCGACTCCATCTGATACCAAGTATCGCCATCGCCGCCTTGCCTCTTGTCGAGAATTTGAATGCTGTCGTCTGGAAAGGCAATCCCCGCAGGTACAGCAGTGGTAGATGGAGCGGTTAGAACATTGATTGGAAGGCTATTACTGCCGATTAGTACAGCGGTTTGGACTGCGATCGAAGAACTTTGCCAACCTAGAGATATGACGACACCAAAGCTCAGCACAAACAAAATCAGACGTTGAACCAAAATCCGTCCAGTGCGATTTAGTTTCATCGGGGTACTCTTCGTAGGGTTGAGGGAAGGCAAGCGGAGACAAACTCATGAAGTCAAGCCGCAAGAGCAAAAAGCTCAGCGTTCAACTTTGCTCGATGAGGAGGTAGCAACTTTCAGCCTGATTTTAGTACTGATATACTATATCAGACCGATTGAAAGTTTCTTTCACTCACACTCTCTGCATTCAACCCCAGATCCGGGAAATAATAAATAGCTATCTCTTATCGATCGATTTTCGTCAGTACATTTACGGCAGTTTCGCACAGTTGGGCGTGGATTTGACCGTTACTCGCTAAGATGCCGCCCCACTGATTTACGTCTTCGCGATTATATTGCAACGGGGATTGGTTGAAGTGCGTGAACTGTCCGCCCGCTTCGGTGAGAATGAGTTCGGGAGCGGCGAAATCCCAGTCTTTCGGGGCAGATTTGTCTGAGAGAGAAAGATAAAGATCGGCTTGTTGTTCGACGATCGCGGCAATTTTACAGCCAACACTGCCGATCTGACGCTGTTGTTTGACGGGGAACTGTTCCATCAATTGATTGAAGCGGGCATTCCGATGGCTGCGACTGGCAACGATGGTGAGATCTGAAAATTCTGTTTTGTTAGACACTTGTAAACGTTGTCGATCGCCGTTCTGCATTTCCACCCAAGTTCCGCCATGTAGCGTTGCAGAATAGAGCTTACCGAATGCGGGACAAGCGACGATCGCCACCACAGGACGACCTTGGTACGCGAGGGCAATGTGCATCGCATATTCCCCAGTGCGATTGATGAAATCTTTTGTCCCATCGAGCGGATCAATGATCCAAACCCAAGGACGACTTAAGCGAACTTCGCTCGGTTGAGACTGATAAGTTTCCTCGCTGAGATAAGCGAAGGTTTGCGGATCGAAGACGGATTGTAGCTTTTCTAAGATGTAGGAGTTGGCAGCAATGTCTGCTGAAGTGACAGGACTATCGCCGGATTTTTCAACTTCAAAGTTGCGGGATTGGTCTAACAGAATGTTCGCTGCGCCCCAGCCGATTCGGCGCGCAATTGCACAAATACCTTCAAAGTTCATCTAGCTCTCCGGTTGAAAGGATGCAATCCAATAGCAGCGACAACTCCACAGCAATGCCGCTCCGACTGCAAGATAGATTAACCCCCGAATTTCGTAGCTAACACCCGCGATTCTCAGCCCCAACCCGATCAGCATCATGGTCACGATCAGCGCGATCGTCTTTGTGCCGAACATTTGATAGATGCTTTTGAGGGGATTGGGTTCTTGTAAGGTTTCGACTCGTTCGATCACGCGGTTGGCAGTGCGATCGAGCACGATTTTTCCTTTGATCAGTCCACCTGTGAGCGCGATCGCACCAAATCCTAAATGTTCTGCATCTAAAAAACCAAGATATGGAAGGTGAAACCAGAACAACAGTCCCATTGTGAGCAATCCGGTTCCAACGAGTGTCCAGATAAGTGCCGCAATCCAAAGGTGTTGTCTGCGGGTTAAACCAGAGGTTGGCTGAGTACTTTCCATATCGCGATCGTTCAAACAGCTTTCTAATTATACGGGCGATGTTTCATCCATTCGCGCGTCCCAAAGAATTGACAGGAGTGTGCAGCGACATTGGCAGCTTTGGAAAGTGCAGTGGTGAAGTCATGCTCTAATATAAAGTGGCAAAATGCACCATGATAGATATCACCCGCGCCGAGCGTGTCGATTACAGGAACTTGTGGAACATCAATTTTGAGGTTTGGTAGTTCGCTGCCTCCGGCACACGTGAACGTGATCGCATTTTTTCCCTGTGTGATCGCAATGTGCGAAATTCCAAAGTTTTGTAAATAGTCGAAGACGGGTTGAACAGTCGGGGGATGAAAATTCGCCGAACAAATCGCATAACTTACCCAAGGAAAAACCGTTTCAAATCCAGGTTTCCAACTGCCTGCATCAATCACAACGGGAATATTACGATCATGCGCCATTCTCGCAATCGTCGCTCCGATCGCCGTTTGATGTCCATCAATCAATACAACATCAATTTGATTAAGAATATTCTGTGGAATGCAAACTGGCTCGATTTGCGATCGCACGGCGTTGAGTGAAACGACCGCTCGATCTCCGGTGGATTGGGTAACGACGATCGAAGAAACGGGCGGCGATTCGGTCTTGGTTGGAGCGAGATCAATCGTGTGAACGCCGCAAGCTCGTAAATCGGCATGAATCAAATGACAGATTGGATGTGAGCCGATCGCACCGATTAACGTTGCAGAATTGCCGAGATGTTGAAACGCGATCGCAGCGTTGGTGGCAGGACCGCCTGCCGCGATCGTCGTTTCTTGTGCCACAATCTTTTGATTTGAGCTTGGCGGTGCATCCGCCAGATAAATTAAATCCAGCGTCACTAAGCCCACAAATAACCCATACTTTGCCATAATTTTCTTCATGACAGCAACGTTATACATTGTGGGCACACCCCTCGGCAATTTAGAAGACATGACCTTTCGGGCAGTGCGAATTCTGCAAACGGTGGACTTGATCGCCGCAGAAGACACACGCCACACCGGAAAGCTGTTGCAGCATTTCCAAATTAAAACGCCCCAAATTAGCTATCACGACCACAATCGACATTCGAGAACATCAGAACTCGTCGATCGCTTACAGCAAGGCAAATCGATCGCGCTGGTCACAGATGCCGGAATGCCCGGAATTTCTGATCCGGGTTACGAATTGGTGAAAGCTTGTGCAGAAGTGGGAATTCCCATTGTTCCAATTCCGGGAGCAACGGCAGCCATGACCGCTTTGAGTGGTTCAGGCTTAAAGAGCGATCGCTTTGTGTTTGAAGGCTTTCTTCCGGCAAAAGAAAGCGATCGACGCGAACATCTCGAACGCTTGATCACCGATGAACGAACTCTGATTTTCTACGAAGCTCCCCATCGATTGCAAAAAACACTTCAGGACATTGCAACCGTTTTAGGGAGCGATCGCCAAATTGTGCTCGCGCGTGAACTGACAAAGCTGCATGAGGAATTCTGGCGCGGTACGGTGAACACTGCGATCGCACATTACACCACCCAAGAGCCGAAAGGTGAATTTACAGTGATTGTTTCAGGCGCAGAACCGACCGAAGTTCTGCTAACTGAAGATGTGCTGAAGGCTGAATTGTTGGCATTGTTGCAGCAGGGCATTTCGCGATCGCAAGCCAGCCGCCAGCTTTCAGAGCAAACCGCTTTACCTCGTCGTCAACTCTATCAACTCGCTTTGCAAATCGAATATGAGCGAATCTGAACTCGATATCTTACTGCAAAAAGCCTTCGAGCAATGCGAACGACTGGGACATCCGCTCGATGCAGAACAAAAGGAGATTCTACGATCGACCTTGCATCAAGAAACGCACCCGAATCCATTGGCACAATTAACTGAGGATCAACGTCAAGCAGTTCTACAATTTGCTCAAGACCAACCGGATTGGAAAACATCACTATTAAATGATTGGCTGCAAGATCGTGATTCTGGTGTGATGCAATTTATTCGCGATCAGTATGGTTTAGCTTGGCTCAATTCCGTGATGCCTGAAGACTTGGCAGCCTATCGCGATCGAGAAACCCGATTGAACATTGGAGATCGCATTGAAGTCTCAAATACCCTATGGGAATGGGTACAAGAAGACGATCGAGAATGGTATACCTGCACCGTGATTGGACTCAGTGAAGCAGAAAATTCACAAGATACACGTTGTACCATTCGCTTTGAGAATGGTCAAGAATATGAGATTCAGGGCGTGTATGACTGGAATCGATCGAACTGGCGATAAGCCCTCAGCCGAGAGAGAGAACAAGATATGTCTAGAGACCGTAACGGCGATCGCGGTTGTAGAGCTATTTAATAGAAACCTCTACAATATATAGCAATCCTAAATGATATGTGAAAGCGAACAAAAGTGATAGACTGCTTTACATTCTCCATTCAGTTCTGT
>PSLO01000054.1:0-28873 GCA_040289665.1 Leptolyngbya sp. ERB_1_1 | reverse complement strand
CGCTCATAGCTCATCGAGTCGCACTGGTAGAACCAGTGGCTTACCCCAAAGATTCAGTTACCAAGAAAAATCAAACAACGCTGACTCTTCTGCAAAGTAACTCACCGCCCCCACGTCCGAGTCGAGTCGCTTACCAGGGCAATCCAGATGTTGCAGTGAAAGTGGCATTCAGTCGCGAGCATATTGCTGGTGTTGCGGTGTCAGATGGATGCCAACCCGTGTTGGACTATCGCGACATCAAATCACTGCTGGTCGATCCGCGTGTTGAATTGCTGAAGAAACGGAGCTACAAGCTTCGCAATCAGCCGGAGCGACTGCGGAAAGCAACATTGGCAACGCAAAAATCGAAACCTTCCAAATCCAAATACCCGCGATCCAAACCCAAGATTAGTACACGCCAACTTCAGTTGCAGCCTTACCGCTTGCTCAAGCGGTGGCGTAGACTCAAGCGCGAAAACGGGGCAAAACGGCAACTTGAACAAAGGCACGGGTTGTATCGTCCCAGTCAAGCGGAATCAAATTTGGCGCAGTACATCAACCATCTGCTTGCTAGGAACATCGTTGATTTGTGTCAACACTGGTCAGCAGGGAGCATCATCCTGCTAGAGTTCGGAGACTTGCGCGAGAGCATTGAAAGTGAAATTCAAGCCAAAGCCAAACGCAAATATCTCGATGACAACGTTGAACGCCAAAAACAATATGCCAAGGAGTTTCGCATGGAATTTCATCGCTGGAATTATCAGCACCTAACCCAGTGCATTCGCAGCCGTGCTGCCACAGTGGGCGTTAAATGCGTTGCAGGTCAACAACCCAGACTGGGAACGCTGCGTGAAAAAGCGATTGCGGTCATCCCGATTCCTCCCAAACCCAAGTAAAGCGGAGGTAACGGTGTGATCTAAGTCAAGAAATTCAACGATGTTTGTTTTTGTGCGCGCTGCTGAAGCAGTGTTAAGTTCGGACAGTTTTATTGATTTCCGTCTTTATTGCTTTCCGTCCGGAGTAGTTGTCCGCTTCTGCGTTGTTGGAACCGAAGTTTGTCTAGGTGATAGGCGGAGTGTTTCGGCAACAGATAGAGAGTCGCACCTCTATCAGGAGGCAGTTTTAGTGGTTAGTGTTTAGCGCACTATCACTAGGATACAGAGATACATGTGGTAGTGACCAGAGATGGCACTGCGGAACTACTACTCGAAGCCCCGAGCAAGGGTGAGCCTACCCAAATCTTTAAACTGTACAATTTGCCAAAGTGCAGCGAGGTCAGTTTGCCGCGACACTTGGCAAACTGCTAAAACACATAGCCAATCTGGTTGCTGAGGTGACAGCGATTGTTCGCTGAACTGCTACCAAGCAGAAAAGGTAAGGCAATGGGTTGACCTCTGGCAGAATCGCCGGACAAAACTAGCTGTAGCAAGAACTTGAGCGCCGGGAGTTACAATCACCCTCCCAGCGTTGGGTGGGTTGAAAGTTTCTAGCACGTGGAGAACCACTTTGCAATCGGGAGTTGCAATCACCCTCCCAGAGTTGAGTGGGTTCAAGCTGAACGGCGATTGAAGTGTCAAGTTCGTCGTGCCAATCTGCCACTATTTCTCCATCATTGAGCAGTCCAAACTCGCAACGCTAGTCAGTATTAAAAGTGCAGAAGATTAAGGGCAGGTTGAAAGAGGCAGGGGTCTGCAAACGCCTTCATGATGTTTTGAGTCGTAGCAAACAGCAAGGAGTTATGAACATGAAATAGCAAAAGGTAAATTCTAGCAATCGCATCTGGCAGCTAGATATGGTAGTGTTTGATAGTGAATTGAGTGTACTCAAAGGTCGTCCTGTCCTAACGGTTGTTCGGGATGTGTACTCGCAGTGTGTCGCGGGCTATTGCTTTGGGACTGAAGAACTCAATGCATCGGCGATCGCTGCACTGATTCATGCGATATGCCCGAAAACCTATCCGCAGAATAGGGTCTAGTCGGGGAATGGAAAATTTGGGGTTCACCTCAATTTTTGGTGGTGGATCGATTACTCGGCAACGACTCAGGCTTTGCGACTGCTTTGCGTCGTCTTCCTCAGACCAGCAAAACCATACTGTTGCATTCCAGTAGCAATGTGACTGCTTCAGCGATCGATAGCATGAAACGGTTAATAAACAATGTAACCATGCAGATGTTGAAATTTCACCCAATGCCATCGGTTGCCGATCGCTCTTCAAGCAGTGAGCAGGCTACATGTCTGACCAAAAAGGACATAAAACGTTTGCTGGTGAAATATTTTGTGGATGAATACAACCAAGGTATTCATCCTCGTGACGGTCACAAAACTCGGTTGCAAAAGTGGGAGTTTGGGCGACCTTCGAGTTCCAAATCTTCCTTAAAGCAAAGTGACGAAGCATAATTCGCCAATGAGCTTGACTGAAAGGAATGCGAATGAAAAAGGGTGGAGCCATTTACTCCACCCTTTTTGTGTAATCTACTAGTATCACCTACGCCCGCCTTGAAGTTGGCTAGCATTCTTAGAACACCCTGGTTGAAGAAATAGATTGTAACCCGCGTAACTAATTTGACAGCCTTCTTAGCAAGAGGTTTTGGCTGCTGAAACTAGCAGCTACAAAGCTGAAAGGGGTAGCTAGCAGACTGCGCCACTCATTTGCGAATTCGGATGAATTTTGCGCCACTCATTTGAAAATTCAAAATCTGCGCCACTCACTTGAAAACTAAAAATTATGCAGTCGGTAGCTGGATCGGTTGCTATACTTGAGTTCTACTTCTTTTGAGTGTCTTCACAAGAGCAAGCAAGTATTTGCGCCATTGATTTGCGAATCGATCTAAATCTGCGCCACTGATCTGCGAGTAGCTATTTGACCCAAAAAAGGGCGATTGCGCTACCCATTTGCGAATTGCGCCATATTTTTTGGCTATTCACAGCAAGCTAAGTGGGTAAACAGAATTATGAGTAAGCCGCATTTCGACTTCGCTCAATGCTCAATGCTGGACAGGAAGGAGGGCTGAGCGGAGTCGAAGCCCGGAGCCGATGTAAGCTTTAATTCAACCTGCCTACTTAATCAGATTCGACTACATACAAATAATTCAGTACACCGACCTCTGCACATAACATATGGTCGCCTGTGGCAGATCGGTTGCTGACCTTAGTGTGACCTCTTGATAGCGCAACTAATTTGACGGCAGTCCTGATCCAAGCTCCACCTGCTAAAGTGCTTACTATCATTGACTTTCAGGTAGCGCAATTAATTTGACAGCATAAAAATTGAATGCTCTAATTTCTAAAAATAGCGCAACTAATTTTGAAAGAGGCATACAATCAAGGAATACAGCCTGGATTTCTGAATGATGTCTTTACCGCAACTAATTTGACGGAGCAGTAATGTAACAGAATATGAGGTTTCGTGAAGAACGAGTTACACAAAGGTAATTTTCTTCTCATACTTCTCGCTCGGCGCAACGAATGTGACACCAGCGCAAAATAGCGTGACGGCTGACAACGAACGACATTTATCGTGCGAACGTACAACCGTACAAAGGCGGCACCCAGATTCGAACTGGGGGTGGAGGTTTTGCAGACCTCTGCCTTACCACTTGGCGATGCCGCCAGACTGCATCATTGGTATCATATCACTTTGTACCGAATAAACGATCGCCCGCATCCCCAAGCCCCGGAATAATATAGCCGTGTTCATCTAACCCTTGATCGATCGCGGCTGCATAAATCGGTACGTCTGGATGCTGCTCTTGAAAATGAGTGATGCCTTCAGGAGCAGCCAGAAGGCAGAGGAACTTGATCGATCGAGGATTCGTTTGCTTCAGACGGTGAACCGCTGCGATCGCTGAATTGCCTGTCGCCATCATTGGATCAACGACTAACATATCGCGCTCTTCAGTATCATCTGGGACTTTGAAATAATATTCGATCGGAACGAGTGAATTTGGTTCACGGTAAATGCCAACGTGCCCGACTCTAGCAGACGGAATCAATTGCAGAATGCCATCGAGGATGCCTTGCCCTGCTCGCATGATTGAAACCACAATAAGCTTTTTGTCTGCTGCTAAGACGGGGGCTTCCATCTCTGCCATTGGGGTTTGAATGGTTTCGTAGCGTAGGGGTAAGTCTCGTGTGACTTCGTAGGCAAGTAATAGACTCACTTCGGTCATGAGCGAGCGAAATTTTGCCGTACTGGTGGTTTGCCGTCGCATCAAACTGAGTTTGTGCTGGATTAGAGGGTGGTTGATGATGGTTAAATTTGCAGCCATAACGAGACAATAGGTTAGAAAACGGTTCCGTCACTAGAAATTTGAATCGGAGGAGTTCCGCCTGGGCGGAGAGACGCAGCAATCTTACGTCCGGCTGTCCAGGTTCCGCCCTGGAGAACTTTGACGAGCGGGAGAGCATCAGGAGTGAGATTGAGTTTGGTGCGGATCACGGCGGCAATTCGATCGAGCAAACAAACCGTGAGCGCCCGCCATTCGACAATCAGTTCTGAGTCTGGAGAATGCGGAATCGCTGCAAGTTGCGGGTCTTTGAGTTGGAGTAGTCCGAGATCAAGACATAAGCCACCGTTGCGATATTCAGGAAGTCCAGTCATTTGATCGAGATCGGTGATCGTTATGCCCAAGGCTTGCAGGGGTTCGAGCAGAGAATAGGTGAGCCACTGAGAGAGTTTGTGAAAGGGAATGAGTTGATCTGTCCATTCACCCGGTAAGGCAGAATGATGCCAGACATCGCCTAAATTTGTGCCCTCGATCGAGAGTCTACCCGACCAGATTTCACCCAGCCCGCTTAAAACTGCATTCAGTACCGTCACCGCAGAGAGCTTACCTTGATCGGCATAACGAACTAAATAATCGACCAGATTTCCAGGTCGAGCAGGATTGCCAAACAGATCGGGAGAATGTTCGATCGTGTCACCCAATTTCTGGAGTAAGTGCGATCGTCCTTCTAGTCCCACTAAAGAATTCTCAGGAGTCACCTGCAAGAGCGTGGCGATCGTCTCCGGTGTTACCTGTTTCAATCCTGCTGCATCCGTTTGAAAAGCATGACTTGAGAAAGCACCTTGGCAAAACGCATCGAACGACGCGATCGCTAAGCCCTCTGATCTCGCCCAAGTTTGTCCGGTCGAAGCTTCGAGATATTTCCAGCGATCGCCTGCTCCCGCGTCCAGTAAAACACTGGGAATCACAAGATCGAATTTTGCTTTCGCTTGCTCGATCGCAGAGAGTGCTTTCAAAGACTGTTCAAGCTGCTGGACACGCGGAATATTGCCGACTTCAAAATGTCGCCAGCGACTGTGAAAAGGGACATCTAGATCAGGGTACTGGTCGCGAATCACTGCGATCACGTAATCGGCAACGATATCAAGCTGTGTCAGATCAAGGCGAAAGAAAGCAAGTTTATCCGCTTGTGCAAGCTCAAATAATTGATTGCAGCGATCGCGAATTGCAGTTGGCGATCGCAAATATTCCACCAAGCTATTCACTCAATCCCCGTCCTTTAATCTCAGCTAAAGCTTCTTCGGTCAGGATTTCACTTTCGGTGTAGTATCCCGCCGCTTTTTTCGCCTCAATTTCGACCATTGCATCGGCTGGAATCAGTTCCTCTGGAATCGGAACGCGCGTGACAATTTCGATGCCCGATCGTGTGACCGCATCGTGTTTCATGTCGCTCATGGAAATAAAGCGATCAATGCGCGTAATGCCCAACCAATGAAGCACATCAGGCATGAGTTCCTGGAAACGCATATCTTGAACGCCTGCAACACATTCGGTTCGAGTAAAGTAGGCATCTGCGCGATCGCCCCCTTCTTGCCGTTTGCGGGCATTGTAGACAAGGAATTTAGTCACTTCACCCAAGGCGCGTCCTTCTTTGCGGAGGTAGACGATCACGCCTGCACCGCCTTGCTGTGCGGTTCGGACGCACTCTTCAATGCCGTGAACGAGGTAGGGGCGGCAGGTGCAAATATCAGAGCCAAAGACATCAGAGCCATTACATTCGTCGTGAACGCGGACGGTTAGCGATCGATTTGGATCAGTAATTGCGTCCGGATCACCGACGATATAAACCGTAATGCCGCCGATCGGAGGAAGAAAGACCTTGAGATCTGGGCGGGTAACGAGTTCTGGGAACATTCCACCTGTTTGCTCGAATGACGTTCGACGCAGTAAGCTTTCTTCAACGTGCAGCCGTTTTGCAAGTCCGGGAAGATACCAGACAGGTTCGATCGCGGCTTTCGTCACGACTAAATCGCCGCCTTTTTTCATAATTTCGCCATCTTCTTGCAAACGACCTTTGGCAATCGCGTCTTGCAGTTCCGGCATATTGATGTGGGCTTTCGTAATCGCGATCGTGGGTTTAATGTCGTAACCTTTGTCATAGAGATCGCGGTAGACCTCACCCACGATCGCACCGAATGGATCGATCGACACAATTTTGTCAGGATCAAACCAAGCGGGATGGGTGTGTAGAAGGGCCGCCGGAGCCGTATTGGTTAGATCAGCGCGGTGGTTGGCATCGAGTTTACCGCTAGCGACCGCAAGCGCGCGATAGACCGCATAAGAACCGGAATGCGTCCCGATCACATTCCGGTGAGCAGGAGTCGTGAGTGTTCCAATAATTGCGCCGCGCTTCATCGGGTCAGTTTCACCCCAATGAATGGCGATCGACTTCGAGAATTTGCCGGGATGAGATGTGAGAACGATCGGCTGTGAACGTTTGGGTTGGCTAACCATAGACACTCTACTCGCACCGAGTCAGGACTGGAAACACCGATCCTAGCAAGAGTGTTGATCGATAGATAGTGTCTTAGGTGGCAAACCGATAAAAATTTCTTCTAAATGAATTCCTCTAGAAACGCTCCAAGATCTTCCCCCGAACAAATTCAAAATCTTGGCGGGTCAACCATAGGCTCGGTGGGGCTGTTTTTAGCACGATCGGATAACAGAACCAAACTGAAACTAACCGAATCGTCGTCGAACCTAGTAGGGCTAATCCAAGTCCTAAGAGTCCAAACTTGGGCGTTAGCATCACAATCAGAGGTGCGCCCATGACGAGACCGATTCCTTGAACGATAGTGACAACTCCAGGTCGATCTGTTGCCATAAACGCTTGTGAGAGAATGACCGCTGTTCCACCCAGAACCGTTTCGATCGCGAGAATCCGAAACACTGGAATCGCTGCGAGATAAGCTTTTCCGTACAGCAGGTTCAGCACGATCGGTGCCAAGATCATCATCGATGTTGCCATCAAAGCTGCCAAAACGCCGCTGACTCTTGCGGCTCTACCCATTAACTCAACCACTTCTGAGACGGGACGAGCAGCTGCTTTCGGGAATAGCACCGTCACGAATGAACTTTGCACAACATAGAGCAATTGACAGAGACTAAACGCGATCGCATACTGTCCCATCGCGGCGGGAAGCAGCAAACTTACAGCTAATACCTGCTGAATTTGTCCTGCCAGCGCTGTAATTAAATCAATGCCATATGCTCGCAGTCCATAGTGTAATAGTCGCTTGATCGGTTTCTGGAGGTGGGTAAAGCGAATAGTGAAAAATCGCCTTGCACAAGTAAATGTCCAAATGAGAACGGGAACTCCCGGCAGTGTATAGGATAAGACTGCTGTAAAGGGTGTAAGTTGTTTTGTCACCGCAAAGACAATCAGCATTACCAAAGTGCCCAACGGTGGAAGGTAGAGGATTCGACCCGCGATCACGAATTCGTCACTGGCTTCCATTGCTGCTCGCAGTAATTCGGTAAACACCACCAGCGGAACGGATAACATCAAAGCTTGTGACAAATAAATCGCTTCGGGCTGATATTTCTTCATTAGAAACGGAATTGCAATCACGCCAATCACCGCGCTGGCGATACTGACGGCGATTCCGAGTACGATGGCAGCAGAGACACTGCGCGATCGTTCGTCGGGGTATCGCTTCAGTGTGTAAAGTAAGGCACTCGGCAATCCGAGCAACATTGAATACGCAAAAAACTGGGGCCAAATCGACATTGCAGCCTGTTCGCCGCGCCCCGCTGGACCTAAAATTCTTGCGGTGATAGTTCCGGTTGTAATGTTTACCACGATGATGAACGCACGCGCCACAAGTATTTGAGCGATCGCTGCTGTTCCATCGCGTCCTTGCAGCGATCGAAATCCTCGCTGCACCCAAGTCGAAATCCGCCCTCCCAAATTCCTCATCACTCACCTGCGTTCCAATGCAGGTTTATCTTAGCGCCCTTCTAATAGAGAGAAAAAGCCATCATCCAATTCATATCCGAGTGTTTTGGTCATGGATTTGAGGCGCGATCGCGATTCGATCTGTTGCTGTTCTAACCAATTCATCAGAACGAATGTTTTGTTCATCACAAAAATTTCAAGGGCTTCCGGGTTGTATTCGATACCATCGCGCTGCATTTCATGAGGAACGAGCATTGCTGTATATCGCCCTAACTCTTTTTCAGCCCAGTTGAGCAAAAACGGCAGCCACGGATACATGGCATCCAGCCGAATAAACCACAATCGAACCTCTGGCACTTCGGATAATTCACGCGGATCGTTGGGTTCAAGTGGGTAATCGATTTTGAATTGCAGCTTTTGTTCAAATCGTCGAATGTCGGATTTTAGCGGCTCGATCGCGGCGATCGCAGGGGCTAAATCGACGCGATCGATCTGGTCTGCATTGAGAGGAATCACAATTGACATAAGAATTCTTATCGGTAGCTGACTCCTATCTTCTAACGATCGGGGTTCCGATGTGCGTGAATCTCAATTGTGATCTCAAGAAGTCGCTTTTAGCTGTCCTCTTGACCCCGGTAGATCGGTAACAACACGTTAAACGTTGATCCTTCTCCCACGCGGCTTTTCACGGTGATCGAACCGCCACAGTGCAGCAATAACTTCTGTACGATCGTTAATCCCAAGCCTGCGCCTCCCGCGTCTTCGTCGATCGCTTGTCGAATACGGTAGAAGCGATCGAAGATTTTCGGAATTTCAGTTGTCGCAATCCCGATTCCGGTATCGCGAAACTCAAGCTGAATATAATCGCCCTGTTGTTTCGCTCTCACCCACACTTGACCTCCGCGCGGCGTGAATTTGATGCTGTTGTGCAGTAGGTTAATCACAATCTGCTTTAACCAAGTGGGCAAACACACGATCGCAGGCAGATTTTCCGGTACGGTATACGCCAATCGCACACCTTTCTCTTCGGCTAACGGTTGATATGTACTAACCACACCCGGAACGACATCCGCCAAGCTTAAAGCCTGAATCGTCGTTTGTTCTACCATTTGATCCAAGCTGACCAAATCGAGCAAGCTGGTAATCAGCGAACTTTGACGATCGCATTCTCGCGATAACAAGTCCATGTAGCGTTGCTTTTGGGTTGGCTTCACAGTGGGGGAATTGAGTAAGGTTAGCGCTGTTTTCATATTCGTCAGCGGTGTTCGTAGCTCTTGTCCCACCTTATGGAGAAACTCGTCTTTTAAGCGAATCGTACTGAGCAATTCCTCGTTTTGAAGCTGCAGTAAATTTGCCAATTCAGCTTGGCGACGATGTGTGCTGGCTCGCTGCCATAGGTCTTCTTGTCGCTGAAGGTGCTTTGCTAAAAGTTGATTTGCGAAAGTCGGACTAAACGCATTCAGCTCTGATTGCACTTCACTGCCTGGAATGAATGGCTGTAAATATGCGATCGCTTGCTGCACGATCTCGGGATCAACGATCAAAAATGCCATTAAAGCCTGCTTCTTTTCGGTGGCTTCGTCGTCGATCGTCGTAGAGGCATTTCCGTCACGGAGTACTGTTCTCGCCCGCTGTCCGACGAGCAAAGCACAGAACTGCTCTGAGCGAATCAGCAAGAAATATTCTTTTCTTAAGTGGCTATCTGGCGGTAGTACGATCGTCTCAGAAATCTGAGACTGCGAAAGGGGTTCAAGTCCCGATGTCTCTTCTGGAATCTCATCGCGCTGGTTTCTGAAACAAAAGACTTGCTGTGTAGAAGTTACTCGGGTGAGATATCGATCGAACTCCGTTTGCCAAGCTCCTCCTTTTGGCAACTTTACCCAGACAGAGGTAGGTTCATTCTGCTCGATGAGCAGATCAATTAGACTGCTCATGATAGCTTTGAACGTAACCGGACTAACCTGCATTGCTAAGGGGACTGAGGTTGAACCCGCCACAAGCTCGTATAAAGAGATCTCAGAAGTTAAAACTGATGTCATACCGGGGTGATAGGAATGATAAGAAATAGCGAGAATACAGTGCTGCCAGCCATATCAGGAGGCGTGCCCTCTTATATCTAGCCGCAATTTGTAAAAGTAAACAAAAAATTTTGACAATTTTCTAACATGTTGGATAAATGAACCGGAAATTACGGAGAGAAAACCTGCAAATATGGCTGTAGCGAAATGTTTATCTGTAAGCAGTGTACTCCGTATTCCGAAATTTAATTTGAGCACTGATTTGGCAATTTTTTTCGTCTCTCGATCGAAAGAATGAATTTACCAATGCACAATTCCGTCTTTCTATCAATGCTTTTTAAAAAATAGAGACATAATGTGAGCGTAATCGATGCAGTCGCGGTTGAAGCTTCTGATTATCGAAGTCGTTTCACTGGAGATTATGGCAATGGCTGGACAAATGTGTTGGTTAGCAAGACTGGGTGAAGGCGCAAAAATCCTACATCTGCGCGAACAGCCTCACCAACCGTGGACACCCTACACGGCTTTTCCACAGTATCGCGTTCCCGATCTGCAAATTCGCGGTGCATCCAAGGGCTGGACAACCTATCAAAAGATGCGGAATGCGGGTTGGACATTGATTGCAAGCGATGCTGCCTATGTGAACACGCCTGAGATCATCCAAAATCAACGCTAGTTCAACTGCAACAATACCGTAGTGTCCACACTCTAAAGTGGGCAGAATACGCTACCGTCTCAGTCGAACATAGGCGCATAATGAAAGTGGAGCAATTCAAAATTTTATGTCTCCTCTAACTTCATCTTGTGCAGGCTTTGTCAGGGTTCTAGAGGATCAGCAGCAAGCCGCGATTCAGCAGTGTTGTTCGACCGAATCGTCGTTGTCAAAGCCAGATGTGAAAACTTACAAGCTTTGTACCGTGGTCGAGAACGGTCGGGTCGTTGTTCGTCCAGTTAAATCGTCTGAAACTAAGACGGATTAATTGGCTCTGTATCATGGAAGTTTTTGTAATCGATAAAGCGATGTCCTTCTGGCGTTTTGTACACCAGATCAATGAAGCGGTGATTCCATAAGATTTCCTGTGGCACGTAGGTATGTCGATCGTGCAGCACTTGAGCGACGGTTTCATCAATGCCGCTAAGCATCACTTGAATTAGGCAATTTGATTCGACTAGCGCCTCCGGAGTCATGCCGTAAAGCGGACTGTTTTCGTCGATCGGATGTAGTACCAGCCAAGTGAGCGCAAAGGTGGGCGTTTGACTGCGAATGAGAGCTAAATCATGAATGCGGCGAATATAGTGTCCTTCTGAGGTGATTTCATCTCTTAATAAATAAACCCTCATCTGTGCCTCTAAGATTTGATTGCGGCGTTGGTTTGCAGCGCGAAAACAGAGTGTCGGTAAACCTTCATACGGTGCGATCGTCGCAACTTGACTAAAAGCAACTCGCGCTGTCGGTCGAGAAAATCGGGCAAACACCAATCCCGTGAGAATTGCGATCGCTAATAATCCCGCCATCGCTTCGAGTGTCATGATTGAAAGCGCATAAAACGTTTTGGGATACATTGCTCCGTACCCGATCGAAGCAAAGGTTTGAACACTGAAAAAGAAATAATCCCAAAACGATCCCGGTGGCGCATTCGCAACGCAATCACCACCCAATAAGTACAGCAACGCAAATAGAACGTTGATGCCGAGATAAATGGCAAAAATTAGTCCAACGCAACCCTGCGAGGGAACAGTCAGTAATAGATGGTAGGGATCGCGCCAGTAGGAGTACCACGCATTCATCCCCACAATCTGAAAGTGTCCATTTTCAATGTGGATTTTGACACGCCGAGCATTTCGATTTCTGAATCTCAAGGGTCTAGCCTCATGGAACGATCGAAGTTTCATGCAGAGTCGAGAGTAGCTGAATCATCGGATTATAAGCTGATCGAGATTTAGCCAGTTTCGACTTCCTTTGGATTGATTAAAAATGATAGAAATCGTGTTGTTTCCTGCTTTGAGCGAAATATTTGGAATCGTTGTGGTGCTCCAAACTTTCCAGTTTCCGGTTCCTGGGAAAATTTGAGCATTAACGATCGCGCGACCATTGACAAAGATAAATCGAGTTGCGTTCCCCGCTGCGGCAGCATAGCGCAAAATCAAATCATACCGCCCTGCGATCGGGAGCGTGAAATTAAAGTCAACCCACTGCCCGTCCCGGTTCCAGCCTGCGATGTAACCTTCTCCTTCATAGCCTGCATAAACGGCTTCGAGCACCAGACCATGCAGTGTAGCAGTTTCGGCTTGCAGTACGAGCGGGGTTCGACTTGCTACGATCGACGCATTCAACGCATCTACGGCGGCACTTTGACGTGCAGCATCCGCTTGATCAAACTTCTGCGCCCAACACAAACCAAACTGATTGCTGGGATTGCGGCACTGTGCCCAGATCGAGTCTGCATTCCGCAGAATGAAATCGCGGTATGAAACCTTGTTTACAGTGCGGTACAAGTCGGACAGATTGCGAATAAAAATTCCTTTGAATTGAGGTCCATCTACACCACAGTTTGGCTCACAAGGTTCGCGTAACACTCCATTCGGTGCGAGGAATTTGATCGTTGCATCTGCGATCGACTGTGCCACCGTTAACAGAGAACGATCGTTGGTCGCTTGCGCGAGATCAATCAACGCTCCCAAAATCACGCCTTGATTGTACGTCCAAGTCGGCTGACCGTTATTTCTGCATTGATTATCTAAACCATCGTTGATCAAGTTGTTTTGATTGATCATTCCGGTGTTGCGAAACCAATTCCAGGTTCGAGTTGCCCAATCAAGATAGCGCTGATCCCGCGTTCTGAGAAATAACCGAGCCGCGATCGCACAAAATAGCTCATTGGCGATCGCATTTTTATACTTATGTTCTTTATTCCACCAAATTCCACCGCCACAAGTGTTATCCCAGCCTTTCGTCATGTCGTTAAAAATGATTTTTGCTGTATCCAAGTAGCGACTCTCACCTGTGAGATCAAATGCTTTAATCCAAGTTAACGCCCACCATCCCTCATCGTCGTAAAACTCATTGAGAAAATTATTGCGCTTATTTTTCTCAAACGTATTAAAAATGTTCGTTCGATACGTGAGCGAATCAGTAAACGTAGAGTAATCGATCGTGGTTTCTAACACGTTGGCACTATTCCACCAACCTGTTGTATTCCATAATCCAGTTGAGGTATTGTAAAACTTCTGTAGCATTGCCATTCCCGCATCCGCTCGTTCGCGATAAGTTGCAGCACACATTTGGATCTCCCAATGACATTACTGTGTGTTATAACGCAATCGTTTAGGGTTGCTCTTCACCTGTATAGAAAACTGTTACGATCAACCTTCTCGTTCAAACCAAAGATATTCTAAAAAAGCGATCTGGAGTACACCTCTGGAGCGCGGCTTTAGAGTACAGTAATCAAGGCAAGTGCTTGTCCACTTTTATAAATGCCACTCAAGTTCAAACCGAAATCTCATCGAAAGCATCTCCGAAAGCCAGCGTTGATTTTGAGCGCGATCGTCTTGAGCGCGATCGCAGCAGGTGCTTACTGGTATGTTTTCGTTTTAGGTGCCCCTCAACTTGACACGCCCGCGATCGAAGAAGTTGCCGGGATCAATTTTCAGGTCAAAAGCTTTTACAGCGAAGCAATGGGGCAGCAGCGTCGATACGGAGTGATTTTACCGCCTGGGTACGAGAAACACCCGAAGCTCCGCTATCCAGTCATCTTTCTGCTACATGGTGGTCACGGCGATGAGCGCGACTTTTACGAAAAAGCAGCAATTACAACGACCTTGAAGCGTTTATACCGCGATAAAAAGCTTCCCGCTGCATTGATCATCACACCAGATGGCAATGACAATCGTGGCACTAGCCCCTTTTGGGACCCGGACTACTTTGATGGCGAACATGGGAAAGTTGCCACCTATATTGGCTTCGATCTAGTCAAGGAAGTAAAGCAGCAGTATCGCACGATCGAAGATTCGCACTACTGGGCGATGGGTGGTTTGTCGTCGGGTGGCTGGGGTGCATTCAACATCGGGCTGAGACACCTAGAGCGATTCACCATTTTCTTCAGTCATACCGGGTATTTCATCGATAACAGCGGACCTCAAAACAGTCCGCAAGTATTTGTTTCACAACTTCCTCCGGCTGAACATCAGCGAATTCGAGCGTATTTAGATGCCGGAGAAGCAGACGAGAAATATTTGGATGCCACGCGCGATTTTCACAAAACATTAAACCGTTTGGAAATCTATAACGAATTCTATGTCTTTCCAGGTGGACATGGAATCGTTGGGCAAGATGTGGGTTGGAACTATTGGAGAAGCCATTTAGCTGATTCACTCAAGTTTGTGGGTCGCCAGTTTCGTCATGTTCAAGAGCAGAAAAACCATCGACACTTTTGAGTCTCATGCAGCAGTCACCCCCTCCCAAACTCGGTTGGAATCGGAAACGTCCGGAAAGTCTCGATCGTAAAACTCGGCTCGGTGTGTGGTCAGCCGCGATCTTGACAGGCATTATGGGGATCGTAAATTTGTGGTCTGCAGTCGCTCCGAGTTTTCCAGAGCGAACGGCTTGGTTAAAGCACTTTTTTCCGTTCTCTGTAAGAGTTGGCGGTCACTTATTCGCAGCACTGGCAGGATTCATCTTACTAACGTTGGCAGCGAATCTATTACGACGCAAACGGATTGCTTGGTACATCACTGTAGGATTGTTGATTGTATCGATTATAAGCCACTTAATTAAAGGCTTTGACATTGAAGAAAGTATTCTTGCCACTGTTCTACTAATCCAGCTTTTTGTATTGCGAAAAGCCTATACTGCAAAATCCGATCGTCCTTCGATCGCGCAAGGAATTCGCGTTCTAATTGCGGCAATTTTATTTACGTTGGCGTATGGCACGATCGGGTTTTATATTCTCGATGGCTATTTCAACATCAACGGACAACCCGCAAATTTTAGTTTCACCGAATCAGTGTGGCAAACGCTAGCGATGTTTTTTACCGCAGATAATGCGGGACTAGAGCCAAGACGACGCTATGCAGATTTCTTTGCGAATTCAATCTATGCGGTGGGTGCGCTTACGATGACGTATGCGTTGTTTATGCTGTTGCGTCCGGTATTGTTGCGCGGCGACCCTGCAACACTGCATGATCGCAAAAAAGCACGTCAGATCATTGATGAATATGGCAAGACCTCACTAGCTCGATTGTCACTGCTTCCAGATAAGTCGTATTTCTTTAGTCCATCTGGGAAAAGTGTGATTGCTTATGTAGCGAAAGGTCGAGCCGCGATCGCATTAGGTGATCCGATCGGGCATCCGGATGACCAAAAAGAAGCGATCGTGTCTTTTCAGCAATTCTGTAACCGAAATGATTGGTTTGCCGCTTTTTACGAAGTTCTACCCGACACGTTGCCGCTTTATCAATCTTTAGGCTACCGTTGGGCGCAAATCGGTGAAGAAGCAATCATTGATTTGCACACGTTCAATCTCAAAGGCAAAGCAAACCAAGACTTTAGAACTGCAATCAATAAACTCACGAAAGCAGGCTATCGGCTCCAAGTGTACGAACCGCCGATCGATGATGGATTGATTTCGCGATTAAAGCCTGTGAGTGATGAATGGCTGCAATCGAAACAAGGATCAGAAAAGCAGTTTTCGATTGGATGGTTCGATCGAGAATATTTGAGCGGTTGTCATATTGCTGTTGTTTACAACGCAAATGGAAAAATTATTGCATTCTCAAATCTCCTCTCTGGCTACAACCGCAAGGAAGTCACAGTCGATTTGATGCGACATCTCAGCGATGCCGAGAAAGGCACAATGGATTTTCTATTTGCCTCCATGATTCAACACTTTCAGCAAGCAGGATACGATAGTTTTAATTTCAGCTTATCGCCGCTCGCGGGTGTGGGCGAAGCGTCTGACTCTTTGCGGGTTGAGAAAGGATTGCATTACTTTTTCGAGCATTTAAACCAATTCTACAACTTCAAAGGACTACACCAATTTAAGGAGAAGTTTCGCCCGCGTTGGGAGCCTCGCTATTTGATTTATCCCAGCTTGACGGTACTGCCTGATATTGCAGTCGGTCTGGTTCGAGCGGATTCAGGCGATCGATTATTCGATTATCTAAAACCTGATAGCTAAGCATTTTTCGTAGCCCAATGCCTGATAGAATTACGAAATGTAAAGCATAATCATGCTAGGCGATCGTATGCGAATGTTGCGAGTATTTTTCGGGTTGCTGTTGGCGGTAATAGTACTGGTTGGATTGCCGGACGCAGTTCAAGCAGCAAGTTCTGGTGCAATTCGCGCGATCGACGATGTGAACGCAGCAGCCAAAGACTATTCAGGACAGAATTTAATTCGTGCAGAATTTAGCAATGCTCGGCTTCAAGGCAGTAACTTTAGTGGTGCGGATTTGCGTGGAGCTGTGTTTAGCGGCTCGGATTTAAGAAAGTCGAACTGGAAAGGGGTCGATTTCGGTGATGGCATCGCTTATATTTCGGATCTATCTGGTGCAGATCTGAGCGATGCTGTGATGACTTCGGCGATGATGATTGGATCAGTATTCAAAGGCGCAGAGATTACAGGCGCAGATTTTAGCTTTGCCGTGTTGGATCGATCGCAAGTGGTCGAACTGTGTAAAACAGCAAGCGGTGTGAATCCAAAAACGGGTGTGAGTACACGCGAATCGTTGGAATGTCCTTAGAGAAAAGTCGATCGCAATTTGCTGATCTATGCTGGTAACAGAACTCCTGTTATCGCTCATTCTCATGCTGAAATCAATTCTGACTGCAAGTGTATTGTTGACCGCTCTACCCGCTGTTGGCTTTGCTGCTCCATCGAACTCTGTCAAAGCTCAGAGTCCACCACAGCCAACGACCGAAGAGATTTATCAAGCCTGCACTCAAAATCGGGCTGAAACCCTACCGAATCCGTTTGTTGATGTTTCTCCGAAAGATTGGGCTTACAAGGCTGTGTTAACGATGCACTACTGTGGCGCATTCCGTCAGGCGGCTCCGAGAAGCTTGTTCGATCGCACACAGCCTACCCCGCAATCACCAACTCCGCAATCCTAAGCGATGTTGAGTTGCATTCCGAAGTAGAAAAAGAAGCCCTCGATCGCGCAAACGATCGAGGGCTTTCAATTCAATCAAATCAATCTAGCTGAGACGACCCGTCACATACGAAGGCGACAGATCCGACCAAGATTGTTTCACCAAGTCTGCATCTGCTTTCACACTACCTAAGTAGTTTCCAGCAGGCAGAGACGGATAACGCTTGTACGGAACCACATCTTCACCAAAGTAGCGCGAGTATTCTGCACTATTGATCATTGCATCCACCGCAGCTTTCAAGCCTTGACCCGCCAAGATCTTGTTGTATTCGCGGATTTCTGCTTGAGTTGCGGGCGCACGACCGAGCAAGTGACGGAACAAGAATTCAATCACTTTCGTATTCGGGTACGGTGCATAGAAGCGACGAACGTAGATATCTGAGCTTGCCAAGGATTTAACGAACTCTCGCACTGAGATTTCGCCATTGCGAAGCTTACTTTCGAGATCCGATCGCTTAAACTGGCTCGGCACTTGTCCGCTAAATACATCCATCACTTGAACATAGATAGCATTGATCACCAGTTCTGTTTCGTTCTGGCTCATACCAGGATTCATCCGGTAAATGCGAGCAGGTTTACGCCGACTGGTTCCGACTCCGACTTCAACCGATTGACCATCGCCATTGCTAAACGATCGACCCAGTTGAATAAACCGAGGTTTGCTGCCGTCTGCTTTGCGCTCTTGAACCGCTATGTCTTGCATTGCTGCGGCGGTCAGCGGCATTTGCGCCACATCCATGCGCGACTTCGTAGGCGAGAAGCTCGGAATCTCGACCTTGTTGTTTTGCTTGGTGAGCTTGTTGTACAAGGTTTGAGAGTTCGGGAAGTTTGCAGCAGGCAGCGTGAGGAAGCGGTTGTAAGGAACCACGTCTTCACCGAATGCTTCAGCATATTCCGCACTGTTCACCATTTCGGTAATGAATGCTTTCAAGCCTTGCGTTGCCAAAATCTTGTTGTACTTGCGAATTTCAGCTTGATCTAGTGGCGCACGTCCCAAGAAGTGCTTCGTCCCTAGTTCAATCACTTTCGTGTTCGGATAGGGAGTGTAGAACTCTTTAATGTACAAGCCAGAGATTCCCAAGCCGATGATGAATTCTTTCAGATTGATTTCACCATTGCCCAGTCTGCTTTCAAGTCCAACAAATTCGTTTTGAGCAACATAGGGTGCGATGTCACGCTCGAAGATTTGACGGTAAGCAGCACCGATCACCGTGTTCAGGTTTGCTTTGTCGTTGAGTTGCGTCAGCTTGAACACTTTAGTTTGTTCGCGCTTCTTGCTAACTCCCTGATTGATGCGGAAATCCACATCAGGCTGAGTCCGCATTTCTGTAACGCTACCCAACTCCACAAATAGAGGTGTCTCTTCCTTCGTAACCTTCGTGCCTCTATCTTGGATCGAGCCAATCCGAACGTTTCTGAGCGACACACCCCCAGGGGTAAGATAACGCTCATACGGAACGGTATCTTCTCCAAAGGTTTTGTTGTACTCTTCCGTGTCGAGAATGGCATCGATTACCGCGAAAACGCCTTTCTTCGAGCAGATATCAAAGTACTGGTTGATCTCTTGGCGACCATAGGTTGGACGACCCAATAAGCGACGATGAATATATTCGATCGCTTTGGTCACGTACAGTTTTTCCCAGTACAAGCTGCGGAATAGCGGCGATTTTGCCAAACGACGCACGAACTCTTTGACGGTGATTTCACCATTTTCGAGCTTGATTTCATCGACTTTCAGCCGTTGCCCATCATAAACATCGCGCCCAAACACTTGCAGGTAAGCTGCTTTAATCACCGCTTGGGTAGAGCTTTCTGAGAATTTGGTGCTGATGCCTTTTGTACCGCTGGATCTTTTCGCAAACGATCCAGTGAAACTTGGGCTTTGATCGTACTTGAAGACTTTCGGTCCTAACGTTCCCGGTGCAACACCACGCGCACTTGGATTGCTCAATTGGTTGTTGATACCCGGACCGCGATTGATCAAGATCCGACGAGTATCTTTGCCGAATGGAGCAGGGCGGGTACTGGGGTTCTTGGTTTCTTTCGGAAAGATCGCACCGAATTGAATTTCCAGCGGATCGTTTCCAGAACCGTAAACGTGCTGATCCGGTAAGGGTCGATCGTAAGAAGCAAAGGTCGTGATGAACTGCGGCACTTTGCGGAATGGCGCACTGTAGTTAAACAGGTCTTGTTGTGGACCCCAGTTGCGGCATTCTTGCGCTTCTTGACCCAAACCGCGCAGGTATGGAACGGTTTCTTCTCCAAAGTAGTCGCTGTACTCTTTAGAATCGACCAATGCATCGACGAGTGCATTCAAGCCGCCCTCAGACACGATCGAGAAGTAGTTTTGCACTTCTTCACGCGATGAAGGACCGCGACCGAGAATGTGACGGAATGCCAATTCTAAAGCGCGACTATTAATATAGGGTTCAAAAAAGTTCTTGCGATACAGCGGCGATTTTGCTAAGCGACGGATGAATTCCTTCATCGAAATATCGCCGTTTTTCACCTTGGATTCGAGATCCGAAATCCCCAGCGAGTAAGCGCGGGTGATGTCGCGTTCAAATACCTGACGGTAAGCCGCTTTCACCACCTCGTTCTTTTCGCTGCTCGATAGTCCTGGCTTCATCGCATACTTCGGACGGCGTTCTGCGGCGTTGAAGTAGATTTGCGGCAGTTGCAGACCTTGAAGATCGCCAGAAGGACGTTGGCGCACTTTGTCCGAAGGAGTCGGCGCTTTGAATTCGCTAATCAACACATCGAAGTATTGATCCACGATTTCTTTCGCTGCTTCATCACCCCGGAAGTAATTGCTGGATGCAACTTTCATTTCTTGCAGCGCGACGATCGTGGCATCGGTCGAGCAAGCTCGTTCGATGATTTCCCGTAGACCGCGCGTATTTACCGCGATAATATTTGGATCGCCAGCGACGATCGCATAAGTCGTGTAGCGCAAGAACCAGCTTAAGTCCCGCAGGGACTTCGCCATGTTGCTCGGACCGTAGCGAGCGACGTTAATCGGACGAAAACCGGGGGGAATTGCACCCGCGCTCGGTGTCAAAAAGAAGTTACGAATGCCGCCGAATAATCCACCACCGGAGCCTTCCGCATAAGTGACAGTGCCCAGCTTCATTCCTTCTTCGGTATTCAGCATCGTGCCTGCAACCGTTTTCACAGGTTCTTCAGCGGGCTTTTCGAGAAACGCCATCGGTGAACCGCCTGTGAAGATGCGATTTGCCGATCGTGAAACGATGAGTTCTGAGTTACGAGTCAGAATTTCAGCGATTTCGAGGCGTTTTTGCCCGGAGTTGAAGTACTGCACGAGTTCATCAAGTTCGCCCCGCCCTAAAAAGCGGTCTTGTTGCTCTGCCTGTGAAATCGTTGCAACTGGTACGGTTTGGTATAGTTGCGGTCGTGCAACCGAGCTTCCACCACTTGCCTTAACACTCATTGGATTCTAAAGCTCCCATTTACGGATCGTTACTGTGTTAAATCTGACCAGAGCGTCACCTGGCACGTTATTTCTTCAAGAAACTAAGGCGCGATCGAGCGATCGCAGCTTTCGCACGTTAAACGATTTGCCCAGGGTCAACCAGTTCATTCTTAGATTAAAACGTTTCGGGTTCCTACACTCGAATTATTAAAAAGTGTGACGAAGCCGAGCGCTTAAGTCGCCTTCTCATCATAAAAGACGCTCGATGCTTATCTGAGAAGCGGCATAAGTTTTGTAACAAACCGTTAGATTTGATTTTGCAGCCGAAATAGGATTATGACTTTAATCTTGATCGAGTTTGCACCGTCAGCGTTGAAACGATGAAAATAATAGAACAAATGCAACAAAGCTCATGAAACTCAAGAACATTGAATTACCGCATCGAGCAGATTGCTCAATACCGCATCGAGCAGATTGCTCAATTTTGCGATCGCTGGCAAATTACCGAGTTTGCGCGATTTGGTTCTGTCTTGATCTGTAAGCGATAGATCTACACTTCCGAAACAATTCCTAAAGAAAATGTAGTTAGAGACGAACTCATTTGTAGGCTGGTCTAGAGTAATCGTCACAAGCAAGTCGAATAACCCTTTATCTTTGGAGCGATCAAGCTTATGAAAAATCGTCGTCAAAACCGCTGTCGTCCAAACGGGAAGCATCTCTGTCCGATTTGTCATATTGTGCCGCCTCATATCACCGATCGCATCATCGTCAACGGTAATGAAACCCAGCGCGAATGGGCACTACAGAATTTACGAGCTTCAGAGCAGTTTCGAGGACGACGCGAAGCGGTTGGGGGAGTAACCTTCATGGCTCCTGCAAACGAAAAACGCCGCACGCTCTATACAGCAGGGAATCAAACAGAATTGCCCGGTACCATTGTGCGAGGTGAAGGTGCCGCTGCCGTGACTGATGTCGCAGTCAATGAAGCGTATGAAGGATCAGGCGCAACCTACGACTTTTATAAAGACATCTTTCAGCGGAACTCGATCGACGGATTCGGAATGCGCCTAGATTCTACTGTTCACTACGGGCAACGCTACAACAATGCCTTTTGGAATGGTACTCAGATGGTATACGGCGATGGTGATGGCGAGTTGTTCAATCGGTTCACGGTCTCGATCGATGTGATCGGACACGAACTGACGCATGGTGTCACCCAAAATGAAGCCGCATTAATTTACCGAGGACAATCAGGCGCGTTGAATGAATCGTTTTCAGATGTATTTGGCAGCTTGATTAAGCAAAAAATTTTGAATCAAACGGCTGATCAGGCAGATTGGTTAATTGGAGAAGGCTTACTGACCGCAAAAGTCAATGGCAAAGCACTCCGATCGATGAAAGCTCCGGGAACTGCCTACGATGACAAAGTTCTGGGTCGAGATCCCCAACCTGCGGAGATGAAAAACCTTTACACTGGAACCGCTGATAATGGTGGTGTCCACATCAATTCCGGAATTCCAAATCGAGCCTTCTATCTCACTGCAACCGCGATCGGGGGTTATGCTTGGGAGAAAGCCGGAAAGATTTGGTATATTGCACTCACAGAACGGTTGCGCCCCTCATCGAATTTCCGAACCGCTGCGCGAGTCACTGCTGCGATCGCGGGTGAGCTATACGGCGCAAATAGCAATGAACTAAAAGCCGTTCAAAATGCTTGGAAGACCGTTGGAGTAATGTAACTCATCAAGGGGAGAGAACGATGCGCGTCACGCTTGAGCAAAGTGGAGGATTCGCGGGGCTGATGATCACAAAAGCGATCGACACTCAAGATCTCCCCCCGTCTGAAGCGAAACAGCTTGAAGCATTGGTCAAAGAATCGAATTTCTTTCAACTAACCTCGATCGTCGAATCATCACCACAACCAGATCGATTTGGGTACACAATTTCGGTCGAAATGAATGGGCGAACTCATACAATCGACGTGAGTGAAACGAATATGCCAGAAAAAGTACGCCCGATTGTGGAATGGATGCAAGCACGAGCGCGTTGATGCGCGAAAAAGGGAGAATAGCACGATCGTGCTATTCTCCCTGATTTGATTCAACACTGCCTAGATTTTCGTTCCGCAGTTCGGACAGAACTTATTGGTTGGAACATTCTCCGTTCCACAATTTGTACAGTTGATCGTTTCTGCTGCTCGTTCTAAAAGTTTGCGCTCTGGCAAACCAATCATTTGAGCATTGCTCTTTCCTGTCGGAACCATCGGGTAGCAGTTCTCATTCTTCTTGACGCGCACATCCATTAGAACTGGACCTGGATGAGCAATCATTTCAGCGATCGCAGCTTTTAGCTCCTCCCGCGTTTCCACAACCATTCCTTTAATGCCAAACGCCTCTGCCAACTTGACAAAATCAGGCGTTCCCACCTGCATATTGGAGTTCGAGTAGCGCTCATCATAAAAGGCTTCTTGCCACTGCCGCACCATGCCCTGCCAACCATTGTTAATAATCATGGTTTTGACATTGATGCCATACTGCGCCAAGGTTCCGAGTTCCTGAATATTCATCTGAATACTGGCATCGCCACTAATACAGATTACTTCTTCATCGGGAACCGCCACTTTTGCCCCCATTGCCGCAGGCATTCCAAAGCCCATTGTGCCAAGTCCCGCACTCGAAATCCAGCGACGCGGACCGTTTTTCAGAAATTGAGCCGACCACATTTGATGCTGTCCGACATCGGTGGTGTAGAACGCATTCGGTGCTTGCTGTCCGACTTCTAAAATCACTTCTTGCGGCGACAAAACACCTGGATATTGAGGTGCAACAAGTGGATAATCTTGTTTCCAGCGATCGACTCTCGCCAACCATGCTTCCGTTTGAGCCGGATTTGCAGGATCGCTTTCTTCGGTACTGCGCTCTAGCAAATCGGTTAGAACTTGCTTCACATCTCCGACGATCGGCACATCAGGTAAGCGCACTTTTCCAACTTCAGCCGGATCAATGTCGATGTGGATCACTTTGGCGCGAGATGCAAACTCATCGAGTTTTCCAGTGACACGATCGTCAAATCGCGCCCCCACTGCAATCAGCAAATCGCACTCGGTTACGGCAAAATTCGCGTAAGCGGTTCCGTGCATTCCCAACATTCCAACTGAGAGCGGATGATGCTCATCAAAGGCACCGATTCCCATTAAGGTCGTTGTCACAGGCAGCTTAAAACGTTCTGCCAGTTCTTTCACTTCTGCGTGTGCGCCTGCTGCGATCGCGCCTCCACCCACATAAAGTAGCGGACGTTGTGCCTGACGAATCAGCTTTAATGCCTGCCCGATCTGACGCGGATTTCCTTTCATTGTCGGACGATAGCCCGTCAACCGGACTGAACCGGGATCGACTGGAACATAATCAAATTGCTCGATTCCAACATCTTTTGGCACATCGATTAAAACAGGTCCCGGTCGTCCGGTACTGGCAATGTAGAACGCTTCCGCAACAATTCGTGCCATATCTCGTGGATCGCGCACAACGTAGGAATGTTTGACGATCGGTAACGTAATCCCGTAAATATCCGTTTCTTGAAATGCATCACTGCCGATCGCAGGTCGCGCAACTTGCCCAGTCACAACCACCATTGGAATTGAATCCATGTGTGCGGTTGCGATCCCGGTGACGAGGTTTGTGGCTCCAGGACCTGATGTGGCAAAGCACACTCCTACTTTTCCGGTTGCGCGGGCGTATCCGTCTGCTGCGTGGGCTGCTCCCTGCTCATGCCGCACGAGAATGTGCTTGAGGATTCCAGCCTGTTCAGCGCGATAAAGCTCGTCATAGAGCGGCAGAATAGCTCCGCCTGGATAGCCGAAAATGTGTTGAACACCGTGGCGACTAAGGCTATCGATTAAAGCAAAAGCACCTGTCACCTGTTGGACTGCTGATCGTTGCTGCAACTGCACTGGAGTAACCTCTTCAAGTACGCGCGATTGGATAAATTGGAAGATTTTTGTATCGTAGGATGCAAGCGATAAGAATATAGTGTAAGGCTGAGTCCCTGTTCGTGTCGAGAGAATGATTCAAGGATCTTTTCAAAATGCCCACGACACAAGGCATTTGGGATCTAGAACACGATTGCTAAGTCATAAAATCTTGACATTACTTCAAGTTCTGTAAAATTGATTTTCAACAACCAGGAAAATCCTAATCAATTCTGCTCATTGTGAGGCTGAACTAAGGGCAGAACCGTGTCTTGAGTTCTTGACTTAATGGATATGGATTAGCTCAGAGAGGAAAGTTGCAGCATCGACAATACGATTCGAGGGTTCAACGACTCCTTGAACCGTTTCGGGAGAATGCCAAAGCGTGAGATGGTCAACAGGTGGATCAGCGTAGAAATGAGTTGCGTTCCCGCCTAAGATGAGAGAACTCCAGTGAGTAAAGCGATCGTGACTCACGCGATGAATCGGAAAATCCCCAAATAACGGAACGCCCCAACCATCGATCGCGATCAGTGCCTGAATCTGAATTCCTTGATGCCGCCAGATTCTCGCGGTTGCGATCGCGCCCACGACTCCCGCACTAAAAGCAATGATCAAAACAGAATCATCTGGTGAAAAGAAATCTAGAACGTGCCGGGGTGAGTAAACGGGTTGTCGATCGGACGGAAAAATCCGAACTCCTTCTAAGGAAAGATGCAGCTTAGAAACAAAAGATTCTGTTAATACGGGTGAGTGCATCCCTGGACAAATTAGAATTTGCATCGCTCAAGTAACAATATTTCAAAACCTACTCCGTCCCCCCGTAGGGGATGTTAGCCTAAAGTTTGAGGAAACCGATACATTCTACAAACAAGGGGTTTTAAATAGTGGTCGCGATTCCAGAAAAGCTTCAACACACTCACCATGAGCACGCATCTTCAAATTCAGAACGAGTTGCTGTTCTTTTAATGGGATATGGCGAGGTCGAAAGCTACGAAGACTTCGCAAATTACAACGAACAAGCGCTAAATCTACTCACGGCGAAATTTGCACCTGTTCCGACGTGGGTTTATCCACCCTTGGCAAAGCTCTTAGCGATCTTCGATTTGCATGAATGGGGACATCAGCACGGTCAATTTATTTCGCCGCACAATGCCATCTTCGAGCAACAGCGTGCAGGAGTAGAAGCCGCATTACAAGAAAAATGGGGCGATCGTGTTCAAGTGTTCAAAGCGTTCAACTTCTGCAAACCCTTTCTACCAGAGCAGGTATTAGCAGAGATTAAAGAGCAAGGATTCACCAAAGTCCTGATTTATCCGTTACTGGTGGTCGATTCGACCTTCACCAGTGGAATTGCAGTCGAGCAAGTGAATAAAGCATTAGAAAACTCAGCCGACGAAGGTGAACATTGGCTGAAAGGAACGCGCTATATTCCCTCATTCTTCGATCGACCCGAGTACATCGATTTGATGGCGCACTTAGTCGAAGCTCAAATTCAGTCTGATCTCGCTGAGACTTATCTACCTTCTCAGATCGGGATTGTTCTGATGAATCACGGTTGCCCCCACAAAGCAAAAGGATTCACCTCCGGGATCACAGAGAGCCAAGCCCTTTATGATAGGGTTCGCGATCGCTTGATCGATCGCTATCCGCTGATCTCCGTCGGCTGGTTAAATCATCAAACGCCCCTGATCGAGTGGACACAACCAAATGCTGATTTGGCTGCAAGAAACTTGATCGAACTCGGTGCAAAAGCGATCGTCTTTATGCCGATCGGCTTCGCGACCGAAAACCATGAAACGCTGCTGGATGTCGAACACATCATCGAGAAGCTTCATCGCAAGCATTCAGACGTGAAATATGTAAGAATGCCGTGTGTGAATGATCAGCCTGAATTTCTAAAGATGGTGGCAAGATGGGCAGATCCGCAGATTGAATCGCTTTTATCAGAACAAGCGCTAGCGGTTGTCCCAGTGCATGGAGAAATCTACCATGATCATGATCACGGACATCATCACCACGGACACGAGCATCATCACCACTAATCGGTGAACGTTTGGGAGGGAGGCAGTTCTATGCTTCTCTCCTGCTGACTAGTGGGGGACTGACGATTTGAGTAGAGATGTGCGCTTCTGGTGCGCGGTGAAAGATACAATCGAATCAACTGTCGCCTAAGCTCTTTCTATGCAATCAACGCTGAAAACGAAACGCTGGACGATCAATGAGTATCATCAAATGATCGATGCTGGCATTCTTGCGGATCAGAGGGTTGAGCTATTGCGTGGAGAGATTATTGAAATGGTTCCAGAACGTGAACCTCATGCCGAACAGAGTCAGGATGCCGATCGTTATCTCGCCCGCATCTTGGACGGTGTTGCGAGAGTTCGACAAGCAAAACTGATTACGTTGCCTGATAACAGCGAACCAGAGCCGGATATTTCAATCTCTCAAAATTTAGGGCGCGAATATCGCCAGCATCATCCTTATCCAGAAAATATCTACTGGCTCATGGAATATTCGCACTCGTCCCTACAACGCGATCTACGCGATCTAAATGAGAAGCTGAAGATTTACGCCGCCGCCGGAATTCGAGAATACTGGGTCGTCGATATTGAACGACTGCGACTGATCGTACATCGAGAGCCAGTGGGCGAAGAATATCAGCTAGTTCGGGAGTATACGGACGGCGTAATTTGCGCTGAAGCATTTCCAGAGATTGCGATCGAAGTTCTAAAAATCATTAATCCATGAACTTCATAGCATCTATGCAATCTGACTTTGCGGATTGAGCAGATCGCGCTATAATATCAGAGATTAGTTACGGGATGTAGCGCAGCTTGGTAGCGCGCCTGCTTTGGGAGCAGGATGCCGCAGGTTCAAATCCTGTCATCCCGATTGGTTTCAGAGATTGAGTTTAGAAACCTTCTCTAAACTAGCCTTAAAACCGAGACACAACCGAATATTTCTCAAGACGATACCCACGATCGCGCCAGTGTCTTTTAAGCCAAGTTTGAAGAACCAGTCTTTTGCTGATCAGCCATATGTTTACGGATGGCAATCGTCTCCCGACTATGCCACCCGTGTTTAAGCCAGTTGCAAGAAGCGATCGCTTTCCGCCAGCGTAACCGCCCCCGTATTCGACTCCCAGGGTCGCAGTTCCGAGTCAGTTCCGATTGCCGTGCCCGCCCTTCGAGTGTCCATCTCCGCATTGCATCGTCATAAATGCGATCGCACCCAGAGTCACGTAGTCGCTGAATCTGGTTACTTAACGCCACTTGATGGGTACAAGAGCCAACAATAAGCATCGTCATCGTCGCTAAAGAGCGTTCATGCTTCTTTCCAGCGCAGAATAATTTTTGGGAAAATCCTGATAGGCTAATGTACGTTAGTATTAACATTAATAAGCTCTGTAGATCTACGGTTTAAATTACATAAAGAATCTGAAAAGAAGCTGAATTATTTTACATCTGTGGTAGGTTTAAGTAGAATTACTATCATACCCATAGTGATTCTGCTTCGCTACCAGCGGGATTGTGCTCAACATCCATGCGGAACCAACAAAGCTTAATGCGGTTCGCTTCGGTGCTTGAGCATCCTCAGATTCAGATACATCAGGGAAAAGCACATTAGCCACTTTGGCATCGTTCATCAACTGACTTGATCGTTGAGCAGTTCAAGCATCTTTACTGATTGTTTGCGAGTTCTGTCATGCCAACCCTCTGGAATTTCCACGGTTGCTTGAGATTCCAATTCTTCAAGAATGCTTACCCCTTCTTCTGTAGCCCTGATCGAACCTGCGATCGCAGATTACCCCGTTAGCAGCATCCGCGAGCTTACGGATCACTTTCAAACTTTCCATCGTGAAGGAGTTTCTGGACGTTTGGATCTAAGCTTGAGCGATGATCCAGAGCCGATATGGAGCTTCTTTTTTCGCTTTGGTCAACTGATTTGGATCGTGGGTGAATTTCACCCCTTCCGGCGCTGGAATCGGCAACTGTCGCAATATTGTCCTCAATTAGCGATGAGTTCAGCCCAGCAAAACACGGCTCGTCCTCAAAACTGGGATTATATAGCAATCCTAAATGATATGTGAAAGCGAACAAAAGTGATAGACTGCTTTACATTCTCCATTCAGTTCTGTCA
>PSLO01000053.1:0-28974 GCA_040289665.1 Leptolyngbya sp. ERB_1_1 | reverse complement strand
CATCGGCAAACCTTCAATTTCTCAAAGGTTTTTATGTACGGCGCATTTTCATAACTCATTTAGGATCGCTATATCACGTCCAAATTTCATAGTCAAACCATAGTCAAAAGGTGTCCAAAGACCTCTAAAAATACCCAATCGATCGTCAAAAAAGAACCCCCGAAATCTTCGGGGGTTCTCTGAAAGCCTTGATATATCAGCGCTTTAGAACGGAGAGAGAGGGATTCGAACCCTCGGATAAGTTACCCCATCACAGCATTTCCAGTGCTGCGCCTTCAACCACTCGGCCATCTCTCCAAACGTGTAGCTTTTTCAAGCCACAGGATTTAGATTATAGCAGGACTTGGTACATCCTGAAATTTTTATTCTGATCGAACCGTGGCACGATCGACAAAAAACAAGGGCGAAATGGGTCAAGCAAATCTGCGATCTGCAACATTTTGCGGTATGAATAGTGAGTCGTGCCCTCATTTGATGTGATTATGAGTTGGAATCGTCGTCACGTTTTATCACTTGCTGATTTCTTGCCTGCTGAGTATGATACCGTTTTGCAGACAGCGAGTAGTTTTCGTGAGGTTTTGACGCGCCGAACTAAAAAAGTGCCGACGCTTCAAGGGCAAGTCGTTGCGAATCTATTTTTTGAACCATCAACGCGCACTCGGAGCAGTTTTGAACTGGCAGCGAAACGATTATCCGCCGATACGTTGAATTTTGCAGCGAGTACTTCTTCGATTACAAAAGGAGAAACGATTCTTGATACGGCGAAAACGTATTTGGCAATGGGAACAGACATGATGGTGATTCGGCATAAAGAAGCGGGAGTGCCACAAGCGATCGCCGATGAGATGGATCGCTTGAATGTGAAAGTGGGTGTTTTAAACGCAGGCGACGGACAGCATGAGCATCCTTCCCAGGCATTGTTAGATCTGTTTACAATCTGTTCGTTGATTGATCTGGAAAAGCCACGATCGACTTTGTTAGCTGGAAAAAAAATCGCGATCGTCGGTGATATTTTGCATTCACGGGTGGCTCGATCAAATATTTGGAGTTTAACTGCGAGTGGGGCAGAAGTTCATTTAGCTGCACCGCCAACCTTGTTGCCAAAAGAATTTGCAGCATTTGTGCAGGACGAGCCAACGATTTCTCGCAAGCTATTTATCCATTGGACATTGGAGCCAGCGCTAATCGATGCGGATTTTGTCATGACGTTGCGCTTGCAGAAGGAACGGATGACGAGTTATCTATTGCCGAGCTTGCGAGAGTATCATCAGCAGTTTGGGATTACGCGCGATCGGTTGAAGTTGTGCAAGCCAGAAGTCAGAGTGCTGCATCCGGGTCCGGTTAATCGTGGGGTTGAGATTAGTTCGGATTTGATGGATGATCCGGTGCTGAGTTTGATTTCGCAGCAGGTAACAAGCGGGGTAGCGGTACGGATGGCGCTTTTATATCTGATGGGTGGCGGAAAGGTGGGTTAAAGCTGCCGAATTGTCACCGAATCTCGATACACTGAGATCTGTGAAGTTGAGCGATCGCGGGTTTCATGAATTCTACCGACTACGATGTAATTGTGATTGGGTCAGGCATTGGGGGGTTAGTGACAGCGACCCAACTCGCCGCAAAGGGAGCCAGTATCTTAGTGTTAGAGCGGTATCTGATTCCTGGGGGTAGTGCGGGATATTTTGATCGCGACGATGGCTATCGATTTGATGTCGGCGCATCGATGATTTTTGGATTTGGGGATAAAGGAACGACGAATTTGTTAACCCGCGCGCTGGATGGGGTGAAAATGTCGATCGAGACGATTCCCGATCCGGTTCAGGTTCACTATCACTTACCCGATGAATTAGATCTGAAAGTTCATCGAGACTATGAAAAGTTTTTGCAAGAACTGATCGCCTATTTTCCACACGAAGAGAAGGGAATTCGGCAATTTTATGATGAATGCTGGAAAGTGTTCAATTGTCTGAATGCGATGGAATTGCTTTCACTAGAAGAGCCGCGATATTTGACGCGCGTGTTTTTCCAGCATCCATTTGCTTGTTTGGGACTCGTGAAATATTTGCCCCAGAATGCTGGAGATATTGCTCGTCGATACATTCGCGATCGACAATTGTTGAAATTTATTGATGCAGAGTGCTATATCTGGTCGGTTGTGCCTGCCGATCGTACGCCGATGATCAACGCAGGAATGGTATTTAGCGATCGACATTATGGAGGGATCAACTATCCAAAAGGCGGAGTGGGTCAAATCGCACAAAAGTTAGTCGAAGGATTAGAGAACGCTGGCAGTCACATCAAATACAAAGCAAGAGTCACAGAAATTCTGATTGAAAATAATCGCGCAGTTGGTGTTAAGTTAGCATCTGGTGAAACGTATCGAGCAAAGCGAGTTGTATCGAATGCAACAAGATGGGATACGTTTGAGAAATTACTTCCCGCATCACAAAAGCCAACATCAGAGCAAAAATGGCAGCAACGGTATGAGCAATCTCCAAGTTTTCTCAGCTTACATCTTGGAATCAAAGCTGAATCATTACCCAATGGAATTGAATGTCATCACATTTTATTAGAGAATTGGGATGATATGGAAGCAGAACAAGGAACCATTTTTGTTTCGATTCCGACCTTGCTTGATCCGAGTTTAGCGCCCGCTGGACACCATATTATTCATGCGTTTACGCCGAGTTGGATGCGGGAGTGGAAAAATCTTTCTCCTAGTGAATATGCAGCGAAAAAAGAGGCATCTGCCGATCGATTAATCGATCGATTAACTCAGATCATTTCCGATTTAGATCGGGGGTTAGATTTTCAGGAAGTCGGCACACCGCGAACGCATCGCCGCTTTTTAGGACGAGACAATGGGACTTACGGACCGATTCCCTCGCGTAAGCTGCCTGGACTATTGGGAATGCCGTTTAACCGAACTGCGATCGCAAATCTCTATTGTGTGGGCGACAGCACTTTTCCCGGACAGGGGTTAAATGCGGTTGCTTTCTCAGGGTTCGCCTGTGCTCACCGCATTGCAGTCGATTTGGGACTCTAGAGAATCACATCACCGAACTGAGGTTAGGTTGGCGGGTTGAAGATCTGGAGCGAAGACATTTGTGCGATCAAACGGCTCGACTGCCATTCGGACATAGGCTGAAATCCATCTGAAGTAAGCAGCAGTCGTGAGAGAAATTGGAACCTTGCTGAACAGAATTACAGCAAATAGATTTCCAGACGGCAACATTCCACCAAATCCTAGAACCGATTGAATTTTGAAAGGGATAACAAATTGAGCTTGAGCAGGAATGTGAGGACTTCCGATCGCTTCAGGAACATGAAAGACGTTAAAGGCTTTGTGGGATGCCTTGGTGATTAAGGTTGGAGCCGTATCGATTACCGCGCTAACTTCCAAGCCAAATTGCTGAATCAGTTGCAAAATCATGGGTGCGCGATACACAAAGTCTTCATCGATGAGTGGGATCGCTTGATGCCCAGTAGAGTCTTTTCGAGCATTCCAGTAAGTCTCATCTCCGGCAGTTGCTAATAGGGTCAGGCACTTTGTCGCACGCACAATCGATCGACCTTTGAGGATTGCCTGAGCCGCTTCTTGCAGGTCTGGAGTGAGGTCGCCATAAGGATGCGTTTTGAAAAAACGAACCAGCGCACAAGCGCTTTTACCCGTTCGCGGATCGACTAAATTCTCATAAAGGTAACGGACAATTCGATTTGCGGTTTCTTCCATACTCTGCGATCGTTCGTCCAGGTTGCGGAGTTTGATCGCACAGTGACTCATATCGTCTTTGGTAAAGTTTGCGAAGTCGTACATCGAGATTTACTAGCTTAGAGCACTGGGTTTTATTCTTGTATATCCAGGAATTGACAGTTGTTTCAGGACAGTTTTCCTACGAACATTTCAACAATTCATTAGAATTGTGTGCGACTCGTAAAGTGCATTGTGCGGTTTCGATAGTTCACATTTGAATCAGTAGATAAGAGACGCGAATTGAGCGATCGGCGCTAAAATCGATTCCATTCCCAATTGAGATCAGAACATCTGATCTGCCGTAGAATCAACGTATGGAAATTCTCTCGGTCAGTCTGAAAAACTTTAAATTTCATAGCGATCGCGTCTTTTTGTTTCAGCCTGGAACGAATGCGATTTGTGGTGAAAATGGTGCAGGGAAGACGAGCATTCTCGAAGCAATCGCGTGGGTCTTGTTTGACTATTCCGGTGCGTACACTAAAGAAGATTTGATTCGCAATGGTTCTAATAGTGCTCAAGTGCGGGTTAGCTTTATCTCTAGCCGAGATCAGCGTACCTACGATGTGAGCCGCTGTACGCGATCGAGCTATACGATCTACGATCCGCAACTTGGCGAAAAGCTTGATTACACAAAAAAAGAAGATGTTTTGCCGTGGCTGAGAGAGCATTTAGGAGTACCAGCGGGGACAAATTTAGCGCAGTTATTTCGGAATACGATCGGGGTTCCGCAAGGCACATTTACCGTTGATTTTCTCGGAACCGCAGAAGAACGCAAGAAAGTTTTTGATCCAATTCTCAAGGTTGAAGAGTATAAGAAAGTTTTCAAAGAGCTAGGAGATTTGGAGAAGTTTGCAAAGGCTCAATCTGAAAAGCTAGAACGTGATATTCAGCAATATGATGAATCGCTGCAAGAATGGGATGAACTCACACAGCAAAAGAATTCGCTGAGCCAAACGATCGTACAAATTCAAACCGACTTAAAATATTGGGAAGAGCAATATGATCAACTCAAAGCTGATCAAGAGAAATATAGTGAGATCGCGTCTCAAGTTCAGCAGCTAACCACTAATCTAGAAACGATTTCTAGTCGAATTCGCTCTGAGGAATTGAATGTACAACGCCTAAAACTAGAGCTAGACACTGCTGAGAAATCAGTTGCAATTTGTACAGAGCGTCGTGATAGTTATCAAGCTTATTTACAAGCCGATCAAGCCTTACAAGAGTTCGATCAAAGTCGGACTCGTCAGGAGAAACTATTGCGCGATCGTCAAACACTGAGCGAATCGCTTGGATTGCATCAATCAAAGTTAGCTGTTTTGACTCAGAAAGGAGAACGTCGATCGCAAATTGAAGTGGATTTAAAGCGTTTAGAACCTTTAATTCAACAACAAACCGAACTTGAACAACAACAGAAGCAGCTAAACGAGCAACTCCAAACCTGCCAAAGCTGGAAACAAACGATTCAACGTGACGAAAAGCGGCTAATACAACTTCAGCAAAGCCAAAAACAACTGAGCGACGAGATTGAGCGATTAGAAGGACTAGGCGCGATCGTCAAACAAATTCCTCAGCTTGAAGAACAGCTACAACGCTATCAACAACAACTGAGCCGCATCGAAGCTGCTACCCAGTTTGAGGCAGATTTGCGGCAGATTATGCTGCAAGCACAAAAACGCGAAGATATCCAAATGCAACAGGTTGAATCTGCAACTGCAACATTACAAGAACTACAACAAACGAATCCCCTATGGCAACCTCGGCTCGAAGCAGTGTTAAATACGATAGCGAATAGTTCAAAGCTCAATCATCATTTGATGCAAGACCTTCAAGACATTCTAGATGATCTATCAGAACAACTCCTTGCCGATCGCTTAAAACAACTTGTACAAAACACCCAAACTCAACTGAAAATGGTTCGTGATCAAGAAGCACAATATCTCAGACTTGAAGCTAAATTCGATCAAGAAGAAAAGCTCGGTGCTGAAGTTGCAGAACTACGATCGCTCATTGTTGAGCACCAAGCCCAACTTGCGGTAGAACCCGAACTTAAAGCCCAAATTGCCGAAATTGCAGCACAGCTAGAAAAATTAGACAATCCACGCGATCGCAGTCGTTATCTTACACAAGACTTGAAAGCGCTATTTGGACTTGATGTGGAACTAGCTCAACTTCAGTTAGAACTGAAAAACGGACAAGATGCAATTCGCGCGATCGATCACGCCTTAAAAGCGTTTGAAAGCTTAGCAGATCAGATCCAAGAGCAGCAAAATTTGCGCGATCGCTACAGATTGGACTATCAAGTCTATCTCGAACACCAAAAATCTGCAAACAGCTTTAAAGACCGCAAAACTCAGCTTGAAGATGCGATCGAGCAATTAAACCAATATCAATCGCAGCTTAGAGCATTAACTGACCAAAAAGCACAGCTTGAAGAAACCTATGATCCAGAGCGAGTCAAACGGATCAACGCTGGATACGAAGAAGCCAATCGTCAGCGAATCTCACTTAGCACAACGCTACCCATTGAGATGAAGCGCTTAGAGGAATGCGAAACGAGACTTTCTAAACTGCAAGCAATCCAGCAGAAGCGAACCAATGCACAAACACAATTGAAACAGAAGCAGAAAACAGAGCGATTCATTAAATTTGCTCGTAAATCCTACAAAGAAGCCGCACCGAGAATTACAGAACGTTATGTACAAACGATTTCTTATGAAGCCGATCGCTTATTCCGAGAATTGCTGAATCGCCCCAATGTTGCTTTGGAATGGACGCGCGACTACGAAATTATGGTGCAAGAGGGCGCACATTCCCGCAGATTTATCAATCTATCTGGTGGTGAGCAGATGTGTGCTGCTCTAGCAGTCCGTTTAGCATTGTTAAAAGTGTTAGCAGACATTAACATTGCGTTCTTTGATGAACCCACAACGAACATGGATCGATCAAGACGAGAAAGCTTAGCAGAAGCGATCGGTAATATCAAATCCTTTCGTCAACTCTTTGTGATTAGTCATGATGACACCTTCGAGAAAGTGACAGAGAACGTCATTCTAGTAGAGCGCGAACTACAGGCTTAGATTGAAGATTCTTGCGAGATAGGCAGCATCCTGCCGTCAATTCCACTTCCACAAAGTTCTGCGTCATTCGTCAGAGGGAAGCGCCCGTTCAACAAACTTCCTACGCTAAGAAAATGCGATCGCACCAGACTGAATTGCGCATTAAGGTGTGGAAGGATGAAAAAACATGAACGTGGAAAGAAGGAAATCAGCAAAGCCATTAGGAGATTCGATCACCAGTCTAATTCTGCCGCTGGCACTGATCTTAGGTCTTGTGCTATTGCTCAGCCTCAATGCTGGACAAACTAGCTCAGAAACAACTACAGGTAGTCCATTGGAGTCGTGGCTGAAGTTGATTGTGAGCTATTTAGCAGCCGGAGCAGAAATCGCAGCCGCGATCGTGATCGGCACGGGTGTAGTACGCGCCATTCTTGACTATGGGAAGCAACTGTTTTCCCGCAGGCGGCACATTGATTCGACCGAAATGATTCGCTTGCAGTTGGGACGAGTTTTGGCGCTGGGGTTAGAGTTCACCGTTGCCAGTGATATTCTTCGCACTGCGGTTGCTCCGACGCGTCAGGACATTCTCAATCTAGGTGCGATCGTGCTGCTCCGAACATTATTAAACTATTTCCTAGAGCGCGAAATCCGCCAAGGTGAGCAACACCGTATTGTAGAACAAACACCGCAACCGAGGATGGAATGAGACGAAACCGTACAAGTTTAAAGCCGATCGAAGGAGCGAATCGACCGCTTCGACGGAGACTCGGAATCAAAGGTGAGCTATTGTTAGCAACGGCTCCAACAGCAGTGGTATTAGGCGTACTGGCTTTGGTTGAAGTGCTGAGTCGGCAGCGATTGCTATTTGCTTCCTTGGCTGCGAGTGCGTTTTTGATTTATCTTGATCCGCAGCATGGGACAAATTCAGTTCGCACCTTGGTTTCAGCACAAATAATGGCAGCCATGATCGGTTGGCTCACGTTTGTGAGTTTTGGGTCGGGATATGTTGCTGCCGGGAGTGCAATGATAGTGACGATCGTTCTGATGATCGTGCTAGATATTATGCATCCCCCTGCTGTTGCCACTTCACTCAGTTTTGCGCTAAAAGCAGGCAATGAAAACAATCTTGTTCTTTTTGGGTTAGCGGTGGGTATTACTGCTTTGTTAGTGGGATTAGAGCGCTTTGCTTTGTGGTTGATTGCTCGGCTCGATCAATAGATCTCTTGCAGGTGATTTAACGACCGTTGTAATAATTGCGTGTTCCTTTAGCGTCGATCGCTTCTCCCAATCGTCTCAATGCATGAATATATGCCGCTGTTCGCGCTGAAATTGATAACTCTTGCACGATCAACCAAATCTGCTCTGTTTCCTCTACCATCTTGCGCTGGAGAGTTTGATTTACTTCGCCTAATGTCCAATACAATCCATTGCGGTTCTGCACCCATTCAAAATAGCTCACTGTCACACCGCCCGCATTCACAAGAATATCTGGAAATACATAGATACCTTTCTTCTCTAGAATCGCATCCGCGGTCGACGTAATTGGGCCATTTGCAAGCTCAAAAATCAGCTTTGCTTTAATGTTGTTTGCATTCGCTTCGGTAATTTGATTTTCTAATGCAGCAGGTAACAGAATATCTACATCAAGTTCAAGCAATTCTGCATTGGTTAAGCGATCGTGATCGGCAACACTACAGACACTCCCTTCACAATACACGGCTTGAATCTCGCGCGTTGAATTTTTATGCTGACGGATACTTGGAATATCTAGTCCAGCTTTAGAATGAATTGCACCTTTAGAATCACTCACGGCAACGATTTTATACCCCGCCCGATATAGCAATTCCGCGATCGTTGCCCCCGCATTTCCAAACCCTTGAACCGCGACCGTTGTTTCCTGCGGCTTCATTTCAAACTTTGGTAACATCGCCTCAATCACAAACGATGCCCCCATCGCGGTTGCCGTATCTCGCCCCAAACTTCCGCCCATTGCGATTGGCTTTCCGGTCACAACGCCTAGTGTATTTTGCCGTCGAATGATACTGTACTGATCCATCATCCAACCCATCACCATTGCATTCGTGTAGACATCGGGTGCGAGAATGTCTACATCCGTTCCAATAAAATCCGCGATCGCATCAATATACCCTCGGCTTAACCGCTCTAACTCAAGACGCGATAACGATTTCGGATTGACTGCAACTCCACCCTTTGCCCCCCCGAATGGCAGGCTCAACGCGGCACATTTAAATGTCATCCAAAATGCTAATGATTGCACTTCATCTAGCGTCACATTAGGGTGGTATCGCACTCCACCTTTACCCGCCCCGCGCGAGTCGTCATGGCGCACCCGATAGCCTTGAAACACTTTCAGCGATCCATCATCCATCCGCACTGGAATCGAAACTGAAAGCGATGCTTTTGCATATTTCAAAGACTCGATCGCATCTTCTGAAAGCGTCGTATATTTCAATGCTTGCTGCAATCGCTGTGAGGCATCCGCGAATAGGGAAGACATAACCATCTCCGCACAATTAAAAACCGTTGTCACCCTACCAAGATTTGGTATCACTCCACACGGTTTCGATGCAGAAGTTAACCGCGTAGCCTAAAGTCGCTGTAGCAAGCTCATGCCGTGGGTATCTGTTCCACAAGAACTGAGTAAGTCATACTGGGTCTTCAACTGTTTTACTTGATCGGTTTCTTTTGGGCTAGGCATCCAGGGCTTCGGATTGTTGTAGGCGTAAAACGTTTCCACTCCATCAATTCCGACCATTGCCGCCGCTGGAATCAATTCATCCGCCGATCGACGATAACGCGCGGGATGCGCCAAGACCGCAATTCCCCCAGCTTGGTGAATCGCGCTGATCACTCGTGCTGCCTGAGCGCGATCACCTTGAGGCGCAGCACCTTGCAGATAAGACGCAATCGCCGAATGCTCTGGATCAAAGGCAAATCCCAAAATGTGAACCTCCGTTTCGAGCAGCCTGGAAGTGATCTCGGTTCCCGTCCACAAGTACGGCATCGCTAGATCATTCCGATGTGCTTGAATATACCGTCGTGCAACTCGGTAGCCGCTAATCTCGTGGTGATCCGTAATTGCGAACCCTTTGAGCGAAAGGTCGATCGCTTGTTGTGCCAATGCTTCCGGGTGTAGTTGTCCATCGGAATGCGTTGTGTGCATGTGGAAGTTGTAGGTCAGTGGACAACTTTCAGCCGTCAGCGATGCGAAAACCTGTCGTAGCGCCACCGCATCCTGCGGAGATTGGGTCGTTACCATCGAACTGGAAGCAAGATTAGCAGCCATAAATCGCCTCAAACGTTACGGGCATATCACGGGACTATATCTAATGTAATGTACAGCTTAAAAAAACGTTTCAGTATTCAACACATTGAGCATTGAGTATAGCTGATTTTACTGATTAGGCGAGTTGACCGGAAAATCGGGGAATGTGAGGGGTGAAGCTGCAAGCCTCCATGATGCCCAATACGGGGTTAGGAGCACCCCTCACATAAAAGACCTCCTTTCGATTGGGTAGGCAAGAATGACTCTCGTAATGAATCAAGTACTATATTGATTGATTCTTCTGACAAGCTCGACAAAAATTATCCAAAATGGACAGGGATGTACGGAGGTTTCTTTTATGTCGTTGCTAAATACTGATCAGCGCGATCGCACTCCCCCGATCGCCCCCAAACATCCGACTGTTCATCAACTGCATGGCGATGAGCGCATCGATGACTATTTTTGGTTACGCGATCGCGACAATCCAAAAGTCATTGCGTATCTTGAAGCTGAGAACGCTTACACCGAGGCGATGATGCAGCAGACCGCATTGCTGCAAACAACGCTCTACGAGGAGATGCTGTCGCGCATTCAAGAAGATGATTTGTCGGTTCCATATCGTCAGGGCGAGTTTTATTACTATACGCGCACCGAGACTGGAAAAGCGTATCCGATTCACTGCCGTAAATATCAGACACTCGATGCACCAGAAGAAGTGCTACTCGATCAAAACCAACTTGCTGAAGGCACTGAATACTTTAGCTTGGGCGGGTTTGAGGTTAGCCCAGATCATCAACGATTGGCGTATTCGATCGATACTACAGGTGCAGAACGGTACACCCTCTTTTTTCTAGATCTCACTACGCATCAACTGTATTCAGAATCGATTCCCGATACGGCTTCGTTTGCATGGAGCAATGATAATCAAACTATTTTCTATGCTCAAATCGATCCGGCAAATCGCCCTTATAAACTATTCCGACATCGCTTGGGGAGTGGAATTGATACCGATCCACTGTTGTTTCACGAAGCTGATGATGCCTATTTTCTCGGAATTGATAAAACCCGGAGCGAAGCATATTTATTGCTGGGTTTAGGCAGTAAAATCACGTCGGAAGTTCATTATCTTGATGCGAACGATCCGACTGGAGACTTTCGCTTGATTCGTCCACGTCAAGTCGGGATCGAGTATGAAGTTGAGCATCATACAGATGCGTTTTACATCCTCACGAATGAAAACGCGCTCAATTTCAAACTGATGAAAGCCCCTATCTGTGATCCCAGCATCGAGAATTGGGAAACGGTGATCGAGCATCAAGAAGATGTATTTTTAGTGGGTGTGAGTGCATTTGTAGATCATCTGGTGATCTACGATCGCGAAGCCGGATTGCCGAATATCCGCGTTCGCAAACTCTCAACGCAGGAAGAACATACCGTTCCGTTTCCAGAACCGACCTACGAAGTATCAGAATCAATCAATCCAGACTTCAACATCGGGACGCTGCGCTTTGGCTACACCTCCCTCGTCACGCCGTTCTCGATTTTTGATTACGATCTCGATGCACGAACCCGTGAATTGAAAAAAGAAACGCCTGTTTTGGGTGGCTATGATCGTACCGCTTACAAAAGTGAGCGTCTCGAAGCAATTGCCCCCGACGGAACCGCAGTTCCGCTGTCGATCGTGTACAAAGCAGGCATCGATCGTAACGGCAAAAATCCTTTGCTGATGACGGGTTATGGTTCCTATGGCTTTAGCTACCCAGATTCTTTTTCTCCGACTCGGTTAGCGCTGCTCGATCGCGGAGTCGTGCTAGCGATCGCGCACATTCGGGGCGGTTCTGAACTCGGACGCAAGTGGTACGAAGACGGCAAGTTCTTACACAAACAGAATACGTTTCGTGATTTTATTGCTTGTGCCGAAACACTGATTCAACAGGGTTGGACAAATGCGGAACATTTAGCAATCTCCGGAGGCAGTGCAGGTGGACTGTTAATCGGTGCAGTGATTAATCAGCGTCCAGAATTGTTCAACGCGGCGATCGCGCAAGTTCCCTTTGTTGATGTCGTCACCACAATTCTAGACACCTCGCTTCCTCTGTCCGCTACTGAGTGGGAAGAATGGGGCAATCCCAATGATCCAGAGTTTTACTTTTACATGAAAGGATATTCGCCCTACGATAATGTCGAAGCGAAAGCCTATCCTGCTTTACTAATCACCGCAGGCTTAAATGACCCGCGCGTTTCTTATTGGGAACCTGCCAAGTGGACAGCAAAACTCAGAGCGCTTAAAACTGATTCTCGCGTATTGCTGTTAAAAACCAATATGGGAGCCGGACACGGAGGCGCATCAGGACGGTATGAGCGTCTGAAAGAAATTGCCTTTGAATATGCTTTTCTCTTGGATCAGTGGGGTCTTGCACGAATCGTAAACACCCACTGAATGGAATTTGGGGCTAAACAAGCAAGCCGCGAATTCCATTCGCCTAGGCATTCGCACAAGGGGTCTATATCAATTGCGAAAAGTCGTGACACCATTTCGCGTTTCCACACTATTCAACCGCGCCAAAACTTCGGGATGTAGCGCCTGGGTCGATCGTTCTTGTCCACTGACAAAGAAGAAGAAGCGAGTACTGCCGACACAGATACAATCCCCGTCCTGAAGCCGCTGGCTCTGTTGAACTTTCACGCCGTTGATATAAGACCCATTCATGCTGTTGAGATCAATGAAATCAAAGCCATCTTGCCGATAGAGAATAACTGCATGACGACGAGACAGCTTACGATCTTGTAGGGGCAGTGCCGCAGATCGATTGCGTCCGATCGTCCAAACCATTTGCGGTTGTCTCAGCGTCATTGACTCTTGCTTAAGTAGATTCGTCACTAAGCAGACTTGTTTATCTCCTACCACGCCTTGAATATAGCGGGGTTTGGCATCCGGCATTCCAGGCGGTGGCTCGATCGTGACTTGAGCATCGCGCTCGATCGTCAAGGTTTCGCTCTTGGCGATCTGCTGAGCTTCGGGATTCTCCTCATCGATTTCGAGTTCGTCCCAAAATTCAACCGGGGCGTTGATAGGTTGATTCGCGGCTGCTGAAAGCATGGAGGCGCGGTCACGTTCACGTGTGCTGAAAGCATCGTCGGGGCTGTAGAATTCTTGCTTCATGAGGATTTCCTCAGTTCAGGACGCAATCTGAGATTAGATGTATGCCCTAGACTTCCCCAAAATGGCACAAGTGCGACTATATCCTCAAGGTGTTCAGGCAAGTCTATTCAATTTCTAGCGGAAAAATTGCTGTGAACGTTGAGCCTTCTTCGGGTTGGGATGCAAGGTAGATATTTCCGTGTAAAAGTTCAACCAGACGCGCCACGATCGCCAATCCCAATCCTGTACTATCGGGCGATCGCATCGTTCCAGCCCGTTCAAACGGTACAAATAGCCGCAATTGGTCAGCAGGATCGATTCCGACTCCCGTATCAGCGACAGAAATCAACCAGCGATCGTTGGGTAAGGTGCGACACGAGATCGTAACGCTGCCAGATTGAGTGTAGCGCACTGCATTACTGGCAAGATTAGTGAGAATTTGCTGCAAGCGAAAGGGATCGCTGATGACTTCGGGTGGAGCTTCATCGAGTTCAGTGATCAATTGCAAACCACGTTCATTTGCTAATGGCTGAATCACCTCAAGAACGGCGCGAATCAATGCAGGAAGATTGATCGCTTCTGGAATGATCTGCATTTTTCCCGCCTGATAGCGTGAAAGCTCAAGCGCATCATTGATCAGATGTAGTAATCGTCGCCCGCCCCGTAACACTCGTTCGATGTTTTCCAGGCTAGAGACAGAATCCTGTGCTTCCTCTTTTCGAGACTGCCGCAAGAAGAGATCCGCATATCCGATGATCGAAGTGAGTGGCGTTTTGAGTTCATGCGCCAAAATAGAAAGATTTTCTTCGCTACTGCGTGCCAATCGTTTTAATTCTGAAACCGTGATATTCAATTGATTTCGTACCTGTTCTAACTCATCTAGCCGCTCTGCAACATAGCTTTTGAAGCATTGTGAAACCGCTAAATCGATCACAGAATCGATCACTGTAACAGCACGAAATACCTCTTCGGCGGTACTGCTTAATAAATCAGCGCGAATCGAATCGAAAATCGTATTCCGTAATAGATGATATTCTTGTGCGATTTCGCTCGGATCAAATCCTTGATTTGCACGTAGAACACCATGAGAAATACTGGCTTTTTCAATCGTAGTATCGTCATCTGCTTCAGTTTGTGACAGTGATAGGGTCATTGCTAACAACACATCATCGATATGGTTTTCGATCGCGGTTCGACTCAGCGTGTCTGCACTATGAATTTGTCGATCGCGTGATACCGCATCTACCCAATCTTGTTTAATGCGATCAATTTTTCCTTTCAGCAGTTGACTAAAATCCTGCATAATGACCATCACAAAGCTTCGCGGATCTTAGGAAAAAAGTCGCTGAAATTTATCTATCATGCGAGTGAAATTACTTCAAAGCAGGAATTCTTGGGCGCAGACAAAGATAGACCAGCGCACCAAATAATGGCACAAGCGCAACAATCCAGAAAAACTGAGACTGCTGCGTTAACCCCCGTCGTGCCATATCATCGCTCAGCAACGTTGGATAGGGAAACAGCAGCGCAAACAGGCAAAATGCCAGCGTCATCCCATGAATAAATTTGTCAGTTTGAAACGCCTGGATAAATGCGCTCCAATCTCCGAATACGATCGCAAGTAACAGCAAAACAAGCGTACTCAGCGTTAGAACTACACTTGTTGATCGTGCGTCAAACAAAGACAATAAAGGATCTTTTCCGCCCGAAAACTCTTCGTTCGGTTCACGTAATGCAAGATAGGGAATCAAGCCAAGTGTTCCTGTTGCGATCGAAGCTAACATAAATGCCCATGCTGGAATCTGCTGCATTCTGCCATCTGCAAAGATCAAACAGCTATAAATCAATAGCCAAATTCCAACCATGCTAAATAGCGATACAACCACCGGATTTAACAACGGAATGTGTCCTGATAGCAAGGCTTGAATCGGCTGCAACAAATTGGACTTTAGCGGCGGGGCGAACCACAGTACATAGATGATGAATCCAAACCATATGCTCCACAGACTGAATTTCCGCAACATTCATCACCTCTATCTTGCAGCTTTTATCACACAGTAGGGACATGAATTGCCCCTACCAAATTCCAACCCTACATCAACGATTGACCTGCTTGTGACAACAATTCACCCAACTGCTCAACCTTAACCGCGACATCTCCAGTTGCCTCTGCTGCGGCTTCCGAAGTATCTTCACCTAAATCAGTCAAGATCTCTGAGATTGCGCTTACATCACCCTCCGATAATGCTGCTTTGAGATCACCTAAGTCTTCTGCTAAATCAGTCCCTTGAAGCTGCTGTTGCCAACTTTCGATCACTGCGATCGCTTGCTCTACAGGAATCGATGTTAACCCCTGTTGTAATGCCGCGATCGTCGTATCGACATCAATTGCCCGAATCGAATCTGCCATAATTTCCATCCTGATCTTAAGATTTGCGACAAACAACCCACACCTGATCCGATTCTTGCAATCTCGCTTTGGAATTCCTCACTCTTTTGGGAGAAATAGCGATCGCCCAAATGCCGCTGCTAATTCAAGCTCAATCTTTTGATTGATATATTTAGTACACAAAACGTCATAAACTTTGAACCGTAGTTCGCTTTGTGAAGTCTGAACCATTGTCTGCGTTAACCTTCAACTTATCGTCATGCGACTTCCGATCCCTGCCCGATTGACCTTCAGCCATTTCGGACTCGCCGGAGTACTGATTCTAAGCGGCTGTAATCTCATTCCTTCAGGTGATGCTCAGCAACAGCCCAATCGCCAAAACCAGCAAGGTGGACCAGTCGCAGTCGATGCTGCGGTTGCGGAACTTAGTGCATTAAACGAAGACCGAACTTACACCGGAACCACCCGACCCTACCGCGAAATTTCACTACGATCGCAAGCCGAAGGCAGAATCACAGAGATCGCTGCAAACGTTGGAGACGCAGTTCGAGCGGGTCAAGTATTAGCTCGGTTAGACGGAACGATCGCGTCGTCTGCGGTGGTTCAAGCCGAAGCGGAAGTTGCCGCACGAGAATCAGAAGTTGCCAGCTTGCAAGCAGAAGTCGAAGATGCCCGAACTCAGGTCGAACGTGCCCGATTAGAATTGCAGCAAGCGCGATCGGATTGTCAACGACAGGCACAACTGTTTCGTCAGGGCGCAGTTTCAGAACAGCAGACCGAAACTGCCAGAACTCGCGTTGGAACCGCAGAACAAGCATTACGATCGGCAGAAAAACAAGTTGGAAATCGACAGCAAGCGGCTGCCGCATCAGCACGGCGAATTACGGCACAACAAGCGATCGTCAATCAAGAACGGGAGCGGCAGTCTTTCGGCGTTCTTACTTCACCTGTGAATGGCTCGGTCTTAGCACGTCCGACAGAACCGGGAAACATCGCCCAAGCTGGAACTGAAGTGTTACGACTGGGTGATTTCAACCAGGTGAAAGTAGAGGTGCGAGTGTCAGAGCGAGAGTTCGCGAACATTCGCGTAGGGCAAACTGCACGAGTGCGACTGGATGCACTGCCGAATCAAACACTAACCGGACAAGTGAGCCGGATTTCTCCTGCCGCAGAAACACGAGCGCGATTAATTCCCGTCGAAGTCACGATTCCGAATTCATCTGGCAGAATTGGGAGTGGATTGTTAGCGCGGGTGAGTTTTCAATCGGGACAATCTCAGCGCGTGGTGGTTCCAGAATCAGCAACGCAAATTGGACAGAAACCACAGCAGAATCAAGCTTCAAATCAAGAGCCTCCCAAGTCCGCAACTATGTATGTCGTAACGCGATCGGGAGAGCAAGCCAGCGTTAGTCCAAGAGAAGTACAGCTTGGAAAACGCGCGAATGGACAAGTCGAGGTTTTATCTGGATTAAAAGCGGGTGAATCTTTTGTCGTTCGGAGCGGCGGAGAATTAGAAGCGGGTGCGCCTGTTCGATTGAGCATTTTATCGCAGGGATAGAGATTTATGACAATGCAGGATTCTCCATCGCGGGGCTTTAGTATTAGCTCGATCGCGATTCGCCGCCACATTGCTACATTGCTACCTTGATGCTGACCTTAACGGCGATCGTCATTGGCGTTTATTTTCTATTTGGTCTGCAAGTCGATTTGCTGCCTTCGATCACATATCCTCGAATCTCGGTGCGGGTTCAGGCTCCTGGAATTTCTCCAGAAGTGGCAGTGGATGAAGTGACTCGTCCGCTTGAAGAAGCGCTGTCTGCAACAGAAGGCGTAGTTCAGGTGTATTCTCAGACTCGTGAAGGTCAAGTCAGCGTTGATTTATTCTTTCAACCGGGCGGAAACATTGATCAAGCGCTGAATGATGCGACCGCAGCGTTTAACCGAGCCAGAGGCAACCTACCCGATACGATCGAAGAACCTACCTTATCTAAAGTTGATCCATCTCAGCTTCCGGTTTACGAATTTGCGGTAACTTCGCCTTCTTCTAAGCTGGTTGATTTGCGCGTGTTTGCTGATGAAGAATTATCGCGTGAGTTGGGAGTTGTAGAAGGGGTTGCAGCCGTGGACGTGTCCGGCGGTGTGGAAGAAGAGGTGCGGGTTGCGGTTGACCTCGATCGACTTCAAGCGCTTGGTGTGGGGTTAAACAGCGTTTTACAAGAATTAGAAGAAACAAACCAGGATATCTCAGGTGGTCGAATTTTAGGTAAAACCTCTGAGCCGTTAACTCGAACGATCGGGCGATTCAAAAACGCATCAGAGATTCGTGATTTGTCATTTCCAGTTGCGAATGAGGCTGCAACAACACAAACTACATCACAAACCACAACCGAATCGACAACGCCAGCGCCTACAGAACGAGTGTATCTGAGAGATTTTGCTGAGGTCAATGATGGAACGCAAAAGCAGCGCGTTTTTGTGAACCTAAACGGTCAGCCTGCGGTGAAAGTCAGTATTCAGAAGCAACCAGATGCAAACACAATTCAAGTCGTGGAGGGTGTGAAGCGGCGGATTGAAGAATTACGTCGATCGAATGTAATTCCAGCAGAAATGCGGCTTCTTCCAACCTTAGACGAGTCCACGTTTATTCAAGCTTCTCTGGATAGCGTGACCGAATCTGCTCTCTCTGGAGCGGCACTTGCAGGATTGTCAGTTCTATTATTTTTAGGATCACTCAGACAGACTTTCATTATTACTCTAACGATTCCGCTTTGTACTCTTGTTGCGATCGCTGCAATGAAACTGAGTGGTTTCTCGTTGAATGTCTTTAGCTTGGCAGGTTTAGCAATTAGTATTGGTCAAGCTGTTGATACTTCTGTTGTAATTTTAGACAATATTGATAAGCGGGCTGAGGGGCAAGGAGGTACAGCAGGTCTGTCATCGCAAGGAACAGGAGCCGCAATCGACCTAGTAGAAGAAAGTAGTCGTGAGGTAGAGTCTTCGCTCGTTGCAGCCACGGGTGCAAACTTAGTATCTGTGTTGCCTTTTGTGTTAGTTGGTGGATTCATTTCGCTGTTGTTTAACGAATTGATTTTAACGATTTGCTTTGCGGTGATAGCTTCGCTGATTGTGGCAGTTACCGTCGTTCCGATGTTGGCATCTCGATTATTGGCGATTCGCTGGTCAAGCAACATCAAACGGTTCTGGCTGTTTCGCCAATTTGATCAACGTTTAGAAGGTGGAACGCGCGGATATGCGGGAGTGTTAGCCAAAATTACACGCAGACCGATCGTTGCGATCGCGCTTACGGTACTGATTCTTGGGGGTAGCGGTTTGTGGATGGCAGGACGAATTCCGCAGGAGATTTTGCCCCGAATTAGCACCGGACAAGCGAACTTAATTGCTCAATTTCCACCCGGAACCCCGCTGGCAACGAGTCAAAAAGCAATGCAGGAAGTCGATAAGATCCTGCAATCTCAGCCAGAAACTGAATATGTGTTTACAACAGTGGGCGGCTTCTTGTTTGGAAGCAACACTACCGAAAATCCACTACGCGCGTCTAGCAACATTACGTTAAAACCAGAGACAAACGTTGAAGAATTCGTCGAAAAGGTGAACCGGGAGTTTCGCAAGCTCAATCTAGTAGATATTACATTGCGTCTGAGTCCGGGGCAAGTTCGGGGATTGATTCTGAACAATTCTCCAGTGAGAGGCGCAGAAATTGATGTGATCTTGCAGGGACAGAATTTAGATCAATTAGAAGCAGCGGGACGGCAAGTTTTAGGCGCACTGTCTCAGGCAACGTTAGCTCGATTTCGTCCAGATGCAGATCAGCGCCAGCCAGAAGTTCAGATTCAGCGCGATCGCGAACGAGCGGCAGAACTCGGATTAAACACCCTGGCAGTGGGAGAAACGATTCAGACTGCGATCGAAGGTTCGATTCCGACTCAAATTCAGCGCGGCAATCGATTGGTAGATGTCCGAGTTGAACTCAACGAAGCTGCAATTCAGAATGCTTCACAAGTAGAACGGATTCCTCTATTTACCAGTGATAATCAGATCGTGCGCCTGAGTGATGTTGCAAAGATTCAGACAGGACAAGCCCCTGGACAAATTCAGCGAATCAATCAACGGCAGGTGTTTCAGATTGCTGGAACATTAAATCAAGGTGCAAGTTTGGGAGCGGCTTTAGCAGAAGTCGATCGCATTTTTCAAACCATTCAACTCCCTGATGGTGTTTCCCGTTTACCCAGTAGCGCGGCTGAAAGTAATCAACAACTGCAAAGCGCTTTACCACTATTAGGAGGTTTAGCCGCATTCCTGGTGTTCGTTGTCATGGCGGTTCAGTACAACTCTTTGATTGATCCGTTGGTCATCATGTTCACGATTCCCTTAGCATTGTGTGGTGGAATCTTAGGACTGTTTTTAACGAAAACCGCGATCGGGGCAACTGTGATTGTCGGTGCAGTTCTATTAGTTGGGATTGTGGTGAACAACGCGATCATCATGGTAGAAACCGCTAACGAAATCTACAAAGGTGAGGGACTCGATCGACGATCGGCAATGTTGAGAGCCGCACCCGAACGATTACGCCCGATTTTGATGACAACCGTAACGACTGTTTTAGGAATCTTTCCGCTGGCATTAGGGTTGGGAGAAGGCAGCGAATTTCTGCAACCTTTGGGGATCGTCGTATTCTCTGGATTGTCGTTGGCAACAATGCTGACGCTGTTTATCATTCCCTGCTTCTACATACTGCTGCATCGTTGGACAGATAGAGGTAGACCGCAGAAATCTCGATCGACGCGATCGCTTCCCAAAGTCGAAGAGCCGATTTCGTCAGCCTCCAAAATTTCACAGGATGGAATCTCTTAGATTGTTAATAGTTCGATCGTAGTAATCCATTCATAAAACTGAACGTACTATCAAACCATCCAATCGTATTGATCACATCTTGAACGAGCTTCGGCGGTTGAGAAATCAGCGTATCGAGTGCGATTAAACGATCGAAATCAATCTGAATGTCACCCGATCTCTTTTGCCCTTGTGCGTCATAAAATTCCACGCCTGCAACTTGCATCAGTTTGATTAATTCCTGCGCGACAATGCCATACCCGATCGTGGTGGCGTGAATGCCATCAAGCGAGAACAATCCGCCCTGAATCCGTCCACGCGCATCCGAGCGGAAAAATCGGGAATCGGGGACAGGTTTTAATGCTTGCAGCGCAGGCGGTAACTCGTAAGGACTCCACCAATCTGGCTGTACTTGTGCTTGACCGAAAAAGCGGCGAGTTGCTAACCGATCAAGCAATCCCACCATTTCAAACAAATACCAGTCTTTTCCTTGCTTACGACCGTCTCGCACCGCGTTCGCGATCGCATCATTGTATTGATCAATTGCACTATCGATCGCTCTTGCCTCATTTGCCGTTAAGTGAGGATGTCTCGCTGGATTAAATGGCTCATCTTTGATCCAGAACTGCGTATAGTAAGGAAAATAGCGCGATTGTGGCGTAACTTTCTCGCCCACGCCACGAGCAAATGGCGCGATCGTTACATGAGGCACAGTACACCAAATCACATGACGGGCGCGAATTTGCTTCACTTGTTCTACGATCAAATCAAGCTCTGCCTGGAAGTGAATCGGTCGCCAAACTGTATATTGGTCGTTGACATCCATGTCATCGTAACCAACATCCGACCAGTTCACTTTGAAAGTTAAGATGCTACCCAAAGCATTGTTTGAGCCAATGAAAACGATAAGCGTTTCAATTTCTTCATTCGATAAAGCTTGTGCTGCTTGCAGTGGTGATAATGCTTGTTCTTTTTCATCACGCGCGGTATCAAGAACACGAAGCGCAGCACGTTCATTATGATGATCAACGACCTGCTTAATAAAGTTATCCTTAGGTGGGTTATTTCGTAAGACTTCAAGACAAACATCTGCGTTGCGGGACAGTGTATTTCGTAGATCCCAACCATACACTGCTAGGTTGTGATTAATTTCACCCCGACTTGAGAATTTAGAACCAGCCCCACGCTCCCAAAAATCCTCGGTACGATCGAGCAATCCTCGCAAATCTAGAAGTGCAAACGGAACTTTCCACCAGTTCAACCGACCCCCATACTGCCGCTCTAAACTACGGGCAAGATACTCTAAATTCAGTGGAATGCCGTCTCCTGGACTGTTGTAAGTAGGAAATCGGAAAGCTTTCCAACCGAGTTCATGAGCAATCATCGCTGCATAAGAAAGATGCGTCCGAAAGATTGCACCGCTTTGAAATCCGTGTGTTAGCGAATCCCCGATCGTCACTAATCGATGTTTGGGTGTACTTTGTCGATCGACTTGAACCGGAATTCCCAATGTTGGATCAGATTCAGGCTGACGCGGCTCCGCTCGAATCACAACATCCGGTGGCGTTTTTGAATCAAGCATTGCTGGAATTACGGTCTTTTCCATTACTATCTCCCTTGAGCACGTCAGAACTCTGTATCACTACACCTAAGTAAACAAATAAAAATCCGGTTTGGGGAAATTCTCAATTTATGTTTACTGAAAATTCTAAAAGGTCTCATCCCATAGATGGATACTCTCTCTAAATAGAGACGACTCAAGATAGATCCCTCTACTTTAAGCTTCACCCTAAGATAGCCTTACCAATAAAAGCTCGTGGTGGCATCACAACACAAACTGTGATGAACAGCAGTTCATTGATAATAATTGAGGCTTGGCAATAAGCATGATTCGAGTCATTTTGATTGAAGACCACGATTTGACCCGCGTTGGGATTCGAGCCGCTCTGCAACAGAGAGAGGGGTTTGAAGTGATTGGAGATGCGCGTGATGCTAAGTCGGGACTAAGACTACTCAAAACCTCTCATCCCGATGTTGCGATCGTTGATATTGGTCTACCAGACTCGACTGGAATCGACCTAACGCAGCAATTTAAGCAGGCTCAGTCGGCAGGCGAGTCTCCCAACACCAGAATCTTGATCATGACGATGCAAGACAGCGAAGATACCGTGTTAGCTGCCTTTGCTGCTGGAGCCGATTCCTATTGTATGAAAGATGCCAGCATTGATAAGCTTGCTCAAGCGATCGAGACAACAGCTAGTGGCAATGCTTGGATTGATCCTGCGATCGCGCGCGTTGTTCTCCACCAAACGCAAAAGGCATACGCTTCACACCAGCAATCTCCTGAAGCTGCAACGATTTCGATCAATCGCTTATCAGATGAAGACTTTATTCCAGCTTATCCACTCACTGAACGAGAATTGGAAGTATTAAAGCTGATTGTTGATGGTCGTAGTAATGCTCAAATTGCAGAGAAGCTTTATATCACGGTTGGAACTGTCAAAACTCATGTTCGCAACATTCTAAACAAGCTCTGCGCGGATGATCGTACCCAAGTTGCAGTTCGTGCTTTGAGAACTGGTTTAATACAATAATCCCAAAAGCGATTTGGAGCTATCTGAAGCGATGAAATTTGTTCTGCAAGCAGGGCGAACTTCACTTATGTAGCTCCAAATTTATTTGGCTTTTTTGCATATGAATCTAAGCAACCGTGGTTAGAGCATTAATCCGAGAGAGCAACTGCGTGAAGTCGATCGGTTTTTGGATATAACCATTTGCACCTGCATCTAATCCAGGTTGAATCTGCATCTTATCGTGAGCCGAGATCAGCAAAATCGGTAATGTGTGATTGTTTGATCGAATTTCCTGGGTCACTTCTAGCCCATTCATTCCCGGCATCATCACATCTAGCAATACCAAATCAGGAGGAGACTGCTGAAGCCGATTTAATGCAGTACTGCCGTTCTCAGCCACCTCAACCTCAAATCCTTCCGACTCTAAGAAAATTTGCAGCAACAGTAAGTTGTCTGCCGTATCATCAACTGCTAATATCCTTCGCCCCTTTCGTTCTAACACTGCTTTAACCCTCTATGGTAAAAATCTGCTCCAGAATTGTATTTCTAGTTACTCTATATAATTTACTTTTCTTCACTCAGAAGCAGTCATACCGCAGAAAGATTTCGATGTAACCGATGTGCAGATTTCGCTCTACCTCTTGAGAGGCTTATTGATCGACAACAGATTGTATATACTACTGATTGGTCTAATCCACAAGGAGAAAATATGACAGCTAATATTGAACAACCTAAGAGCAAAAATGGTGCACTTTGGTCAGGCATTCTATTGATCGTGTTAGGGATTGGTGCAGCAGTTTTGCCTGTGTTCTCAACCTTGGTTAGTGAGACCTGGATTGCATTGATCATTCTTTCTGCGGGATTCACAAAAATCATATACGCTGTGCAGACTCGCGAACAAGGCGGTTTCCTCTGGAAAATCTTAATCAGTGTATTGTATATCGCGACGGGGATTATGCTCTTAGTCGCTCCTTTGACTGGCGTGCTGACGCTGACCTTGCTGTTGGGTAGTTTCTTGTTAGCAGAAGGCGCATTTGAGCTTGTTTTAGCATTCCGCTTGCGTGGGCAGAAAAATAACTGGGTTTGGCTGTTGGGAAATGCGATCATCACCGCAGGTTTAGGTGCATTAATTTGGTTCCAGTATCCTTCTAACGCTCCCTGGTTGCTTGGAACTTTAGTAGGTGCAAGCATCTTTGCAAGTGGACTGTCGCGCGTGATGTTCTCTTTGAATCCGCAAGGGCAAACGGGTGATCAAACTCCGACAGCTTCGGCTTAAGTGATGTAAGTTCAATAGTCTCGATTAGTCTATCTTAGGTGTTTCATTCATAGCGCTACCTCGCCCCCGGAGTGGCATTCGGGACGAGGTAGCATCGGAGCAAATTGAAAGCCGTCGATCGTTAAACGATCGACGGCTTTATCAATACAGACTTAAAAATTGCCGTGATCGCTGTTGGCGTGCTTCAGTCGATCGATCACTTCCGTCACCGCAATCGCACCCAAATCTCTAGAAGCCCGTATCCGAATGTTCAACGTATTCGCTTCGACTTCTTTTGCACCCACAACCGCCATCACCGGAATCTTATCCTTCTCAGCATTGCGAATCAGCTTACCGAGTCGATCGCCACCCGGAGCCACTTCCGCCCGAATTCCAGCCTGTTTCATTTGCTCAATCACCTGGATTGCAAAAGGTCGAAACTCATCGCTGACAGGCAAGAGTCGAATTTGCTCCGGAGCAAGCCACACTGGAAAATCTCCTGCATACTCTTCAATCAGAATTCCGATCAGTCGCTCCAGTGATCCAAACGGCGCACGGTGAATCATTACGGGACGTTGACGGCTCCCATCTTCTGCTACATATTCGAGATCAAAGCGTTCCGGTAGATTGTAATCGACTTGAACCGTTCCAAGCTGCCATTCTCGCCCGATCGCATCTTGCACCATAAAGTCTAGCTTCGGTCCATAAAATGCCGCTTCCCCGATTCCTTCAAAATGCTCCATTCCAAGCGTTTCAACTGCTCGACGAATCGCACTTTCCGCTTTTGTCCAAGCATCATCGTTGCCAATGTACTTATCAGAGTTGGGATCACGAAAGCTCAACCGCGCTTTGAAGTTTGTCAACTGCAACGCCCTGAATACTGTTTGAATCAAATCGACCACTTTAAGGAATTCGTCATCAAGCTGCTCAGGGGTCACGAATAGATGTGCATCATCTTGAGTAAAGCTCCGAACTCTGGTGAGTCCGCCTAATTCACCGGATTGCTCATAGCGATAAACGGTTCCAAACTCCGCAAGCCGCAGTGGAAGCTCTCGATACGATCGCAGCTCACTCTTATAGATTTGGATGTGAAACGGACAGTTCATCGGCTTCATCACAAAGCCTTGTTCTTCAGCACGAGCTTTATCATCCTCCGCCATCATCGGAAACATATCTTCGCTGTATTTCTGCCAGTGCCCCGACATCTTGAACAGTTCCACTCTAGAGATATGGGGAGTGACAACGGGAAGGTAGCCCCGCTTAACTTGCTCTTGTTGAAGAAAGTCTTGCAACGTCGATCGCAAAATCGTGCCTTTCGGTGTCCACATCGGCAAACCGGGACCGACCAAATCGGAAAAGATAAACAATCCCAATTCTTTCCCCAGTTTTCGGTGATCGCGCTTCATCGCTTCTTCTTTACGGCGCTTGTACTCTGCTAACTGTTCGGGAGTTTCCCAAGCAGTGCCGTAAATCCGCTGCAATTGTGCTTTGGTTTCATCACCGCGCCAATATGCACCTGCAACCGATTCGAGATCGATCGCATCGGGATTGAGTTCTGAAGTACTTTCGACGTGCGGACCGCCACACAAATCCCACCACTGATCGCCCAAGTGATAGATCGTGATCGGCTCTTGTTTGATATCGTCCAGAATCTCTAGTTTGTATGGCTCGTTAATCGCTTGAATCCGTGATTTTGCTTCTTCGCGGCTCACTTCCTCACGGCTCACAGGCAGATTGCGTCGAATGATTTTTGCCATCTCTTTTTTGATCGCCTTGAGATCTTTTTCAGTAAACGGCTCAGGGCTATCAAAATCGTAGTAAAAGCCATTCTCAATCCAAGGACCGATCGTCACTTGCGCCTTGGGAAAAAGTTTCTGTACCGCCATCGCCATCACGTGCGAAGTCGTATGACGAATCTTTTGTAAAACTTCAGATTCGCTGGTCTTAGGTAAGTAAATTTTTTCCGGTTGGGGAGAATCGGCTGACATAGAAAGAGTAATAAGGATGAATGCCTCATCTATCTTACCGATCCGCTGTCAATGTGTGTTCAATCTCAAACGATTCGAGGTAAAGTGAAAAAAGATTACGAATTGTAAAGAATATTAGAATTCGTTGACGCAACTGCCTTTTACCTTCTCCGATGTTTAATTCAAATCTGCCTGAGCCTGATTTACTCAAAACCGTTTTAGAACCTTTGCTCGACGACTTCCAGTATTGGTTTTCTCGATCGCGTACTCTCCTCGAAACCGAAACGCTCTCCTTTCTATCGCCTGCCGACCAAGCTGATCTCCTCGATCGTGTAATTCAAACCCAACAAGAAGTTAGCACCGTTCAAACGCTGCTTAAAGTCACCAATGGACAAGCGGGTGTCGATACGTCTGTCTTAGTGATCTGGCATCATCTTGTTACTGAATGCTGGCAAGTCAGCATGAAACTGCGATCGCAAAAATCGTCCTGAAGACCAACTGCATCGTTTTGCAAAGTCTCCCTCAAATTGGATACCACAATTCAGCAAAATCTGAGAGACTATTAGATATAAGAAGACCAATTTTCATAACTCCGGACAGGAGCCGCCCACGTTTTTATTTGGGCTATTTTTCAATTCTTTGTCAACTTGGCTTGGAAAGAGGCATATGATACTGCACCTACTTTACATTCTGGCGTTTACGGCGCTGGCTTTTTTAGCCGTTGGTAATTTGATTCGGAATTTGATGGCGCTGGGGATCGAGTCACAGCGACAATATCCACCGATCGGGCGATCGATGGATCGTCCTGTCCCTCATCCAGAACTGCTCGACGAAAACGGCAGAGTGATTAACGAACCGCTGTTGGTGATGCGATCGATGAGTGTGGAAGATGCGCGGGAACAGTTAGACGCAATCTACAAATCTTCGCCAGGTGGGGAATCCGCACAGTCCGGCGACGAATAGCCTCAAACTCAAAAGCCATAATTAGTGGAGTAAGGCGCGGCATTGACGATCGCGCCTTTTCTATTCTGTGGGAGTGGATGATGAAAGGCAATCATTCTTGGTGGAATCAGGTACGAGAAACGGTTGAACAGGGTGTTTCCGAAGCCACAAAGCGCGCGTCAATTGAGTCGATCGCGCAAACCGTTACAGGCTGGTTTCGGGTAGACGAAGCGGAGATGCAAGAAATTCTGCAAAAAATACGATCAGAATTACCCACGACCGAGGCGCTTTTGGTCGGAAAACCGCAGTCTGGAAAAAGCTCGATCGTGCGAGGCTTAACCGGAGTTTCAGCAGAAATTGTGGGTCAAGGCTTTCGTCCGCACACACAATACACGCAACAGTATAGCTATCCGACTCAGGATCTATCCTTGCTCGTCTTTACCGATACGGTTGGTTTAGGGGATGGCACACAAGAAACTTCAGAAGTAATTCGTGAGCTAGTCGGTGAACTGCAACCCGATGAAACTCGTGCGAAAGTTCTGATTCTGACCGTCAGGATTAACGACTTTGCAACCGATACGTTAAAGCAGATCGCAAGTCGAATTCGCGCCAAACATCCGGAAGTTCCTTGCTTACTTGCGGTCACTTGTCTGCATGAGTTGTATCCAGCAGGTGTAACGGATCATCCTGAGTATCCACCGAGTTTTGCAGATCTCGATCGCGCTTTTTCCGCCATTCAGCAGAACTTTGTAGGATTGTTTGATCGTGCTGTTTTGATCGATTTCACTTTAGAAGAAGATGACTTTCACCCCCCGTTTTATGGGTTAGAAGCGCTGATCGATGGATTAGCGGATCTATTGCCCGAAGCAGAAGCAAGAACGATCGCGCAACTGTTGAACGATCAGAACGCAGGCAAACAAATTAGTGATCTCTATCGGGATGCAGGACGACGATATATTTTGCCTTTTTCGGTGATGGCGGGTGCTGCGGCAGCCATTCCACTACCCTTGGCAACGATGCCTGTGTTAACAGCGTTGCAAGTTTCGATGGTTGGAGCATTGGGACAGTTATATGGTCAAACCTTATCCGCTTCACAAGCGGGAGGAATTGTGAGCGCGATCGCAGGTGGATTTGTGGCGCAAGCGATCGGACGGGAATTGATTAAGTTTATTCCAGGATTTGGCAGTGTGATTGCGGCATCTTGGGCGAGTGCTTACACCTGGGCGCTAGGAGAAGCGGCTTGTGTGTATTTCGGGGATTTAATGGGCGGGAAAAAGCCTGATCCACAACGGATTCAAGCGGCGATGAAAGAATCGTTTCAGTTAGCAAAAGAGCGATTTAAGCGAAGTTGATCCACTCTCTCGTTAAGACAATGCTTCAGAAGTAGTAGGGGACTAGATTTTCTACGCTCCGATGATTGCGAGAAAAAGACCCTCCACCGTGGAAGGGTCTGAATCGTACGAACCTATGAAACCCACAGAGTTAAGCTGTTCCTCGCCTAGAAATCAGCCGTGCAGTCGCGCGACCACTCCCCTTTGAAGATCGTGCCGAATGTCTTGAAGCAGCTTCCATCATTAGCGGGTTGGTTGAAGATTTCTCGTTTTGGTTCCCAGAACAAGCCTGTGAGCATTTGTCCACGAACAGTGATATTCTGACTTCCGATCGGCAGTGTGACTGTTCGCTTTGCACCCACAACTAGGTAGTGCCTTTTCGTAAAGGGTAGATAAAATAAGGGGTGACTGCTATCTTCATCTCCTATGTC
>PSLO01000052.1:0-29150 GCA_040289665.1 Leptolyngbya sp. ERB_1_1 | reverse complement strand
CCGTTCGAGTTGTGCGTTAAGTCATTGAATCTGTCGGAAATCTCTTAGCGTTTATGATTCATGCAACAAAGCCTTCTAAAAGTGCAATGAGTTGTGGAAGTGAAATCTGAATCGTGTCCCAAATTCTAAGTGAACTTAGGCGATCGTATTCATAGCTAATCCGGTTTCGCATTCCAATGATTTCACGCCAAGGAAGCGTTGAGAGTTCTGCTTGAGAGGTTGCGGAGATTCTTCGGGCTGCTTCTCCAATAATTTCAAGTTGGCGAGTGACTGCTGCTTGACGCATGAGATCAATTTGAAAGTCCTCCCACGTAATCCCTGCTACAAAGTCTTGCGCTAGTTTTGCAGCATCGAGCATATCAAGTAGATAGTGAAGCTCACGAGGTTGCATAGATGACTTTGGCAGTTTCTAAAATGGCTTTGCGACGGAGATAATTACGGCTCTGCTCAATACCTTGACGCTCGACGAGATCTACATTTCGTCTAAATATTTCTTTTAGTTCGTCTTCCATTTCAACAAGGTCAAACAGCGTCCAATGCGCCTCTTCATCAAATGATACAAGTACATCAATATCGCTGTCATTTGGTCAAAAATCGTCTCTTAGTACAGAACCGAATAACGAGAATTCTGTTATTTTCCAGCGTTGGCAAAACTCGGTGATTTTTTCGGGGTCGATCGAGATCTGAATCTTCGCTGTGTTCTGCATATCTTTAAGTTCCAAGGTTGAATCGTGACCAATGAAACGCTTCAAGTCGAGGATCGGTTTTTTCAGTCAGAACGAATTGCGCGATCGCGCTTGCTGTCACCGGAGCCAGTAAGATTCCGTTGCGGTAATGTCCGGTTGCAAGAGTCAAATTCGCATACGGGCTAGACCCGAGAATGGGTAATTCATCTGGTGTTGTAGGACGAAAGCCGTACCAAGTTTCTTCTAGTGTAAAGTGCTGAATTGGTGGATAAAGACGAATCGCAGCAGAGAGTAATTGATGAACGCCGATCGCAGTATTTCCCGCCTGAAATCCAACATTCTCGCTTGTTGCACCGACAATAATCCGTCCATCTCGACGCGGCACAATGTATGATTCTTCGCCGTATAGGACTTGCTTTAGGGGCAAATCGTGATCGAGAACCCGCACCGCTAGCATTTGTCCTTTTCGCGGAAAAACAGGAATCGGTAATAATTCCTGTGACCAAGCTCCGGTTGCTAGAATGTATCGATCAGCTTTCCAGATGCCTTGATTGGTTTCGAGGTGAGTAATGTTTGAATCTGACTTAAATCGAGCAGGTTTCCCTGTGCCAAAGGCATCGACTTGAATTCCGGTGTGGATCTCAATTCCTAACTCTTGTGCCGCCATCCATAGCACTTTTGCTAACGCGCGATTATCCACTTGGGCATCTTGGGGAAACCAGTAGCCACCAATCACTTCATCGCTGAGATCCGGTTGATGAGTGAGAATAGAAGCACGATCGAGCCAACCTGGTTTTTCAGAATAACGATAGCGCGGCGTAAGAATGCCACACGCCCAATAGCCTGCATTCAACCCGGTGAGTGATTCTAATTTGTGAATCCAATCGGGATAAAGGGCGCGACTTTCGAGACATAGATCGAGCATCGGACTCGGTGGAAGTTCTTCCGCCTGCGGTGCAATCATTCCTGCTGCTGCGTGAGTTGCCGCTTCAGCAAAATCTCGACACAGAATCGTCACTGCCGCACCCTGAGCCTTTAGCTCGATCGCGATCGCAAGACCGATAATTCCACCGCCAATGATTAAAATCTCGCAACAGCGCATCATCCCCTACCATGCTGCTGGAAGTGCAGGCTTAGTCTGTGGTCGATTAGTTCCAGGAGTGTTTCCAGTTCCAGAAGTGTTTCTAGTCCCAGAAGTGTTTCCAGTTCCGGGATTTTGAGCGATATTGTCAGAACCCGCGCCTGGATTCTGAATATTCGGATTTAAGATGCCCTGGTTTTGGTCGCCTGGATTTTGACTGCCTGGGTTGAGCGATGCGATATCGGTTCGCGAGGCGTTGAAATCGCTGATCAACGGGCGATCGGGCGGAGTTTGGGCGTTTGCTTGGTTTTGATTTTGATTGACTTGATTCGTGGTGCGATCGCTAAATGGCACTGTGCCAAAAGCTCGCAAAAGCAATAGGAGGGCACTGCCAATTAATACGCCGCCGACAATTCTTCCATTTCGATTCATAGCTCTTATTCCATAACGTTCTGCAATTAGAAAGCCCGATCGTGCCCTAAAACATCAGCCTTTGTTCGTAAAGTATACCGCTAGGCTCCGGGTTGCCACTGAATTGAGTCTTCTTGTCCCCAAAATCCACTATGTTTGGTAACGCGAAGATCACCCATGACCTGAACTTGACAAGCCAAACGACGAGATTTCTCGGCACTGTGCGGAGGTAAAGAAAGCCGAGTTTTTTCGCGCCATGTGGGGTCTGAAACCATGCCTTCAATCTCCACCGCGCAAGTCCCACAGGTTCCAATCCCGTGACAGTTGATCACGGTTGAGCCACCGTTATACAAATCAATTCCGTTCGTGAGCAAAACCTGACGTAAATTTGCACCTTGTTCACATTCGATCGTTTTTCCCTGGGCTGTTATTTCTGGCATTCCTGCACCTCATATAATTACGATTTGCGAACGACGATCGCGCTTGTTGCTCGGCATCTTCCAAAATAGAAGACTGTCTTAATTCTCTACAATAAAGCTTTAGAGTCAACTGCATTATGGCTCCTATTTTTTTGTCGATTTACGATACGACGCTGCGCGATGGCGCTCAACGTGAAGGCATTTCGTTTTCAGTTGAAGACAAAATTCGGATTGCACGTCGATTAGATCAGTTAGGCATTCCGTTTATCGAAGGCGGCTGGCCCGGAGCAAATCCTAAAGATGTGCAGTTTTTTTGGCATCTCAAAGAGCAACCTTTAAGCCGAGCCGAAATCGTCGCCTTCTGTTTCACTCGTCGTCCAGGAAAAACTGCCGCAACTGATCCAATGTTGCAGCCGATTTTAGCAGCGGGAACGAAATGGATCACGATCGTTGGAAAGTCTTGGGATTTGCACGTCACCGAAGGATTGCAAACGACACTCGACGAAAATCTTGCCATGATCGAAGATACGATCGCATTTCTCAAACAGCACGATCGACGAATTATTTACGATGCCGAACATTGGTTTGATGGCTATAAACAGAATCCAGAATATGCACTAAAGACATTAAAAAGCGCGATCGCAGCAGGCGCAGAATGGATGACTCTCTGTGATACAAATGGCGGAACTCTTCCGCATGAAATCGATCAAATCGTGCGCGAAGTTGGAAATGTGAGCACTACATGGAGCGAAGCTACCGCACCTGTCAAAATTGGAATTCATCCTCACAATGATTGCGATCTTGCGGTTGCGAATGCGATCGCTGCTGTGAATGCGGGCGCAACGATGATTCAAGGCACAATCAACGGTTACGGTGAACGATGTGGAAACGCCAATCTTTGCTCTGTGATTCCAAATCTGCAACTGAAATTAGGATATGAGTGTTTACCTGCGGAGAAATTAGCGACGATCGCTCAAGTAAGCCGCATTGTCAGCGAAGTGGCGAACCTTGCACCCGATGATCATGCCCCGTTTGTGGGAATGTCTGCATTTGCTCACAAAGGGGGGCTGCACGTTTCAGCCGTTCAGCGCAATCCGATCACTTACGAACATTTGCAGCCGGAATTAGTCGGAAACAGTCGAAGGATTGTGATCTCCGAGCAATCTGGCATCAGTAACATTTTGGCAAAAGCTCGATCGCTCGGCTTCGATCTCGACAAACACGATCCTACCTGTCGCCAAATCCTCGAATCGCTCAAGCATCTCGAACAAGATGGTTATCAGTTTGAAGCCGCAGAAGCCAGCTTTGAACTGTTAATTCGTGAAGCCTTAGGAGAGCGATCGGCTCCGTTTGAAGTGCGAGGCTTTCAGGTGCATTATGACATGATGCCCGAATCGGCTCCTGCTCGAAGTTATTGTGGACGGGCGCGATCGCTGGCTACGGTGAAAGTTGCGATCGCAGGTAAAGAAATTCTCGAAGCCGCAGAAGGAAACGGTCCGGTTTCTGCTTTAGATGCTGCCCTTCGTAAAGCCTTGGTAAATGTCTATCCTGAGATCGATAGCTTCTATCTCACCGATTACAAAGTGAGAATCTTAGACGGAACTGCTGGAACTTCAGCCAAAACTCGTGTATTAGTTGAATCAAGTAACGGCATTCAGCGCTGGGCAACGGTGGGCGTGTCGGGCAATATTTTGGAGGCATCCTATCAAGCCGTTGTTGAGAGTTTGGAGTATGGGTTATTGTTACGGCACCGCAAAAGTGCGATCGCTCTACACTAAGTCAGATTCGGGAAACCGAAACTGCAAACTGTCCTGATTCTGCCTTATGATTCTGAATAGGCTAAATGTTGCAATCTTCTTGTCATGAATTGGAAGAAGTACGTTAACATTAGAAGCTGAAACAGTGATGCACCGCAAGAATACAGACACCTCCACAGTGAAATGTTTTTTGGTTGGTAGCTTGCTCGAAACATTTGCACAATTCAATTCACTATTTAATTATTGGTAGATGAATGGTATGAACCTACAGGTCGCCCATCCGATGGAAAAATTGCAGCGTCAAGTCCAAAAATTAGTGGACTCGAAACTGCTGAAACCGACTGATAGTCTTTGGAAAATTGCGCTGCTTTATGGCGATGATTGGAGCTATTGGAAACAAGAATTAGAAGCATTTGAGTTTTCAATGAAAGATCCCGTCAGCGAACTGTTAGCCGTCGATAGTTGGGAAGAAGATTAAACAGATTTAAGGAGCGATCGACACTACGATTCGCTCCTTTTTAATCTGTCCCAAACCAACGTTTAACTATAAATTCTAAATGTCGATCGAATTCCATTCGCTCAGGCATCCCCGCAAGAGAGATCATGAAAGCGCGATCGCGCTTTCACACGCCTGAATGAAAATCGATTTTCAAAGTAAGTCTATTGAAAGAAACGCCTCTTAATCCATGCAAAGCGATCTCAACGATCGCAAGAGTTTTTGAAACTGGGCTAAGATCGCTTTGATTACTCTACTTACTGATCAAAACTGCTATCAGGATCACTCAAGAATGGATCGACGTCGCTTTCTACTTGGAATCGCAGCACTCAGCACCGCGCTCAGTGGATGTAACACTTCAAACCAGTCAGCGTTCCGAGTCCGCTTGCTCAAAAATTCCATTCCGGTTCAGCTTCCTAGCCAATTCCGCAAACAGCTAAAAGAGTTCAAAGACACACAGCTAGATTTCAAGCCCGAAAACCAGCTACAAGCGCTTTTTGCCAATCTGCAAGCTTGGAAACAGCAAGCTAGTAACATTGTGCCCGCAAATAAAGTTACGCCCGATCGCTCTTTTAATCTGCCATTCTTGTCTAATCAAGAAGCGATTCCTGACTTGATCACAATGGGCGATTACTGGCTCTCCGTTGCGATTCGACAAAAGCTGATTCAACCGCTCGATCCGAAAACATGGCAACTGTGGAATCAACTTCCCGATCGCTGGAAGCAAATTGTTGCCCGCGATGCTCAAGGCAATCTACTCAAAACGCGCGATGGCAATAATACGCCGATTGTGCCATCTCAAGTGTGGGGCGCACCCTATCGCTGGGGTGCAACAGTGATTGTTTATCGAACCGACATTTTTCGCGATCGTAATCTCAAGCTGCCACAAGACTGGGCAGACCTTTGGCGCGAAGAATTACGCGGACGGATTGCACTGCTCGATCAGCCACGAGAAACGATCGGGCTAACGTTGAAAAAACTCGGTCAATCCTACAACACGGTTGATCTGAGCAAAGTTCCAGCCCTGGAAGCACAATTAACCGATTTGAATCGCCAAACTCGGTTCTACAGCTCTGATTCGGTGTTGCAGTCGCTTTTAGTCGATGATGTTTGGATGGCAGTTGCTTGGTCTACGGATGTTCTGCAAGCGATGAAACGTAATCCCTCGATCGCGGCAGTTTTTCCGAATTCTGGTACGGCGCTGTTTACTGATCTTTGGGTGCGTCCTGCTGCGGTTCTTTCTAATCAAGATCAAGCGGTGCAGTCTTTGATGGCGCAGTGGATTAATTTCTGTTGGCAACCCGCGATCGCTCCGCAACTCTCGCTCTTAAGTCAAGCCGCATCGCCTATTCTTTCGACTTTAGACCCTGCCACTTTTACTGATGAACTGCGGCAAAATTCGATCCTTGTGCCCAAAGCGGAATTACTTGATCGTAGTGAATTTCTCGAACCGATTAGCGATTCAACGATCGAGCAATATCGTACACTCTGGGCTAAAATCCGAGGGTCGGCTTAGTGGGCGACCAGAAATTCGTGCTTGCCAACACATCGAAAGACGCACAAGTGAGCGCGTTCGGTTTCGCCTGTTTTTCTGCCACATTGGAATTAAAATCACACGTATAGGCGGCTAACATCGTGCCTTGAGAATCAAACACTCGTAGATTGTAGCCAAAGCCTGTTGTTGCTGTGCCAAATTTCTCGATGAACTCATAGCGATCGAAGAAATCCAATAAGCTCCAAAGCTGAGCGTTGACCATCACATCTACCCGATTCGGTTCATTTTTTCCCTCACACGCTAGCCAACCATCTACCAATCGCCGTCCATACTTATCCTGTGCCGCAATCTGGTCACGAATCCACCACAAACTCGGCTCAGTTAGCTCTGATTGATCAATCTTTAAATTCGTAATTCCTGGGGTCGTCGACGTACACATCCCTTGCTGAACCATAGATGGCTTGAAGGGCGCAGTAGAAGGCTCAAGTACTGGTTTTGCGAAGACACTCTGACTCATCACTCCCAGGAATAAGCCTGCCCTGACAAACTGGTGTAACACTGTTGGGATAAGGTGTTGATGTACCATAGTTTAGTTCGATCGAATTCACCGATTGACGCTGATTTATGGGTGAAAGTGTCTACTTTATTGTTGTAATCTAACTTTTTTCAAATTGAAACCCCATGTTCGATCCTCTCCGTCGTCTGAAATACCTCCCTTGGGCTGAATTGCTGCAAGTGGCACTGGTTACGATCGGGTTTACGATTCTGATCGACTGGCTATTTTTCCAAGTGGTACGGCTTCCGGCACTGCGTCCTACCGTGGCGCAATTCTTTAATTCGTCGCTCAGTTTTCTCATCTTTCTAGGAGCAGCCGTCGGAATTGGAGCGCTATCAGTGGCGATTATGGAGCGTTGGTTTCGACAGATTGTGATTACGAATTCTAGCTTGTGGGCATTAATTCCCTGTGTTGCATTGTGGTTGTGGTTGCGATCGTTTTTGCCAGAATCCATTTTTCCGCAACTGTTGACACCCGCTTTGAGCTTTGAATCGTTCATGTGCATTGTTCTGGGTGTGTTTTGGAAAGGAAGACCTTACTGGCGGTGATTCAATTTGTATTCACAATCCGTTACCTTAATACGTTAACTTAGACTCAATCCCTCACTTACTCAAAGGAACCCCGGAATGATTGCTTTGTATTGTGTCTTACTGCTCGCCATGCTTGTTGGAATTGTCGGCGCGGTGGTTCCTGGCATCCCGGGTACGAGTGTGATTTTGGCTGCGATCGTGATTTGGGGTGCAGTGAAAGGATTTTCAGATGTAACGATCGCGCTTGCGGTCGGTGTGGCAGTCTTTTTACTTAGCTTAGGAATCGATTTTCTTGCAACGTATTGGGGAGCAAAGAAAGCCGGGGCAAGCAATTGGGGTCAGATTGGCGCATTTGTCGGATTTGTTCTCGGACTTTTGGGATTTCTTCCCACGTTACCGATCGGTGGTCCCTTAGGTCCGATCGTGGGAATTTTCTTTGGTCCATTTGTAGGTGCGATTTTGGGTGAGTTTCTGTATCGCAAAGATGCGATGCTTGCGATTAAAGCTGGAACCGGAATTGTCGTCGGCTCAGTGATTGGGAATTTGATTCAAGGCGTTCTAGCGATCGTTGCTGTCGCAATTTTTATCTTCACAACCTTTCCTCAGATCCAAACTGCCGTTCAAACGATGAATTAACATCATTTAACCTTTCGCATCGTTTGAATCACAATTTCTCTTAGCGATTTGGGCAGTAGAGAAATTGCTAGTCCTACGTAAGCTTTCAACGCTGAAGCGGACTTGCCCGATCGAATAAGTTCTCGTCCGCGCTTTATATCACCAATCTCGATCAATCGCAGTCCGAGTAACAATTGAGTTTCAGACAAACGCGATCGACGAATCTGTTCTAATTCACTCGACGCGAAGTGAAAATTTTCTAAATAACTGAGCTTGTCTTTTAGATACGGAATTGCGCGATCGAGTCCTTGCTGTTCGGGATGAACTCGGTATTCCATTAAACGTTGCGGTAGATAATAACCAACCTTTTCATTTAGTGCCAATCGCACAAATAAATCATTGTCTTCACAGTTTTGAATATTGGGTCGCATATAATCTATTTCTCGTAGCGCTTGCATTCTAAATAGTGTTGAACCAGTTTGAAAGCTTTGTTTGACAAATACCGTTTCTAATAGCGATGTAGGAATTCCTTCTACAAGTTCAGTTCTGCCCCATTTTTGTGAGTTTTTTTCGGTTAGCTCAAGTTGTCGCTGATTGTTGGAATTAATAATCCAGTGATCCGTTCCAACAAAATCGATCGTTGAATCTCGATCGAGAATTTCACTGGTTTTCTGCAAAAATTCTGGAGTCAACCGATCATCGTCATCGAATTTAATGAAATAGGTTCCGGTCGCCGCTTCAAAGCCCGATCTCATATTGTTGCTCTTGCCTACATTCTGAGGATGCCGTATGTAGCGAATTCGCGGATCATAGTATTGCGCCATCACTTCTGAAGTCGCATCTTGAGAGCCGTCATCGCACACAATCAACTCCCAATCAGAAACCGTTTGCGCCATTACGCTGTTGATCGCGTAGGGCAAAAAGTGAGCGCGATTGTACGTAGGAATGCAAACACTAATTTTGGGCATACGAGCATAGACTTAGTTTCCTTCAATATCGACACGATCGCGTTATGAATATCCTCATGCTGTCTACGACGTTTCCTTACCCTCCGACCAAGGGCGGAACCCAAGTTCGGACATTCCATTTGCTTAAGTATCTTAATCAAGTACATGATGTCACCGTTTTGACACAGCGAAGCGAGGATGTCAGCGATGCAGAGATCGAGGCATTACGAGAATTTACGAGTGAATTGATTGTGTTTGAACGATCAAATAAGCGATCGAATAAAGTTCAACGATTCACAGAATTTCTGATCGAAGGAACGCCACCAAATGTGCGATCGAACCATTCATCTGAAATGCAAGCTTGGATCGATCTGCATATTGAGAAGTTCGACGTGATCACTTGTGAGCATAGCGTTAATGAAATCTATGTTCGTCCAGAGTTCCAGCAGAAAAAGATCGTGAACGTACATAGTTCAGTTTACGGATCTTGTAAGAATCAATTACAGACTGGAACTTCTGAAAATCCATTACGCGATCGCATCAACCTACCGTTATTGAAACGCTACGAGAAACGCTACTGTCAGAAATTTACAAACGTCGTAGCAACAACCGAAGACGATCGTACTCAGTTGCAAAACTTCAATCCCGAAGCCCAAATCAGCGTGATCCCAAACGGTGTCGATTTCACCGAATTTCCTTACCGTGCTGCCGATCCAGGAGGACATCACCTCGTTTTCATTGGCGCAATGGATAACTTGGCGAATATCGATGCAGCAACGTTCTTAAGCCTAGAAATTTTGCCACAACTTCAATCAACTTATCCCAATACCACTTTATCGATCGTGGGCGCACGTCCAACCGCAGAAATTTTAGAGCTTGGCGATCGCAAAAATATCACCATCACGGGACGAGTCGAATCGATCGCAGATTATTTACATCAAGCAACCGTCTGCGTAATTCCAATGCGAACCGGATACGGAATCAAAAATAAAACATTAGAAGCAATGGCAGCCGGAACACCGATCGTAGCAAGCGATCGAGGGCTAGAAGGATTGCCATTCAATCGGCCCATCCGAGCACTGCAAGCGAACACAGTTAATGAATACGTGACCGCAATTTCACGGTTATTTGAAGATCAAATGTTACGATCGCAACTTTCGCGAAATGCGCGATCGCTAATCGAAACTGACTACACTTGGGAGCGAGCAGGACGACGCTATTTACAACTCTTAGAGGGAAATTAGATCGAAAAATCCAAGACGCATATACCATTCAAAGAAAGGGCAGTTTTTCAAGTTGCGCTATGAGAATGCAGTTGCCAAAAATGGGTGCAGTTCCTTGGAAATCGATCGGATCGTTTTTTGCGATCGTCAGTGCAGCAGGTTTCGTAGTGACGAGTACTTGGCTGAGTGCCCAATTCATTCTTGATCCGCGATCGGTTGCCTGGATGAATCGCTATCTTCCCAAACAAGCCAGAATTCCTATCAGCGCTTGGGACGATCCGAAAACATTTCAAGAAATTCAAGCCGATCTGAGCAAAGCAGGCTTATTTGCAGGTGAGCCGCTCCGAGTTCAAACCGCAATTCTCAAAACCAAGCAAAAACAAACGGATCTGCTGATTCCAATCTACCGAGCCGGAAAAGACGGAGAGAGCGATCGCTTAACCGAACTCCGAGCCTATCGCCTAGTTCTTAACCCAACTCCAAACAAAAAAGAAGCGCTTCAGTTTGTCAATCAAATCGAGGTACGAGAACTGCGAGAAGATTTCGTCACCGAACCGCTTCTTCGCGCCCGCGTAATTAATCCGAGTTCCGATCGTCCTGTGCCGTTTACCCAGGTTCAGCGCTTTGAAGACCGCGCCCCACTGAATGGAGTCTGGTTAACACTTAAAGGCAATCTGCAACAAGGAGATACCTCGATCGCGTATGGTCAAGTGGTGTACTACAACCCGATTACCACTGCCATGAGCGTGATGCTGTCGTGGACAAGTCCCGATGGTGAACTTCCGAGTTGGCAAGCCGTTCCAAAAGGTCGCCCTGCTGAATTTGTGGTAAATCAAACGGTGGGATTAGAGCCAGATTTTCAGGTATATCAACTGCGATCGGTGAATCGGAAAAATATCCCGTTTCAACTTCAACCGATTTCACTTAGTCAGGGCGGATTGCAGGAAAAGAATGCAGCCTTTTCTGATGCGCTATTTCTCGCCCGGAGTGGTCTGTGGTCAAACGCTTTGGAGTACATGAAGTCGCTCAAGCAGCAATTAGGTGAAGACTGGACAATCAATGCTCAAGCTCAATTGGATTTGGTGGCGCGTCATGCCAAAGTGACGAAAGCGCAAGCCGACCAATCTTGGGCAAATCCAAGTCAGCAAGTTTTAGCAAATCTACTCGACGGACGTTGGGAACGCGCCACTCAATCGGTGCTGAATTCCACAGCCGATCGCGCTGAAGTGCTCGATGTCCTCAAGTTTGATCTCGGCAGAATTCAAAAACGGATTAATGCCGTACTCAGTCTTGATCCCGCGCGATCGGATGTGCAATTTTGGGCAGCGCTTCGTCTTGTGGCACAGCAAGGAAAACCGAGCGCGATCGCATGGCTGGCAAAACAACCGCAAGATTCAGGCATTCGTCGCGCCCAAACGGTGAAAATAATTGATGAGTTAGAGCCGATGACGTTTGGAACAGTCACACCGACAGATTTAACCATTTCTCAAGACAAAAAGAACTAATGATAATAGTTCTCAAGATAAATCGAGCTAAATTTGACGACTTGTCGTTCTAATCTTTGGATTTGAAGCGAAAAAGGACTAAGGTAAGCGAAATCGAGCAAGACTTATTTGGCAATAAGACCTATTATCATAAAGACCGCGAAAATCATTCACTGGTGTAAGGATAAATAGGTCATGACAAAATTTCTCATTCATTCCCTGGTTCTAGCAGCAGGTCTAGGAATTGCGTCTAGCGCTACCGCAACTGAAATCAAAGCAGAATCATCAGACTCGTTACCAAGTGTTGCAGAACTGAGCAGCCCTGAACCCCTAGCGCAGGTTACCTCTGTTTCTCAGCTTACGGATGTCAGACCAACTGATTGGGCATTTCAGGCACTCCAATCTCTGGTTGAGCGCTACGGCTGTATCGCAGGCTATCCCGATCGCACTTATCGCGGCAATCGTGCGATGACTCGGTACGAATTTGCAGCAGGACTAAACGCTTGTCTCGATCGCGTGAATGAATTGATCGCCGCTGCGACAGCAGATTTAGTTAAAAAAGAAGATTTAGCAGTTCTGCAAAAACTTCAAGAACAATTTGCTGCAGAACTCGCAACGCTACGGGGTCGCGTTGATTCACTCGAAGCTCGAACCACCACACTCGAAAAACAACAGTTCTCCACTACCACAAAGCTGAATGCAGAAGCTGTTTTGGCGATTACCGGAGTTGCAGCAGGTCGCAACTTCATTCGACGTGAATTTGATCCTATCACCGGAACCAGTACCGAAGTTGCCGATCGCGTTTCTAAGAATACGATCGTTGGCAATCGAATTCGTTTGAACTTCGACACCAGTTTCACCGGACGCGACAACTTGAGAACTCGTCTGCAAGCTGCAAATCTTTCTGCACTGCCCACGAATCTTAACGGCGACCAACTTACACAGGAAGGAACATTACGATTTGCAGGCGGTGATAGCAATCAAGTCGGGCTTGACGCGCTGAACTATACGTTCCCGATCGGTGAAAAAACTACCGTGGTGCTCGAAGCAAATGCAGGCGCGATCGACGACTTCACCGATACCCTAAATCCGTATCTCGATGGGGATGGCGGCTCAGGTGCACTCTCACACTTCGGCACTCGCAACTCGATCTACTACCTCGGCAACGGTACAGCCGGGACCGGACTTGGAATTCGCCATAAGTTCAGCGATGCGCTAGAACTGAGTTTGGGCTATCTTGCAGGCGATCCCGCCAATCCAGCAGCAGGAAGCGGACTGTTTAACGGCTCTTATGGTGCGCTTGCCCAACTCACCTTCCGTCCCACCGAGCGCATCGGCATTGGTTTCACCTACATTCATGCTTACAACGTCGATTTTGCTGGTAACGGTGCAGTTGGTAGCAATCGCGCGAATTTTCGATCGCTGGCTGCAACAGGCTTCCTCGCTAACAACGTGCCTACCTCAGCGAACGCTTACGGTATCTCAGCCACCTTTCAAATCGCCCCGCAACTGATCCTCAACGGCGCAGTCGGCTATACCAATGCTCAATCGTTGCAGCCTGGAGGACGGGGTACTTTAGACATTTGGAACTGGTCAGTCGGCTTAGCGGTTCCTGACTTTCTCAAGAAAGGTAGCCTAGCAGGTGTGATTGTCGGACAGGAACCAAAAGTCACTGGCGGCGGCGGAACGTTTGGTTCTGCGGTGGGACGCGATCGCAGTACTTCGATTCACGTCGAAGGCTTTTACCAGTACCAACTGAATGACAACATTGCGATTACGCCTGGAATCATCTGGCTGACGGCTCCGAATCATGACGATCGCAATGATGACATCGTGATTGGAACAATCAGAACAACCTTCACGTTCTAGCATCTCGCAAAGAACGATCGGAGTGTTGTTCACTCCGATCGTTAATTCAATGGTTACGTGATCTATTCCCCTGTAACCGATAGTTCATCAACCCAAACTCTCGGAGCAACGCCCGATCCTGTGAATTCCGTCTCTTTCTCCACATAGATGATCGACTTCAGCACTTCTCGAATGTCTCCTGCGACCGTCGCAGATTCAATGCTAGTCCGCTCACCATTCCGAATCAGCCAACCATCAAAAGGCAGAGAGAATGAGCCTTGCAGTGCTTGAACTCCTGCATGAAGCGCACTGAGATCATCAATCAAAATCACATTGTCTGCATTCTCTAAACTGTACTCTTGTGCTGCGGGTTCCCCTGCATACACATGAAAGAAATGCGGACTCACTGTCACTTTTGCGCCCATGTTCGCATGACCTGTCGGTTGTGCATTCATTCGCTTTGCAGTTCCTGAACTATGTAGAAAGTTCGATAACACACCATTTTTGATCAAAGGAATCGCGCGAGTCGGAGTTCCTTCACCATCAAATGCTTCTGCACCAATGTTTTCAGGATGAAGTGCATTGTCTTCCAAGCATAGCAGCGGAGATGCGATCGTACTTCCCAAAGAATCGACAGTCGAAAGACTTTGCTTATCTAAGATGCTCTGAGCATTAAACAAGTTAGAGAATGCACCAATCAAGCTTAGAAATGCTTCCGGTGAAAACACAACCCGATATTTGCCTGTTTTCACTTTGTCATAGTTCAAATGGCTGATTGTCTTTTCTGCTGCTTCTTGCAAACAGCCTTCGACATCTAGCTTTTCAACACCAGGACTCACCCGAAATGCACCTGCGCTTCGAGGTTTTCTCCCTTCTTCTTCGGTCTTTGTGTACAGATACATAGACGCATAAGAATGGGCTTCATGTCGTAATGCGCCTTGACTGTTGAGATAAAAACGATCGATATCTCGCTGTGCTAATCCATTGTAGGGAACACCCGCGATCGCAGGATGTGCCGCCAATAGTTTTTTCTCTGCTTGAATCAGCGTTTCTAACAGTTGCGAAACAGGGGCTTGAGGAAGATGCTCGCTTTTGACTTCAGCCGTTGTTGCAGTCGCTTCGGGACTAAAATCGGGTGCATTGTCTTTCACACCGAAGTAACTTGCTTCTTTAGCTGTTTTCAAAGCAAGCTCTAACCCGATCGGATCAACATCTGTCGTGGAAGTCACGCCCACCGTATTCTCTTCGTTCCACACTCGCACCGTTACACCGGAACGCTGTGAGGCTTTCATCTGCTGCGGTTCACCTTGATCGACTTGCACACTGGTTTCATCGATCGATGATCCAAAAATATCAAACTTCTCAATTCCGAGCTTTTTCGCAGTTTCCTGCGCTGTTGCTGCAATATCCTGAACTTTTGTCATTGTCCTATGCTCCTCCGCACAAATGATCACCATTCGTGCCTGAATATTCTGCTTTTTGACGATAGTGATAGATGCGGTAGTAGCGTCCGCGCGGATCACGATCGGGATTGCAATATTGATCTTTGTTTGGATATCCAACCAGACAAACTTGAACGCGATCGCCGACCTGCTGCTTTGCCAAAACTGAATTGGGAGCCGCAGATCGATCAACCACTGCCGCAGTCGCATCTTTGAATTGAGTCACACCCAACCTTGATTTGAACTGTGCATAGCTGCCACTGTTCGGCTGATTCTCAAAGTAATATCCCTTCTTAGTGACAACCGAATCCTCACATTGATAAGGAATCGGCTGCCCACTGACATCAGCTTTTGAAATCGGAGCGATCTCCCCGATCGACAAAACCGCCATCAAAACACTACTAACCTTCATCGTTAACGTCCACCAACCGTGATCGAATCCACTTTCAAATGCGGCTGTCCAACTGTGACATAAACGCTACCGCTGACCGAACCACAGAAACCCGCTGCGAGTCCTAAATCTTTAGAACACATCGAAATCTTATCCATGATTTCAGTTGCTTCTCCGATCAAGGTCGCACCTTTGAGCGGTTTGGTCACTTTGCCGTTTTCGATCAGATAAGCTTCATCGACTGCAAAGTTAAACTGTCCGGTTGCGCCAACACTGCCGCCACCCATTTTCTTGCAGTAGATACCTTTGTCGATCGACGCAAACAAGTCATCGATTTCATACTCTCCCGGTGCAATGTAGGTGTTTCGCATCCGACTTGCAGCGGCGTAAGTGTAACCTTGACGGCGACCGCTTCCGGTTCTCGGATGTCCAGTTCGCATCGAGCCAGCACGATCGGAGATAAAGTTCTTCAAAATGCCGTTTTCGATCAGCAACGTGCGCTGAGCGGGCATTCCTTCATCGTCCATATCGATCGTGCCAAACGCATCGGTGGTGATGCCTTCATCCCAAGCGGTGAGATTTTCGTGAGCGATTTTCTCGCCTTTTTTCTCAGCAAACGGAGTCGTTTTACGTTCGATCTGCGTGGTTTCGAGCAAGTGTCCACAAGCTTCATGGAAAATCACGCCGCCGAATTCGTTTGCCATGACGATCGGATAATTGCCCGACTCAACATAATCGGCATACAGCATTTTCGCCGCTGATTCTGCCACTTCTTCCGCATCGTTGGCGTAGTTCCAAGTTCTGAGAAAATCGGGTTCGCTGGTGCTGCCCACGCGCTTATTGATCGACGATCGATTCGTACCCTCTGCACAGAGCAAGCTATACCCAACCGACTGTGTGAGGCGAATATCACGCGCAAATGTCCCATCGCTTGCCGCCACTAACACTTCTTGCCAATCCCGGAAATACACGGCGCGGCGTGACTGAACATGATTTGCCTTTTGCATGAGCGATCCATTTGCTGCCAGCAATACATCACCCATTTCCCGCATCGAACTCGACTGATCCAACCACGATTCTTTGCCTTTCTTGGTGGCATAGTCGCGCAACAGTTCAAGGTGAATTTCTGGAATAAACGAATTCGGGGAGGGCAAATGCAAGCCCATAATTGACAAGCCTTTTTCCAGCGCTGCTTTCAGCCCGTTAAACGACAAATCGTTCGTCGAAACATAGCAGTCCGCTTTGCCACGAAACACTCGCACGCCTGCACCCGTTGCCAATCGAGGCGAAATGCTGGTAATCGCGTCATCTTCTGCCATGCAGCTAATGTAATTGACGCGCTCTAAGAAAAATTCGATAAAATCTGCTCCGGCTGCCCGTCCGAGTCCAAGCAAAATCGACAACGGTGCTTCCCATGTTTCGTCGAAGCGATCGGGCGCATAGGTATAACTCAAGCTGGGTAGCTCTTTGGAGATCAAAAGAGTGGGTGATTGCATCAAGCAAGCCTCAAAGCAGTATTCGGGGTGGTTTTCGTTTATTGTAGCGAAGCCGTTCCGTTTGCGGGTCAGGTGTGAATGGGGGGAGTCCGTACCTAAAGCGTCTCTCTAGGGTCTGATGCCACTGAATCCGGGGATCAGTAAGTCTGTAGAAGGTTAGTTCCGGGTAAGCGGTGTGGGGGATGATAGCAATCTTCATAAAGATTTAATCGGTTTAGCGCTCGACTTTGTCCGAAAAGTCAATGAAACCGCTGAAGAATAAGACTAATCTCCTGAAAATCACCGAAGGTATTCTATGCGTGATCTTCTCGCCCTAGTCACTCTCGTTTGTTGGCTAGTTCTAATGATTTGGGTGTATCGCAATTCGCCCGACTGGTTTTTCGTTCCCTTCTTCTTTGTCACAACGTTTATGTATCTGCGACTAATGGAGCCACGAAAAAGCTCGTAGAGTTGTCGTTTGCTTGATAGCCTAAAGGTGCTGTGATTGGAATTGAGTTTGTGAGTTCTCCATGCACGAAGTTAGATAGGCTAGAGCAAATTCACCGCGTCATTGTCACTGCTGAGCAGATGCGATCGATCGAGCAGCGATTGTTTGATGCAGGAATGCCCGTCGCCGCACTGATGGAAAAGGTCGCGGAAAGATTGAGCGATCGCATTATCAGCTTATATCCGTCTCCTTGCAAAATTGGAATTCTCGTCGGGTCAGGACATAACGGCGGGGATGCGCTAGTTGTGGCGCGAGAACTTCACCTTCGAGCTTATGAAGTGCGGTTGTGCTGTCCCTTTTCTCGCTTTAAAGACTTGACTGCGAATCACTTACAATACGCGAAAAGTCTAGGAATTCCTTGTGAAACCGAGATTGAGAGTTTGCGATCGTCCGATTTTCTAATCGATGGTTTGTTTGGATTTGGGTTAACCCGATCGCTCGAAGCGCCAATTTCTTCGATCGTCGATCACATCAATGAATGGGATCTACCGATCATTAGCGTCGATCTTCCTTCTGGACTGCACACCGATACAGGTCGCCCGCTTGGAACTGCGATTCGAGCAACTCACACCCTTTGCCTCGGACTATGGAAACTTGGCTTACTGCAAGATTGGGCACTGGAATTTGTCGGACAAGCTGAGCTAATTGATTTTGACATTCCGCTGGCTGACATCACTGCGGTACTGGGAGAATCGCCCCAAATTCAGCGAATCACCTCAACATGGGCAATGTCCGCCTTACCGCTCACCCGCCCCGCCTCCACACACAAATATAAGATGGGACATTTGCTCTTGATTTGTGGCTCTCGTCGCTATGCAGGCGGCGCTTTACTATCTGGACTCGGAGCACGATCGAGCGGCGTTGGCATGTTGTCGATCGCCGTCCCCGAATCGCTCAAACCGATGCTTTCGTCGCATTTACCGGAAGCGTTGATCATCGGATGTCCAGAAACCGAATCAGGCGGAATCGCACAACTTCCCAATCTCGAGTTGAGTCGGTTTGACGCGACCGCTTGCGGTCCGGGTTTGACCTTGGATGCGATGACGATCGTGCAGCAGGTTTTAATGAGCGATCGTGCGATCGTTTTAGATGCAGATGGATTAAATGCCTTGTCAGAATTAGGAACTGTTCCCACCCTGCAAAAGCGCCAAGCTGAAACGATTTTGACACCACATTTAGGCGAGTTCAAACGATTATTTTCTGACTTAGAAATAGAATGTCGAGCGACTGCGGTGCAACAAGCCGCAAAATCAACGGGCGCGATCGTGCTGCTTAAGGGCGCGAGAATTGCGATCGCGTCTCCTCAAGAACAAGTCAGAATCAACCCGGAAAGTACTCCCGCCCTTGCCCGTGGTGGCAGTGGAGATGTTTTGACTGGGTTACTCGGCGGACTTTTGGCACAAAGTATTGCGGCTCAGCACCAAACCTCGCTTTTAGATCTCACGCAGTCCGCTGCTTGGTGGCACGCTGAAGCAGGTATTCTCGCGGCTCAAAACCGCACTGAGCTTGGCGTTGATGCCCATACTTTGACTCAGTTTTTGATTCCAGCACTGGTGGCTCATCGACAAAAATGATTTTTTCTGTCTGATTGCGCGATCGCCCTTACAATCCTGTGCTACGATAAGTACCTGTGAATAGTAAGGGTCGATGCCCGAGTGGTTAATGGGGGCGGACTGTAAATCCGCTGGCTATGCCTACGCTGGTTCAAATCCAGCTCGGCCCATATTCACAAAAGCGGCGCTTTTTACCGCTTTTTCGCCCGTGTGGCTCAGTGGTAGAGCACACCCTTGGTAAGGGTGAGGTCACGAGTTCAATCCTCGTCACGGGCTTTTGCAAATCGAACAAAGCTGCTACTCGTAGTAATACTCTAGAGGATAAAGTTTTAGCCAAAAATCAGCCATCAGCAGTTCCTGGTTATGCTCAAATTGCAGCCAGAGCTTGTAAAGACCTGGTTGAGGAAGGCGAGTTGTAAACTCCAACTGATGTTCTGTGACATTGAGGATCGGCTGCGTCGGAATATAAGAAACTCCGGTGAGATCAAAAGAACGATGCACAATCACCAAGTTGCCCGGTGCTCTACGGTACGGCTTTAAGTTTTTAAGGGGATCAATTGCTCTATCTTGCAGATCAAACGCGATCGTCATTTCCTCACCGTATTCAGGAATGAACTGCGGCAAGCGGAGATAAACTTCTGTATTGTTGACGAATCGAGTTTCGCTCAAGTTGATTTCAGGCGCAGGCGGGCTAATTCCAGGAACGGTCAACTTAAGTGCTGAGGCAATTTCTGGCTGTCCGGACGGTTGACAACAACTGAAAAGGGTGTAGCTTCCTGGTTCTGAAAAGGTTGCTTCAACGGTAAAGCGCCCTTTGCCTTGATAAGTGGGATACAGTGTTTCAAACGTCGATAGATCGTCACTCACTACAATCAAGTGCATCTGCCGATCTCGTACTTGATCGAATTGCTCGATCGCTTTGCCTTGCAAATCTTGCACCTCGATCAATAGAAATGCAGGTTCGCGCAATGAAATGGGTTTGAAAATGAGCAGGTCTGCTTTTGCATTACCACGCACCCTATCCGCACTTACGCTCATCGATTGCTGAAAGAATTCCCAATTTTGCATATCGATCGCCTCGTAAACAGAAGAGAAGCTATCTGGTAAGTAGATGGAAAGAATTAAATTCCGCGTTGGGTTTGGGCTGGGACTGCGCTCAGCTCGTGAAGCTCTTGGCTCTTGAGAGCTGAGTGTCGCCGAAACGCGGCAACTCATTCTGTCTACCTGCCTACGTGCTGTAGAAGGTACTCCTCCCTAAACTAGCGCCCAAAGATGAGAACCAGATGAAATGTTGAAAAATCGTGATAGAAGGAAATCTTTCTCTAAACCAACAAATCTAACGCTTTCTGAAAGTTTTTGAGTTCTCCCTCAAACTCACCGATTTCGGCAGCTTCGATTAGACAATGCTCGATGTGATCGAGTAGCACAATCTGCGCGACTTTGTTGAGAGCCGAACGCACTGCAACCAGTTGTAGTACCACGTCTGGGCAAGAGCGATCCGCTTCGATCATCGCTTGAATTCCTTCAATATGTCCTTTGACGCGAGCTAACCGATTGAGTACTTGTTGTCGATGAGCGTGAGGCATAAGAATGCCCCCCTGGGGGATCTGTATGTCTCATCATAAATCGAAATCAAACACCGAAAATTCTTATCTTAAAGAATTCTGATGCCGCGCTACGGATAATAAAGCGGTCTTAATTCGGGATCGCTTGTCTTTAATTAGGTTTTGCAGAGTTTGACGGTTCAGCAGCTTTTGAGGCGTTGAATTTGGCATCGGTTCTCGATCGTGCCCTACGATCAGCGGAATGCTCAATCCACCCAGCAGAATTACCGCTCCGGTCATCACCCAAACGAGCGATCGATTGGGACGATAATCTCCGCGCTCAATCTGCCAAAACACTTGGTTGTATCGCCAAGCTGCTAACGCGATCGTCACGATGCCTAAGATCACCAAGCTCAAACCCAGATTTTGAGAATTGAAGATGGGATGCAGCGGTGTATTCTGCCGAGACAAGCTGAGATTTAGTTGAGTTAGAAAAAGACCAAATCGAGCCAGCACAAACCCGAAGCTGATGAGCGCGATCGAAGTCCGCAACCAAGCTAGAAAGGTGCGTTCATTCGCTTGATGCTCACGTTGTCGATCGATTTTGGGGTCTTTCATGAGCAGACTGATAGCGCAACAAAGTAAAACTTTTGTATCTCATCCACATTCTGCCCAGGCTGGAAAGCAATAAATCTTGAGCAAAAGCTGCCCTGATCGCCTTCTGATTCTTCTCAATTGCAACGATAATGCCAGACTGAGTGCGCTCAATCTGGCAAAGTTAAAGTTCTACAACCGTATTAGTGACAAAATATCACTGGCAAAATGGCTCAAGCCTCCGTAGTAACATCACCAACGCTAATGGGTTCGGTCTCAAAGGCTGTCAGTACCGAGATTAAGGACTGCAAGTGCTCGTCCGCAGTGTGCTCCCGCAACACTTTCTCGTGTCCGCGTTGTGCTAAAGCAGCAGCTTCCTGGGGATCGTTCAGCAAAGATACGATCGCCTCTCTTAAACTCGCTGCATCACCGACTGGTACACCGATCACCACACCTTCTTCTTTCAAAGTTGTGTTACGACCCGGTGTACTGGTCAGAATCACAGGCTTTCGACACGACATTGCTTCTAAGACAACCGTTGAGCCAGCAGAATAGCTATTCTCCACGACTGGAACCACTACGATGTCAGCATCGCGGTACAACTGGCGCAATTCTGCCCAATCGTAATATCGTGCTTCCATGTTTGCTGGAATGACTTTCGGAAATCCCCCCGATCCTGCTGCCTTTGCCGCACAGGAAGCAGCACAGATTTTCACATCCACATCAAGATCGTGCGTTGCTTCTGCAAGGGTCACATAGTCCCGCTGCTCCAAGCCTGCACTGGCAATGATTGGGCGGGATTTACCTGGAGAAGTCGCGCCGGGTGAGAAGAAATCCGTATCGGTCTGCAATGTGATCACGCTGATACGATCGCTGCTGAGATTGAGAAACGATTGGAGAAAGTCGCCCTGACTCTGTTGATGGACATGGAAAACATCAATATGAGTGTCTAGCGCAAACAACTTTAACAGCAGTCGTACTCGTTTGTTTTCAGGAACCATCACATGCGTCACGAGCTTCGGACGCTTGCCTGCAACCTTACACAACACTGCTAACGGAAAGCCAACATCAGTTCCATTGCAAAAGATGACATCTTCTTCGCTGAGTTGAGGCACTATCGATCGAGCCATTGCCCATTGTTCGGGTAAGGTACCAAAGAGCTTTGCAAAGACTCGATCCCAAAATGTGACCGAGTGATTTCCAGTTCTGTGAATCGTAGCATTGAGTTTTTGACTTAAGTCTCCCAAGATGTGGCGAGGATTTCGCCCTTGTCTTGCTCCTTTGCTGAATTGCTCTAAATCGAAGGGTTTACTTAAAACAATATGATGTCTCATCGTCTATAGTGTTAGATAAAGTTTTCAGAGAATGCAGAGATTCGCACCGCAGATATAGGAACGAAGAGCCAAGCTTGAAATTCTTTAGGTTTCGCGAATCTCTTTGCAACAGCATTGCGAAATGATGTGGTGATGTGAATGGGAATGTGACTTGCAAGTTAATCAGATCTTAATCACGAGCGACGCCATCGTAGAAGTACTGAGCACCATATTCATATTTATTTAATAACGAAAAGACTTTAGTGAAGACTACGTGAAATATTCAGTAGAAGTTCTAGAATGTGGTGGCGTTTAGACTGCCATCCCACCTTGAGGGCGCAGGTATTTATAGAGATTTCATCATGATGAGATGGTAGGATCGACGGATTTTCACGCTGATTAAAGCAGCCTGAGTAAGTTTGCCACCTCTATCAACCGTCAATATCTCTATAGAAAAAGCTCACTCTAACCTTGGAGGGTTATTGGGATTCCACACTTTCCTTTAATCTCAGCACGGCTTCATTCAGCGCTCTGGAAGAGCGATCCTCGTTATGTTCATGCCCCTCGATTTTCTGTTGCGATCGCTGACAGGCTTGTTGACCATAGCCATACTCGGCGGCGGTGCTTACATTCTCTGTCAATGGTACGAGGGCGAGTTAGTAAGCGATCGCTGGTTATGTCTGGGGATCGGACTTTTAGTATGGTCAGTTTTGGGCTTTCTCCCAATCTTGTTGCTGCGACGTGCTGGAAGAGACGAGCCTAAACCCGATTGCAGCAACCGGAGTCAGCGGTTGATTCGACCCGATGGCAGCGAAATTCAAGTTGAATTTTATGGAGATGACCAGGCTCCGCCGCTAATTTTGACACATGGTTGGGGACCGGATAGCACAGTCTGGTATTACGCGAAAAAGCAGCTTGCACAACAGTTTCGGGTGATTGTTTGGGATCTTCCAGGGCTATGTAAATCCGAAAAGCCGAAAAACCGGGACTACTCTTTAGAAAAGTATGCTCATGATCTCGATGCGGTGTTAACTATCACGGGGGATCAGCCTGCAATTTTACTCGGACATAGCATGGGAGCGATGATTCTATTGACCTTTTGCCGACTGTTTCCAGAGCGACTTGAACAACGAGTGGCGGGGCGCATTTTCATAACTCATTTAGGATCGCTATAGTATTGGTCGATGGAACGTATACAAACCCACTGAGAACGACCATTCTGAGTCGCCTGTTGCTGACACTGCAAAAGCCATTATTAGAACCATTACTTCATTTGGCGATCGTGCTTTCCCCTCTGCTGCATCTCACGAGCTGGTTGAGCTATTTGAATGGTTCAACGCTGTTGACGACCGAGATCTCTGGTTTTACAGGCAGAGAAACGCGGGGACAACTTAATTTTTCTAGTTTGGATTAAAGCACCACCCGGTATTTTGGCACGAGGCGTTCTTGCAATGTTTCGATTTGAGGAGACTGCAACGTTACCGGAGATCTCAGTTCCTACGCTGGTAATTGTTGGCAAATCTGATATTGCGACTCGTCCGATGGCGAGCGAGCGCATGAGCACAGAAATTCCTCATGCAGAACTTAAAGTATTATCTCCCGGCGGACACATGGCGCTGATGGAACGAAATCCACAATTTGCAGAACTTGTTCGAGCGTTCAGCGAGTCCTGCTTGAGTTTGAAAATGTAGGCGAATGAAGTGTAAATCAGCAGTAAACGGCAATATCTTCACCGCATACATCTGCTAAATAACAGAGTGCTCTGAAGCGTAATCCGACCAATTGCTCATACAACGGGTTTAGTTTGCACATGGGCGGAATGTGGAGCAAAACTCGACCGAAACAGCGAAGATCGCGTTCAAAGGGACATTGAGCAGGAATGAGGCGACAGAAAAAGTGTGCAGTTTCAGCGCTTTGGATTTCGAGATTGTCGAGCTTTTGAGCGATCGGGCGAAGGAGGAAAGCTGCAAGTTTGTGAAGTGTAGGGTACAACATGATTAATCTCCTTTGGCAGTGAACGTTGTGGCTTTTTCTGCTACTGACTTATACAGTTGAACTTGGCTATTTATGCAGTGATGTCGGATGATTGAATCAACAGCTTCACATTAAGGAATTCCGCTTTAGTGCAAGCAGTTTACCCGGCTGGGTGAGATGTGAGGTATCAGTGGTGAGAATGCGATCGATAGAGACGTGAATAAAGTACCCGAAAGGGGAATTCCCCCTCTCCGTAGTGATGCCGGTTAGAAGTGATGTCATTCTTGCCACTATTCACCAAGCGTATTCGTCATGCAAGTTAGCAACTCTTCTACTGCCCCCAAAAAGAGCATCTTTCAAAGCACCACCTTTTGGGGTGCTGTTCTGACTGCAATTGCATCGATTTCGCCTGTGGTTGCCAAGAACGTCGAAACCTATCAGAACACAGGCAGAATCGACCCGAATGGGATCTCTCAAGTTGTCGTGGTATTAGCGACAACGGGAGTAACCATTTTAGGACGCATCCATGTTACAGAAGCGGTTTACACGCCGAAGGGATTACCAGGAGCAGACAAGCCCAAAGACGAATGAGGCAATAGTACTAGCTAATCACTCTGATGAGAAAGTAACGCCCTGTATACAATCTTCCATTCCTGTCGATCGCAATCACTATACTGAAGACATCGGGCAGGCAAGACATATGGATGATTTATTCAGAGAAATTGAAACACTCGTTGATCAGGGCTTTGAAGGGCTGCTTGACTTTGTGCGAGTCATGGAAGGTCGAGAGGCAGAAGAGCCTGAGTTTCGAGTCAGTACGCGCGAAAGCGTTGAGCGAACTCGCCCAACTACTGAAACGGAGCGATCGCCAGAATCATTTTCAGAGGAGAACGATGTCATCCTTACCCAAACGAACGTTGTTCGGGAACCATTACCCACGATCGCAGGAGTTGGCGGATTGTCTGAAGTTGTGCGTGATCTGCGCGAACTGGTGGAACTTCCACTCAAGCGACCTGATTTGTTAGCAGCTTTGGGTCTAGAACCGACTACAGGCGTGCTGCTTACAGGTCCGCCTGGAACCGGAAAAACATTAACTGCTCGTGCTTTAGCGGCTGACTTGGATGTGAACTATATTGCGCTGGTCGGACCTGAAGTGATCGGAAAATATTACGGGGAAGCCGAAGCCCGACTGCGGAGTATTTTTCAAAAAGCGGCGCGGTCTGCTCCCTGTATTATTTTTATCGACGAGATTGATAGCCTCGCTCCCGATCGCTCTAAAGCCGAAGGCGAAGTCGAGAAACGAGTCGTAGCTCAACTCCTGAGCTTAATGGATGGATTTGCCAAAACGAAAGGAGTGATTGTCCTGGCTGCAACCAATCGCCCGGATCATCTCGATCCAGCGTTGCGCCGTCCGGGACGCTTCGATCGAGAAATTCCGTTCCGCGTTCCCGATCGCGCTGGGCGCTTAGAAATTCTGGAAATTCTTACTGCTTCGATGCCACTGCACGAATCGGTGGATCTCGATGCGATCGCGGATTTAGCAGGTGGAATGGTCGGAGCCGACCTCAAAGCTCTGACCCAAAAAGCGGCTTATTTAGCATTACGGCGGCTGTTACCGACCTTAGATAGCCCACTGCCCGATCGGATGACTGTAACGCAAACCGATTTTCTACAAGCGATTAAACAGATTAAGCCTGCGGTGCTGCGATCGATTGAAATTGAAGCGCCGAAAGTGACTTGGGACGCGATCGGGGGACTCGATCAGGTGAAGCAAACCCTGCAAGAATCGGTTGAAGGCGCATTGCTGTATCCGGAGCTGTATCACCACACCAAAGCCAAAGCACCACGCGGAATTTTGTTATGGGGTCCGCCTGGAACGGGTAAAACGCTGCTGGCGAAAGCCGTTGCTGCTCAAGCTCGCGCGAATTTTATTACGGTAAACGGTCCTGAATTATTGAGTAAATGGGTCGGAGCCTCAGAACAAGCGGTGCGGGAACTATTCACCAAAGCGCGGCAGGCAGCCCCTTGTGTGGTCTTCGTGGATGAAATTGACACATTAGCACCCGCGCGAGGCAAGTATCAAAGCGATTCGGGAGTCAGCGATCGCGTCGTCGGTCAACTCCTCACCGAACTCGATGGCTTGCATGAATGCCCGAATGTGCTCTTAGTCGGAGCCACCAATCGCCCTGAAACTCTAGATCCGGCGTTATTAAGAGCGGGACGATTGGATTTGCAGCTTAAAGTGGATCTACCCGATGCGGCGAGTCGATTGGCAATTTTGCAGGTGCATAATCACGATCGTCCGTTAGCAGAAGTCGATCTAGAACGTTTCGCTGCTCAAACCGAAGGCTGGAATGGTTCTGATCTGGCACTTTTAAGCAATCAGGCAGCGTTAGAAGCGGTTCGTCGCTATCGTGCTTCAGCGCTCGAAGATCCGAGTGCGCTGCGAATTACGGCTGAGGATTTTGCGATCGCCTATCAACGACTTTCACTGCAACACGAACTCACCCGATAAAACCATCTCTTAGAAGGGTTCCAAGCTCCATTCATTTCGCTTATGAATGACTTGCAGCTTTTCTAGGACAGCAGGGACATGGAGCGATTGAACTTGAGAGGATTTCAGCAATTTTGGGCGATCGCGAAATCCTATTGGCAAAGTGACGAAAAATGGCAAGCGCGGGGCTTGTTGCTGGGAGTCGTCCTGTTTCTGCTGGCATATACGGGCTTGAGTGTGATTCTCAACAATAAGCGAGGCGTGTTAATCTCTGCTCTGTCTGCTCGTGATGAAGCCCGATTTTGGCAAACCGTGTTTGTGTTTATTGGCGTACTTGTAATTTATGCGCCACTGCTTGCGGGCTATCGTTATTTGCGCGATCGCTTAAGTTTGCAATGGCGACGCTGGCTGACGACACGATTTGTAGACAACTATTTTAGCGATCGTGCTTTCTATGCCCTGACCTCCCATCCTGACATCGACAATCCCGACCAGCGAATTGCTGAGGATGTCCGCAGCTTTACTCAAGAATCCCTTGCTTTTTTACTCGTTCTAGTTGAATCGATTTTGTCTGTGATTGCATTCAGCGGTGTGCTTTGGGGCATTTCTAAACCGCTTGTAATTTTTCTAGTATTGTACGCGCTGATAGGTACAGTAGTGACAACCGTTATATTCGGTAAACCGTTAGTGCGACTGAATTTTGAGCAACTGAAAAGAGAAGCGGATTTTCGATTTAGCTTGGTGCGAATTCGTGAGAATGCTGAAGCGATCGCATTTTATCGGGGTGAAGATCAAGAATCTAACCAAGTCAAAGCGCGATTTCTAGAAGTGTTTGAGAATGTGAAACGCCTGCTGATTTGGGAATTAAATCTGAATGTTCTGACCAATGCTTATGAGTTTATTCCGTTCATTCTGCCTGCGCTAGTGGTTGCCCCTGCAATCTTTGCAGGAGAAATCGAAGTCGGCAAAGTGACTGAAGCTCAAGGTGCATTCGTTCGAGTCTTTTTCTCACTCAATGTTGTAGTTGCCCGATTCCAAGCACTAACGACTTTTGGTGCTGGAATTAACCGTTTATACACCTTCGCATCGTTTCTGGAACAAAGTGAAACGGATGCTACAGATCAAACACCGACGATTCAAACGATCGCAGACGATCGACTCGCGATCGAGCATCTCACTTTAGAAACTCCCAACCGTCAACGTACTTTAATCAAAGATTTGTCGATCGAGTTTCCCCCACAACAAGGAATCTTAGTAATGGGTGCGAGCGGTTGCGGTAAAAGTTCATTGTTAAGAGCGATCGCCGGACTGTGGAATTCTGGCAGCGGAACGATTGTTCGTCCGGATCTCGATCAGATTCTGTTTTTGCCACAGCGTCCGTATATGGTGTTAGGAACACTGCGCGATCAGTTGCTTTATCCAAATCCTGATCTTGAGATCGAAGACGCGCAGCTTCAGCAAGTTTTAGAGCAAGTGAATTTAGCGGATCTTGCCGATCGATTTGGTGGCTTTGAAGCAGAACAAGACTGGGCAGATGTGTTATCGCTCGGAGAACAACAGCGGCTTACCTTTGCTCGATTGTTGCTGAACAAACCAAACTACGCCATTCTCGATGAAGCAACTAGTGCCTTGGACTTGAAGAATGAGGAACATCTGTATGAGCATCTCGATCGAATTGGTACGACTTTCTTGAGTGTGGGACACCGTTCTACATTAGCGAAATATCATCAAGCGATTTTAGAACTGTCGCAAGATCAAACTTGGCAATTGAGGCAACCGCTAGAGTTAGCAGCAGATGAGCGATAATAAACCGAAAATCGATTTCTTTAACGAGTTGTTCAAAATATTTTTCAGATGCTTAGTCATTAGATTGTCACCGTTGCCCAACCGATGCAGCATAAAGACCAACAAATAGGATGCCAAGCATAACTGCAATGATGCCTGCAATAATTGACCATCTACCCGTTAAAACTGTCATCGACAGTGTGACTAACAACATACTACCGATAGGAGACAGCCTTCAAGGTTACTCATTGAGACCTCCGTTGTCAGCAAGCTGCCATAGCACACAGATTTACTCCAGTGTGCAATTCAGTACTGGTGCGTCATTCATATTAGCTGCATAACGGTTGCGCTCACTGGACGCAGACAAACTTTGCAACTCAGCAAACCATACTAAAACGTTTCGGTGCAGCGCGATTGTTAGTTGGGACACCTACTCGTACATCGATATGCTTTAAGAGCGCATTTATAAATAAAAGCTTAAGGGAAGGCAAGGGTTGAGAGCACAGGGATCAAGCTCAGGTAGAACCCT
>PSLO01000200.1:0-2900 GCA_040289665.1 Leptolyngbya sp. ERB_1_1 | reverse complement strand
AATGTAAAGCAGTCTATCACTTTTGTTCGCTTTCACATATCATTTAGGATTGCTATATCCGCTAAATCAGACGGTTGATCCTCAATGGTATCGCCCGATCGCACCTTGGATGGGTCGCCTAATTTTGCCTCAACTTTCGGAGCGTCGTCAGGTGCGGGGCGTTTGGCTTGAGGTGCATCATGCCGCCCCAAATTATCAATCATTGATCGGAAAACGAGTGTTACTGCGTTGGGTGGACGATCCCACCGTGCAACAATGGATGCGGACTGTCACTCACGATGTTCATTTCAGCGTCGATGCTGAATATTCCAGCCAGTACGGTGGCTTAATTCATCCAGTTCGGCTCAACCATTGGCAGCAGGTCGATCCATTAGAATCGCTGGCAGGCTCACATCCAACCGATGATCTAATCGTGATGCTCGAAGGAGAAGTCGAGATAGAAGAGTATGAGGCTTCTACAGCCCTTTACATTCGTCATACACCTGTTGAGGTGACTGGACGCTACTACGGGCTAGTGCAATTTGAAGCTGCAATTCCAGACACCGATCGCTTTCAAGTTCGGCATTTTAACTCCACCTCACGACAGTTTGATGGTGCATCAGAAATCGTCCGTCTGCCGCAAGTGGTAATGGCTCAATGCTATGGGAGTTACCCTTCCACCTCGCACAAACTAGAGCAATCACCCCTCAATGAAGCTGGATGGTATATCTATGGCGCTAAAGATGCCGATGGAAACTTCGTTGTACAGTCGATCGCACCTCGATCGCTGTTTCGCCTCCAGCCCGATCGCGTTGTATTCGGTAGTAAAGCTTCTTACCGCTATGTTCGACAAGAATCCTGGGCGAATGCTGTAGAGCAAAAAGGCAGGATTTCGACTGTTCTCTGTGTGGGGCATCGTCAGCACGAACAGATTCAAGGCGCGATCGATGACTGGAAAATTGGCGATCGCGCCTTGTTAATTCATGTCTACGGTGGGATTGGTGGCAACAACAAAGAACCTGCGGCAGCAACTCCGATCTTTTTTGGTCACTCTTCTTATGGAGTTGCAACTGTGATTCAAGATCCGTTGAGTCAGGAGCGGCGGTTTGAGATTCAGTACTACCAAGTTTATACGCACAACACCGACGGCTTAACGGCTGGAACACTGCACTGGTCGCGTTACATGGGCGATCGTCAATTTGGCTGGCTGGGAATTCGTCCTATTTGCGATATTTTGATTAAATTTGAGCCTTTTACAGGAAACTTCGACATCAATGGAACTCCTCGATCAGCATTCGATCGAATGATCACTCAATTGGAAGCAATGACGGCTCGGTATCGAATTGGGGATGGAACAGGCGGAACTTATGTTGGTCCTGCGAATAACTGCGCTCAAGATTCCAATCAAGCTTTGTTTGCTAGTGTTCGTTCTTTGTCTCAATCGATCGATCAACATCAGTCCTTAGTTCAAACTTGGTTAATGCACCATCCAGAACAAGCACAGCGATATCAGCAACTTTTGAGCGTGAACACGAAACTGGGTCAGAAATTGCAACCGTTCGGCTCTCCCCGTTCAGATTGGGAAAACAATGAATTTAATCTGGGCACAACCTTAGAGGATGAGCCATTGCGAAATCTATGGACGGGTTTGGGGAGTTGGCGGTCGTTGTTACCGCGTAAAGCCAGTGATTCGATCGTAGAAGTCTTTCTCAAACATGGGGCATCTGTTTGGGTTCTTCGCACGAATCAAGTCGGCGGGTATGATCCCGATATCGAACCGATCGCACCAATGACGCTCTAGAATTCGATCTATGCTGCAATATCTTCGATCTAACATTCTTCCCTCGAAGCCTATTCAACTCTTTATCCAATCCGGGTTGAAGTGGGATCGAGATGATTGTCCTGGAATGGCGGCTTCGCTGTCGTACTTTGCGCTCTTTTCGCTATTTCCAATGCTCTTGGTACTGTTGAGCGTTCTCGGTGGCTGGATTAGCCCGGATTCTGATGCCTTTCAACAGATGCAAATCGCAGTACAGAGATTTCTGCCGCCCGAAGTTCATGAATTAGTTAGAAGTACAGTGATTTCGCTCAATCAAAATAGTGTGGGGGCTGGAATCATTGGGTTTAGCTTGCTTCTGTGGGCAGCAAGTTCTGTGTTTGCGATTTTGAGGAATTCGGTGAATAAAATTTGGCGATCGCCGAATCGAGTTTCTCAAGTAGGTTCGGTTCCGAAGATGGTGTTTTTCTTTATTGCAAACAAGCTGTTTTCGTTTGTCCTGGTACTAGGAACTGGATTAGTTCTTCTCGCTGCTTTACTGTCTAGTATTGCGATTAAGGCAATTCTACAACTCGTGACAACGTTTCAAGAAACCTTTTCCTTTATTCAAGTAGACGAACTGCAACTAAATCGAGGGCTTCAAATCGGTTCATCGTTTCTAGTCTTGTCTCTCACGATCTGCATTTTGTTCAAAATTCTGCCTGCTACAGAGGTTAGATGGGGCGATGTCTGGTTAGGTGCATTGTTCACTGCTGCGGTGTTGGTCGGCTTGCAACAGTTAGTGAGCAATAGTGTGATTTCGATCGGGAGCCATTTTCTCTCTTATGGTGCAGTAGGCAGCGTGATGATTTTGTTGCTGTGGATCTTTCTGACCTGTCAAATCTTTCTGTTTGGTTGTGTGTTGACTTATACCTATGCTCATCTGTTGGGTAGTCGTCGCAACGCAGCCCAGTAAAGACTGAATTACGAATTACGCCAGATAGGTAGTTGAAAAAGAGCAGATTTCCTTAAGAGACGAGGCTATCTCCGTAGAATCCGGTAGATTCATATGAGTTTCATATCTTCTTACTCTAATCTAAAGAGGCTTTGTTGCATGAATCATAAACGCTAAGAGATTTCCGACAGATTCAATGACTTAACGCAC
>PSLO01000002.1:42488-120205 GCA_040289665.1 Leptolyngbya sp. ERB_1_1 | reverse complement strand
ACGCTTGGGCGAACGCAGAGGGGCGCAAAGCGTTTGCAGACCAACCGCTTAATGTTTAGTTTATAAATGCGCTCTTAACCAATGTAGTAATGGAGCAACGAGTGAGAACCTCTAAGAATGCTCAAGCGATTCAAACGCTCGATCGCTTAGTTCGATGTGAAGCGGGATCATGGGGCAAGCCATAAGTTAGAGGTTTGGATTGTTCTCCATTTAGCCGAAATTCAGCGAGTTCTAGATCGCTTGGTGAAAACCGCGTGATGAATGGGTGTTGCTGTTGCAGGGTGAAGCGCAATTGATGTATGAGGATGGAACGTCGATCTGTCTTGAAGCAGGCGATTATTTATTGATTCCAGCACATCAAAAACATCGAGTCAGTTATACCAGTTCTGATCCAGCTTGTATTTGGTTAGCGATTCACGCAGTATTGGAATAAATAATTGTTCTCTTACATCTCTTGTGTTGTTTCACTAGACTTCACTGTTCCAACCAGCACTTTATCCACGCGGTTCCCATCCATATCCATCACTTCAAACCGCAATTCTTCCCACTCGAAAGCATCCGCAGCCGTGGGAATGTGTCCTAAATACATCACTACAAAACCGCCCAAGGTTTGATAGCCTCCTCGTTGTTCTCCTGGAAGCTCTTGATCTTCAATATCCAAAATTTCTTTAAACTGATAAATTGGCAACATTCCATCGAGCAACCAAGAACCATCATCGCGTCGAACAGCTTGCGGTTCCGCTAACTCTTCTACAGTGGGAATATCACCCACGATCGCTTGCAACACATCAGTCAATGTCACCAATCCCTGAATCACCCCATACTCATCGACTACAAATGCAATCTGTGTTCCCGTCTGCTTGAACAATTCCAACACTTTCAGTGCGCGAGTACTTTCTGGAACAAACACCGGAGTCTGAAGCGAACTGGTAAACTCAAGCGGCTGACCCGACATCGTTTTCACCAGCAGATCGTAGGTTTGAACGACACCGAGCAAGTTATCTAACCCGCCGTGGCAAACCGGGAATCTTGCATGAGCGCTTTCTGTGATTTGGTGACGAATTTCGTCGATCGAGTCTTCTAAATCGATCCAGGTGATCTCTAATCGTGGGGTCATGAGCGAACTGATGCGACGATCGCCCAGTCGAAACACCCGTTTCATAATGTCTTCTTCCGCCTGCTCAAACATTCCCGCTTCAGTGCCTTGCTCGATCATCACGCGAATTTCTTCTTCAGTCACAAACGGCTCATCCGACGGGCGAATGCCAATCATCCGCAGCACAACGTCGGTGGAACCGCTCAACAGTTTGACGATCGGTGAGGCAACTTTACCCAAAAATGCCATTGGCATTGCTGCTAAAGTTGCAATCCGCTCTGGAGAATTTAGCGCTAATCGCTTCGGAACTAATTCGCCTAAAATCAACGCAAGATACGCAATCATCAGCACTGCCACCGTCCGCGAAATCGCTTCAGCCGAGGTGCTTAGAACTGGGATCGATTCAACAAACGGCAAAAGACGACTTGAAATCACTTGCTCAAACGAACCTGAAACCAGCGTCAGCACCGTGATCACAACTTGCACACTCGCCAAAAAATTATTTGGCTCTTCTGCCAACCGGAGCGCAACGCGAGCATTACGATCGCCTTGATTGGCGAGTTGCTGAAGTCGGACTTTGCGCGCAGATACGATCGCGAGTTCGGACATGACAAACAGCCCGTTTGTCAGTGTCAAGAACAAGATAATCAGCAGTTCTGTGGTCAGCGAATTCATCCAGGGAACCTACTTGCGCTTAGGGAATGGCAGATTGTATCAGTTTATCCTCGAATGGTTTCGGTCGTTCGGTCTTCCGTCTGCCAGTAGAAACTTGATTCGGTAGAATGTAAAGACCCATTAAGCTCCCTTGTCCGACATGGCTTTTTCTTCGATTACTCGTGCACTTGGTCGATCGCCGCTGACAACCGAATTACTCAGCAAGCTGAAGCAAAATTCGACTCTGAATTTAAGTGGATTATCACGCCTAGCGAAAGGGATTGTCGCTTCGACTCTGGCGCAAAGTAGCGATCGATCTTTATTAGTGATTACAGCCACGCTCGAAGAGGCGGGACGCTGGAGCGCTCAACTCGATGCGATGGGCTGGAATACGGTACATTTCTACCCCACTTCAGAATCGTCGCCGTATGAGCCGTTTGATCCTGAAGCCGAGATGACTTGGGGGCAGTTGCAGACCTTGGCGGATTTGACCAAGGGAGCGGAGAAGATGGCGATCGTGGCAACTGAACGCGCTCTACAGCCCCATTTGCCGCCGCCCGAAGCGTTTTCGCCTTATTGCTTGACGCTAGAAAAGGGAAAAGAATTGAATCTGGGGCAGTTGAGCGATACGCTGGCGAAGTTGGGATACGATCGCGCCAATTTAGTCGAAACAGAGGGGCAATGGAGCCGACGCGGAGATATTATCGATGTCTTTCCGGTAGCAGCAGAATTACCTGTCCGGTTAGAGCTATTTGGAGATGAGTTGGATCAGATTCGGGAGTTCGATCCGGGAACGCAACGATCGCTCGATCGAATTACGCAAGTCACGTTAACACCGACCAGTTTTAGCCCAATTATTCAATCTGCATTAGATGAAACTGTTCTCGACTATCTTTCTCCCGAAGACCAAGAACGGTTTGCAGAAGGGGTATCGATTGAGGGAATTCGCCGCTTTTTAGGTTTAGCGTTTGATCGTCCTGCGTCATTGTTGGATTATTTGCCAAACAATACGATCGTGGCGATCGACGAGCCTGAAATGACGCAGGCACATAGCGATCGTTGGATCGAACACGTTGAAGAACAATGGCAAGAAGTTAAGCCAACCTTACCGAAAGTTCACCGGAATTTAGAAGCTTCTTTGATTGAGGTTGAACGGTTCGATCGCATTAATCTAAATGAACTTGCTGAAGAAAAGAATGGTCTGAACCTTGCTTCTCGTCCAGTTCCAGCGATTCCACATCAGTTCGCACGATTGGCGGAGACATTGCGGGGAGAGCGCGATCGTAATTTTGCAATTTGGTTAGTTTCGGCTCAACCGTCGCGATCAGTGGCATTGTTGCAAGAACATGACTGTCCCGCGCAGTTTGTTCCGAATCAGCGGGATTATTTAGCGATCGATAAGCTACAAACTCAGCATATTCCTGTTGCGGTAAAGTATTCGGGTTTAGCGGAGCTAGAAGGATTCATCTTACCAACATTCCGCTTAGTTGTTGTTACCGATAAAGAGTTCTTTGGACAGCAAACATTAGCAACACCAACTTATGTTCGTAAGCGTCGTCGAGCCGCATCGAAACAAGTCGATCCAAACAAGCTACAACCTGGTGATTTTGTTGTTCACAAGAGTCATGGGATCGGACAGTTCATCAAGCTTGAAAGCTTAACGATTAACAATGAAACGCGCGAATATTTAGTTCTAAAGTATGCAGATGGACTGTTGAGAGTTGCAGCCGATCAGCTTGGTTCGCTATCTCGCTTTCGAGGCGTTGGAGATGCGAAACCTGAACTGAATAAAATGTCGAGCAAAGCTTGGGAGAAAACCAAGGGCAAAGTTCGCAAAGCTGTTAAGAAGGTTGCTGTTGATTTATTGCAACTCTATGCACAACGGGCACAACTACAAGGATTTACCTATCCGCCTGATATGCCGTGGCAGCAAGAAATGGAAGATTCTTTCCCGTATCAGCCGACTCCGGATCAGTTGAAAGCGGTTCAAGATGTGAAGATTGATATGCAGAGCGATCGACCGATGGATCGCCTAGTCTGCGGTGATGTTGGCTTTGGGAAAACCGAAGTCGCGATTCGAGCGATTTTCAAAGCAGTCACCGCCGGAAAGCAAGTGGCACTACTCGCGCCGACAACGATTCTGACCCAACAGCACTATCACACCCTAAAAGAGCGCTTCGCACCCTATCCGATTCAAGTGGGATTGCTCAATCGCTTCCGAAGTCCCGAAGAGCGCAAAGACATCCAGCGCCGCATGATCACTGGAGAACTGGATATCGTCGTCGGAACACATCAGCTATTAGGAAAAGGCGTTGCATTCAAAGATTTAGGCTTGCTGGTGGTGGATGAAGAACAACGATTTGGAGTCAATCAAAAAGAGAAGATCAAATCGCTGAAAACTCAAGTCGATGTTCTGACATTAAGTGCAACTCCGATTCCGAGAACCTTGTATATGGCGCTTTCCGGTGTGCGAGAAATGAGCTTAATTACCACGCCGCCTCCTTCGCGTCGTCCGATCAAAACGCATCTATCACCTTACGATGGTGAAATGGTGCGATCGGCAATTCGGCAAGAACTCGATCGCGGTGGTCAAGTGTTTTACGTCGTGCCGCGTGTTGAAGGGATTGAGGAAATCTCAGCCCGAATTCGCGAGATGATACCGGGAGTGAGACTTGCGATCGCGCATGGTCAAATGCCCGAATCGGAACTTGAATCGGTGATGCTGACGTTTGGTGCAGGTGAAGCCGATGTTCTCCTTTGCACCACGATCATCGAATCTGGGTTAGATATTCCCAGAGTGAATACGATTTTGATCGAAGATGCTCAAAAGTTCGGCTTATCTCAGCTTTATCAGTTGCGCGGTCGGGTCGGACGAGCAGGAATTCAAGCACACGCATGGCTGTTTTATCCGAAACAACATCAACTCTCGGATGCTGCGAGACAGCGATTGCGCGCCCTACAAGAGTTTACACAGCTTGGATCAGGCTATCAGTTAGCAGTGCGAGATATGGAGATTCGAGGCGTAGGTAACTTACTTGGTGCAGAACAATCCGGTCAAATGGATGCGATCGGCTTTGATCTCTATATGGAAATGCTGCAAGAAGCGATTCAAGAAATCCGAGGTCAAGAGATTCCGCAAGTCGATGACACACAAATCGATCTCAGTCTCACGGCATTTATTCCAGCGGACTACATTCCTGACTTGGATCAGAAAATGGGAGCTTATCGTGCGGTCGCAGCGGCGCAATCGAAGGCTGAATTGGTGCAAGTTGCAGCCGATTGGAATGATCTCTACGGTCAAATTCCGATCGCGGCTCAACAACTGCTCCGAGTGATGGAACTCAAGCAGATTGCAAAAAAACTCGGATTCTCTCGAATCAAACCCGAAGGCAAACAGCACGTTAACTTAGAAACTCCAATGGAAGAACCAGCTTGGAATTTGTTGAAAGAGAATCTACCCGATCATCTGCGATCGCGCTTCGTCTTCACGCCTGGAAAGGTTACGGTTCGCGGTTTAGGTGCATTAAGCGCGGATCAGCAATTGACGAATCTCATTGATTGGCTTAGTCGGATGCAAGGCGCTTTACCGGAGCCTGCACTTGTTTAGAGAGGGACATAGCGAATTTGTCCCCGACATTGTTCCTCGAATTCAGCCAGCAGCAGAATGTCTGCAATTGACTGCGCGATCGTCTTCTTGCTCGTCAACAAGAACAGCGATCGCGCTGAATTAACTCTCACAGTTTCAGAGAATCTCAAACTGCTTCACTTCGAGAATCTGTCCAATCATGGCAAAGCTCATCACATCGTCGCGGATTTCACCTTCGACTTTGACCTTCAGACCCGCTTTTTGCAGTTCCTCCGGTGGCTTGTGCAACTCATAAGACTTACCATTGTCTGCATCGATCGCCCAAGCCCCGGTTCCGAATCCTTTGCGCTGAATTACACCTGTCACTGTCATACTGCTCTTTCTCCCGCTTTCAAAGCCAATTGCGCCAGTCCATAACACAGCAGCGCATTGACAATCAAATACGCGCGTCCGACGAAACCGCTACCGAGCCACATCATCTGTGGATCAACGATCGCGCTAATTCCTAAAAACGCCGTGACTCCGATCGTGGTTCCGATCGCAAACGATCGTCCCTGCGAATCTCCTAACAATAACGCAAGCAGAATAAACGGAATCAGCACACTGGCAGAAATCGGATTGAGCGCACCGCTGGCTTGAATTGCGCTACCGAGTTCAGGCAGAGAACTGCCGAGAATGCGGAATGGAAACTGCGGAAAATCAAATCGGTATAGTCCTTTGAGAAAGAACAGCCCGGAGCTTCCAGCGACCAAGCCCGATGACATTGCCCAACTCCAGTTAAACGGAAAGTAAACCTTTAAGAACCACGCCAATAGATAGGAACCGATCACCATTCCAAGCTTCGGTAACAGTGCAATCACGCCTCCATCGATCCAGAACACCGGATTGAGATAGCCATTGTCGCGTAGCCAGCGGAAGAAATCGTTAAAGGTAATCTTGCCGTGGAGTGCAAGTTTCACTGCCGCTGCTGCATCGAGTTTTCCGGCTCCGAAGTGGTTGAGTTCATCAGATTCAACTCTACGAGCGGATTGCGTTAAAACGGCGAGTACTTTATCAGGCTCCGTGACTCCTGCGGCTTTGATCAGAGCCGCTACTCCTGCAACGTGAGGAGCCGCCATACTTGTCCCCTGAAATGCTGCAAACACAGACTCACCCGTTTGCGGATTAAGCGTGTTTTGCAGAATGCCGCCTGCTTCACCTTGAGCGGTTGAGCCACCCGGAGCCGAAATATCGACCCCTGCCCCAAAGTTAGAATAGGATGTTTTTTCACCCGACGCATCTAACGCCGCAACCGCGATCGCATGAGGATACCGCGCGGGATAATCAGCGGAATTCTGATCCGCGTTTCCTGCCGCCGCAACCACGACGACCCCTTTACTGTGAGCATAATTGATCGCATCTTTCAGAACGGAACTTTCGCCCCCACCTCCTAAGCTGAGATTAATCACATCCGCCTTATTGTCTGCCGCAAATCGAATCGCTTCCGCAATATCGGCAACAGTTCCACCGCCGAAAGAACTCAAGACTTTTAGCGGCATAATGTTGGCTTCGTAAGCAATGCCAGCAACCCCAAAGTTATTGTTTGTTGATTGGGCGATCGTGCCTGCGATGTGAGTTCCATGTCCGTTATCATCTTCGGCATTGTCTCGATCGTTGACAAAATCGTAGCCTGCAACGAAGTTTGTCTTTTCTAAATCGGGAACTTGCGAAACTCCTGTATCAATCACCGCAACGGTTACACCCCGTCCTTTCGTTTCTGTCCAGCTAGATTCGATTCCGATGTTGTGCAAATTCCATTGTTTGCTGTACATCGGATCATTTGGAGCTTGAGCAGATAGCTTTGGTTCATCGGTTGGATTGATCGGCTTGAGCGTCTCACCTTTGGGAATTCGGTAGATATAGTCAGGCTCGATCGCTTCGGTATAGCGCTTCAGATCAGATTTCTTCAAAGCCTGTAACAGAGAGGGATCACCTTTCACGGTGTAGAGATGTTCGATTTGTGAAAATCGGCTATTCAATTCAGGACGAACCTGATAGTTTTGTGCGATCGCATTCACCTGAGCTTGAATTTCAGTGGTTGCGAGATCGTCGCGGAAATCGAGAATAATTCGATCGTAAGTGCCTTCAGCCGCCAAACCCGGAAATTGTACGATCGTCCAGCCCAATCCGATGAGACATAGGGCGATGATCAGGAGCTTTCTCATATCAAATCCGTCACGCATTCGTACTTGCATTCCAACGATAGCTGATACACCCCATCGCCGTGTGACGAGAACGATGAAGAGTGATTAAGCTGTGGCAGGATGGGAAATGTCGATTGTGCGCGGGTTGGAATTATGATACACGGGCTGTTGTGGTTGCCGTTGTTGGCAGCGTTTATCGGATTGGCGTATGCCGGATGGAATGAGTATCAAACCTTAGAAACGTATCGACGATGGGCAGAACCGTTTGGACGGGCAAAATATGATATTTATTCAGTTTTGGGACAAAAAGAAGATACACTAACCGTCGGAAAAGCAACACGAAAAGTAGTGACTGAAACTGATACCTTTTCATTAAAATCTGTGCAGAATATCCGGCTATTAGTGAATGGTCAAACGGTTGATCTCAGTGCACCTCCCGCAAAGGGAAAAACCATTGCACTGGCGTTTGAATTACCCGATCGATCGATCGAAGTGCCTTTTACTCAGGTTAGCTTAGCGGCGAAGTGGGGCGAAGTGTTGACCAAGGACTGGCAGGAATTGAGATGAGAGTTTTGAAAGTGATGCTTGCAGCACGCTACGCGTTTGTGCCCGATCGAGAGCAAGTCGGATTACGCAGAGCATTAATATTAGCAAGCATATTTTTTAGCCTTGTACTGGCGATTTCACTCAATCGCTATTTTTCTTTCTATACCTCTTACGATCACGGTCTTTTCAATCAACTGTTTTGGAATAATTTACACGGGCGTTGGTTCCAAAGCTCTCTCACTTCTGAAAATTCTGTTGCTTCGTTGTTCGATGGGGTGATTCCAACAGTATCCTTTATTCATTTAGGACAGCATTTTGTTTTAGATTTCGTTTTGTGGATTCCGTTTTATGCAATTTTTCCTCATCCAGCCACCATGGTTGTATTGCAGGTCGGATTGATGACCCTTGGAGGATTAGTATTATATGCGCTGGCTCGACAGCGTTTATCGCCGCAATTATCGGTTTGGATTACAGGAAGTTATTACAGCGCGATCGCCGTGATTGGATCAACGGTCGCTAACTTCTACGAACATTGTCAGATTCCGCTGTTTGCCTTTGGAACCCTGCTTGCACTAGAGAGAAAAAATTGGGTTTGGTTTTGGATCTGTGCGCTCTTGGTACTCGGCATTCGTGAAGAGATGGGAATCATTCTCTTTGGCATCGGGGTTTACATGATTGTGAGTCGGCGGCATCCGTGGACTGGTTTAGCCATGTGCATTCTCAGTTTTAGTTATGTGGCATTTGTGACCAATGTAGTGATGCCACAGTTCTCACCAGATAATTCTCGATTGTATTTAGCGAGTCGGTTTAGTCAGTTCGTTAATACCGATAATCCTAGTACTTTACAAGTATTGTGGGGAATGATCACGCATCCGATCGAGCTTGCCCAAAGCTTATTGCTCCCGCTCGATCGACGCATTAACTATCTCGCTGGGCAATGGGTCGCGTTAGCGTTTGTGCCTGCGGTTTCTGGAGCCGCTTGGACGATCGCTGGATTTCCGCTGCTCTCGCTGTTTGCTCAATCGGGACTCTCTGCCCTAACGGTTTCGCTCAGATACGCTGTAGCAGTAGTTCCAGGGGTGTTTTATGGCGCGATCGTTTGGTGGTCGTATCATCCAGAGCGATTTACTCCAAGATTCCGTCGATGGTGGAAGACTTGTATCGCCCTGTCATTGGTGTTTATGTTGAGCGGCAATCCGAATCGCGCCTTTTCGTTTATCATTCCAGATTCGGTAAGACCTTGGGTGTTTGTGCCTTTACCGCGTCAATGGGAACACGCTAGCCATATTTATAACGTCATTCGCAATGTTCCGGACAATGCAAGCGTGAGCACAACGACACAGATTATTCCACAACTCTCGACTCGTCGGGTGATTATGCGACTTCCTGCTTTAGATATTTACAACGATCAACAGCAAAAAATCAGAGTTGAGCATATCGTTGCGGATCTTTGGGAACTCAAAGAGTACAGCAAAGCCTTCAAAGATAGTCGGATGTTTTTAGCAGCAACGTTACCCCTCTTGGAAAACTTGGTCAACACAAAGCAGTATGGTGTGCAACAAGTTGAAGATGGAGTCGTGAGATTGTTGCAAGGTCAGCCTTCTGATCCCGCGATGTTATCAGAATGGCAAAAATTAGTCGTGCAACTGAAGCAAAAGTAAACTTTTGTGAATGATTAAATTATTATGTGACGACTGGTATCGAGCAAAAGGGAATCCTGGAAGAATCTTTGGAACGCGAAATATTGTGGCAAATTTTCTAGAAAGTCATCCCAATGTCTAGTTCCCCCTCCTTACGCAAAGCTCTAACTAATCAAGAATTGATCAATTCAGATCATCCGATCGCGTTTTTCCAACAGATGTCGCAAACCATGAGTCGCGGCAACGTTCGGAAAGGGGAAATCAAAAATTGGGCGAAAGATGGAACCTTCTACTGAGTGGATATGCCGATCGTGCCGTTTTTAGGGCGGAAAGTGCGATCGTAGTCTCATCGTTCCATTTGCTGTTGTTCTGCTCGATCGGATAGATTTGCTACGCTTAGTAAAACAACGCTCCTTTACGCTTTTAGAGAGGAGCGATTTTTATTTTTGAGAGGTATGACATGGGATCACTGAAGGGACGGGATTTATTGAAATTGTCAGATCTCAGCACAGATGAAGTGATGGAACTGTTAGACATTGCTGCACAACTGAAGTCGGGAAAATTAAACCCGCGTGTGACCGTCAACGGGCATCCTCCGGTGTTGGGATTGTTGTTTTATAAAGCCTCGACCCGAACCCGTGTCAGCTTTTCAAGCGCAATGTATCACTTGGGTGGGCAGGTTCTAGACTTGCCGCTAAATGCCACCCAAGTAAGTCGAGGAGAACCGATCGCAGATACCGCGCGGGTACTCGATCGCTATCTCGACATTCTCGCGATTCGCACGTTTGAACAATCGGATCTCGACACCTTTGCCGCCGAAATGAAGATTCCGGTAATCAATGCGCTGACTGATTTAGAGCATCCTTGTCAAATTCTGGCAGACCTGCAAACGATCCAAGAAACATTCTCTACGCTATCGGGCTTGACCTTAACTTATGTAGGCGATGGTAATAATGTGGCGCACTCGCTGATGATCGGTTGTGCCTTGGTTGGAATGAATGTTCGGATCGCGACTCCCGCAGACTATCAACCTGCAAGCGCGATCGTGCAACTCACTGAAAAAATCGCCAACGGAAAATCTGAAGTGTTGCTGACTGAAGACCCGATCGCTGCTACAAAAGGTGCCCACGTGGTTTATACCGATGTGTGGGCAAGCATGGGACAAGAGGATCTTGCCAAAAGTCGCATTCCGATTTTTCAGCCGTATCAAGTGAACGATGAATTGATGGGCTATGCCGAAAAAGATGCGATCGTGCTGCATTGTCTTCCGGCGCACCGAGGCGAAGAAATTACGCATGAAGTGATCGAAGGCAAACAGTCGAAGGTTTGGGATCAAGCCGAAAATCGAATGCACGCTCAGAAGGCACTGATGGCAAGTTTGCTTGGTGCAGTTTGATCCCCAATGATTCTGAAAATGTCGTAAACTTTTGTTAATAGACATTTTTGCACTGAGATTATGACAAGCTCTCCTGGATTCGGTAAGAAAGTTCATAAAGAGAAGAAAAAATCCACTGGAACTGAGAAGCGCACTCAAGCCTCAAAGCAGTTTGACGATTTCAAATCAAAAGGGCTACCGGAATATGAAATTTATCTCCGAGTCCAGGGTAAAAAGCAGCTACAGTGGTTTCCCATTGGCGCGATCGCAGTAAAACGATCGACTCAAATTAATGACGCGATCTTTGCCAACGAAGAAGAACTGCTCAAAGGTGCGTTTCGATTATTCCCCGCTTTACGCAAGGAGCGGGATTCGTTGGAATATGGTTATCGTCTAAAAGAATTCAAAGACGAAGAGATTCAATTAGCTGTTCGTCCGAAACCTGGGGCTGCAAATGCCGTGCAGACTGCGATCGCGTCTGTCGGTGAAAAACTCGGCGGATTGTTCAAACCCAAATCCGCATAGGTCAATCTATCCTTGCACTGCTGCTAGGATCACCTGAGCGAACTTGCTCCAAGTCGGCGTGATTTGGAGTTCTGCCGCGCGTTGGGCAAAATTGAGCAAATTACGATGATCGGCAAACCAAAAGGGAGTTGGACGAATTCGGAACGGGGCGTACAGAACTGATTTCTGAGGTCGATCAAGGAAATAAGCATTATGCACGAATCCTTGACCGGATTGAATGTTGCTGGAGTCATTGCCTGGATACGCTCCCCAAGCCAGCGTAGGTAATGCGTAGATTACTCCTGTCCAAACATTGATTCCGATTGCACCATAGTTCAAATTCGCGATAGCTTCGCTGCACAGAGCGTTTGCAGTCTCTAGTCCTACTTTTTCTTTCGTCAAAATCACACAGGATAGATTGCCCCAGATGTTCTGATTTGCGAAGGGAACGGCTCGATCGAGAAATTCCGCTGCGGTTGTGGCTTCTAAACTCACTTCTGCAACCACTCCGCAAAAGGCTTCCGTTTGCAGTGCATAGTCATCTTCAACATTAGGAATCAACGTCCACGGAACAATCTCTTCGGTGCGAGTTCCGAAAATTTCAGCTTGAGGATAGCGATCGAGAAACGCCTGATAGCGCTGCTGTGCCCCCGGATAATAGGCTTTACGATTGGGAATCTTGGCGAATTCTTTGCGGATCAAATCAAGAAAGCGATCGCGCAATTTCCAGCCTTTTGCAGTGACGATCACTTTTGCGGCAACACAGTTAAAACTGGCATTATGCACAACCATACTGGCAACATGACGCGCCTGAAATCTCAGATCCGACTCAGACCAATCACCCGGAACGACTAGAACCGGAGTCACACAGCCCAATTCAGAGGTGATTGGCTTGGGTTTGGGTAGGGTTTTGACGATCGCATGATACGTATGATGTGATCCAGTGATGTGAATTGTATCGATTTTAGGATGCTGACAAAGGTAGCTGCCTAAATCAGAACCACCATAAACAATTTGCAAAAAGCCATCGCTAATTAACGGTTCAAACGCTTGCTCTAAAAATTTCCCTATGTATTCATTCACCGGGTTCATTTTGAGTAAGACGACTTGATTTTCAGCGAATAGTTTATAGAGCAGATCCAATGGAGGCGTTGAACCCACGTTTCCGGCTCCCAAAACAAGCGCGACACCAGAGCAATCTGACTCCACCGTTTGATCTGAATCCAGCCAAACTTCTCCTCGAAATCCCAACCAGAGCAATCGATCGAGCAAATTGTCCGGAAACACTCGCGCAACGCCGTTTTCGATTCTTGCTGTTCGTCCTTCAAGCGTTCTAACGATCGCCCGCAACATCATTAACGTTGTCACGGATGATGTCAGCCATTCCTCGCCTGCTGCACTTGGATCAATTCCTTTTGCTTCACAAGCCGCGATCGCCCATTGATCCGCAACTGCCAAAACGCCTTTCATACAGCGCTTGAGATAATCAATTCGCGCCTGAACGCCAACGTTGAGCCAGGCTTGCTGATGAGAATAAAGTTGCGCGATCGCGGAGTCAACTTGAGTCATCGAAGTGGAAAACATCTCGCAGGTCAAAATCGTAATGACTATGATATAGTTGTAACTGTTTCGTAATCTTGATGCGAAACCTGCTACTCTTGCAAGGAGAATTAAATTCCATGACCCAAGAAGGATGCTTGCGCGTCGGTCAAAGCGCTCCAGATTTTGCAGCAACGGCTGTCATCGATCAGGAATTCAAAGACATCAAACTGTCTGACTATCGTGGCAAGTACGTGGTTCTGTTCTTCTATCCGCTCGATTTTACCTTTGTTTGTCCGACCGAAATCACCGCATTTAGCGATCGCCACGAAGACTTTAAAGCGATCGGCACTGAAATCCTTGGAGTATCAGTCGATAGCGCGTTTTCGCACTTGGCTTGGATTCAAACCGATCGTAAATCGGGTGGGGTTGGCGATCTAAACTACCCATTGGTCTCTGATATCAAGAAAGAAATCAGCACCGCTTACAATGTGCTTGATCCTGAACAAGGGATTGCCCTGCGTGGTTTGTTCATCATCGACAAAGATGGTGTGATTCAGCATTCGACGATCAATAACTTGTCGTTTGGTCGGAGTGTGGATGAAACGCTGCGAACCCTGCAAGCGATTCAATACGTGCAATCGCACCCCGATGAAGTTTGCCCCGCAGGTTGGAAACCTGGTGATCAAACGATGAATCCTGATCCGGTGAAGTCGAAAGAGTACTTTGCGGCTGTCTAATCTTTCTAGATTAATCGCGATACCCCCAGGGTGAGAGTCTTGGGGGTTTGTTGTGCAATAGCCTTCTTTCGGTAGACGGCGTCCTAGATCAAGAGTTCTATAACAGTGATGATGAGATCAAACAGATAACAATGACTGTAAAAGAATTAAGAAAAAGTGACATGATGGCGCATCTGCTTGATGCTCTCGATGCAGGTGAAGATATTGGGCACTACGGGCGTTTAGTGTTTGCAATGGTTGCACGTCATTTTCTTTCAAAAGAAGAAGTGCTCGACTATCTTCTGAAAGACAAAGACTGTGATGAAGCTGAAGCAAAATCGCTTTATCAGCAGGTTCAAGGCAAAGACTACAATCCGCCGAAGCGCGATCGTGTTCTCGCATGGCAACAAGAGCAAGATTTCGCAATCTGCCCCAATCCCGACGATCCGGATGCGTGTAACGTGTACCGGGATTTAGAGTTTCCGCAACACGTTTACGAACACATCTCAAGCTATTACGAACAAAAAGCTTAGAAGAGGAGGGGGAATAAAATCCCCCTCAACGTTTAACCGCCCATTCCTGGAATTAATCCGCCACCTAATCGTTTTAGCGCCCGATTCGCGACATCTGCATAACGCAGTTCACCGCACATAATCTTACCGAGTCGATCGGTTGCGGTAGGACGCTTCACTCCGACCTTATATCCAATTCCTGGCACTCGGTAAAACAGATTGGCTAATCGCTGTGCCCAAACCATGTCGCTACCCCAGTCCCGCTGAATGATTTCGGTATACTGAGCCAGTGCCGACTGATCACCATTCAGCGACTGATCGATGGCTTCTGCTGCCTTCATTCCGCTAAACATCGAAGGACGAATTCCCTCAGCAGTCATCGGATCAACGATCGCGGCACTTTCTCCAGCAAGCACAGCGTTTTGAGTATGAAGCGTTTGATCTCCATCCCAAAATGCGATCGGATGTGTGTAAATCTGCGCGTTGCTGGTATTAAATCCTGCTTCTTTCGCATACTTCGACAAAGCCGCATGAAAATCGGTGCGATCGTCGCCTCGAAATGCAGCCGTTCCAGCAGAAAAGCCTTCAGATTTCGGTAGATTCCAGATAAAGCCGTTCTTGAGCATTCCGAAATCAAACTGAGCCGTACTGCCGATCGCGTGAGGGGCTTCCATCACGGCTCCCATCCGAACTTTGCGCTCTTTGAAGCCTAACCATTTCGCCATTGGTCCTTTCGCACCGTCAGCAGCAATCAAGTATTGAGCTTCTAAAGGTCCCGCTGTGGTGTTGACTTGCCAGTGAGCAGGCTCGCCTGTGCTAGAAGCACCGCCTTTAAATTCGATCCCAGTGACCGCTGTTGCATCTTGAAGCTTTGCGCCTGCTTGCTGTGCCTGTTTGATCAAAAACTCATCAAACTCATCGCGGCGAACCATCCACATTGGCTCTGGAGTGTCGAGCGTCGCATCAACTGGATCACCGAGTTTCCAGGTGTATCGGATCGTATTGACTTTGCGGGAAATTACAGGAGCGAAATCGAAATCAAACCATTGTGCGATCGCAGGAGATACGCCACCACTACAGGGTTTATAGCGAGGGAGCGCTTCTTTCTCCAGCACTAAAACAGAGCGTCCGCGTTTGGCAAGATGGTAAGCAGCAGTTCCTCCGGCGGGTCCTGCTCCGATAACAATACAGTCAAACATAAAGCTGGAAATCACTCCTACGTCACTGCTTTTTAGATCATTCAAACTTTCTGCTTGTGAGCCGAACTGTTTCAGCAATTCTCACAAATGCTCTGTCAGTGTACGTCAGATCACTGAGATGGATGTAGTTTCTTTGAATGAAGTTCACAATATCAATACAGTAATTTGATGGGCGATCGTATTGAATTTAAAATTGCTATAAGTGCTTTATCAGCAGGGTTTTAAGTCGTCCAGGCTTTGCAATACTGACCCAGACAGCCTTCGACTTTCTTGAATTCAACTCAAATAACTCTCTGCTCTTTAAATTAATCGTAAATTCATCCTCTCCTAGGAAATTACGATCACACCTTTCATTCTCAGTGATTTCTGAGGAATTTACCGAATTCGCAGAGCGTAATTTTTCTAAGAATGTAAAGTTTTTACGGGATAAAGGCTTTGTTGATCAAGTTTCCTTTACAGAAGGGAAAGATTGTGAAGTGTTCACAAATCAACCGGGAATTTTTGTGGAACACCCGAATAATTGAGACAAAAGTCGTCAGAAAATTGCTTGATGGAGATGGAGCGTGTTCTTAGGATTCAATTGGCTACACGAGTTTTACCATAATGTCTATGATGCTGGATATGAATGGTTTCGCGGAATTACGAGAAATCCTAAGTGGTTACTGATGCGAAAATTGGCGCGATTTGGCTTTGTACGATCGCTGATTCGTCGCTTTCAATCCTGTACTCTCCACACTCCGAATTTTCCTGGTGAGTCCGTATTTTCCGAGGTGTCGCCCGAATCGATTGTGCAATCAGTCGTCAAAGATGGAATCTACTTAGGCTTGAACCTCCCCTCTACGTTGCTCGATGAAATCATCACCTATGCCAAGCAATATCCTTGTTACGGCGATTGTAAACCTGCATATGGCTTTCACTACGCTCAAAAGCATAAAGCGGAATTCTGGTACAATCGACGGTTTGTGACAGCAAGTTATTTTAATACGATCGCAACTTGTCCGGCGATCGAGCAATTGAGCCGCGATCCGATGTTGCTCTCGATCGCGGCAGAATATTCAGGCACAACTCCTATCTTGATCAGCAGTCGTCTCTGGTGGAGTTTTGTGACAGATGCCTCATTGCAATCCCGGCGAAAAGCTGCACAACTGTTTCACTATGACCTAGATGATCATCGTTTTATCAAGTTCTTTTTTTACTTGACTGATGTTGATGGGCTGAGTGGCGCTCATGCTTGTATTCGACGAACACATCGCCACAAAAAATTTGCTCACGAATGGAATCGAAAACGCTTCAAAGATTCAGAAATTATCGACGCTTATGGCATTGAAAACCTGGTCACGATTCGGGGAAATGCAGGTTTTGGTTTTGTTGAGGATACCCTGTGTTTTCACAAAGGGATGGTTCCGATTCGACACGATCGATTAATGCTCCAACTCGAATTTGCAACCTGTGACTACCAGATGCAACATGACAAAGTTGATGCGCGATCGCTGAATGTTTACTCGGTTGATTTGAAGAGCATTCGGGCGTTAGACAGCATTCCCGAATGAGTCCAAATGCCGACCGAATCGAATTCGGGTTATACAGATCCTTAGAGCCAATCCACTGCCTTTGGCAGACAGAGATGTAGTGCTGCGAATTCGATTCGGTCGGCATTCATGCAGAATGTCTCGTTATTCAGCCCAGTCTTTTGCCCAGTTCAGGGTTTGGTGAACTTGCTCGATCGACGAAGCTTCGCAATACAATCGCAGCACAGGCTCTGTTCCACTAAAGCGAATCAATAACCAGCTTTGATCCTCCAATCGGAACTTATAGCCGTCGTCGGTCTGACAACTGATCACCGCTTTTCCTGCAATGTTTTGTGGAGGCTGAGTTTTGAGTTGATCTAAGAGTTTAGCGCGAACTTCCATACTGGCAAGCGGGAGATCAATGCGATCGTATTCTGCCGAAAATCCAGTTTTTTCTTGCAATCGGCGGAAGAGTTCACCGAGATCAGTTCCAGTCTGCACCACCGTTTCGAGCACATATAGAGCCGAAAGTAACGCATCTCGTTCTGGAATGTGATGCCCGTAACCGATTCCGCCAGATTCTTCGCCACCGAGCAAAACTTTGGTTTCTAACATCCGATCGGCAATGTATTTGTAACCGATCGGGGTTTCATACACAGGCAAACCGTAGAGTTTCGCAACCAGTGGCATCAGATCCGAACCGCTCACGGTTTTGACAAATTCGCCGCTGAATCCTTTTTGTACAAGATGCTCAAGCAAAATTGGAATCAGAATTTGAGAACTGAGAAAATTACCTCTGGCATCCACTGCACCAACACGATCGGCATCGCCATCAAACACTAAACCAACCGCTAAACTATCACCATCAAAGTTTTGGATCGTGTGCAGAATTTTTGGGAGATACTTCGGTAGAGGTTCCGGTGCGCCACCTTCAAACAAGGGATCGCGATCGCCATTCAGTTCATGAATTTCAACTCCGAGGAGTCGCACTAATCCGGTCGCTGCGGCTCCGTGCATTACATCTGCAACTACGGTAACTTTTCCCTGCTCGATCGCGGTTCTAATTGCAGTGGTATCGACGAGCGATCGTAGCCCTTCACAGTAGCTTTCCCAAGGATCAAACGTGCGAAATGTTCCGGGTGTAGCTTCAGAAACAGGTGTATTACTTGCTAACAAAGCTTCGATTTGTTTGGTCACTTCAGGTGGCACTGATCCGCCATGAGCGCTTTTGACTTTCAAGCCCGAATAGTTTCCGGGATTGTGGCTTGCAGTAATGACGATCGCGCCTAATGCGTTCAGTTTTTTTGCTGCCCAACTAAATGCGGGAGTTGGGGCAAAGCTTTCAGAAAACAGAATATCAAAGCCAATTTTACGAATCGACTCTGCCGCAGTGCGAGCAAATTCTTCAGATAAAAATCTGCGATCGTATCCGACAATCACGGTGTTACTTCCGGTTTCTGCACCGTAGATTTCTGATAGAATTTGAGCAGCGATCGGAGCCACTTTCATCACTCGATCGAACGTAAAATCAGCAGCAATCACACCGCGCCAACCATCGGTGCCAAACTGAATCGGATTAATTGTTGTAATGGTCATCGGCGCGTGAGCCATGATCGCACTTCTCCTCAACTCGCGAAAGGGTTCGGGACAAAAACCAGTGTAGCGGGGATAGCTCAGACTCAATCGAGTTTTTTGATCTTCCCTCTGTTTCTTTACAGGTCGCTTCAAGTTTTCCAGGATGGTTCACGATTTTTTCGTAGTGAGCCACCTCTAAAATACGCCCTAATCGTTAAATGTCATCTAGCAAACAATCTCAAGCGTTTTTCTCGATTCATACTAGGAGCAATGCGAGTAAGGAACTGTAGGGATGAATCCTAAATTGTCTCAACCCTCTGAAGTGCCAACACTGTATCCCTGGGATCAAGGTGGTAAGGTGATGGAGTTGCAGGAACTTCTACGAGCGCATGGATTTGAAGTGAGACTGAACGGAGACTTCGATCGCTTTACTGAAGCTGCGGTGAAAGCTTATCAACATCAGCAGGAATTAAGAATTGATGGTGTGGTGGGAATGCAAACTTGGACAGCGCTGACTTCCTCGGTTCAGCCTGGAGCGCGATCGCTGAAGTATGGCTGTTGGGGAGCGGATGTGTGTGAGATGCAAGGATTGCTTTTGGTACATGGTTACAAAGTCAGTCGAAGCTGCATTTATGACACTGAAACAGAAGCCGCAGTGCGGGAATTTCAGCAGCGATCGCGCCTGAGAGAAACTGGGATCGTCGATGGTACAACTTGGACATTTCTCAGGGGGAAGGGACTGTCAATGCCTCAGCCGAAACGAAATCGATGGCTGAATCGCGCTCGAAAATGGTGGTAGTACAAGGTTTTCAGGGGAATGATAGAGATACTTTTCTCGAAGTTGCCCCTACGCGCCTTATATGAGTTCTAATCTGACCACAGGAATCGATGTTCAGACGATCGCATCTAAAGTTCCAGGTGCAATCTTCCAATTGAGCGCGAAGGTGACGGGTGCAAGCATCGAGAGCAATTACAAGATCGATTATATAAGTGATCGCATTCGTGATTTTATTGGCGTTTCTGCTTCGGATATCACAGAGAATTTTGAAGCTTTCGCAGCGCAAATTGACGCTAAGGATATTGATCGTTTCCGAGGAACGCTAAAAAAGTCGATCGAGCGTGCGATTACTTGGAATTTTGAGGGAAGAGTCAAACAGAAGTGGATTCAAATTTCAGCAGAACTGTCTGAGATTAGCCACAGTCAGATGACCTTTTGCGGAATCGTTACTGAAATTACAAAATACAAACAGACTGAGCTTAGATTACGAAAGTCGCGCCAGAATTTGATTGCAAATTTATCAAATCAAGTAATCAAACTACAGCAAAGTCGAGACTTACTTCAATCTATTATTGATAATACGAACGCTAGTATTTTCGCAAAGGAGTATAGAAATACAAATGGAACTTATATCTTATTGAATCGGGAATTTTCTAGTCGATTTAATTTCGATCAAGAACGCGATCTCGGAAAAACAGACTATGAGCTGTTTGATCCTGAAACTGCGAGAGCTTTTCAGACTGCTGATCGAGCCGCGTTAGCCGCTGGAGTTCCGATTCAGGTTGAGGAAACTGAGCCGCGTGGAGGTGAATTACATACTTCGATCGTACTTAAGTTCCCCTTATTTAATGATCAAGGACAAGCGTTTGGAATCGGCGGAATTGCGACAGACATCACTGATCTCAAACGCGCTCAACAAGCCTTAGAGCTAACGAATGAACAATTAGAACGCCGAGTTACAGAGCGAACCTCAGAACTGTCTCAACGAAACGCAGAGCTAGAAGCAACATTGTTCAGCTTAAATCAAACACAAACTCAATTAATTCAAAGTGAAAAAATGTCGGGCTTAGGTCAATTGGTGGCTGGAATTGCTCATGAAGTGAATAATCCAGTTAATTTTATTCATGGCAATCTGCGTCATGCAGATGCCTACACTCACGATTTGATCACGCTCATTCAGCTTTATCAAAAACACTACCCGATGCCGATCGCTGAAATTCAGACGGCGATTGATGAAATTGATCTCACGTTCCTGATTACTGATATTCCCAACGTTTTCGCCTCGATGCGAACAGGAACCACTCGCATTCAATCGATCGTACAATCGCTCAGAGCATTTTCTCGACTCGATGAAGCTGATGTCAAAACCATTGATCTGCATGCTGGAATCGAGCAGACCTTAACGCTAGTCCAGCACCGTCTGAAATCTCAACACATTCAGGTGATCAAGCATTACGGAACAGTCTCACCGATTCAATGCTATGCAGGGCAACTGAATCAAGTGTGGATGCATTTGTTCAACAATGCGATCGATGCGCTTGGCTCGGTTGAACATCGCTTGATCGAGATTTGGACACAGCAACATCACGATCAAACCGTAGAAGTCCGAATTCGAGATACCGGAGCTGGAATTGCAGCAGGGATTCGATCGCGCATTTTTGATCCGTTCTTCACAACAAAACCTGTGGGTAAAGGCACTGGAATGGGATTAGCGCTGTGTTATCAGACGATTGTGGAACAGCATCACGGATCGATTGATTGTTTCCCGATTCCGCCACAGGGGACTGAATTCGTCGTCAAAATTCCCAACTTTGGATAAAGAAAAGACGGAATCGCTATGATCGGGAGCGAAGAGAATCGGTAAAGACGGTAGGAGCCTGAGATCGATGCTGAGTGCAGGACAAACACTGTACGATCGCTATCAACTTCAAGAGAAATTAGGTCACGGTGCAGGACGACAGACCTGGTTAGCGATCGATCTTTCTGCAAAATCGAAACCTGTAATCGTGAAGCTGTTAGCATTCGGAGAACAGTCGCAGTGGGATGATCTAAAGCTATTTGAGCGAGAGTCACAGATTTTACGACAGCTAGACCATTCGCGCATTCCAAAATGCCGAGATTCGTTTTCGATCGACGATCTCATTCTCTGGTTTGGCTTGGTGCAAGACTATATTCCGGGAACTTCACTGAAACAATTGATTCAAGACGGCAAGCGATTTTCAGAAACCGAGGTGCGAAAAATCGCGATCGAGGTTCTAACAATCTTGCGCGATTTGCACAGTTTAAATCCAGCAGTTCTGCACCGTGATATTAAACCAAGCAATCTAATTTTGGGCACAGATCAACAGATTTATCTTGTCGATTTTGGTGCAGTACAAGATCGCGCCAATGTCGAAGGGGCAACGTTTACCGTCGTTGGAACTTATGGATATACTCCAATTGAACAATTTGGTGGTCGCGCGGTTGCGAGTTCTGATCTGTATGCGTTGGGTGCAACGTTGATTCATCTGCTGACTGGAGCATCCCCAGCGGATTTACCTCAGCGTCAACTTAGAATTCAATGGCGTGATCGCGTCACATTGTCACCCGCATTAGCCGACTGGATCGATCAACTCTCACATCCTGATCTAGAGCAGCGGTTTCAGTCAGCAAATCACGCACTTGATCGATTAAACTCCACTGAGACAGTATCTTCTGTTCCCGTAGAACGCCCGAAAAATACGCGGGTTCAACTGTTGCGATCCAAGAAGCGCCTGGAAATTGTCATTCCGAAGCAAAATCCAGCCGAAGAAACTCGACTAGAAATTTTGGGGTTAATCATGGCAGGTGTCGCGTTGCCTGTTTTGATGTTCTCCGTTCCGATGTTTATGTTTATGTTTGTGGTAGGTATGTTGAGTCCTTCAACCTGGATTCTTCTTCTGGGATTAATTGTTTTTCTCATGTTTATCAGTCCGTCGTTTCAGCGAACTTATGTAAGGTTCGATCGTCGAGAATTTGTCGTCGAAACGCAGCGATTTAAAACCACAAGCAATCGAATGACGGGCATTACTCGCGATATTCGAGAAGTGCGGCGCGACTCAAACGGACTAATTACAATTACATCAGGACCTTATCGAACGGGATATCGGCTGCACCAGTTTGGGCGCGAATTAACCGATTTTGAGCAGGCTTGGGTACTGAAAGAAATTCGATCGTGGTTAAAACTCAAATCTGAGATTTAGCCCAAGACTTTGTTAAGCTACGCAAAGATGGGAGAATAGATCAAATCCAAAATACTCATCGATCGTACTATTATGGCTGAAATCCAATTTTCAAGAGGCATTACCGAAGAAGTGATTCCCGATGTCCGTTTGACGCGCTCAAAAGACGGAACCAACGGAACCGCAACCTTTATCTTTGAAAAACCAAAAGCGCTGGAAGCTGAGAGCACAGACAGCATCACCGGAATGTACATGATCGATGAAGAAGGTGAAATTCTCACCCGCGAAGTCAAAGCAAAATTTATCAATGGTCAGCCTGCGGCACTCGAAGCGCTCTACATTATGAGATCGGTCGAAGATTGGGATCGCTTTATGCGATTCATGGATCGCTATGCCGAATCCAACGATTTAGGCTTCACAAAATCCTAATGTCGCATCTACCGCATCCAGACAATCCCGCAGTCATGGTTTCCTGTGGTGTGATCACTGTGAGCGACACTCGCACGATCGACACCGATCACAGTGGACAACTGATCCAGCAAGCTCTGAAACAAGCGGGTCACACCATTGCTCACTACGCGATCGTGCCCGACGAGCCGGAGCAGATTCGTGCTCAGTTGGCGAATTTAGCGGATGTCGATGCGGTAATTCTTAGTGGTGGAACAGGCATCGCGCCAAGAGATACCACCTATGACGTGATCGAGCAATTACTCGAAAAAACACTACCCGGATTCGGGGAGATTTTTCGATCGCTCAGCTATGCCGAAATTGGGTCGAGAGCGATGGCATCGAGAGCGATCGCGGGTGTCTATTCCGGCAAGCTCGTCTTTTCGCTTCCTGGTTCGTCCAATGCGGTAAAACTAGCGATCGAACAACTCATCCTGCCGGAATTAATCCATCTCGTGACTCAGATGAAAAAATAATTTTTGGTTAGTTCGGGCGACGTTCTTGATTAGGGCTTCCGCAATTCCGACTAGGCGATCGATGTTGCGCTCTTGCCGTTCCGACACTGTTTTGAGTTCGGCAAATTGCGATCGCACCCCATCAAAATCACGTTCAACCGTCATCCGCAGTTCAGTGATGCTCTAAGCTCGACTTTATCCATAATACCGTTGCGAGGGGAGGCGCTTGCCGACACTCGCAACGCATCGCGGTAAATACCCTGCGCTACAATCCGTTTTCCCCAGCGTCGTTCAGTCGTGTCGTCAATGCCCAAAGCTGATTATGTCTTTTGGTCGCATCTCTGTCAGAACCTATTCAAGATTCTTGTTCTGATTGTGCTCCTTTTCTACTGATCGAATGGATAAAGTCGAGCTTAGAGAGTCAAACCGCAATTGCGCTCTGTGATCGCGGTTTGATCATTTTTAGAATTCGGTATCGTCGTCATCGTCTTCGATCGTATCGTCTAAGGGCGGAGCAATATCAGACGACAAGAGTTCGTCTGAGGCTTCAAGCGGCTCGATTTCTGCTTCATCTGCATCGACCACGGAGCCATTGAACGCCTCGGCTAAATTCTTAGCAGCGCGGGTTACTTCATCATCATCCCAATCGGGTCGTATGTACAGCTCTTGGGGCAGTTCCTCGGAAGTTGGCTCAACTGATGGTTCAGCAGGTAAGACCGGAGGAGTGATCTCACGATTAGAAGTCGTTTCACTGTTAGGTTCTGAAGGTTCAGCAGGTGGTGCAGAGATTGAGGGTGTCGTCGGAGCAACCACTAAGCTGAATTTGATTTCTTTGCCAAAGGTTTTGGTAAGAGCGGCTGCAATGTTTTTCGATCGACCTTGTGCCAGTCCTAAAAGTTTTTGAGCAACTCCAATTTGAGCGACTTCGCCATCAAATGAAAGCAAACTACCTTGCTGTTTGAGTAGGGCTTGCGTTCCCAGAGGTTGCAGGTTGTTGATGATGGTTTGCCATAAGCGATCGAGATCCGTTTCTTCTTCAGAGACTAGTTCTTCTACAGGTTGCGGTGCTTCTGAGATTTGGGGTGCGCTGACTGATGCGATCGGTTTTGGTTGAGCAACGGGAAGTGAAATCGACTGAAACTCCGATTCAGTCACAGGCGGAATTGCAGATGCAAACAATCCCATTAACGTCACTTCTAACCAGAGACGAGGCTGCGTCGAGTTTTTGAGTTGTATTTCGCTTTCTTTGAGGCGTTGCTGTCCGGCGAGAATGGTTCCGATTGACATTCCTTTGGCAAACTCACAAAGCTGTGCCCAAGTCGATGAGGTGAGCGCAACTAAATCGCCGCGATCGGGAGCGGTTTTTGCAATGAGTAAATCGCGATAAAAGCTGGCTAAATTTTGCAGCACGATCAGTGGTTCTCGTCCGCGATCCATTAAGCGGCGGGTCGTATCGAGAACGGCTTCGGGATGATTTTGAGCGATCGCTTCGATCAGTGCCATGAGATCTCGCTCTGGAACTGCACCGACTAAATCCCAAACTCGCTCAACCGTGATATCGCCTGATAAAAGACTGAGTTGATCGAGCAAGCTTTCCGCATCGCGTAAGCCGCCTTGAGAAATCTGAGCAATGAGATAGAGGGCATCCTCTGCGATCGGGATTTGCTCTTTTGCTGCGATCATGCTCAGGTGTTGGGTCATATCGTCGATCGGAATCCGTCGAAAGTCGAACCGCTGACAGCGAGAGATGATCGTTGGTAATACTCTTTGTGGATCAGTGGTTGCTAAAATGAAAACCACTTGTTCCGGTGGTTCCTCTAAGGTCTTGAGGAGTGCGTTGAACGAGGCGGAAGTTAGCATATGGCAATTATGTACGCTCAAGCCATTTGCTACAAAATTATGATTGTCCTCAACTTCAATGTCATAGACAAATTCAACCCCACCGGGGCACACAGATTCGACCCTCTCCAAATTTGTAATCCATTGTTGGGCAGGAGAACTGTTGTAAGTCAGCAACCCATTTTCGAGATGTATCTGCTCCCATCCAAAGGTAGTAGTATCGCAATTCTGTTGCTGCTCTTTGATAGATCTTGCAACGGGTGGGATATCCCAGGTGAGTGAGCCATTCTGCAAATCGTTGATTTTCTGGCTCTGAGAATCCTTCTGTGTGAATTTGAATCTGCGGGGAGCCTGCCGGACTAAGGCTGAGTGAGCCATCATCGATGTACCACCAAGCCAGCCCTTCTGAGGTAATTCTTTGCAGCCACTCTTCGGAGATTTGCTTTCGAGTTCCGTCAGGCTTGACGACTTGGAAAACGTCCACAAGCTCCGGGTGGCAAATGGTATTGCAGCAGGAAGTTTGTCCGTATCCTCGATTCGCAGTTGCTCTAAGTTTAGGTTGTAAGAGTGGGAGCTTTTCAGCTTTGTACTGCAACCAGTTTTGTTGTGATTCTCCATGAGTCCAAGAGAGTCGTGGGTATCGACTATTAGCATTGGGATAGGTGATTGCGGCATCTCCCAGTAATGCGCTATAGACGAGTCCAAGGACTTCACGAGAAAGATGTCCTGATGCGACGATATGTTTTTGGGTGCGAGTTTCCCAAAGTCCATGTTTCCCGAAATAGGGGTGTCGTTTCCAATAGCTTTGGATTGATTTGATTCCTGAACCTTTGCGCTATCGCCGTAGTCGTCCATCTGTTCCATTCTGATAGATGAGATTTCCGCAGCCACAGGCACAGGCGATAGTATTCTCATTCCTTCTTGAATGTTTCTTGCGGGCATCCATCCTGCTTCTGTCCTGATCAAATGATTGCTAGTGCAACGGATTTCACAGTTCTGTGTTTTGATCCTGAGTATTTCTCGTTGTCCTCGATTTACCCACCCTGAAATCTCCTTGTATTCCCAAATTTGGGTTTTCTCGTTATAACTTAGTGCTTCTTCGCCTTTGAGATTAACATCATCAATTCTGATTAATCCTTTTCTTGTTAGAACCAATGTGTCACCCGTTAAACACTCGTCGATAACATAAACCTTATATCTACATTGTACTGGAGCGAATTGAGCGCGTTCTATGAGTTCGCGAATATTATCAACTCCAGTGTTACTCGCAGCATCAATTTCAATGACATCTAATGCGTTCCCTCTTGTGATTTCTTGACAGGTCTGACAAATACCACAAGGCTTATCAGTTGGAGCATTCGCGGAGATGCAATTCAGCGATTTTGCAAAAATTCGGGCGCTTGAGGTTTTTCCGGTTCCGCGTGCGCCTGTGAAGAGATAAGCGGGAGCGATGCGATTTTGTAAAAGCGCATTAGAAAGCGTGGTCGCGATCGCAGTTTGTCCAACCAGTTGTGAGAACGTTTGGGGACGATATTTGTGATGCAGGGGAATGTAGGTCACAGGAACAATCGCGCGAATGGACTGATTGATCCTACCAATTGATCTCACGAATTGATCTCACGAAGCGATCGCACTCTTTGCGGTTATTCTGCTTTCGGCACAGGTTTGGTCGTTCCAAAGAAGGTTTTGTAAATCTCGTGGGCAATTGGAACTGCTGCGGTTGCACCGAATCCACCGTTTTCGACCACAACGGCGATCGCGATTTGAGGCTTATCTACAGGACCATACCCAACATAGAGCGCATTATCCTCTTGTCCTTGAACTTCCGCGGTTCCAGTTTTGCCAGCGGTCAGCGGAATGGAGCCATCATTTAAGCTTTTTGCGGTTCCTTCCTGCACGACCGCTGTGAGTCCTTGTTGCAGCACTTCAAGAGCGGATGGCTCAAATCCTAGCGATTCCGGTTGCATATTCGGCTGATAGGTTTGATTGGCAAACAAATGAGGCTTAACTCGCTTGCCACCGTTCGCTACCGTTGAAACCATTACCGCCATTTCGAGCGGGGTCACTTGTACCATGCCTTGCCCGATCGCAGTACTCACCGTATCCCCGATGTACCACGGCTCTTTGAACAATTTCTCCTTTTCCTTGGGTGTAGGGATGAGTCCTTGGGTCGCGCCATCTAAGCCCATCGTCGAAGTTGTACCAATGCCAAATCGATGTCCCCAATCGGAAATGGCTTCAGGACCGATCGCCATGCCAAGCTGATAGAAGAATGTATTACTACTAAAAGCGAGCGCATCGCGAAACCCGATCGTGCCGTAACTCGCGTCTCCATGTTCGTGGAAGAGCGTTCCGCCAATGTTAATCGCGCTGTAGGTTGGCAACATTGAGGTTGCAGAGAATTTGCCCGATTTCATTGCTGCCATCGCGGTCACGATTTTGAATGTGCTACCAGGTGGATAGCCTTGTAAAGCGCGATTGAGAAACGGGTGATCTTGACTTTGGAGCGCATCCCAAGCTTTTTGGCTGATTTTGCGGGTAAACATATTGGGATCGAACGTCGGCCCGCTTGCCATTACTAAAACCGCACCAGTTTTCACATCCAAAACGACAACTGCTCCTCGTCGCCCGCCTAATGCTCTCTCAGCCGCTTGTTGCAGTTTGACATCCAGCGTTAATTGCAAGGGTAATCCTCCGACAGGCTGCTGAACGCCAAGCATTTTTAACTCTTTGCCAGCGGAATCCACTTCGATCAAGCGACTGCCCCAAGTGCCGCGCAAGGTTGCATCCTGAATGCGCTCGATTCCCATTTTTCCCACAAGCATCCCGTTGGGAAATTCAGGATGGGCTTTGAGATCTTCTGCGGTCGCTTCTCCGATGTAGCCTAGAACATGGGCGGCTAAGCTGCCGTAGGGATATTGGCGCGTCGATTCAGCTTGAACTTCTAACCCACGAATTTGTCCGCCGATTTCGTATAGCGCAACATATTTTTTCTCGTCAAGCCCGCGCAAAATTCGGACTGGGGCAACCGATCGATATTTGACCGCTTCCAGTTTTTTAATGATTTCCTCTTTTGGAATATCTAATAATTCGCTAATACGTTGCGCCGAAACTTGCCATTGCTCTTTGGTTTGCTCACGTGGGTAGAGATAGACCGATCGAGATAATCGATTAATCACGATCGGGTTGCCTTTGCGATCGGTCAAATTTCCTCGGTCTGCCACGATAGAGAGCGATCGAATGCGGTTTTGGTCGGCAAGCTGACGGTTGTGGCTGCCTTCCACGAGTTGTAGATAAGCAAGACGGAATCCACAAACGCTCAGTAAGCCGCTGGCAAGCATGAATAAAATCACAGCCCGAAACGAGCGCTGCGATCGCGCTTTACTGACCCAGGAGTTGGTAGATGAGAAAAACGTGTTCGCCATACGGTGCTTTGATATTCAGCTTTAACTTTGGAACTCGTCGGACAAATCAATCACATCGGACTTACTTTAACAGAAACTTCGGCGTTGCGTGGAGAGCAATCGCTACTCTCTTGTTTCGAGCCAGATAAAAGACACTCCGGAATTATTTGAAGCCTGCGGAGAATCTAAGGAATAATGGTGAGTCAGACCTGATTTATACCCAATCGACATGGCAACCGTTAACGACAATTATTTGAAGCTGAAAGCAGGTTATTTGTTTCCCGAAATTGCTCGACGGGTCAATGCTTTCGCACAAGCCAATCCTGATGCCCCGATCATTCGCCTCGGAATCGGGGACGTGACCGAACCGCTACCGGAAGCGTGTCGCACAGCGATGATCAACGCCATCGAAGATATGGGCGATCGCAAATTGTTTAAGGGATACGGACCCGAACAAGGCTACGACTGGCTGAGAGAGAAAATTGCAACGTTCGATTTTCAGGCGCGTGGTTGTGATATCGATGCTTCTGAAATCTTTGTGTCCGATGGCTCGAAGTGCGATACGGGCAACATTTTGGAAATCTTCGGGCACGACAATACGATCGCGGTGACTGATCCGGTTTATCCGGTTTATGTCGATACGAATGTGATGGCAGGAAACACCGGAGAAGGCAACGAGAAAGGAGAATACGGCGGATTGGTGTATCTATCCATTTCAGCCGATAACAATTTTACCGCTGAGATTCCTTCCCAGAAAGTGGATTTGGTTTATCTCTGTTTTCCAAATAATCCTACAGGTGCGGTTGCAACAAAGGACTATCTGAGAGCATGGGTGAACTATGCGAAAGCGAATGGCACGATCATCTTCTTTGATGCAGCGTATGAAGCGTATGTGACCGATGAAAGCTTGCCGCGATCGATTTATGAAATTGAAGGGGCGCGGGATTGTGCGATCGAATTTCGATCGTTCTCTAAGAACGCTGGATTCACGGGGACACGCTGCGCTTTTACAGTCGTCCCGAAAACGCTAACGGCAAAGGCTTCAGATGGCTCGGATGTGGAATTGTGGAAGCTTTGGAATCGCCGCCAGTCTACGAAATTTAATGGGGTTTCCTACATTGTGCAGCGGGGAGCGGAAGCAGTTTACTCAGAAGCGGGACAGGCTCAGATCAAAGCATTGGTGAGTTTCTATCTGGAAAACGCCAAGATCATTCGCGAACAACTAACAGCGGCAGGAATTTCAGTGTACGGCGGTGTGAACGCGCCCTATGTGTGGGTCAAAACGCCTGATGGTTTATCGAGCTGGGATTTCTTCGATAAGTTGCTGAATGTCTGTAACGTCGTCGGTACGCCCGGATCTGGCTTTGGGGCAGCAGGTGAAGGATACTTCCGCATTTCTGCGTTCAATAGCCGTGAAAATGTAGTGGAGGCAATGAAACGGATTACGACGAAGTTTTAAGATGCTTCGCTCCGAGTTTATGATCGGAGTGAAACATTTTGTTGACCTCGCATGAATTTCCTAGGGCATAATCCTGATTTATCATAAGCATTTTTTCTACGTAGATAAATCAGGATTACTGAACTTTAACGTAACAATCAATACTCATATTCATATCAACTTCTAGTAGCATCAACACGACGATCGCATTTCACAAAGGATTTGATTGAAGTGTTCTTTATAACTGCGAACAGCATCACAAAATCTTATATTAGTTGACATGAATTGCAAAAATAAAGCACAGTGTTATGTCTTAGGACATGGAAGCTTTCAAGGTTAAAGTTCGCACGCTTAGCAGCCTCATGAACCTTTTCTGAATCTTCCTCGTAGGATCTTACCCGACAGAGTGATATGAAGCAGCAACGTACTATCCTGATCGTCGATCGCTCATCTACAAACCGTCAAACCTATCAGCACTACCTATCTAACTTGGGTGAAATTGATTATCGAGTTTCTCAGGCTGATTCTGGCTATTCTGCACTGAAAATTTGCCAAAACTCTAGCTTCCACGCGGTTTTACTAAACTCCGAACTTCCTGACATTCCGGGGATTGAATTTCTCACGAAACTTGAAAAAATTTTACCCGTCGCAGTGATTGTTCCCTCAACTGCGATCGCGCATCAATTTCTCCAAGCAGGTGCTAAAGATTACATTCTCAAAGATAAAATCACGCCTGAAGTTCTACAGCACACATTGCAAAGTGTGATGCTACGAGAGCAAGCAGCACAAGGGTACGATGAGCACTTAAAACAACAGTTGCACCAAAGCTGGATTGCACTAAAGCAAAGCGAGGAGCGACTGCATTTAGCGCTCGAAGCTGCTCATATGGCAGCCTGGGAATGGAACTTAGTCACAGGCGCATTATCCTGGTCTCCGAACTATGCTGAATTAGTTGGACTCGACCCAAACAACTGTCCGACCACGCTCGAAGATTGGGAAACCGGGGTGCATCCCAGCGATCGCCTTCGAGCACAAGAAACACTAGCACAAGCTTTAGAGTCAGAATCAGAGTTAAACAACGAATATCGAATCATCAAACCAAACGGAGAAATTCGCTGGTTAAATTGCAAAGGACAAATTGAACGTAACGAGCAAGGTGTACCTGTGCGAATGCTAGGAGTAACACAAGATATCACTGAAGTTAAATATCAAGAGCTACAGCAATCTCGATTATTAAATACCGAAAAAGCAGCACGGGTAGAAGCGGAAACAGCTAACCAAAGTAAAGACGAATTTCTCGCAGTCGTGACTCACGAACTGAGAACGCCATTGAATGCCATTTTAGGCTGGGCGAAACTGCTAAGAACCCGCAATCTCGATTCTGATTCTATCGATCGAGCTTTAGAAACGATCGAGCGCAACGCCGAATCCCAATCGCAACTGATCGAAGATTTGCTTGATGTCTCTCGAATTATTCGCGGGCGACTCGTGCTCAAACCCACGTCCGTGAACTTATATGCTGTGCTCTCAGCCGCGATCGGAGGTGTGAAACTCTCGGCTGAAGCAAAGCAACTCCAAATCGACTTCGACGATATGGATTTCGATGCCACCATTTCTGGCGATCCCAAACGCTTACAGCAAATTTTCCTCAATCTGCTCTCAAATGCGATTAAGTTCACGCCCCAAGGTGGAAAGATTATTGTGCAGCTTACGAGCAATGATTCTACGGCTCAAATCAAAGTCATTGATACCGGAATTGGCATTCACTCGGATTTCTTACCGCATGTGTTCGATCGCTTTCGTCAAGATCACTCAAACTCTGCCTCTGAGGAAGGGTTGGGATTAGGTTTAGCAATCGTGCGTCAATTAGTCGAGTTGCATCAAGGTTCGATCGATGTTCAGAGCGCGGGCGAAGGTCAAGGAACGACCTTTACCGTTCGATTTCCATTGGTGTAAGTTGTTGGCGCGAGGCAGCAAATTTTGAGTAGGGTTTTGCAAGAATTCGTCGTTAAAGAATCGCTAAGCTCTGTAAGCTGTTGTGCATTTAAACTGTGATCAAAGCATCACCCTTGTTTTTGAGCTTTCGTCCCCACTTAATAATCAGCTTTCCTTCATTTAGCAGCTGATGTAACAAAGATTCTAGCTCTTCAATCGACTTAAACAGTCGATTCGCAACATACTCTTTCGCTGAATGCCAAACCAATTCAATCAGGTTATAAGCTGTTCAGCATTCCTAGACCTACCCATCGATCCTCTCCATAATTTTGTCGTTCGTCTAAAGTGACACGGAGCGGCATCTCAAAAATTCGAGGTGCATCGGCAAAATCAAGCTCGTGTTTTGTAATATTTGCTTCATTTTTTTGCTGATCCCACTCGAAATTCATACAGATGATCGTACTAGATTTACTTTAGGTCATGCATGTCAATTACCTAATTCTTTCAAAACACTACCCAAGCGTTCAACCATCTGATCAATGTGATGTTTCTTTAGAATTAACGGAGGTGATAACGCAACAATGTCTCCAGTTGTTCTAATCAGCAATCCTTGCTCAAAACAACTTACCATTGCATTGTAAGCTCGAACTCCCACCTGTCCTGGAATCGACGCAAGCTCAACTCCCGCCACTAAACCCAAATTCCGTACATCAATTACATACGGTAATCCTTTCAGCGAGTGCATTGCCTCTTCCCAGTAAGACGCTAAACCACGGGCACGATCGAACAACTGTTCTTCCTCGTATATATCCAGCGTTGCCATCGCCGCTGCACATGCTAATGGATGCCCTGAATAGGTATAACCGTGAAAAAGCTCGATCGCGTTTTCCTGCCCGTGCATAAACGCATCATAGATTCCCGATCGCGCAAATACCGCTCCCATCGGAACCGCAGCATTGGTAATTCCTTTCGCCACACAGACCAGATCGGGCATCACGCCGAAATATTCCACCGCAAATCCCCGCCCCAAGCGACCAAAACCCGTGATCACTTCATCAAAGATCAGCAGAATGCCGTACTTATCGCAAATCGATCGTAATTTTTCTAAATAACCTACAGGTGGAATCAAAACCCCAGTCGAGCCCGCAACAGGTTCGACAATGACAGCAGCAATGGTCGAAGGATCATGTAAGGTAACGATTCGCTCTAGCTCATCTGCCAAGTGTGCGCCCCATTTTGGCTGTCCACGACTAAACGCATTCTGCTCTAAATTGTGCGTATGGGGTAAATGATCCACGCCCGGTAACAAGCTGCCGAAAAACTTTCGATTCGGTGCAATTCCGCCGACCGAAACGCCTCCAAAGCCAACCCCATGATATCCGCGCTCTCGCCCGATCAGTCTCGTTCGACTCGCTTCACCCCGCACTCGATGATATGCCAGCGCAATCTTCAATGCCGTATCCACTGCCTCTGATCCAGAATTGGCAAAAAACACATGATCAAGATCTCCCGGCAGCATTTTCGCTAACCGATCGGCTAATGCAAATGGCGCAGGATGCCCCATCTGAAAAGTGGGTGAAAAGTCCAGCGTTGCAGCCTGCTGATGAATCGCTTGCACAATGCGATCGCGACAATGCCCCGCATTCACACACCACAAGCCTGCTGTTCCGTCTAGCACTTCTCGACCATCGACCGTCGTGTAGTGCATATCCTTGGCGGATGCCATCAGGCGCGGCTTCGACTTGAACTGTCGATTGGCAGTAAAAGGCATCCAGAAAGCATCTAGACTCTCTGGGAGGGGAATATCTAAGACCATTTCAGATTGAGATTGCGAATGGATACAGATGAGGAGGACGATCGACACTCAAATCGAGACAGCGCAGATGTCGAGCACGTCCCATGTAGCAGAGCTATCGAGTAAGCTCTGATGAATTACTAGCTGTCAGATTTTTTCCGACTGGTTGTAGCTTTGGTTGTTTTATCGGTTGTTGTCTTGGCTTTTGCAGCGGGTTTCGCGGCAGCTTTAGCAGGCGATTTGGTGGTTTTGGTGGTTGATCGAGTGCGCTTTGGCTTTTCTTCTTCTGGTTTCTCCGGAGTCGCTGTTTCCAGTGCTTCCGACCCGTTTTGTAGCGCCTCAGCCGTCATGGTCATGGTGCGACGACGACGACGAGATTTTGCACTACTCCCATCTTCTTTGCGGGCAGAAGACAGATAGTACTTCAGCGTAGAGGGGCTGATCTCAACCCCTTTCGATGAAAGCATTTGTGAAACTTCGGTGTAGCTATAACCTCGATCGAGTGCCAAAGTGATTTGATCTTTGAGTAAATGAATCGCTTCTCTTAGCGACCAAATTTCCTTGGGTTTTTCTGGTAGATCTTGGAGTGCGCTGGATGCGCCGCTGATCGAATCTTTAGAAACTAGCGTTGACGTGGGTGATCTTCTTTTCGTTGCAACCATTGTGTTTCTCCTAATCAATAAGCAGGATGTTTGCTTTGTTTATGTATTCCCGTTGCTGGGATTTGAAACAAAAACTTTCAGCCAATCGAGCAATCGAGGCGATGATCGATCTGATGCTCGTCTGAAGCGGTAATAGTGATGGCAATGCTGTTATCACTATCGTCGTCAATTATAGAGACATTTTTGAATTTGGTAGCAAATCTTAAAAAATTAGATCGAATTCTAGAAATGTAAAGGTCGGGTCATCGGTGATGAATCTTTTATATGTGCGGATATATTACCGATTCTGATTACGCCAATCGCTCGATGATTGCACAAAGCAACGGTGCGAGCAGTAATCCAGGCAAGAATGCGGCAATGCTTAATTGAGCAATTTCCAACAAGTTCAAACCCAGTCCCATCACAATTAATCCACCGACACCAGAAGTTAACAAAACCGATGGAGCTGTCGTCGGATCGCTGAGAGATTGAGCGAATAATCCTGCCGCGATCGACAATCCTCCTTGGTAAATCACGATCGGCAAAATCGAAAACATCACGCCAATTCCGTAACTGCTGCTGAGCGCGATCGAAGCAAGTCCATCCATCGCAGCTTTAATCGATAACAGCGTATTGTTTCCCGCTAAACCATTGTTCAAACTTCCAACGATCGTCATGGGTCCGACACAAAAGAGCAAACTTGCCGCAACTAATCCTTCGGTAAAACTGCCGCCTCCTTTCACCCTGCGTTTAATCCGATCGCCGATCGCGTGAAGCCGGGTTTCAATTTGCCACCATTCGCCCAATAAGCCACCGAGAACGATCGCAAATAATCCAATAATCACGCCGTCAATCACGCCAATTTTGACCTTGAGCAAGCTCGATGCCATTGTCACACCCAGAAACAGCGTTAACAGCCCTAACCCTTGTGTAATGATGCGCTGCATTCGAGTGGGCAAACTATCTTTAAGAACCAGTCCTAATGCGCTTCCAATAAGAACCGTTACAACGTTGATCCAAGTACCACTGGTTTTATCCCATAGGCTAAGCGTTAGAAGTTGAATCAGTGTTGTAGGATACATTTGCCAAATGAAGAGTGTCAGCATTAACTGTAGCGTTTCCGTTTGTGTAAAAATTGCGATCGCATCATATCAAACTGTTGTGCTCTTCCCTTCTCTAACTCTGAGGGAGGAATTATGCATTCTGAGATTTACCCGAATGGGGGAGACATCTTTATCAAAGCTTTAGGTATTCTGTCTGCAAATGGAACCGCGATCGTTGAAGTAAGGAAAGAACGCAAGTGCAGACAAAAGGAACTTAGACTATGACTGCTGTAATGACGATGCCCAAGTTTAGCCCCGATCAATTTGTACGCTTCATCGGGGGACAGGGAAAGGTGCGAGAGTTTCATGCAGATGCTGGAAACTGGTCGTATCTGGTGGAAATGGAGATGGGAGAAGAACCGGAGATGGGCAGAATCGGCTTCGAGACGATGATTCTGCTGCCGGAGACAGATTTGAATGCGCTGGAAGAGCGGTGGAGCTAGAGCGCGAAAAAGTTTGCGAAAAGTTTACTGTGTGGTCTAGTGCGGTCTCAGCGATGGGACTGCTTTTTTTTGTTTAACATCGTTGCGGAATCGGCAAAAACGGTTACAGTCGCTCAAAACTCGCATATAATCCAGCCAACGCTTAGAGCCACAACCGAATCGATCGCACTTTGTTGCTTCCACCGCTATGCTGAAATCTCTCAAACTTGAAATGACTGCCGCGATCGCTTTACTGATCAGCACTCCTGCGACAGCGGCTCCGCTGGAAAACTGGCGCTTCGATCCCGTTACGAACCAACTCGAAGTCACCGTTCCCGCAGGGATCACGCCGCGCTATTCTCTGCTCGCTCAACCGACTCGGATTGTTCTCGACCTGCCTAACACCCAGATCGGAACGGTTAAATCTAGAGGAACGTATTCAGGAGCAGTCCGAGAAATTCGAGTTTCTCAGCTTCAGCCTAATGTCGCCAGAATTGTACTAGAACTCGCGCCAAATGTTGTCTTGAGCAATCCGCAAGCTCAACTTCAACAAATCAAAGGTTCTGAGCAAACGCGCGATCGCTTGACGAATGCTCGTTGGACACTCCGTCCTGTTTTAGCTGCAAGTGCGCCTTCTGCAAACACCCAAGCGGTTTTTAATGCGCTTCGTCCTATCCAAACCGCACCTGCTCAAACCGCATCCGCCCCAATTGCCCAAGCTCCCACTTCTGCAAACGATTTTGACTTACCGCCTGCTCCTCCCACAATCAATTCTGCCCCTTCTGTTAGCACACCTGACCTACCACCTGCTTCATCTACCCCGTTGCCCACTGCACCCGCTGTCATGCCACCGCTGCAACCGAGCGTGACTCCAACCGCACCTTTACCCGCTGGAGCAGGCAATTCTGCTGGCAGTAGCTTACTGTTTCCAGATGCGCCTGTACGATCGACAACCCAATCAAACCCGCTCCAACTTCCCGAAGTTAACCCAAGTCTGGCAATTCCGAATTCATTTCCATCGGTTGGTGCGCCCACGGCTCAACCGACGGTGAGTGTTCCGCAACTCGATCGACGTTCAGCATCTCAAGGGCGGCGATCGATTCCGACTGAATCCCAATCGAATACGGTGTCGATCGAAGATACTCCGGTTCCGGCACAATCGAGAATCATCAAATTTGGTCAGCCACTACCTTGAACAAGAGGACAAGACTAAATCTCCAGATTCTTTGATCTGGAGGTTTAGTCTTGAGTCTCTAACGGGACTGATGAGACTTGAACTCATGCCCTACCGCTTAGGAGGCGGTCGCTCTATCCAACTGAGCTACAGCCCCAGAATGATCGGCATTATAGCAAGCGCATTCAAAACAGTCTTAATGATGTAGAAAATGTTCAAAGAAGCGTGAAATGTGAGCGCCGATCGAGCCGAATAGATGCGTAATATCGCCGGACTTTACACCGGAAAGCCCTTCTAGCCCTGTGCCCACGGGTGTATAGTCTACAGGTTGAGCGTCGCGGGATTTTAGCGATCGGACGATCAGTTCCCCTAGCGAGATCAAGCCTAGACTCATCAATGCCATCACACCAAAAACAAGCAAAGTTTCCATCATTGGTTCCTCTTAAACACGTTGTCCACATCCAGATGCCCAAGTTTCGTTCCAAGGAGCGCCACCCGTTTCTAAACCGCAGAGGTCGCTGGTTGCCCGTACGATCAGACGTTCAGCTTGATCCCAGAGTTCCACGGTGACGGTTCCCCGCATCGTATCGCGACAGACAAACTGCATTCCCTCGATCGTAGGCGCACGCAGCGGGGTTCCGGGTAACTCTGTCGTTGCTGTCACCGTCACTCGATAGTTTCGGTTTCGGGCATCCATCCGCCAATACCCCCACGGACGAATCACCCAATTTACTTCAGCATTCCAGGGCACGAATTCATAAAACTGTCCTCGATAGTGAATCCCAACCATTGCAACGGATTCTGACCACCAAAGTACGCCACGTCGTCCCCCACCTGCTGTAAGTGCGAAGTCTGGCTCATTGTCAAATGCGTTGCAGTTTAACCAAAACCATTTACTCGGAAACGCTCCACCCCAATTCTTTTCGCTGTATGCAGGAGCATTCGTGAATTTATAGTTTTTGTTGTTCCAATTAATGTAGCCCGTAGCGTGTCCATGTGCCATCAGAATTTGCCAACCGGGTTCAAAAATTTGAAGCGATGACAGCAATCCTGCGGTTGATTGACGATCGCCCCAACCATACACAGGCGCGATCGAATATTGCCATTCTGCAAAATTCCCATTTGGCTCTTTGAGTCGTCCTTGATGCCATGTTCGGGTCGCTTGATAACCTTCGGAAATTGTCCGATCGAATGTTTTTGGATCTAAAAGCTGAGGGGTTCCTGGTTGTCGCCAATGTCCGAGGGCAAGCTGGTCGGTTGCCGCCCAAAAGCGATCGCAATCTGGAAAAGTACGACAGAGATACTCATCATTGATGCCTAAAATCTGAGCCGTTCCACCGCTGGTTGGTTGACCGCCTTGAGGATCTTCGATCGAATACATAAACGCAAACGTTTGTCCGATTTCCGGCAGGGTGACGCGGTAGTACCACCCTTCAAAAAAGCGACGGGGAATGCGATTCCAATGATAACCACTGTGGGGAGTCGGAAGCGGACTAGTATTTTGACTCATACGATCGACAAGTTTCACAAGGACCAGAGGGATTAACCGCACAGCGGATATAGGGCGATCTCGCATTGTACGCGCAAGTAAAATCACCAATCAGCGAGCCGATGCCTTCGACATGGTGATAATCGGGGGGTAGACGGAGCAGATTCTGAAGTTGTCGCCGTTCTGCGGCTGCCATCGCCGCTCGGAGACGCTCCTGCGCTTGGATTTCCAGCCGATGTCGGAGTAGGAACGTCAGGATTGAAGGAAGCAGTGCGATCGTGAGAATCAAAAAGACTGAAAGCATGATTCTATTTTGAGCGATCGTTCGTTGATTTGGTATTGAGTGATCAAACGAACAGCGTCTAATGGCGCATTTTAAGATTTGCGTCGGATAAAATGCGCCCAAACCTGTCCATCAGGACCACAAACTCGATCGACATAATCATACGGATACAGAAGCTTCCGTCCCTCAGTGTTGGAATATCCGGTCAAAGCATCGCCCCAAGGATCATTCACAATAAACCCATCTGGGGTGTAACCGATCGCAGTAACAATGTGTCCCGTTGCAGTAAACAGTCCGCACAAGACAACCGGGCGATTGTTGATCAATTCTTCTTGCACATCGCGGAATGTCCATTTTGTATTAAACAATCCTTCATATCCATAAGCAGCGATCAAATTCGTTAGCGTGTTGTGATTGGTCTGAGAACCTTCTCCGTCTTTGTTAATGCACCATTGCAAAAGCTCATCTTCGAGTTGACTTCCCCATTGCGGTCGCGTTCCCAGATAGTACATACACATCGCGATCGCAGTCACGTTGCAAGTAGACCAATAAAACCGAGGATTGTCGCGCTGTGAGAAGTACGGCACATTCAATTCAACCGTGCCAGGAATCGGATTGAAGACGCGATTTCCCCGACTCATTTGTACAAAGTCCGGGAACACATAGCCTGTATTACCAAAATTCGGAAGTTCCTCATTCAGCGAAACCTTGATGTGTCCGCCTTCAATCATGTAGCTCGACACTCCGTAAAACTGATTCGCGTTAAACGTCGATCGTTCATCCGGTTTGAGGGCTGATGAATCAACTGGACGCTTTTTGATTGCTGTGTCTCGCAAAGCTTTCACTGTCAACGCACTCGAATCATACTTAACCTCTTGACCATTGCGCTTAATCTGAGCATATTGCCAAAAAATAAAGCCTCGATCTCCAAAGCCCGGAATCGGATCTTTAAGCGTCACGCGAAAATGTCCAAGGGTACAAGCATAACCAATAATTTGAAAGACTTGACCTTCCAGCATATTCGTTCTCTGGTTGGCGGGTAAGGTCGAGGAATCTGCTGGAGAAGCCTTTAGAAATGTTGTTTGGGTAATTAGAAGCTGTGCAGCTAAAGGAATATCAGGAACATCATCCAGTGAAAATCTGAGAATCTGCCCGCCTTTTGTCAGTTGCACATGATCTTCGTAGAAATAGCCAAAATTTCCGACGGGTGCGAGCAGGCTAGCCTGTGCCGGAGGCAGCGCACTTCCTAGCTCTAGTTTCAAATGCCCATCAATAAATCCGTATCGATTCACTGGGAAAGTTTCTCCTGCTTTGACCAATACCTTCTGCTGATTGTTCAACCGAGCAGAATCATCAGTCGAAACTTTAAAGAAAGTGTCCCGCAGCAATTTCAATGACAGTGCTTGTCCGACTGTTAACGGATTTCGGCTAACCGTAATGTAAAACACTCGATTTTCGATCAGCTTATTGCCTGCATCAAATCCTTTGAGCCGTAGCCAACGCGCTCCTGGTGTAGAAAATCCTCGCGGCATCGATGCCTGCCAAGTCCCATTATTCAGCGTCACCCCTAAGTTAACCTGATCCTCCGCCATCAGCGTAATGCGTTTGATCCGGTTGGCATCATAACTTCCTTTCAGCACGACAGGCTGGTTAACTAAAACTTCTAAAGGACCTGCATACGTTGGAGGCGCATTTCCACCCCCTGAAGTGAGCGAACTCGCTGAGATCGTCGTATCTGTCATGAGCTTTTCCCTAGTCGATCGTGTGCAAAAACAGCGTCAAAAAATTTGCGCGATCGGATGCGCCCTGGCTGTAACAAATTAGCCTCTAATATACTCTGGCTCTACTCGCTAAAAAACAATCTCCCGATCGCGTTGGATCAGGAGATTGAAATTTTATCGATCGGACTTTTCTACACCGCTAATTGCTGCAAGATATCCGCTGCATGAGTATCCGTCTGAATTGTCGTATAAACTTGAGCAATTTTGCCATCTCCACCAATGATATAAGTGACGCGCTTAGAATAGCCGCCGCCATCGACATCATAAGCCTTGGTAATCGCTCCATTCGTATCGGCTAATAGTGGAAACGGCAAGCTGTACTTTTCGGTAAAGCGCTGGTGAGATGCCTCATCATCCATACTCACGCCAAACACAGGAATGCCTTTACTGGTGTACTGAGCGTAATTGTCGCGAAAATTGCAAGCCTCCTTTGTACAACCGGGCGTGTCATCTTTGGGATAGAAATACAGCACCACGGTTTGACCCGCATAGTCTGAGAGCTTAACAGTATTGCCGTTCGTGTCTTTAACGGTGAAATCGGGGGCAGTATCGCCTACATTGAGCGGCATAAGGAGGACTCCTTCAGAGGGTGTTTCGCCATAAATTGTAATCTTTCCGGCTCTACGTTTTAATCACAAACTGCGAGAGTGAGCCAGATTAATCAGATTCGTTGATTTTTTCACTGGAATAAACGTTATACATCGAAGGAAATTGAATCCTTGCGTATAATCTGAACAGGAATCTTCACAAATTCTTGAGCCTTTACTTCTAATCCGTCACCTTCCTTTAGTAAGAAGAGATTAACCATGCCGAGAATCTTAGTCATCGATGATGATCCCACGATCGCAGAACTCGTCGCTGTCAATTTAGAAATTGCAGGCTACGATGTCAGCCAAGCTTCGGATGGTACGCGCGGACAAGCCCTTGCCCTTCAACTTCAGCCCGATCTGATTCTGTTGGATCTGATGTTGCCTCAAGTCGATGGCTTTACGATCTGCCAACGGATTCGCCGCGATGAACGCACAGCAGATATCCCTGTTCTGATGCTCACCGCACTGAGTCAAACGCAAAATATCGTTGAAGGCTTTAACGCTGGAGCCGATGACTATTTAAAGAAGCCGTTTGACGTCGAAGAAATGTTGGCACGAGTCCGCGCACTTTTGAGACGTACCGATCGCATTCCCCAAGCAGCGAAGCACACGGAAATTCTCAGCTATGGTCCTTTAATCCTCGTACCAGAGCGATTCGAGGCGATCTGGTTTGGCAAAACCGTAAAGCTCACTCACTTGGAGTTTGAACTGTTGCATTGCTTACTTCAACGCCACGGTCAAACCGTTTCTCCAAGCGAAATTCTCAAAGAAGTCTGGGGCTACGATCCCGATGACGATATCGAAACCATTCGCGTTCATGTGCGCCACTTGAGAACCAAGCTCGAACCCGACCCCCGGCATCCGAAATACATCAAAACGGTGTACGGTGCGGGTTACTGTTTAGAGCTACCGAGCGAGGGCGTTTCGATCGAAGAAGTTCAAATGGCAGGCTGATTATTTTTCCAGCCGAATCGCGTACCACTGCAAATACTCACCCGGAGCCATGTCTAGCTCACAGGTCGTATCAATCAGGTAGCGAATTTGCTCATCGATTGCGCCCGCTTGTTTGACATCAGGCGGTAACTCATCTTGCCGAGTGGCGAGAATTGATCGTAGTTTTTCAGTCAACTCAGCCGCTGTCAAAATTGCTTCAGGCTGATTCGTTTCGAGGACGACAAAATGCTCCTCATCATACATGGTTGCCGCAGACATGAGAATGTAAGGGGTCAAGGACATTCTCATTCTGGCACTTCTACCCTTTATCTAGAGCAAGATCCTCCACAAGTCAGAACCCGATCGCTCTGTAGCCGTGATATTCCGGAAATACTTTATATTTTAAATCCCTATGCAGACGGCACATTTGATCTTTAATCCGGTGGCGGGTCAGGGAAATGCGGAACAGGAATTAGAACTCATCCAAAAACTATTAAGCGAGAAATTTCAGCTAGAAACGAAACTGACTTCTCCTAATCGCGATGCCGATGAACTTGCGGCAGAATCGGTTCGGCAAGGGGTAGATGCGCTTTTTGTGTCTGGTGGTGATGGAACCGTGTCGGCTGCTGCGAATGCGGTGATTCGGACAGGGATACCTTTGGGAGTGGTTGCGCGTGGAACTGCGAATGCGTTCGCGAATGCGCTCTCGATTCCAACCACGATCGAAGCCGCCTGTGAAACGATTCTCAAGCAACAAACGAAAACGATCGATGTCGCGTTCTGCAATCGTCGCCCGATGGTACTCCTAGCGGGAATCGGCTTTGAAGCGGAAACGGTACAACTTGCTAGTCGTGAAGCCAAAAATCGATTGGGAATTTTGGCATATGTGGTTGCAGGCATTCAACAACTCCGGGATCTCGACCACTTTGAAGCCGAAGTCGAAACAGACGATAAGATCATTTCTTTTACTGCTTCTGCGCTCACGGTTGCAAATGCAGCTCCCGCAACTTCGGTACTGGCTCAAGGTCCAGCGGGGTTGCTCGTCGATGACGGCTTACTTGATTTGACGATCGTAGCTCCCGCAAACCGCACCAGCGCAATCGCGGCAACTTATCATCTTTTGCAATCTGCTCTTAGTGGGAATCCGGCTGAACGCGATGACATTGGATATCTGCGATCCAAGCGCTTCAAAATCACTACTAATCCACCTCAAAAAGTGGTTGTGGACGGTGAAATGATCGGAACAACGCCGATCGAAGTTGAATGCGTTCCTGCTGGGCTAACGGTTTTCATGACCGATCCTGAAGCCGACATTCCGACGGAAAAGATCGACGGCTTACCCGATTTGGTCGTAGAAACAAAAGATTAGGCTGTCTGACGATCGACAAAGCAATTTCGTGTCTTATAAAGGAGTAAGGTGCTGTTCTGAATGCAGGCAGTTCCGAAAAGTTTTTCGGTTTGGGTGTGTCTTCCTGGGAAATTACAGAAATGAATTGGCAATTGGAATGACACTAAGTCTTGAATGGATTGTCGGCAGTACAGCGCTGATCGCAACGCTTGCAAATGGGAGTGCGATATGGCGACGATGGCGATCGTCTAGCTCAGAGAATTCAGAACAAACAATTCAGGCAGCACTGTGGCGACAATCGATCGCGGTTGAAGCTGCACTCGATGGCATTGCGATTCTGAATGAAACCGGGAAGCTGTTGTATCTCAATGATGCCCATCTCAAAATGTTCGGATATAGCCGGACGGAGCTAATCGGAAAAAGCTGGAAAAAGCTGTACTATTCTGAAGAAATCGAGCGCATCGATCGAGAAGTTCGCCCGATCCTCGTTCAAACCGGACAGTGGCGTGGTCAAGTGGTTGCTAAACGGCGCGATGGCAGCACTTTCTTCGAGGAAGTCTCGCTCACTCGCACTGAGAAGGGCATCATTTCAGTGTGTCGGGACATTACCGAAGCCAAACAAACGGAAATTCGGCTGAGAATTCTAGAACGCGCGATTAGCGCAAGCAGTAACGGAATCATTATCACTGATCCGACTCAGTTAGATAACCCGATGATTTTCGTGAATCCTGGCTTTGAGCGCATGACAGGCTATGCCGCTTCGGATGTGATCGGTAAAAATAGCCGACTGTTGCAAGGCGCAGAAACCGAGCGAGAGGCGCTCGATCGCTTAAAACGTGCCTTTAACGAGGGGGAAGATTGCACTGTCACCCTTCGCAATTACCGCAAAGATGGCACAGCGTTTTGGAATGAACTCTCGATCTCGCCTGTTCTCGATTCAAAAGGACGAATCACACACTATGTCGGCATTCAAACGGATGTTACCGAGCGGATTCGCACCGAACAAGCGCTTCAGCTTCAGATTCAACGCGCTCACTTGCTTAAGCAAATCACTCAAGACATCCGCCAAAGTTTGGATACCCAAGAAATTTTCCAAACGACCGTTACCCAGATTGGTCGAGCTTTTGGCGTGAATCGCTGTCTACTTCATATTTATTTAGAAAGCGCAGTAGACGTGATCGGGTCTGGATTTTCTCAGCTTAGTCCGACTTTTCCACAAATCCCGATCGTCGCTGAATACTTAGAGTCAGGCTGGAACTCGATGCAGGGCATTCACGTTCCCGTTCTGGGCAATCCTCACGCTGAGGAACTGCTGAAGTGCGATCGAGCCATTTCCTCGCCAGATGTTTATGCCGATTCACGTCTGAATGCTGCTGTAGCCGTATGTAAGCAGACCACCTTGAAATCGATGTTAACGGTTCGCACGTCTTATCAAGGCATTCCCAACGGCATTATTAGTTTGCATCAGTGCGATCGATTTCGAGATTGGAGGAGTGACGAGATTGAACTCCTCGAAGCCGTTGCCGACCAGGTTGGAATTGCGATCGCCCAAGCCCGTCTGCTGCGACAAGAACGCCTGCAACGCGAACAACTCACCGAGAAGAATAGTGCCTTAGAGCAAGCGAAGCACGCTGCAGAAACCGCAAACCGCGCCAAGAGTGAATTTCTTGCCACCGTCAGCCACGAAATTCGTACCCCCATGAATGCGGTGATCGGCTTGACTGGACTCTTGCTGGATATGGATCTGACTGCTCAACAACGAGATTTTGTCGAAACCATTCGCAGCAGCGGCGATTCTCTGCTCACGATCATCAACGACATTCTGGACTTCTCAAAAATCGAATCTGGCAAACTCGATCTTGAGCAACAGCCTTTCGATCTAAGAGCCTGTGTACGAGACGCGATCGATCTACTCAACGCAGAAGCGATCGAGAAAAAATTAGCCCTCACTTATCGAGTCGATGCTGAAATTCCAGCCGCGATCGTAGGCGATGTGACTCGACTGCGCCAAATTCTGGTCAATCTACTCAGTAATGCCATCAAGTTCACCCATGATGGCGAAATTTCTGTATCGGTCACATTAACGCGCAAGAATGCGAAGGCTTGTCAGTCCAGCGGAACGGCTCACTGCTCAAATCTATCAAGCGCCAACCGACCAAACGGACAATCTTTTGGGCTACTGTTTGCGGTGAGGGATACGGGAATCGGGATTCCTCCAGAACGGATGGAGCGCTTATTCAAATCGTTTAGCCAAGTTGATTCATCCACGAGTCGGCACTATGGGGGTACTGGGTTAGGACTTGCGATCAGTCGGCGGTTGAGTGAGATGATGGGCGGTTCAATGTGGGTTGAAAGTCAGGGCGCGATCGGCGGTTGTCCTCCCGCAGATTTTGTCGCTTCTCCCTCACAATCTGGAGCAACATTCTACTTCACCCTTTGTGCCAGTACTGCGGAGATCGAGTCACCTCTAACCGAACCAAATTCATTCAGCGAACCAGAAATCTTACGATCGCACCCTCTAAGAATTTTGCTAGCCGAGGATAATGTTGTTAATCAAAAAGTTGCGCTCCATCTCCTCGCCCGTTTAGGATACCGTGCCGATGTTGCCGGAAACGGGCTAGAAGTCATCTCAGCCTTAGAGCGGCAGACTTACGACGTGATTTTGATGGATGTGCAAATGCCGGATATGGATGGACTAGAAGCGACGCGACACATTAATCATCTGCCCAATCGCCCCTACATCATTGCCATGACTGCGAATGCGATGGAAGGCGATCGACAACTTTGCTTAGATGCGGGAATGAATGATTATTTAAGTAAACCAATCCGCATCGATGCGCTAAAATTTGTTCTCAGTAAGTGTAGCCCTGTTGCGCGAACTGTTCCTCAGTCCGGCAACGTTGATCCGATAGAGTCGTCCCCTTCTCTGATGCGATCGTCTGTTCCTTAGTGTCTAAGCTTTGCGTCGTGATGTCGTTGATCACTGATGTTGTCGATTATATTGCGATGGAATGTAGCGGCAACCTATCTCAGATTGGGAACGTGAGATCAAATTATTTTCTGAGTCTGTCACTTAGAAGCTGAATACGAGCGCGTACACGCTTCGCCACACTGAGAATTTCAGCAATGTCAGAAACGATGCCTGCTTTTCATAATCCCCCACTGATCTTAGTTGTCGATGATGATAAGACGATGCGACTGGGTGTACGTGAGGCGATCGAGCAAGATGGTTATCAAGTCATTGAGGCAAACGATGGAGAATCGTGTTTAAAGACGTTTCAGCAGGTGCGTCCGGATGTGGTCTTGTTGGATGCAGTGATGCCAACGATCGACGGTTTTACCTGTTGTCGGCGGATTCAAGAAATTAGCGGATTGAGACGAACGCCCGTTTTGATGATGACTAGATCAGAAGATCAAGATTCGGTGGATCAAGCGTTTGCTGTGGGTGCAATCGATTACGTTACGAAACCAATTCATTGGGGAGTCTTGCGGCAGCGCGTCAAGCGGCTCATTCAACAAGTGAGACTGTATCAGCAGCTTGAGACTGCTAACCATGAATTGCAGCGATTAGCCGCGATCGATGAATTGACGCAGATAGCAAATCGCCGCCGCTTTGATGAATACCTCCGGCAAGAATGGCAGCGCATGTTACGAGAACAATCTCCGCTGTCGCTGATTTTGTGTGATGTCGATTTTTTTAAGCACTACAACAATATTTATGGGCATCAAGCGGGGGATGATTGCCTCAGACAAGTTGCCCAGGTGATTCAAAACTCAGCGAAGCGGGCGATCGATTTGCCTGCGCGATATGGGGATAAAGAATTCGCGATCGTGTTGCCAAATACTGATCAAGAAGGAGCGCTTCTAGTCGCGCAGGAGATTCAGATCGGAGTCAAGCAGCTTAAGATTGCTCATGCTGCCTCGAAGGTTTGCGACACTGTGACGGTTAGTTTGGGAGTCTCGAATACGATTCCGAGTGTGATTACGTCGCCGGAGTTGTTGATTAGTGCCGCGAATCAAGCGCTGTGTCAGGCAAAAGTAGAGGGGCGCGATCGCTACTGTCTGTGTTTGAGTTAGCGATGTGCTTCAACTTCTAACCGAACCATATGAACATGAGCAAGCCCATTGGAATCTAGTGGAAATTTAGCAAGATAAGTCTGTGTGACGGCTGAGATAAAGCGGTCGCGCTCGAGTTCTGGCACTACCTGAGTAAGCAGCAGCCAGGAAGTTCTCAGCCAGCCTGCTAGACCCGTTTCCCCCAAATGTGTCGTGTCTTTTGGCACGAGTTCCAAGCGATCAATCTTTAGTTTTGCAGCTTCTAACCAAGGCTTATATTGTGCGGTGTCGTAGAAATAGTAAGGATTGTAGAACATGGGAAAGTAAGCCCGCCACGGATTTTGAGCGGCTGTTTCAGCAAAAGCATTGATCATGTCGTTTCCGTTTCCGGCTCCACCACAAGAAGTAATCAAGCGCCCATCCGGCGTTAAAGCGCGGCTTGCACCTTTGAGAAAGGCGGGATGATCATCAATCCAGTGCAAAACGGCATTTGAAAAAATTAGATCGAACTGATTTGAAAAGGTTAGCGATCGAGCATCCATACAAGCAAAGGATAAATTTGATCGGGCTGAGTAAGTTTCACTCGCATAGGCGATCATTTCGGGAGAGCTATCAATTCCTACGACCTGACCAGAAGGAAGTGCTTCAGCGAAATCAGCCGTAATTTTGCCATCACCGCAACCCACATCTAAAACGACCTCTGACCCGTTTAGATGTAAGCGCGATCGAAGTTCTTTTGCCCACTGCAACTGAGCATCTGAATTTTTCGCGTAGTCGTGAGGATTCCACTGCATAAAATTAGCTGTCTTTACGATACGAATCTCGAATCTGTTTCAGTTCGTTTAATTGCTGTTCTACAATTTCTAGCACTTGATTGAGCGCGGGAACCATATCGGGCTGTAATTGATCCATGTTTGGGGTGGTCGTATTTGCATGGCTATGGAGTTCACCCATTTTTTGCTGTAACTTCTTAGCAATACTCAGCGCATCGCGGCTCAAACTGGTTAACTGTTGTCGTTGATAAAACTTCAGTGCTGCACCTCTGAGAACTTGTACTGTGGCTTGCTCTCCAGCTTCAGTTGGCGTGATTCGCAATCGCAGCAAAACACGATCGCGCTGATACGATCGCTCAATTTCAACCTGTTGCACTTGAGTCACGGGCACAGGCGGCAGATGCGTTAAGTGCTTCAGTTCATTCAGTAGCGCCTGAAATTTTGCCAGCGGAACCGTTTCGATCACAGATTGCAGCACGCCGTTTTGGCTCCAGAGAATTCGACCGTGTTTCTCTTGCCGTTCAAGAAATAGCCGACCGATGCCCTTCCCTAACACTCGTCCTAAGAGTTCTTTGAGCAGACGATCGGCAGGAAGTTGGATCAGAAGCGCGATCGGTTCTTCTGCATAGCGGGTACTTGCTACCAAGACGGGAAGGGCATTTTGAGTATCGCACATGCTTTCTTGCGACGTGCAGGTTTCAATTTTGGCGGATGGCGCTCGTTCATCAGAACGATCAAGAACGAACGTTTCTTTAGTGGGAGAATCTGCTTCTTTCGGAGGCGCTGGAGGTTTTGGCGCGATGGGGCGACTTTGACTGTAGTTTAAGTAGGCAGTCAGGATGGTGTGATGTGCTTCTGAAGAGAGACTTTGAGGAACAAGCGAGTAGTTTTGGTAGCCCATCATGCGTCGAGCATAATCGAGTGCTGCGACATCCTCCAGCATTACCATGCCCAACTGAAGTTTGCCTTCTTTGATCGAGAGCGGCAAAATCTGATGATACAGACACGCTTCAAACGGCAAAACGCGATCGATCAATTGAAAGACTTCTTCTGTGTTCATGATGGTGCTAACCTTTGGAATCAAGCAATTGAAGATGATTCCCTTTTAAAGCGAGTTAAAGCGAGATGTTGCTAGTGTTCCCATCGGAGCGAATCTCTGTTCATGAAAAGCCAATTCGCATTTAAGCTATCTCCTGATTGGACTGAGCAAATTGATCGCTCGATCGTTGTCTTTCTGCATGGTTTTTTGGGAAGCGGTGCGGAGTTTGATCCGATCGTAGCGCAGGTGCCTGATTGCTGGATGACGATTGATCTTCCAGGTCACGGAAACACTCGGTTTTCTGAAGAATACACGATGGTAAATACAGCATCCGCGATCATTGACTTGCTGAATCAGTTGAAGATTGACCAAGCGAATTTAGTGGGCTATTCAATGGGAGGACGATTAGCGCTTTACTTGGCATTGAATCATCCAGAGCGATTTCCTAAAGCGGTGATTGAGTCAGGTTCTCCGGGATTGAAAACAGAACAAGAAAGGGCGGCTCGAATTGATCGCGATCGCGATTTAGCAATGCAAATCGAGACAGATTTTGATCACTTTTTGATCGATTGGTACAATCAGCCACTATTCCAATCGATTAAAGCACATCCAAACTTTGAGGAAATGCTAAAGGAGCGATCGCGCAATAATCCGATTGAACTTGCGCGATCGCTTAGAGAAATGGGAACGGGGATGCAGCCGAGCTTATGGGAGAAATTAAAATCGCATCACTATCCGTTATTGCTGATGGTGGGCGAATGTGATCGTAAATTTGTCGCTTTGAACCAAGAAATGGCATCGCTTTGTAAAACGGCAGAAATATCGATCGTGCCTAATGCTGGGCATAATATTCATTTTGAGAAGCCGGAATGCTATGTCGATCAGATTAGAACCTTCTTAAGATAATCGCTTGAAGTTTGAGCAACTAATTTTCCTCTGACCTGCTGGAGAGGTTGCGAGATTGGGCAAACAGCTGAAGGAGGCACTAGCCCCCTAGCCGCGATCGTACTTCAGATTCGGGTATGTCGATCGGTTGCAACGATTGAAGCTGAATCTGGTTTGCGATCAGTGTTCTGGTCTGAAGGTTGCACAGCTTGAAATCAGTTGGACAAGCCCCTCTTCCTGACTCAATTGAGGTCGCTGGTTCTGTTGATGAGTGGAACGTGCCACGCTTGGATAGCTCCCTCGATGCTTCCTGTCGCTGATAGTTGCTCTTTTCAACAGCTTTGAGAACTGTCCGATCACCTCCACAGTAGGGCTTTAGGACTTCAGGCAAATTTTGCGATCGTGGTGAGCAATCTCGATCGCACTTATAACCAATGTTTTGGATATGTTCTTTCTTCAGCTAAATTATTGAAAATCACAGCACACAGTACTAGAATCAGTGAGCCTTCTAAGGCAGGTGTCAGCAAAAACTGCCAGCTAGGTTGAGTCATCATGACAACTAACGCAACCGCTCCCGAAGGAGGATGAACCGTTCCGGTCATCTGCATAATTCCGATCGCAGTTGAAACCGCCATTCCCATCATTAACGGAGAAGAACCGAGCGTGTGCAGAATCAACAGACTGACGAGAGCCGCTAAGAGATTTCCACCAACGACATTGCGCGGTTGAGCCAACGGGCTATCAGGGACACCAAAGATCAAAACGCTGGTCGCACCAAACGGAGCCATAAGCAACGGAGAATTTGTTTTTAGAGCAAGGTAGGAGGTGATAGCGATCGCGAGGAAGCTGCCAAACCAACTCCAGAGAACGTGGCGATGATGCGGTCGATCGATCGAACAGGTTAGAGGACAGGAGCGCCATCTACCCAGTGTTTTGAACAAATAACTCTCCCATTTCAACCGAGCTTTTTTATAGTCGAGCATAAACTACTCAATCACCTTTGCGATTTTCTCTACAGTGTTTCACAAAAGTTAAGATAACATGACATTGTAAAATTATGTATTCAAATACAAAGAATTCTTTGAGCTTATTGGTCTTTTGATGTAAGAGAATTTTTAATTACTAAAAATTAGCGAGTCGAGCGAGAATGCACCTGGACCAAATACTGCGATCGTAATTAACATCAAGCAGTACATAAATGCTTTTTCCCAACTCGGCGGTTCTCCTTTGCCTTTTGGACCTTCATATTGTCCTTCTGGAATTAAGTAAGGATCACGCGCCACAAACGGCGATCCCTGTGCAATTTCTAAGCCCATTGCAAACACCATTGATCCCAAAATCGCAATACTTGCAAGTAGGGTGAGAAAGCCCAGAACTAGACAAACGCCACCCGCAACCATTGACAGCGCAGACAGAAAGCACAGAAAAATTGGCATGTGTAGAGAATTTGCCCAAGTTTGCAAATGCGTGATCTTTGGATAGCCATGCTGCATAAATAAGATACCAGTACCCACTCTCAGCAGCAACAGCGTCCACCCTTCAATGCCATCCGGAAATCCAAGATACAGAAAGTTCAGCCAGCCTAACACCGGAACATGAGCCGCGTTACTAGCCAAAATCGCGATCGATAGATAAGTCATTGTTTTCTAATGTTGAACACCACGAGTATTAAGGTCGATCTCATACAAGGCACTACCTGCTGCAATAAAAAGGCGATCGCGATTCTGTCCCCCAAAGGTTAGATTGGCACAGGTCTCCGGAGTGCGAATCTTACCTAAGCGAGTTTTATCGGGTGCAAACACCTGTACGCTATCTTCAGAAGTCGTAAACAGATTGCCTAATTCATCAAACCGGAATCCGTCAGGTTGACCCGGTTCAACCTGAACAAACACGCGCCCATTCTCCGCCCACCGTCCGTCTATCACGTCATAAACGCGAATGTAATGGTGTCCTTGTGGATAATCAAATTGAGAAGTATCTGAGACGTACAGCAGACTTTCATCTGGACTAAACGCCAATCCATTTGGACGCTCCATTTCCGTGATCACCGGATCAATTTCACCCGTTGCTGGATCAAAGCGATACACAAAGCTTCCAGCTTGCTCCTCGTTGCCTCCATAGCCTTGATTCGGCTGCCTCAATCCATAAGGAGGGTCGGTAAACCAAATCGTTCCATCGCGCTTCACAACTAAGTCATTTGGACTATTGAAGCGCTTGCCTTGATAGCGATCGACAAGCGTAATCCACTCACCATTATGCTCGCGTCGAATAATGGCACGATCGCCCGCCGAACACGACACAAGCCGACCTTCTTGATCACGATAATTACCGCTTTGGTAGTGAGACGGATCTCGAAGCACACTGACTCCATCCGCAGCACTCCAGCGCAACAATCGATTGCCGTGGGCATCACTCCACACTACACTGTCATCCTCATGGAAATAAACAGGTCCTTCGCTCCAAACCGCGCCATCGGCAATTCTTTTCAATTCAGCGTTTGGATATACAATTGCCCACATTCGATCGTCGTAAACCTCGATTGCTTCAGTCATCTTTGCTATGGCTTTAGTTGTAGTGCAATGAACCAGGAGCGCACTGGGTTCTACATACCTTTCGATCAACTTCTTTATCTCAATTAGAGCTACAAGAAAATGAAATTAAAGTGAAATTCGTGCCTGTCGGTTGATAGAAATGGAAGTGAGCCATTAGGTAGACGCGTTTGAAAGCAGGTAGATTTAGTCTGAGCAACAGCAATATATCTGAAGAAGCACGATCTCTCATTTCGCATTCGGTTTTATTAGAGGGTTGGTAAATATTATGGTCGATCACTACCATGTAATTATTATTGGAACCGGAGCGGGAGGAGGAACGCTTGCGAATCGTCTAGCAGCAACCGGAAAGAGAATTTTAGTGTTAGAACGCGGTGACTTTCTGCCTAGAGAGAAAGCAAACTGGAGCGCGTTAGAGGTATACCAGAAAGAGCGCTACCATACCTCTGAACATTGGTACAACAAAGAGGGTCAGGCGTTTCGTCCGCAAACAGGCTACTGGGTCGGCGGAAATACTAAGTTCTATGGTTCTGCACTGCTGCGATTGCGCGAGCGTGACTTTGAACAAGTGACGCACAAAAATGGCATTTCTCCAGCTTGGGATCTGAAGTACTCGGACTTTGAGCCGTACTATGCACAAGCTGAAAAGCTCTACGATGTGCATGGCAAACGAGGAGCTGATCCCACAGAACCGCCCGCTGGTGAAGCGTATCCTCATCCACCAGTCAGTCACGAACCGGATATGCAAGCGATCGCTGAAGGCATTCGGAATTTGGGTTACTACCCGTTTCACTTACCGTTGGGACTCAAATTAAACGAAGCCGATCGTACTCGTAGCCCTTGCATTCGTTGTAATACGTTTGATGGTTATCCGTGTCTTGTCGATGCGAAAGCGGATGCAGAAGTGAACATGATTCGTCCAGTACGAGATCAGTTCACCTTGTTAACGGGTGCGAAAGTATTGCGATTGCTCACGAGTGCATCTGGGCGAGAAGTTACAGCCGTTGAAGCTGAAATCGATGGCGAAGTTCATCATTTTTCAGCAGATATTGTTGTCGTGTCCTGTGGTGCAATTAATTCAGCCGTGTTGCTATTGCGATCGGCAAACGACCAGCATCCGAATGGCTTAGCCAACCGTTCAGATCAAGTCGGTCGGAACTTTATGAAGCATTTGTTCGTTGCGTTGATTGCGCTTGGAACCGAACCAAATCGCGCCAACTTCCAGAAAACGATTGCCCTCAACGACTTCTACTGGGGAGAGCCAGATTTCCCCTATCCGATGGGCATGGTGCAAAACACTGGAAATGTTTTAGCCAATATGATTCCGGCTGAAGCTCCTCCGCTGTTAGCACCTTATGCCAAGTTGATTCCAGAGTTTGGCTTGCAGCAGATTGCTGAACGATCTGTGGGTTGGTGGCTACAAACTGAAGATTTACCCGACCCAAACAATCGAGTCCGTCTAGTCGGGGATCAAATTCACCTCGATTACACCCTGAACAATACCGAAGCGAGCGATCGCTTAGTGCACCGTTGGACATCGATCCTCAAGGCAGTTGATCGCGGTTTCAAGCACATCATTCCATTTAGCATTTATCCTCGCAATCATTTACCTGTTCAGGCAGTCGCACATCAGTGTGGAACCTGTCGGTTCGGCTCTGATCCCAACACTTCTGTCTTAGACCTCAATTGCCGCGCTCACGATGTAGAAAATCTTTATGTTGTCGATGGCAGCTTTTTTCCTTCTAACTCTGGAGTGAACCCAACATTAACCATTATTGCGAATGCCTTGCGAGTTGCAGAACATTTAGTAGAACAAATAAAGTAGGACAGAATCAATATGAATGACAACGATAATCAACAAACTTCTGAATCACAATCCTCGAATGATGCTCATCCACTTGCCACCGGATTGGGAGCCATGAGTGGTGGCGTAATCGGGGCAGCATTGGGACGATCGATCGACAAAACAATTGGAACTGCTGTAGGTGGCGTTGTCGGCGCGATCGCGGGCGGAATGGCTGCAAATGCCGTTACAGAAATGACTGAAACAGTAATTGATCAAGTTCAGCCATCGGGTTTAGGATTTGGAGCCGACAACCAACCTGTTGAGCTTCCTAGACATTACACTTGGGACGAACTCCAAGCATTATCAAAGCCTCAAGGAGGCAAATAAATGATTCGCCCGCCAGAATTAGAGCTTGGAGCCAACGATCTACCCTACAGCGTTCCGATTCATCCGCAGTTTGTTCATCTCACACTCGGTTTATTTATCATTGCTGTGTTGTTTGATATTGCTGGAGCACTCTTTTTCTTAGAAAGACCGATCTTCAAATTTTTAGGACTTACAGCACTCCGATCGGGATTTTTCACTGTCGGATGGTACAACTTATTTGCAGCCTCGATCGTGACATTCTTCACCGTTGCTGCTGGTTTCTTTGAAATTCTATTAGCAACGCCGCCACCCGGAAAAAGTGCTTGGGGACTGAGTTCAAGTACCACAATGCTGCTGCATGGCGTTGAAGGTGTGCTGATATTAGCAGCGATCGTGGCAATGACTTTTTGGCGAGGACTACAACGTTATCGCTGGCGCAAAGATGCCCGTCGAGAGGTGCAATGGAGCTATTTATTCGTTGGGGTTGTAATGCTGGGCGTTTTGTTTGTGCATGGAACCCTTGGCGCACAGCTTGGAGATGAATTTGGCATTCATAACACCGCCGCTAACCTGATTCGGCAAGGTCAAGATCCGAATCGAATGCTTCAATAACCACTATGCTGAGATATCTAGAGTATTTCCTCATTGCCCTTTTTATCGCTGGACTGCTCGTAATTAGCCATTGGATCGGACAGCAGGCTTACTCGTGGCTGCCTCCGCAAGCAACTGCTGAAGCGCAACAGGTCGATCGATTATTTAGCTTTTTAACTGCGATCGGAGCCTTTATCTTGCTGGGATTAGTCAGCATGATGCTTTATTCTGTTTTGTTCTACCGAGCGAAACCTGATGATTATAGTGAAGGGCATCCAGCGCGGGGCAGTGTCAAAATTGAACTACTGTGGCTGGCAGTTCCAACCGCTTTGGTTCTCTGGATCGAATTTCAAAATATCAACATTTATCAACAACTCAATATCACTGGACTCGATCAAATCGTGCATTTGCATACGCCACTGAGTCTTGCTCCAGCAGTTGCGGCAACGCCTCAAGAAGCTCCGAAACCTGCAACTCAACAAATCGAAGTGATTGCAAAACAATGGACATGGACATTTCTTTATCCCGATGGCTCAACTCGCTCTGAGTTACATCTGCCCGTGAATGAAAGTACTCAGCTTAACCTGCGTGCCCAAGATGTGATTCATGGGTTCTATATTCCTGCCTTTCGGCTCAAACAAGATATTTTCCCCGCTCGAAATACAGCACTGGTTGTAACACCGATTCGCGTTGGACAATATCGGCTACAAGATTCTTCGTTTAGTGGCACCGATTTTGCACTGATGCAAGCCGATGTTTATGTGGAATCGCGTCAGGCATACAACGATTGGCTCGCAGCCGCGCCGTCTATTACTGCTCCAGCCTTATCAGTTCAACCTTTGATTAGAACAGGCTGGAATCTTTATTTACCAGATCAATCCGTTGCCGATCGTACAAGTTCACAGGACGAAAAATCATGAATCTGCGAGAAAAGATCGCACAGCAATCTCGCCGCGACACAACCCCCAAAACTGCTTTGGAAGTTGCATCCCCTCGTCACTGGCGAGAGTATCTCAGCTTTAGCACCGATCATAAAATCATCGGGGTGCAGTACATGGTGACGAGCTTTCTATTCTTTTTGATCGGTGGATTGTTCGCGATGCTGATTCGAGCAGAACTGATCACACCTGCCACGAATTTAGTCGATCGTCCCCTCTACAATGCGTTGTTTACGCTGCACGGAACGATCATGATTTTTCTGTGGATCATTCCGTTTAATGCCGGACTTGCGAACTATCTAATCCCATTGATGATTGGCGCGAGGGATATGGCGTTTCCCGTGTTGAATGCGATCGCGTTTTGGATGATTCCACCCGGCGGAATTCTACTACTATCCAGCTTTTTGCTGCCGAACGGTCCGGCTCAAGCAGGTTGGTGGTCGTACCCGCCGATCAGTTTACAAGTTCCTCCCGGTCAACCAATCAATGGCGAACTGTCTTGGATTGTCAGCTTAGTGTTGATTGGCATTTCCTCGATTATGGGCGGCGTGAACTTTGTAACCACGATTGTCTGGATGCGAGCGCCCGGAATGACATTTTTCCGAATGCCCGTTTATGTTTGGTCAATCCTCAGCGCTCAACTCTTGCAATTGTTTTGTCTGCCATCGCTCACCGGGGCATTGATTCTGCTGTTGTTTGATCTGAGCTTTGGCACGACGATTTTCAAGCCGCTTACGGGCGGCGATCCGGTGATTTACCAACATCTATTTTGGTTTTACTCGCATCCTGCTGTGTATGTGATGGCGCTGCCTGCGTTTGGAATTTTTGCTGAAGTGTTGCCAGCATTTTCGCGTAATCCATTGTTTGGGTATCGATCGCTTGCCTTAGCCTCGATCGGCATTGCTGTCATTAGCACATTCGTTTGGGCGCACCATATGTTTGCGAGTGCTACACCGGATTGGATGCGCATGTTGTTTGCTGTCACTTCCGCCCTAGTTGCGGTTCCCACTGGGATCAAAGCCTTTGGTTGGACTGCAACGATATGGCGCGGCAAGCTGCATTTAGATACTCCAATGCTGTTTGCAATGGGTGGAGCAGCAATGTTTATTTTCGGTGGTATTACCGGAGTAATGCTTGCTTCAAATTCCTTTGATTTGCACGTCAACAATACCTATTTCATTGTTGGACACTTTCATTACATTGTGTTCAACACCATCACGATGGCAATCTTCGCAGCGATTTATTTCTGGTTTCCCAAGATCACTGGGCGAATGTATGCTGAAGGTTGGGGAAAGCTGCATTTTTGGTTGACCTTTCTCGGTGCGAATCTGACCTTTTTCCCCATGCACCCGTTAGGGTTACAAGGTATGGTGCGCCGAGTGGCTGCTTATCCACCAGAATATCAAGGCTGGAATATAGTGGCGAGTTTAGGCGCATTCTTGCTCGGCGTTTCAACATTACCGTTCATTGCGAATGTGGTCGCGTCGCTGTTTGTTGGATCACGAGCAACGAACAATCCTTGGGAAGCAACGGGGTTAGAATGGACAACTTCTTCTCCGCCACCCAGAGAAAACTTCGAGGAAATTCCTCACGTGACGTTTCCACCTTATGATTATGGCAATCCCAGAGCCTACGGTGAGAATGATCCGACTCAAGAGCCGTCATAACTTATAATCTCTATCAAGCGATGACTAGAACTGTTCGACAACACTCCACGCATCAAGATGAAAGCCCGATTAATCTAGAACAATTCCGCCAAAGATTACCCAGTTGGTTGAAGCGGTTTTTGCCTAGTGGTGGGGGACTTCATACCGATCATCACGGTAAGGGAATGTTTGGGGTAACGATTTTTCTGCTATCGGAAAGTATTGTTTTTCTCAGTTTTTTCTTCACCTATTCGGCTCTACGGTTAATCACTCCAAATTGGCGACCTCCTGGCGTTACGGGACCTGAATTGACTACATTTGTGGTGATTAATACGATCGTGCTGCTCTCCAGTAGTATTGTGATTCAGCTTGCAGAACGTGCTCTCAGTCGTCGCCGCTTGAATCGCTTTCGCCTGTTGTGGCTGCTGACTGCTTTGATGGGTACTTATTTTCTCATCGGTCAAGGGATTGAATGGAGTCATCTCGACTTTGGATTGAAGACAGGCTTGATAGGGGCAACCTTTTACATTCTGACTGGCTTTCACGGATTGCACGTTCTGAGCGGCGTTGTGCTACAAACAATCATGCTGGTGCGCTCATTCTTACCGAACAACTACAATGACGGTCATTTTGGTGTGAGTGCAACAACATTGTTCTGGCATTTTGTCGATGGCATTTGGGTCATTCTGTTTTCACTGCTTTACCTGTGGCGAAGTTGATTGCTTTATCGAAAGCGACAGGTCTGTTCAACCAATGAATTGTGGATGGCATCGAATTTTCATGAGGTGCATTAGCATTGTGCTGTTTCCAACCTCTCCGATGGTGATCGGGGCGCAGATTCTGATCGGCATCGGGGCGGGCTTGAGCAATTCGATTGCAGGGGTTGTTGTGCAAAAAAGCTGGATACAATGCAGAATTCCTATTCCTAGCTGCGATCGCGGTTGTAGCTGTTGGTGTATTTTGGTTTAAAGTTCCTGAAACGAAGCAGGCTAATTCACGACAGGCGGCAGTTGCGTCATGATGATTTTGCGCTGTCTGGTCATTGCGCTCGCGTACATCGGACTCGGACTTGGCTATCTGCCTGGACTGCGAATGAACCGAGCCAGCATTGCGATTTCCGGTGCAGCCTTGCTGATGGCGTTGGGTGTGCTCGACCTCAAAGAAGCGTGGAGCGCGATCGACGATCAAACCCTAGTCTTTCTGTTTGGCATGATGATTGTGAATGCCAGCTTAGAAGCAAGCGGATTTTTTCGATTATCAATCGATTATTTGATGCGCTCGGTTCATAGTCCATTTGGCTTGATCGTGGTGATCACGTTTGGCGGCGGAATTCTTTCAGCCTTGTTTTTGAATGATACGATCGCGCTGATTTTAACACCGTTAGTGTTGGAATTAACCCGATCTCTCAGTCTCAATCCGATTCCTTATCTTTTAGCATTAGCTGGAGCCACAAACTGTGGATCGGTGGCGACTTTAAGCGGCAATCCGCAGAACATTCTGATTGGGTCTTTTTCTGGGATTAGTTATTTGGACTTTGCTAAAGCCTTAACACCGATCGCACTTCTGAGTTTATTGATTCAAATTGTTTTGCTATCTGCATTGTATCCAGAAGTACGCTCGTTCAAGTCCTGCCTCAATGCATCACCACAACCTTACCGATTATTTAAGCCGTTGCTGATTAAGAGTTTAATCACCACAGCAGCATTGTTGACAGCATTTTTGATTGGAATTCCCACGGCAGAAGCAACATTAATTGCAGCAGCAGGACTGTTTATCACTCGTCGGGTTGATTCCGATCGCTTTTTACGCAGGGTGGATTGGGATCTCCTCGTGATGTTTTCTGGATTGTTTATCCTGACCGAAGGCGTACAAAAACTAGGATTGCTCAACGGATTCTCCACGTTCGTTCATAATCCCTTCAGCATATTGACCGTGACAACACTCTTATCAAACTTGGTGTCTAACGTGCCTGCTATTTTGTTGCTGCACCATCTAATTCCACAGCCTAATACACAAACCTGGTTGCTGTTGGCGGCATCATCAACGCTTGCCGGAAATCTAACGCTACTGGGATCAGTAGCAAATCTGATTGTGGCAGAAGCCGTCAAGAAATCCGGATCTGCATTAACGTTTTGGGAGCATTTGAGATTTGGATTGCCACTCACCATCATAACTCTGACGCTTACTTATCTTTGGCTTCGCTAAAAGATTTCTACCTCGCCATCAAGCATTTCGAGTTACTGGATCAGAGGTGAATTTGAAACTGGAAGTGCAGCGATCGCTGCGGAGCGACGATCGTACAATACGATGGAGAAACCCGTTGCTCCAGATTGCCTGATTGATCATCCACGTCTTACAAGAACCTGCAACCCCGCAACAAATTACAGAAATGCTGCAAGCTCATCGGTTCTATACCAAAACTGCGATTTGATCCGGATACGATCGCCGAAGCTTATATCACCTTACACAAACAATCATCAGATGCCTGGCAAACCGAGATTAGCTACAAATCACTGAGGTAACGATGAAGATTGACATCATCGGCGGCAACATGGCGAGTGGCGTGGGCAAGTTCTGGGCAAAGAGCGGATACCAATTAATGTTCAGCTTTTCTCGGAGTGAGCAGAAGTTGAAAGACTTAGCTCAGTCTGTGAGCAGTACGTGTTGTGATTTGTGATTGACATAGCAATGAGGCTAAGCACATTTTCAAAAGTGATCGGATTTGTAGAAAGCGATCAATAATTGCGCCCACAAAGCGCAAAATCGAAATCAACGTCTGGAATCTCAAGGCTGGGAAGACTCAGTGGACAAGTCCGATTCAGGATCAGGTGATTCTGGCGCTTCAAACGACTGTATGTCAGATTGTCATACCTTTAAGATTTTTCGCGATCGCTTCAAATTTTTCGCCCCAAGATGATGACATCTCGATCGACTTCCCAGGATCGCGCCACCTGCGGCAAATATCCCCATTGCTCAAATCCGAATTTTTTCAATAGAGCAACACTTGGATCATTTTCAGCAAACGCGATCGCAAGCAGAGTTTTAATTTCAAGCTTGGGAGATTGTTCGATCGCATGACTCAAAAGGGTTTGTCCAACACCCTGCCGCTGAAATTTGGGTGCAACGTATAAGCTAATCTCAGCGGTCGATCGATAAGCTTCTCTGCCGTAGAACATTCGGAGTCCGAACCATCCTGCAATAGCTTTGCTGGACGGAGTGTTCACATTTTCTCGTTCTAGCACCCATAGCGGATATTGGCTCGAATGACTGTGAAACCAAGCCAAGCGACTTCCAACGGTTACAGGTTCGACATCAGCGGTGATCGTGCGGGTTGCAACAGCGTAATTATAGATTTCGACGATCGCGGGCAGATCGGATTCAATGGCATCTCGGATCATTGCGGTGTGACTTGTTGAGAAATCCAGTGTAGATAGTTTTGCGATCCTGCCACAATTGGGAGCGCGATGATTTCGGGCACTTCGTAGGAATGAAGTTCACAGATTTTTGCTTCTAAATCAGAAAAGCGATCGAGGTTTGATTTAATGATCAGTTGCCATTCTTCCGATTGCTGAATCTCGTTTTGCCAAGCGTAGATCGATTGCATCGGGAAGAGGGTTATACAGGCAGCTAACTTTGCCTCAATCAGAGATCGAGCGATCATTTCTGCTTCCGATCGCGAAGAAGCGGTGACGAGAACTACGCCATACCCTTGTGTTTCTTCAGACATCGCCTCGTTACAATAAAGCATCGACTTCAGTTTATCGCGACATCATGAGCAAAAAAATCCTGTTGGCACTGATTTGGATTGGTTTTGTCGGCTATGCGTTTACGCTTGCGCCACCCAATCAACCGGATACATTTGACCTGATCAAAAATCTTTCAACAGGGAACATCGAAGGGATTAATCCGCTGATCGTGGCACTGTTTAATATTATGGGCGTTTTGCCAATGGCGTATAGTTGCATTACGTTTCTGGATGGTCGATCGCAGAAGATTCCTGCTTGGTTGTTCACGCTGGTATCGTTTGGAGTGGGAGCGTTTGCGCTGTTACCGTATCTGATTTTCCGTCAGCCGAGTCCGACGTTTACGGGACAGAAGAATTGGTTTCTTAGCGTCTTGGATTCGCGGATTACGGGAGGTGCGATCGCACTCGGCGGGATTGGTTTATTGATCTACGGTGTGACCAATGGGGATTGGAGTAACTTTGTGCAACAGTGGCAAACGAGCCGATTCATTCATGTGATGAGTTTGGATTTTTGTTTGTTGTGTGCGCTGTTTCCAGTTCTATTGCAGGATGATATTAAACGACGTGGTTTAGAAAGTTCTCAAGTGTTTAAGATTCTGTCGTTCGTGCCATTCTTCGGAGCGTTGATTTATTTGATGTTACGTCCGCCTACAATCGAGCAATCTCCTGCCGTTTCATCTGAAAAAGTGCCCGCAGCATGAATTGGCAGACTCCTCCAGAGGACTTGAGATTAGGCAAGTTCGATGTTCACATCTGGCAAATTAACTTAGATACGATCGCGCCCCCGTTTGAAATTCTCTCGCTCGATGAACGATCGAGAGCTGATCGCTTTAAGTTTGATCACCATCGTCAGCGGTTCATTGCTGGACGGGGATTTTTGCGATCGCTGCTTGCCCGCTATCTTAACGCTGATCCAACCACTTTAGAATTTCACTACGGTTCACACGGGAAGCCGTTTTTGAAAGATTCAGCGATTCAGTTTAATCTGGCGCATTCGCAGCATTTAGCGCTGTATGCAGTGACGCGCGATCGTGCTGTGGGAATTGATGTTGAACAAGTTCGAGCGGTTGAACCGTTAGCGGCACTGGTTCAGCGGTTCTTTCTACCTGCGGAAGCGCGAACGATTCAGGCACAACCCGATCTATTTTTTCAATATTGGACGTGCAAAGAAGCTTTTCTCAAAGCAACAGGTACAGGACTCTCAAAGCTGAAAGATCTAGAGATTGAGCAAGCTCGATTGAAAACCATTCCGATCGAAGCGCGATTGCAGCAATGGTATCTGCAAGAACTTGCGATTAATGATCAGTTTGCAGGTGCGATCGTAATCGAGCAAAATTGCCCTCGACTCGATCTAAGCTATCTTTTGCTTGAATAAACACTTTACGAAATCGCAATTGCAGGGAATAATGGAGCATTCTTTCTCAATCTCAGATAATGGCTCTATCGCTAAAGCAATCTGCCCTCTGTTTTCTGTTTTCTGTTCCTTTATGGTTATCGGCTTGTTCCACTGCTCCTCAAACTTCAACCCCCAATAACAGTCCCGCTTCTCCGGTTGCGAGTGCCGATAACAAGCCTGCGAAGTTTGCTTTGATTTTGAGCGCTCCTCCAACTGATAAATCTTGGAATCAGAAAGCATTTGAAGCCGCGCAAGCTCTCAAAGCAAAAGGGGTCGAAGTGGCAGTCTCTGAGTCTGTTTCTCCCGCAGATATTGAGCGGGTTTTGCGGCAATATGCAGAAGCTGGATTTGGCACGATCGTGGCACACTCGTTTAACTACGGGGATGCGGTCTTCAAAGTTGCAAAAGAGTTTCCGAATACAAACTTTGCTTGGGCAGGCGGTATCAACAAAACCGCGACGAACGTTGCAGACTATGATCAGCCGTTTTATGAAGGGGCTTATTTAGTTGGGTTGGTAGCTGCAAGACTGAGCAAGACCGGAAAACTCGGAGCGCTTTCTGGGTTTGACATTCCGGTGTGTCATGCGATGGGCGAAGCGATGTTAGCAGGAGCAAAAACGATTCGACCGGATGTGACGCTGACGAATGCGGCTGTGGGCGATTGGTACGATGTTGCCAAAGCAAAAGAAGCAGCATTATCGCAGGCAGAAAGGGGAGTGGATTATTGGATCGGCTGCGGACAAGGTCCAACGATCGGACAAATTGAAGCCGCAAAAGAGAAGGGCGGTTATGCTACAAGCTACGTTGGTGATATGTCTTCGATGGGCGAGAAAGTGGTCGCAACCAATTTGATTTGGAACTTAGAGCCGCTGTTTACTCGCATGATCGAAGATACGAAAACGAAGAAGTTTGCAAACCAAAATTACAAAATGGGAATTGCAGACGGAGTGATCCAAGTCGAAGTGAATCCGGCAGTGAAAGATAAGTTGCCGAGTGATAAGATTCAGGCTTTAGAGACCACTCGCGCCAAAATTGCTTCGAGTGAACTGAAGGTTCCGTTTGTACCGAAGTAGGCTCTGATGTGCAAACTATGAATCCTGAACGAAACGCGATCGCAGTTGAGATGCACGGAATCACGAAGCGCTTTCCCGGAACGATCGCGAATCAAGCGATCGAGTTTACGGTGAAAGCAGGCGAGATTCACGCGCTCTTGGGCGAAAATGGCGCAGGTAAAACCACGCTAATGAACATTCTCTCCGGATGGTATGAGCCAGATGCCGGAGAAATGCGGTTGTTTGGTCAGTCGGTGCAATTCCGATCGCCCAAAGCTGCGATTCGTGCAGGAATTGGTATGGTGCATCAGCATTTTATGTTGGTCGAGTCGTTTACGGTAGCTGAAAATATTATTCTGGGAACGGCTCGATCGATCGTGCGAGAACCACTGCAGCGCCTTCATGCTAGACTTCAGCGATTAGCAGATCAGTACGGTTTAAAGGTCAATCCAGCGGCTGAGGTGTGGCAGCTTTCTGTCGGAGAACAACAGCGAATCGAAATCCTAAAAGCGCTGTATCGAAATGCCAGAATTTTGATCTTAGATGAACCGACAGCAGTGTTAACGCCACAAGAAGCGGAAGATTTGAGCACAACATTACGATCGCTCTCTGCTCAAGGAACAACGATTATCTTTATCTCTCATAAGCTGAAAGAAGTGATGACATTATGCGATCGAGTGACGGTTCTGCGCGATGGACAAACCGTGGGAACGATCGCGGTTCAAAATACTACAGAACGCGAGTTGGCGCAAATGATGGTGGGGCGCGAAGTCGATTTGTTGCGTAAGCCGTTAGCGTTGACGAAAGCGATCACGCCAGCATTAACGTTAAAGGATCTGTGGGTGATTGGTGATCGGGGTCTTCCTGCATTGCGCGGTATTGATCTCACTGTTCATGCGGGTGAGATTTTAGGGATTGCTGGAGTCGATGGCAACGGACAGCGGGAACTCGAAGAAGCGATCGTTGGTTTGAGAACGGCAAAAGGTGAAATTCGATTGAACGGAAAGTTAGCTCATATTCCTTCAGATCGGTATTCGATGGGCTTGCTGACAGAGTTCTCGATTGCAGAAAATTTAGTCCTAAAAGATGTTCAATACCCACCGTTTAGCTGGAAAGGTTTCCTACGTTCAAAGTTTATTCTCAAATCTGCGATCGATCTAATCCAACAGTTCCTAATTCGCGCTCCATCTGCAACCGTTCGGGCTGGAAAGCTATCTGGGGGCAATGCTCAAAAAGTCGTGTTTGCGAGAGAACTATCGCGAGAACATCAAATTCTTTTAGCCGCACAGCCTTCACGAGGTTTAGATATTGGAGCAACTGAGTTTGTTCATGCTCAATTGATCGCGCGACGAGATGCCGGAACAGCCGTTTTGTTGATCTCGACTGAACTCGATGAAATTGTGCGTCTTAGCGATCGAATTGCAGTGCTATATGAAGGAGAGATTGTTGAAATTCTCGATGCAGCGCAAGCTGCTGCTGCTGATCTCGATCGCCTTGGACTTTTGATGGCAGGGAGGAACTCCGCTTGAATCTCACGCTTTCTCGATCGACTCAACTTCGAGTATTTGCCCCGTGGATTGCTGGATTGATTGCTCTCCTGATTGGAGGGGTATTGATTCAATTCAGCGGTGTAAATCCATTGCAAGCTTATACTGTGATGTTTATGGGTGCATTTGGAGGCTTTCGGCAACTGACAGAAACTTTGTTGAAAGCAACACCATTGTTAATCATTGGTTTGGGAATGACGATCGCATTTCGGTGTCGGGTCTGGAACATTGGCGCAGAAGGACAGTATTATATTGGGGCATTGTTGGGTAGTTTGGTAGCGCTGAAATTTCCTGATCTCAATGCGATCGTGCTCATTCCTTTGATGTTGATAGCCGGAATTATTGGGGGGGTGATTTGGAGCGCGATCGCAGGACTATTGCACCTCAAACGCAAAATGAATCTGATTATCTGTACCTTGATGCTGAACTATATCGGCATTTTGTTTGTTCAATATGCGGCGCGAGTTCCACTACAACAACCAGATGGATTTTTGCCCGAATCGGCTCAGTTTAGTGTTTCTGCCCAGATTCCAACGCTGTTTAACACTCGATTGCACATCGGAATGATCGTTGCTTTATTGTTAGTTGGTGGAGTGTATTTACTGTTGTGGAGAACTTCGTTAGGCTTTCAACTTCGAGCAGTCGGATCGCGGCTGAGTGTAGCGCGTTGTGTAGGAATCAATACCGATCGTAGTATTCTCACTGCACTGTTACTCAGTGGCGGACTGGCAGGACTGGCAGGAATCATCGAAGTGAGCTATACCTACACTCGGCTCAAAGGCGATATTTCGGATAACTATGGATTTAGTGGAATTTTGGTGGCATTGTTAGGACAACTCCATCCGATCGGAGTTCTGATCGCTGCAATATTGTTTTCTGCATTGATGGTTGGGGCACAATCGCTCAATGTGGTACTGCAAATTCCAGCCTCGGTTGCAGAAGTGATTCAAGCACTGGTGGTGTTGTTCGTGATGGCGGGTCATGCAGTGTCGCGGCAATCTGAAGCGGAGTAAAATCGATGCCTTGGGAACAAATCCTCACCTGGAGTTTTTTGATTGGGCTGCTGACCGCAGGAATTCGATTAGCGGTGCCTGTGCTGTTAGCGGTGTTAGGAGAAATTATTTCACAACGATCGGGCGTAATGAATCTTGGACTCGAAGGCATCATGCTGGTCGGTGGCTTATCCGGATTCATCGTTGCTTATCAATTAGAACAAGCTGGAATCAATGGTGCAGCTTGGATCGGATTGTTCGCCGGACTGATCGGAGGCGCAATCATGGGATTGCTGATGACGGTTTTAGCGATCGGGTTTAAAACCGATCAAGTCGTAACAGGTGTGACCTTAGTACTACTAGGGCAAGGCTTAACCTCGTATGTGTTTCGTAGCTTCAGTGCACTCTCTGGAGCACGAGTCACAGGACTGCAAACTTGGGCAATTCCTGGACTATCCAAGATTCCGGTGATCGGTGAGATCTTGTTCAATCACAATGCGATCGTTTATTTCACCGTGCTTTTAGTATTTCTCTGTTCGTTTTTTCTGTTTCGCACCCACTGGGGACTTTCATTACGTGCGATCGGAGAAAATCCTGCTGCCGCAGAAACTTCGGGTTTGAATGTCGATCTCATTCGCACCTTCGCCGTAATCACCGGATCAGCCTTTGCCGGATTCGGAGGAGCCGTGTTAACCGTAGTGCAGTTGAATATCTTTACCGAAGGCATGATCGCGGGGCGGGGATGGATTGCGATCGCGCTTGTGTTTTTCTCTCGCTGGCAGCCGATTTGGGGATTGATTGGTGCAGTCTTATTTGGAGTTGCCGATGCGCTGCAATATCGAATTCAAGCGATGGGTCTTAAGAATCTACCCTATGAATTTCTGTTGATGTTACCGTATGTTTTGACGCTGTTGGTGCTGCTACGCGGAACGGTTCGCAGTGATACGCCTGCTGCGTTGGGTATCCCCTACTCTAAAGGTAAACGGTAGTTGGAGAAGTTCAAATGGTCGAATTGATAGCTGTACCTCAAGTTGCTCACAGCGCGATCAATACTGTGTTGCTGAATGATTGGTATCCAGTGGCACGATCGAGCGAGGTACAACCTGGAACAGTGCGATCGATTCGATTGTTTGAGACTGATCTAGTGTTGTGGCGGGGAGAAAATACGGCAGTGATGGCATGGCTCGATCGATGTCCACATCGTAGTGTGAAGCTATCGAATGGAACCGTTGAGGCAAACACACTGATATGTCCGTATCATGGTTTAGCATTTGATGCTCAAGGACAATGCGTTAAGGTTCCGGCACATCCGAACTATGTTCCACCCAAGCAAGCTTGTACTCAATCTTTTCCTGTCGTTGAACGCTATGGCGTGATCTTTGTTTCGCTTGGCAATCCGCTCCACGAAGTTGCACCGTTTCCAGAATGGGATGATCCTAACTATCGCAGCTATCTGAGCGGCGGACATCGATTTCGCTGTAGTGGGCTTAGAGCGATCGAGAATTTTCTCGATGTTGCACATCTGCCGTTTGTTCATGCCGGGATTTTAGGTGTACCAGAACAACCTGTGATCGAAGACTATGAAGTGAAGTCGATCGACACAGGGATCTACATGAAAAACATTCAAGTCTGGCAACCTGATCCAGATGGAACGGGCGAAGGCGGGATGGCAAGCTATGACTATTGGACATTGCGCCCTTTAGTTGCTGCATTGCGTAAACAGCGATCGACTGGACAAACAATGGTATTGCTCTACTTTGTGACCCCGGTTTCCGAAGAGGAATGTATCGGCTGGATGTGGGGCACGTTGAACTATGCTCATCACATTGCAGAAGCCGACTTGGTTGCGTTTCAGGATACTGTGATTTTGCAAGATGTCGAGAACTTAGAATCGCACAATCCCAAACGTCTCCCCCTCGATCCGCAGCTTGAATTTCATCTACCGAGCGATCGCGCTTCTTTGGCATACCGAAAGTGGCTAAAACAGCTTGGCGTAACTTATGGAACAGTACGCTAATGCAGTTTCTTAAATTTCTCCTTGAGGCGTAAGACAGCAGTATTTCTTCTGTTGTGTTGTCGGATACGAAAAATCACACTGATAAGGTGCGGCTCTTTGTACCTTGGCGAATTCATCCGTTAAACTTAAATTCTATACCTCGCCATCCCTAATAGAGAATAACCAGGATACAAAAGTGTTGCATTCGCCAGACATCACTGAAGCAACGGTTCGCATCACCGAAGCTCTCACACAGCGCCCGGTAAGAGCACCTGATTTTCAGGCAGAAAATCGTGCGCTGCAAACTCTGGCGCAACAACTCGCGGGAGATACTCGATCGCTACTCAAAGCGCTGACCACGTTAGCGATCGATTTATGCCGAGCAGATAGCGTAGGCGTGAGCCTGCTAGAAACTTCAGAGAATGGTGAATCTGTGTTTCGATGGGTGGCGATCGCGGGAACGTTGCGTCCTTGGGAGAACGAAATCATATCAGGCGATTTTAGTCCTTGTGCCACAACGATCCAAACCGGATAGCCACAACTCTATCGTTATCCCGAACGATACTTTACCTACCTGCATTATCCCGAATATCCAATCGCAGAAGTATTACTCATTCCCTTATTTGCTGATCAAAAAGCATTGGGTTCAATTTGGCTGGTAACGCATAATCCAGCTCGACACTTCGATCTTGAAGATCAGCGGATTTTGACCAATTTATCTGGCTTTATCGGTGTAGCACTGGCAAATCTAAGAGCGCGTCAGGTTGCAGAAGAACTTTTACAACGCGAACAAGCTGCACAACAAGCCTTCGATCGAGCCGCAAATCGAGCCATCCAAATTCTCGAAAGTACGACCGACTGTTTTGTTTCGCTCGATCACGAATGGCGCATTACCTATATCAATCAAGCGACCGCCAAATTAAACAATCTCTCACCAGTGGACACGATTGGCAAAACATATTGGGAAGTGTGGTCTTGGTCAAGGGGGACGATCGTAGAACAGAACTATCGTCAAGCAGTTGCGAATCAAACTCCCGTGCATTTTGAGGTGCTGTACGAACCTTTGACGATGTGGCTGGAAATTCATGCCTATCCCTCGATCGAAGGATTAAATATCTTTTGTCGAGACATTAGCGATCACAAACAAGTTGAGACCACGCTATATCAGCAGTTTGCCGAAATCGAAGCGATTTACAACACGGCTCCGATCGGCTTAGCGATTCTTGATGTTAATTTGCGCTTTGTTCGCCTCAATCAGAAACTCGCAGAAATTAATGGACGGTCTGTAGAAGAGCATTTGGGTCGAACCGTCCACGAAATCGTACCCGATCTAGCTGATGAACTAGAACCGCTGTTTCGTCAAATTCTGACCACCGGAGAACCGATTCTCAATCTTGAAGTTAGTGGTGAAACCGCAGCAAAACCAGGCGTAAAATTCACTTGGATTGAAAGTTGGTTTCCGCTATGTGATCCAACGGGGCAAGTGATTGGAATCAATGCAGTCGTGCAGGAAATTACCAATCGGAAACAAGCCGAAGCCAGAATTCGCGAGAGTGAAGAACGATTGCGGCTGGCGCTAATGGCTGCAAATCAGGGCTTGTATGATTTGAATGTGCAAACTGGAGATGCGATCGTCTCTCCCGAATATGCTCAAATGCTCGGCTACGATCCGGCAACGTTTCAAGAAACTAATGCCACCTGGCGAGAACGGCTCCATCCAGACGATTGGGAACCTGTAAGCCGAACTTACGAAGAATACATCTCAGGTAACAAGAGCGAGTACCGTATTGAATTTCGACTCCGTACTCGATCGGGGAAGTGGAAATGGATTTTATCGCTCGGTAAAATCGTTGCTTGGGATGCGGATGGACAACCGCTACGGATGTTAGGAACCCACTCAGATATCGACGATCGTAAAGCTGCCGAAGCCGAACGCGAACAGCTTTTATTGAGAGAACAAGCCGCTAGAGAAGAAGCCGAACGCGCCAATCGCATCAAAGACGAATTTCTCGCAGTGCTTTCACACGAACTCAGAACCCCACTCAATCCGATTCTGGGTTGGATCAAACTCTTGCAAACTGGAAAACTCAATGCAACTCAAATGCAGAAAGCACTCACCACGATCGAGCGCAACGCCCAACTGCAAACCCAACTGATCGATGATTTGCTCGATGTCTCTCGAATTCTACGCGGTAAGCTGACGTTAAATGCTGTGCCAGTGGACTTAGCAATGGTGATCGAAGCCGCGATCGACACGGTTCGACTGTCAGCAGAAGCAAAATCGATTCAGATTGAAACGGCACTCGATCGTATCGAAACCGTTCTTGGTGATCCAGGACGATTACAGCAAATTGTCTGGAATCTGCTTACTAACGCGGTGAAATTCACACCAGATCACGGACAGATCAAGATTCGGTTAACTTCAACCGGAACTCACGCACAGATTCAAGTGATGGATACAGGTCGAGGAATTGCTCCAGATTTTTTGCCGCAGGTGTTTGAGAGATTTCAGCAGGCAGATTCCTCAACAATGCGCCAATTTGGTAGCTTGGGGTTGGGGTTAGCGATCGCTCGTCAACTTGTTGAACTTCATGGAGACACGATCCAAGCAGAAAGCGCCGGAGAAGGACAAGGAGCAACGTTTACGGTTCGACTCCCGCTCATTCAATCTGCGATCGTGACCTGTTTGAATTGAGAAATGCTTCTACTTCAACAGTGTTTCTTTGATGAACATAATAGTGGCATAAAACTGAAAGTCTACATTCTTCTTCTTAGAGAATCCGTGTCCTTCATCTTTTGCCATCAAATACCATACAGGAACACCGTTACTTCTAACCGTTCTAACAATTTGTTCTGCCTCATTTAAGGGCACACGTGGATCATTTTTTCCGTGAATGACAAAGAGCGGCTTTTTGATTTTTTGGGCATTGTTAAGCGGCGAAATTTTTAACAGAAACTCCCGCATTTTTGGGTCACGTTCATCGCCGTATTCTACACGCCGCAAATCTCGTCGATAGCTTTCGGTACGTTCTAAAAAGCTGACGAAATTCGAGATTCCAACAATGTCGATCGAAGCTCGAATACGATCGCTATAATTCGTCGCAACTGCGAGAGACATATATCCTCCGTAGCTACCGCCTGTGACTAAAATCCGGTCTTTATCTAAATTGGGTTGGGTTGCGATCCAGTCAAGTAATGCGCCAATATCTTTGACAGAATCTTCGCGCAAAAAGCCATTATCAAGCTGTAGGAACGTCTTACCATAACCTGTAGAACCCCGCACATTCGGGAAAATAACTGCGACACCCAATTCATTCAAATAATAGTTATTGCGCCCTAGAAAACTTGGTCTAAACTGCGCTTCAGGTCCGCCGTGAATATTAATAATGACAGGGCGTTTACCTTGAAATTTTGCGGACGGACGATAGAGAAATCCAGAAATTGCTCGATCGTCAAAACTCTTCCATCGAATCAATTCAGCTTCAGAAAAGTTAGTGGTATTTAATCCACCTGTTTCGCTTTCTGTCCAGCGATCGATCTTATTCGTCGCAATATTCAGCGAGAATGCATCCGCTGTCGATCGTGCTGAAACTAACGTAAATCCTAAATCCTGATTATTGCGATGCCAATTAATTCCGCTCACTTGTCCAAGCGGTAATTTCGGTAAAGGCTTCTCTTGATTTGTGGCAGTATCAATCAAATGTAGAACGCTAATTCCATCTTCATTTGAGACGTAAGCGAGAGATTTACCATCTTCTGAAAGATCAAATTCTTCAACATCCCAAGAAATTTGAGTCGTTAAATAAGTATGTTTCAGCGTCGCAAGATCGATATAAGCAAGCCGTTGAAATTCTGATCCTCGATCGGTGACAACATACAATCCTTTTCCGTCTTTGCTAAACACGCCACCTTGATAAGAAACTTTTTCTTTTCCACCTTTGGGTGTGATCAGTTTTTTCTCACCTGAATGAGTGTCAAACATCCAAAGATAACTTTCATTAATCGAGACGAATTCCACCACGAGCAATTGTTGATCGTCAGGCGACCAACTCATTCCTCCCCAACCGCCACCTTCGACTTGAGCCAGTAAGCGATCGCTCTTTGGATTGGTCGGATCAATGCTGTAAAAATCGTTATCTTTTCCGGTGCGGCGAGTCGAAGTGTAGATCATGCGATCGCCTTTATGCGACCACACACCGCCACCGTTGCGCGACTTCCCATCAGTCAGTAACGTAACATCGCCCGTCGCAAGATCGTAGCGATAGAGTTGACTAAATTCGTTGCCACCAATGTCTTTACTAAAGACAAAGTAATCCCCTTTGGTCGGCTGATAACCCGCTCGAAATACAGGTTCTGTATAGAATGTCATCTGCTGCCGACTCGCAAGCGGAAATGCCACCCGATGGACTTGCGGCACATCCCCAAATCGAGTTGAGATCAGCATTTCTCGTCGCTGAGGATGCCAGCTTAATAATCCTGCTGATCGAAACTGCGTATATCGATCGACCGTTTGTGCTAGCGATGCCGGAATCGGTGGAATGCCCTCGACGACAAGGTTATCGCCAGGGGTAATATCTGTTGCTTGCGCGATTGTCATAGTTCCAGAGATAAGAAGAACCGCTAAAACTGCGGCGAAAAATCGAGTAAGAAATCTCATTTCCTAAGTTTAATGGGTTTGAGCGACCCTTGCGATATCTGCGAAGCAGTGCGCGAATCTTGCTCGTCCGGCTGCCGCGTTGCAGGATCAACCTTTAGTAAATCATCTTGTTTGATTTGCGATCGACGCTCTAACAATCGAATTTCACGTTCCAATTGTTCTTGTCCCTGCTTAAAGAAATCTTGAGCATTCGTTGGTGTTAGATCGCGGGTAAGTCGTTGGCGATCGAGATTTGATAAGTTCGGTAGCGACTGGGCTAGAACCGGAGAGCTTGCAATTAATGTAGCAATCGAAACAATCAGGAACATTGGTTTAAACATAGTGACTTTAGCTATGACGATGTTTTCAATCTACCGAATCTCTGAGCTTTTCAACTTCATGAGCAAGGCATAACAATGCAGGCGGTTGTGATCGGATCGTTAGCATCTGTGCTTGAGTTGGATGGATTAGGCAGAGTTCATAGCTATGAAGCCAATAACCACAATCACTTGGAATCGAGGATTGTCCGTGCAGCGAAGCTGATCCGTGCCGGATCGCAATTCCCCCTACTCCGTACAACGGATCGCCCCACAGCGGGTATCCTGCCGCTGCTAAGTGAATCCGAATCTGATGCGGTCTCCCTGTTGGAATCGTGACTTCTAGCAAAGTCGCATTCGGAATGCGATCGCGCTCTAACACCCTACAATGACTGATTGCTTCTTTGCCGCTTTCTGTTGCTGCATACAAATAACCTAACTGAGGATAAGCCACTTTACCGATTCGAGCAGTTACGGTGAAACAATCTGATTCTGGTATTCCGGCAGCAAGGGCACGATAGCATTTTCGGAATTTACGATCGCGCAAATCTTTCGACAATCTCGATCGAGCTTCCTCAGTTTTCGCCAGCACCATCACACCTGATGTGCCGCGCCCCAACCGATGCACCGGAATTGGCGGAGTTTCATACTCGCGCCTGAGCCATCCCCACACGGTATTTTCAAGAAAGCCTCCTCCTGGCAACACAGGCAATCCCGAAGGTTTATGTAACATCAGTAAATCAGCATCTTCGTATAAGATCGCAATATCAAACGGAACATCCGGTTCGATCCAAGGAGATCGATGATAAGTGAGTCGCTGTCCAGCTTGAAGCGGTGTATCTGGATCAGTGATCGGAATGTGGTTAATTGAAATCGCTCCAGATTTAATACGATCGCTCCATTCTTGCCGAGAGGAGTGAGTGTAGCGATGCGTGTAATACTCTAGCAACGTCATTCTTGGCTGACTCACTCGATCTTCATAGACCCAACCTTGATTTAGATGACTCATATCGGCTACTCAACGCGCTAGATTAAAGACTGAAGTTTAACGATCGTAAAGTCGCTTGCTGCAAAAACAGATTCTCCAAATTCAGCTTGATTTTGATGGTTTAACCACTGTTCCGGCGGCTCACATTGAAGTCGGACAAGGAACTCCATTACTGATGCTACATGGATTTATGGGAGAGGCTTCTTGCTGGCTGCCCTTGAGCGATCGCTTAAAATCGAACTTCCGCTGCATCAGTATTGATTTACTTGGGTTTGGAGAATCGGCGCGTCCGATGATTCGCTACGACATCGCCAAAGAAGTCGCATTCTTGCGACAAGTGGTAGAAGCGCTGCAATTAGACTCGTTTTATTTATTAGGACATTCTTTCGGTGGGTGGGTGTCTGCCGCTTATGCACTCCAATATCCCGACTCCGTGAAAGGCTTGATTCTAGCGGCTGCCGCAGGAATTCGCGATGATAGTTTTGCTGGACGATACGATCATCTACGCCCGATTTTGTGGGAAACTCCGATGATCGATTGGGCATTAGATCTGATTAAACCGATCGCGAAATCCATTGGACAAGAAAAGACGATCGAGCAAATTGCCTGGATGCGGCATGAACTCAACACACAACCCGCCGCCCGATCGTTTCTCGTCGATCGACTTCGACCCGAAGACGCGATCGATACGGTCGAAAAAGAAATTCATCGCTTGAGGGTTCCAACCCTAGTGATCACAGGTGATCGAGACGAAACCATTCCGCTCTGGCACAGTGAAGCTTACGCGACTGAAATTCCCAATGCCGAATTTGTGATTCTCCCGGATGCTGACCATAGCCTGCCTCAAAAGTTTACGGTCGAACTTGCCACACACATTCTAGACTGGTGTTCAACTCACGCCTAAACGTTCTTCCCTGTGCAATCATGGGCAAACTGAACGCATTACTAATGCGCTTTTTGTTGTTTTTTTAGGCAAAAAGTTGCGATCGCGTTTGACAGATTTCGTGTGAAAAACCTCATTTATTGGCAACGTAGATTCCTCCACCAGATCTATCTCTTTCAGGTGTATCTCGTTGATGGCATCATTTTTCCAAGGTAGCAGGCATGGCAAAGTCGATCGACTCGGAGAACTTCAGTCCGCCAAGCATCGTGGTAGAACCCAATTTTGCACCCTGCTTGATCACAGATTCTGAGTGGCTGCTACAAACCGTCGTGGAAAACCTCAACGATGGGGTAGTAATCACAGACTCGCAAAATCAGGTGCTTTATGTGAATACACGCCTTGCCCAACTGGTCGGATGCTCGGTTGCAGAAATGGTCGGTAAACCTGCCCATCACTTTTTCCAGGAGATCGAAGGATGGCTCGATTTTCAAGCCAACGCGAAAGAGGCGCAACCCTTCTATGGCTGGAAGGAAGGGCAACTTCGCCGCAAAGATGGACGCAAGTTTTGGGCAGAGGTGAATGCAACCCTACTCTGCAACGCTACCGGAGAAGCCAACGGAACCCTAATCACCGTAAAAGACATCACCGAGCGCAAATGGCTGGAAGAATACTTGCGCCTGTTGGAATCGGTGGTGGTGAATGCAAATGAGATTGTGATGATTTCGCAGACCGAAGACACGATCGCTGATCCACTGAGCTTGAGAATTATCTACGTCAACGATGCTTTCTCACGGGTAACAGGCTATTCTTCGGGTGAAGCGATCGGCAAAACGGCGCTAGTACTGCTCGGTGAAAAAACATCGATCGCGGAAGTCAATCGCATTCGATCCGCCTTGAAAGTCTATCAGCCAGTCCGGGCTGAAGTCGTTCTCTACCGCAGAAACGGCACGCATTTCTGGGTTGATGTCAACATGGTTCCGATTCGGAATGAACAGGGACAAGTAACACATTTTGTCTCAGTCATGCGGGAAGTCACAGCGCGCAAGACTGCCGAAGAACAACTCCGCCGCAATGCGTTTCATGATTCGCTAACGGGATTGCCCAATCGCTTGTTATTCATGGAGCGATTAAGCCAAACCGTCGATCGCGCCAGCGAAGATGAGTCTTATCACTTTGCGCTGTTGTTTTTGGATCTCGATCGCTTCAAAGTGATCAACGACAGTTTGGGACATATGATCGGGGATCAATTGTTGATTGCGATCGCGAGGCGACTAGAGGCTTGTCTGCAACAGAATGATATGGTGGCAAGGCTCGGCGGTGATGAATTCACGATTCTGCTCGAAAACATTCAGCGAGACAGTGATGCCTCCAAAGTTGCAGAACGAGTACAGCAAGCACTTTCAAAACCGTTCAATCTTAGTGGACATGAGGTGTTTACCTCTGCCAGTATCGGCATTACGCTCTCCTCAACCGCCTTCGATCGACCCGAAGACTTGCTGAGAGGAGCAGACATCGCCATGTATCGCGCCAAGGCGAGCGGCAAAGCGTGTCATGAAGTGTTTGATAAGGATATGCACAGCCACGTTATTGCGCTGATGCAGTTGGAAAATGACTTGCGACGAGCGGTAGAACGTCAAGAATTTGAGTTGTACTATCAACCGATCGTCGCGCTCGCGAGCGGACGGATTGTCGGGTTTGAGGCGCTAGTGCGGTGGCAGCATCCAGAGCATGGCATTATTTCTCCGGTGAAATTTGTGCCGATCGCAGAAGAAACGGGACTGGTGATTCCGCTTGGACATTGGGTATTGCGCGAAGCCTGTCGGCAACTGAAACAATGGCAGGTTG
>PSLO01000002.1:0-42478 GCA_040289665.1 Leptolyngbya sp. ERB_1_1 | reverse complement strand
AATTTGCACTAGAGCCACCGCTAACCGTCAGCGTCAACTTGTCGAGTCGGCAATTTTCACAGCCCACTCTGATTAATCAAATTCGGCAAGTTCTGATGGATACCGGACTGGATGCTCATTATCTCAAGCTCGAAATTACCGAAAGCGCCATTATGGAGAATACCGCATCGGCAATGGATATGTTGATGCAACTCAAAGCGATGGGCATTCAGCTATCGGTCGATGATTTTGGCACAGGCTATTCTTCGCTGGGATATCTGTATCGATTTCCAATGGATGTCTTAAAGATTGATCAATCGTTTGTGAGCCGTGTTGATGTCGATGGCGAGAAGCTTGAACTGGTTCGCACCATTATCACATTGGCGTGGAATTTGGGTATGGATGTGGTTGCGGAAGGGGTGGAAACGACCAAGCAACTTTCGCAGTTAAAAGCGCTGAAGTGTGAGTACGCTCAAGGCTATTTGTTCTCAAAACCGCTGACTGGAATTGATGTGGCAAAACTGATTTCGCAACCTCATCCGTTTTCGCATCTGACCCAGGTTTCACTCGCGAATGGCAGACTGGCAGAGGACGTTTAGAACGTTGAGGAATCCTTCGTGATCTGCACCTCGAAGCCCGATCCTATTGAATGACGATCGTAGAATTGACCAAGTTTTCGAGTGAATCGTTGACCGATCGATGAAACTCATAGAATCCCCTTCTTCCAAATTGGAAGAAGGGGAACTGAAACTCTGGCTCACCGGGATAGCGAATACAAATCAATTACCGATCGTACGCGTCAGCAATACTGGACAATTGGCATACACCCGGACATAATCCGATATCGACGTGCCTAATAATCGATCGAGATCCGGCAATCCTTTCGCGATCGAGGGTCGGCGCTCCGGTGATCCCAACATCAATAAATCCGTTTTGGTCTCATCCGCAACCCGACAAATCGCCTGACCCGGTTTTCCAGTCGCCACCACTGCGCGGTAGTTAATCCCGTATTGTTTTGCTTGGGCGATCGCGTCTGCAAAAATCGGAGCTTTCTCTGCTTCTGCCCCGGTTCTTTCACTTGCTTTTGGAGCAGAATCTACGTTCACCAGCGTCAATTGTCCGCCTTTAATATCGCGCAGCAAAAACAGAGCTAACTTCAAACACTGCTTAGACGCTTCGGATTTGTCGATCGCAACTGCAATCCGATTAATCGCCCGTACGTAGATATCATCTTTCACCAACAGCATCGGACGCGATGAAAGCTGAAACACGTACTGACTGACCGAATTTTCTAAAATCGAAACCAGTCGCTTCAGTCCGCGCGATCCCATGATGATCAAATCGGCATTCACTTCATCGGCTGCTTTCAACACTTCCGTTTTTGGATCGCCTTGACGCAGCATTGCCGAAACATGATCCGGCTCTAGCTTGAGCGATTGTGCCGCTTGTGCCAACACTTTCCCGCCTTCTTCCCACTTTTCAGTCATTGCATCCGCGCTTGCCTGCGGTGGAACCACGTGCAGCACTGTCACCATCGCTCGCTGAATCGACGGAATCGCCAGCAGCGCGTTCAGCATATCTTCTGATCGCCCCGTACCGGAATCGGCTAATAAAATTTTTTCTATCATCGTTCGCCTCGTTTCTGCGTAGACTTTAAAACAGGGTGGTCTCAAGATCGAGAAGAATTTTCCCGGTCTGCGCCTGTTTCAAGTCTAGGCGGTGGCGTTACCCTGTGTTCATTATGGTTTGTGAAGAACGATCGTGTCTCAGCCTCCTCAGTTACCAACCTCGAATCTCGTTCCGTCTACGATCGCGCCAGATTGGTTCGATTACCCGATCACAGTCTATGCTCACCATACCGATTATGCAGGCGTGGTTTGGCATGGCAGCTATATTTCATGGCTAGAAGAAGCCCGAATCGAGTTTCTCCAGTCGCGTGGAATTGATTTCTCGCAGTTGGTGGAAATGGGCTGCAATCTACCTGTGATTGATTTATCAATTCGCTATCATCAACCGTTACGCATGGGAATGAAAGCGATCGTCAGAACGCGATTAAGTACGATCGAAGGAGTCAAACTTCCGGTCGAATATGAAATTCGATCGCTGGATCATACTGCACTGTACGTCAGCGGTCGAGTTGTGCTGGTTGCGGTGGATATGGTGAAAGGCAAGATTTTAAGACGATTGCCGCCAACGGTTCAAAGTGCGTTAGCGAGCGTTCGTTAATTAGACTTCCTGCACGAACGCCCTCCGAATTCTATTTGCTTTAGCATTGATGTAGGGGGTTTATTACATCACTCCGGTTCCTTGAACAATGTGTTTCACCGTCGTTAGCGTTTCCAGTCCGATCAATCCGCGTCGATGTCCTTTCTGGTTCGACATTCCTAGGAAGATGGCATCTCCGCGTTTTGGATTGCGATAAAACCGGGGTGACGCATTAATGTAGGTCGAGGCGCTATTGACTCCCAAAGCAAACTGGCGACTCTCTTGATACGACTCACTTACCAAACAATCTGCGTGACCACTGCTGTAATGATTGATCCAGTCGATCGCACTTGCCAACCCATCCACGGTGCGAAAGCTGATAATGCGATCGAGATAAGCCTGACTCCATTCCGAATCCTCAACGGGTCGAACTCCCGGAAATTCGGTCGCCAAAGTCATATCGCCTCGAATCTGGAATCCTTTTTCTCGCAAACTATCCCACAGCATCACCAGTGATGAAGGATTTTGCTGCCGATGGATCAAAACTTTTTCGATCGCATTGACCGCATCCGGTTCGCTCAAATGGCTATCGATAATCATTGATCGTGCCATTTCCAAACTTCCCGATGGCGACCAATATAAGTAACAATTTCCCATCGCCGATCGCAAAACGGGTGCGGTTGCTTGTCTGACCACCTGCTGAACTAAACTCGGTCGCCCGTAAGGAATGATCAGATTCAAATACCGATCTTGAATAATCAAATCTCGAATCGGTGTGCCTTCTGCGGGAAGAAGTTGTAAGCTCTCGATCGGTAAACCTTCATCTTCTAACGCCATCGAGAGCGTTTCCGCGATCACGCTATTCGAGTGAGTTGCCTCGTTGCTGCCTTTAAGAATCAGACAGTTTGCCGTTTTAATGCACAATCCAGCCGCGATCGCACTCAGTTCTGGAAACGCTTCGTAGATCAGCGCAATCACACCGAGCGGCATTAATTGCGAATAGGTCTGAGCGCGATCAGTTTGGAAATTCGCAGGCATCACGCGTCCGATCGGATCTGGCAATTCGCTCAAGCGATTGAGAATCTGAACTGCATTCTGAATCCGTTCTGGGGTCAGTTTTAGCCACTCTAGCAGCAACTCCGAAATCGCCATTTCTCGGCTAATTTCGAGGTCGAGCGTATTCGCTTCGAGAATGTCATTTTGGCGACGACACAACGCTTGCGCCATCGCCTGAACCGCCCGACTCCGACTCACACCGCTTGCTGCTGCTAGCGTCAACGAAGCCGTCTGAGCCGCACGCAGCGCTGAAATCGGGTCAAATGCCCCCAAATTATCCGTCGTCATTGGGCTACCGTCGATAGGCTAACCAAACCATGAGCGCGGGTAGCACGGCTAAAACCAATGCCACGATCGCCCACAACATAATACTGGCTCCGGACGGCGAATGGAGCGCAACGGGCAGCCAAATACTCAGCAGAACGAGGAGAATCCCAAGCGCCAAGGGCAAGTAGCTGTCTCCGAGTCCCGGCTGCACGATATTCCACTGGTGTCCTGTCCAGCGCCACGATCGCTTATAGGGATAGCTTGTGGCTAACTGCTCGATCACGCAGCCATTTTCTTCAACAACAAAAATTTGCTGACAGCGATTACAGCCAAACGCTTCGGTGAGCGCGATCGGGATCAGGCGACCGCGACGGCGGCACGGACAGGGATAATCCGTACCGAGATCAATCTTGTGATGCTTCTGGGTATGCACAAGTCAGGGTGAGAATTTATTAAATCGAGGTTGATATCGTTGCGGCGGGATTCATCTCCACAGCACCCAGGTCACGTTTAGAATTGAGCAAGCTCAGATCTGTGAAGTGACTATGCTAGGAATTCTATCATTCTCACTCTAGAGACTCAGCCTCCTTAAGATTCAGTTGGGATTTGTTTGTAACATTTGGACACATCGAGCGTTTTCTATGGCGAAAAAATCGAAACCGAGCGATCGCGATCGTCTCGTCTATTCTGAGTTTGGCAATTCAGAAGTCTTTGAACGAGCAGTTCCCGATCTCCCTCCGAATCAGCAAAATGTACGAATTCAAGTTTCACGCAAAGGGCGAGGGGGCAAAACGGTAACGGTGATTTCTGGGTTTCAGAGCAAGCTGGAGACGCTGACGGATTTGGCGAAAAAACTAAAGGCGCAGTGTGGCACGGGTGGAGCAGTGAAAGAGGATACGATCGAAATCCAAGGTGATCACGCTCAGAAATTGCTGCAACTTTTAACCGGATTGGGGTACAAAGCAAAAATCAGCGGCGGATAAGAGTTAACCCGCTTCAAATCGGCAACTTCAAAGAAGAGTTCGACGGCTTCTGCTAAATTCTGCTTGGCTTCTTCAATCGTATTGCCTTGGCTTGCAATATCGAGTTCAGGACAAAGGGAGACATAGCTATCCCCTTCGCGCTCAATAATGGCAGTGCATTGCTGTTTGAAGGAAGTAGAGTTCATCTGTAATGTGCGATCGTCGATTCTGACATCTTAGCTGAGTGAAGAGACATCTCGGTGCGGGAAATAGAGCAGGATACAACCAGAGCACAAGAGCGGATCGAATTCGCGTTAGGATACGTAAGCTACATCGAACCCCCTGCGTTAAACCCGTTATGCAAGCCCGTCGAATTTCTCGTGAACTGGCGCTTTTGAGCATCAGCCAACTCCCCTCGGATCTCGAAAAAGTCAGTCAACAGAAAATCCAAGATCTCGTCCTGGCATCGATCCGAACCTTAGCAACTGAGGCACGCGATGCGCTCGAAACCGCTGCGGCAGAATTACAACGCGGCGATGCCCAATTGCTGAAAAGCCAAACCCGCGCGGGCAACATCGATACCGCTCGATCGATGGTACAAGATGCAATTAACCTCGCTCAAACCGCGATTAATCGACTTGGAGGCGCGATCGAGCTTCCCGAATTTATCCAACTCGCCAATCAAGCCGAAGTCCGCGCCTACACGATGGAAATTATTACGCGGCTTCAAGTCGAACGAGCCACGGTCGATCAATTACTCAATGAAATTCTGGTCGATTGGAATGTCGATCGATTGGCGATTATCGACCGAGACATCCTCCGCATTGCCACGATTGAAATGATGTTTCTCGGAGTGCCAGATAGAGTCGCGATCAACGAAGCGGTAGAACTGGCAAAGCGCTACAGCAACGAAGACGGACACAAATTTATCAATGGAATTTTGCGTCGCGTTACCGAGGCGATCAATGTGAAACGATAATTTCTATTAAAGTTAACTTAGGCGATCTGGAATTTTGGTATGACGTTTAATTGGTTCAATCGGTTTAAAAAAGACGAAGAGCAGCAGCCTGAACCGACGCAAGCGGCTGAAACACCGATCGCTCCGGAAAGCGAAGAAACGCCCGCTGAAGAAACAACGACTGAGGAAGATGCACGAATCGCCAATGCAAGAGCGATCGTGGAAGCGTTCCGCCGAAAACAGCAAGAAAAAGCGCAACAAACGACTGAACCACCTGCCGAAGAAGCGATCGTCGAAGACCCGCCAGAAGTTGCAGAACCCACAGCTACAGAAACTCCCAAAGCCGTTGAATCCGAAGAACCGCCAGAAGCACCTGAAGCGGTAGAAACTCCTGAAGCGATCGAACCTACTATCTCAGCGATCGAGCAAGCTGAAACCGAACTGATCGAACAAATTAAGGAAGAAGCGACTCCTCAACCCGCGCTCCCACTCTGGGCACAAGCCGAAGCTGATCGCCAAGCTCGCCTTGAACGCCTTAGAGCCACCGCGATCGAAGAAACTGTCGAACCCGAACCTACTGCCGCAGAACCTCCAGTTGAACTGCCTGCGTTCACGATCGACGAAGGCTTTCTCTGGTCTGCCGATGTGTTGTCTGGGATGGGTCGTCGTGCGGAAGACGTATCGATCGAAGAAATTACCTGGCTTAAACGCTTGCGGCAAGGACTGGGTAAAACTCGTCGCAGTCTAGTCAATCGATTAAAATCGATCGTTGGTCAAGGTCCGCTCAACCAGGATGCCGTTTACGAAATTGAATCCTTGCTGCTTCAAGCGGATGCAGGCGTTGAGGCAACCGACAAGATCATCGAAGCCCTGCAAGCGAAACTTCGACAAGAAACCTTACCGCCCGATCAAGCGATCGCCTATCTCAAACAAATTCTGCGCGATCTGCTTGATCAACCGCTGCAAGGATCACACAGCGCTTTCTTTGCTCCAGAAAAAGACGTTTTGAACATTTGGTTAATAACAGGCGTGAATGGAGCGGGGAAAACAACGACGATCGGGAAACTCGCCCACATTGCTACCAAATCTGGCTATAAATGCCTGATCGGAGCCGCTGACACCTTCCGCGCCGCCGCTGTTGAGCAAGTTAAAGTGTGGGGACAAAGAAGCAACGTCGAAGTTATTGCCAATCCGGGACAAAACACTGATCCGGCTGCCGTGGTGTTCGATGCGATTAGCGCGGCTCAATCTCGCGGCACAGAGTTACTACTAATCGATACGGCTGGACGACTTCAGAACAAAAAGAACTTAATGGATGAGCTCAGCAAAGTTCGCCGCATCATTGACAAAAAAGCGGCAGATGCCAAAGTCGAATCATTGCTTGTTTTGGATGCGACCTTGGGACAAAACGGACTGCGACAAGCCGAAGTTTTCGCACAAGCGGCTCAACTCAGTGGCGTTGTCCTCACCAAACTCGATGGCACTGCAAAAGGCGGTATCGCGCTTGCGGTCGTCGAGCAGCTTGGATTACCGATTCGCTTTATTGGAGCCGGAGAAGGCATTGAAGATTTACGCCCGTTCTCTAGCTACGAATTTGTAGAAGCGTTGATTAGCGGTTAGGCATAATAGACTAAAGCAAATGTACTTTGAGGGCACGATCGCAATGCTACAGTCCCCTCCACAATCGAATATCGTTTATCCGGAACGCGACGGCAAACCAATGGCAGACAATACGCAACAGTTTCGCTGGATTGTCACCATTAAAGAAAATCTGGAGTTGCTGTATGCCAATGACGATCGCGTTTTCGTCGCGGGCGATTTGCTGTGGTATCCCGTCGAAGGAAACAATACGCTCTGTCAGGCTCCTGATGTCATGGTAGTCTTTGGGCGACCGAAAGGCGATCGAGGTTCCTACCAACAATGGAAGGAAGATCAGATACCGCCGCAAGTGGTGTTTAAAATTCTCTCGCCCGGAAACCGTCTCAAAGAGATGACCAAAAAGTTTAAGTTCTACGATGACTATGGCGTTGAGGAATATTATCTCTACGATCCAGACGATGCGGATCTCACAGGCTGGATTCGCTCAGACGGTCGGTTTGAAGTGATCGAAGAAATGAATGGCTGGACAAGTCCTCGATTGGAGGTTCGATTTATGTTAGAGCAAGATTCGTTGCAGTTGTATCGTCCGGATGGCGATCGCTTTTTAACCTTTGTCGAATTAGGACAAGCAAAAGCGCAAGCCGAACAACAGCTAGAGCAAGTTGAACAACAGTTAGAACAAGAGCGCCAACGAGCGGAGCGACTCGCAGAGCGACTTAGAGCGCTTGGGATTGATCCAGAAGCAGAATAGCGAAAAAACCTCCGATCGCTCATCACAGAATCGGAGGTTTCAAATCTCAGCTTTGGGTTGCTTATCGGTTCAGATAGGAGCGAAACGATTGATAAGCATTCTCTGAATGATAGAGATGACAGCGATCGGTAATCTCTTTCATCAAGTTCCAAGAGAACTTGTACTGTCGAAGTTCCGTTCCCCATGTCTGGGTCAAGCTGTGATGAGCTAATCGCAAATTGTAAGACGGAATTGCGGTGGAAAGGTGATGCGGGATGTGGACATTGATATCGTGACAGAGAAACTCAATCCACTTGGGATAATCACAATGCACGGTTCCAAACAGTTGGGCTTGGGCTGCGTCCCACTCTTCCGGCTCTTTGAATTGGATATCGGGTAAGGTATGGTGAACCAGGGTAAATGTGCTCATCCAGAAGTGATACACCAACCAAGGCATCAGCCAGAACTTGACAAAGCCCCAAACACCCACGGTTAGAAACAGAATTGGAAAGACGATCGCAGCAAACGCAACGACAACACCGATCGACAATTTCACCTTGCCGTGATCTTTGGTCTGGTAGTTCGACAAATTGAAATGAATCACTACCCAGTGCAGAATCGACGCTAACCACCACAGTCGTCCGCGTGTGGTCTCATAAGCAATCTTGGTCACTGGATCGAGCGTGGCATAATCTTCTGGTCGCCACGGTTGCCACGCATTATCCACATCCATCTTATTGGTGTGATTGTGGTGCTGATTGTGCAGAATGCGCCAGCAATGAAACGGATAGATCAACGGAGCCATAAAAATGTGACCGATCAAATCATTCACCCATTTGCGTTTGGCAAACGATCGATGTCCGCAGTCATGAGCGATCACAAAGAACCCAGTCAGCGCAGTTCCGGTGAAAATCCAAGCAAACGGAAGCAAGAACCAAGGAGCGGCTTGAATACTCCAGTAGCCAAGACCAACCATCAGAACGTTGATCACCAAAGTTGTCCAAGCCTTTCGCATATTTTTTTGAAAGCACTCACGCGGTAGCGTCTTAATGATGTTTTTCAGGCGAAGTTTTTCAGGACTCGTGAGAGTCGAATAATTGGGCGTGAGCGATACTGTCATGAACGATCGTTTTCTCCGGAAGGACTGTAAAATTCAAAACAATCTGGACAAATCCTCAATTCAGGATTTGTCACACAAAAATCAGGCTCCAGTAGGCTGCTGCCCGATTTCAGCTTGGTAAATTACTGTGTTTCTGTTACGAAACCTTAATCGTTATACCACGATTCGCGAATGCAGCTTCACGATTCGTCCTTTTCCTCGGATGGTGACCATCGCCCTCGTCGCTTCCGGGCTTCCATTGCTCTCTCTAGAACTGTGAGTAAGCCGGGTGCTTCTTCTTGCAGGGCGAGTAATAAGCGCTCTCCTTCTTCGAGATCGCCAGGGTCTTCTCCAGTTTCCATCACGGCTTTGAGGCGCGGTAATGCTAACTCATCCACTAACTCCACTAAGCTATGCAAGCAACGGTTAAATTGACGCTCGGTCAGCGTGGAATCTTCAAGCGGAAACTCAATAATTGCACGAATTTCTCCATCCGAGGGATCGTATTCCCACTGTAACATCTTGGTTTCCCAGGAGATTGCCAGCATGGTTTGAAGGATCGCGGTTTTGTGGGGATGATCTTTGACTCCTGCTAACACTCGCGGCGCAAACATTTCAAAAAACTCGCCTTCTTCATCGAGTTGAATCACAATCAAGAAATCTTCTAAATTTTCACCATATACTCCAGTGAGAATGCGGCAGCCTTTCTCGTCGATGCGATACTTCCAGCCTTTTGTGTTGAGATACCCTGCAATTTGGTTTAAGGTGGCTGCCATAAGAATTCTCTTTAATTTAGTCTTGAACAGTCTAGCGGTAGAAGATGGGCGATTGTCAACTTGTGAGAGATAAAGCACGATCGACTTGCTGCATCAGGGCTTCGAGGGTTGTCGAGTTGTCTAAAACGAAGTCGGCTCGATCGCGCTTTTGCTGGATCGGCATTTGACTCTGAATTCGCGCCTGGGCTTGTTCTAAACTTAGCTTTTCTCGCTGCATGAGTCGTTGAAGTTGTTGCGATTCGGGACAGAAAATCACCCAGATTTCCGTGACTAAATCGGTCATGTTGGCTTCAAACAAAAGCGGAATCACGAGAACGATCGTAGAGTGATTTTTTGAGAGGTGATCGCATTCGATTACGAGCGTTTGTCGGACATACGGATGAATCTGCTGCTCTAACCAAGTGCGCTCCGTGGGATTAGAAAAGACGATCGCGCCTAATTTCGATCGATCAAGTGTGCCGTCGAGTCGGAGCAGATTGGAACCATAGCGATCGACAATTTTGGACAGAATCGGTGATCCGGGTTCGACTGCATCTCTCGCGATCAGATCCGCATCCAAAACGGGTAAATGATGAGCGATCGCTAAATAGTCTGAAACTGTTGTTTTGCCCATCCCGATGCCGCCTGTAATTCCGATTAATCGGGTCGAATCTCCCATGCGAGGTGTCCTCAAGTTTCGCAATCTAGTGTAGAGTGCAGGCTAATGTCTCGATCGATGTTTCCTTGGCTCAGTTGCTTGGTCTGTTTACGGCTCTGTTGATTGGCGCGGTTCTACGATTTTGGAATCTGGATGCGAAACCGCTCTGGATGGATGAAGTCATTACCGCAATCTTCAGTATGGGGCGGAATTATTTTGAAGTGCCGCTGGAGCAATTTTTTAGTGTTTCAGCGTTGGATCAGCTTTTTCAATTAAAGCCAACGACCTGCGCGAATATTGCTCAAACGGTATCGGTGCAGTCGGTTCATCCACCGCTATTTTTTTGCTGGCTGCATCAGTGGTTGCAATGGGTTCCGGGCGATTGGGTGTGGCAATTACGATCGCTAAGTGCCATTGCTGGAATTGCGGCGATCGCGCTTGTGTATGGGTTGAACCAAGCTGCATTTTCTCCGGGCGCGGGTGCGATCGCGGGTTTGGTTATGTCGGTATCACCGTTTGCGGTCTATCTGTCTCAAGAAGCGCGTCATTACACCATCCCGATGCTGTTTGTGATCGTGTCACTGATGGGATTGATTCGGATTCAACAAGATTTACTACAGCAAAAACGATCGCTCAACGTTTGGATGGGTTGGACAGTTGTCAATGGTGTTGGGTTTTATGTGCATTATTTTTTGGTATTAGCAATCTCCGCTCAATTTTTTGCGCTATTGGTGTTGCAAATTCAGTTGAAATCACGGCAGTCATTGAAGTTTTGGTGGCGGACTTGGAGTGCGATCGCGTTTGCAGGTTTGGGAATTTTTGCGATCTGCTTACCGTGGATTCCCACATTCATTAGCCATATCAGTCGTCCTGAAACAGATTGGTTAGAAACTGCTCAAGCAAATTGGTGGAGTTTTCTCGTTCCGCTGTACCAGTTTGCAGCAGGTTGGCTAGTGATGGTGGTTTCGTTTCCAGTGGAGTATCAGCCGATCTGGATCATTGTGCTTTCTGGTGTTGCAATGCTGCTATTTGCAGGATGGGTAATCTGGTGTGTTCTTAAAGGATTGAAGCTTTTATGGAACGATCCGAAAACACATTGGGAAACGCTCATGCTGATGAGTTTTGTAATCGGAGTGATGCTCGAATTTTTTGCGATCGTCTACATTCTCGGAAAAGATATTACTCAAGTTCCCCGATACAACTTTATTTACTATCCAGCAGTTTGTGCCCTAATCGGAGCAAGCTTTTGGCAGTTAAATCGGGTGCAACCTTCAAAGTTTGAAGCACCGTTTCTTCTGTATTTTGTGGGTGGTTTGAGTTGCATTTTTGTGGTTTCTAATTTGGTATTTCTCAAGCCTTATATGCCCGATCGTGTTGCTCAGAATATTTCGTCTGCAAACTGTAGCGCTATCGTCATGAGCTACAAAGATTTTCAAGATATTGCTTTAGGGCTAGGATTCGCTTTAGCGATTCAGACTGACGAGAAGCAGCATCCGCAACCGTGCCAACCTTCGAGATTTGCGCTAATTTCTCGAACTCAAGGATACGATTCATTCTGGCGCAAGTTGGCAACGCTGAAGGTTCAGGCTCCTCCAGTGCAGAAACTTTGGGCGATCGCTCCCGGCTTAAGAATGCGTGAGTTTCCCGCCCAAGTGAAACTTCAGAATGGAATTTGCGATCGTAATTCAGCGCAGCAATATCGCATCGGGATTCCGTACGTCGGATATGACTGCCGCTAAGACTGCCTCAAATCTGGGAAAACCTCTTGCACTGCCGGATGAATCAAATGATGATTCTGAACATTCAATCCTTTGGCTAACGCTGAATCTCGATCGAGTGCCGTCATTCCATAATTCGCTAATTTGATCACATAAGGTAGCGTGCTGTTATTCAATGCCTGTGTTGCAGTCCAGGGAACGGCTCCCGGCATATTGGGCACGCCATAATGCACTACACCTTCATCGACATAGATTGGCTCTGTATGTGAGGTTGGGTGCAATGTTTCAATACAGCCACCTTGATCCACCGCAACATCAACAATGACCGAACCCGATCGCATTTGCTTGACCAAATTCCGTGATACCAACGTCGGAGCCTTACGCCCTGGAATCAGCACAGAACCGATCAATAAATCCGCTTGTGGCACGAGTTCCTCAATCTGACTTGAATTGCTGTACAGTAGCTCTGCTCGCGAACCAAAAATCGTTTCGAGATAAGACAAGCGATCGACGTTCACATCCAAAATGGACACTTGTGCGCCCATGCCGATCGCCATTCTCGCGGCTTCAGTTCCAACAATTCCGCCGCCGAGGATCACTACTCGTCCCGGTCTCACCCCCGGCACACCACCGAGTAACACACCGCGTCCGCCTTGCTGCCGTTCCAAATAACGTGCGCCAAACTGTACCGATAATCGCCCTGCAATAATGCTCATCGGAGTCAACAAAGGCAGGCGTTTATCTGGAAGTTCGACCGTTTCGTAAGCGATCGCGCTCACGCCAGAATCGAGCAGATGTTCTGTGAGCGGTCGAGCCGCTGCTAAATGCAAATAAGTAAATAAAATCTGACCTTTGCGAAGATAAGGATATTCAGATGCCAGTGGCTCTTTGACTTTGACGACGAGATCTCGATCCCAGGAATCCTTGGTATGCTCTACGATCGTAGCCCCGACTTGCGTATAATCCGCATCCGTGAACCCTGATCCAATTCCTGCATTCGACTCCACAAATACCGAGTGCCCTTGTTCCACCAACACCCGCACACTACTTGGACTCAACCCCACACGAAATTCTTGATCCTTCGTTTCTTTCGGCACACCAATTTCCATGACCAACCTCGATCGACAAGCTACTTATAGCTTAGTCGGCAATTTCCACGACAACCGTGACTGATCTTGCAAATTCCATGCCGCCTCCGGCTTGTTTAGAATAAGATGAAGAAGTGTTACACATAGGTTTTGTTCACCATGACCCAGATTCAACCGACAACAACTCCTAAACTGGAGAACCCAAAGTTTGGCTTCAACAATTATGCAGAGCGCTTAAATGGACGAGCAGCGATGATCGGCTTTGTCGCGACGCTAATTGTGGAATACGTCACCGGACAAGGCTTGCTTACTTGGTTAGGATTGATCTAATTGAGAGGATAAACTGAGGGATTTCACCGTCTCTCAGTTCAACCCTTTAAAAGTTCAATCCTTTAAAATAGGAATCAGCGCATCCCCGGAAAATGTATGAACGATTTATGGTTTCGCATATTGAGAACGGTTTATCGCAAAGAGCCGATCACAGGATTCATTCTGACCGCAGGCGCGATGAATGTTGCGATCGGCGGAATTGATCAAAGTACATCACTCGTTGTTTTCGGATTGAGCACAGTGACGATCGCGCTCATTCTCCGCTGGTGGTCTCTGTCGAAACGTCCTGCACCGAGTCGAGTTACCCCCGTGGATCGACCTGTACGAGTTCCGGTTCGCGCCTTGCCAGAGCAATCATCGGCGCGATCGCTTCCTGATCTATCAATGCCTAGAAAGCCTAACTAAGCCATGACGCTAAAAATCAGTGAAGCTGCTGCAAAAAGTGGTTTACCCGTAAAAACAATCCGCTACTACGACGATATTGGATTGCTTAACCCTACCGTTGAGCGATCGAGTTCAGGATATCGATTATTTATGCCGCAAGTGATTGAACGGCTTGCCTTTATCAAACGAGCGCAATCGTTAGGACTGAGTTTGGTCGAAGTGAAAGAGATTTTAGCGATTCACGATCGAGGAATTTTGCCCTGCGAAAAAGTAAAAGGACAAATCCAAGACAAAGTCGCTCAAATCACCGAGCAAATCGAACAATTAAACACACTCCGAACTGAATTACAAACCGTTCTTGCTCAATGGCAAGAGCAGCCCGCGACAGAATTGATCGAAGCCACAATCTGTCCCAACCTTGAAGCCGGAACAAAGCTAGGTAGAAATGCTGAGGGGTGAAAATCTCGATCGAACTTCCCATGAGAATTTGAACTGAAGCCGTTCGCCTGGGTACTCTGAGCCAGACGGAAATCAGAAACCGAGCCGCCACGAAAAATAATATCCAGTCGTCAGGCGCGATCGATTCTGTGCTCCAAATTCCCTGGGTTTTCTACTCGGCTTGCTCATTTATTGTGGCGGCTTCAGTATGCAGAGCATCTCTTCTCCGGTGATTCCATTTGTCGATCTTGCACCTTTACACCAACCGATTCAAACCCAAATTGATCAAGCGATTCATGCTGTGCTTCGGCGCGGCGATTATGTGATGGGGCAGTCAGTCAATGAGTTTGAGCAGGCGTTTGCGAAAGCTTGCGGGGTTGCGTATGGGATAGGTGTTGCTTGTGGAACAGATGCGATCGCGCTCGGTCTGCAAGCTTGTGGAATTGGTTACGGGGATGAGGTGCTTTTACCTGCAAATACGTTTGTAGCAACGCTGATCGGAGTTTTACGCTCTGGGGCGACACCTGTTTTAGTCGATTGCGATCCGAAAACTGCCTTGATCGATTTGGTTGCAGCAGAACGGGCAATTACACCTCGAACTAGAGCGATCGTTCCTGTGCAGCTTTACGGGCAGATGGTTTCACCTTGCTTGCTGCGCGACTTAGCTCATACTTACGAGTTGATTATTTTTGAAGATGCAGCACAAGCGCATTTAGCAGAACGCGAAGGAATTCGAGCCGGATCGATCGGGCTGGCTGCTGCGTTTAGTTTTTATCCTAGTAAAAATTTAGGAGCAATGGGTGATGGTGGCATGGTCGTGACGAAAGACGAAGCGATCGCGCTCAAACTGAAATCGCTGAGAAACTACGGCGCGCCTCGCAAGTATTTTCATACTGAACTTGGAACCAATAGTCGTTTAGATTCGATTCAAGCAGCGATTCTAAATGTGAAACTTCCACATTTACATAAATGGAATCGCGATCGTGCTCAAATTGCTGAACAGTACAACGCGTTGTTAAAACCCTTACATTCACGCGGACTAGTTCCAATTTATAACCAAAGTGGTAAAGGTCATGTCTATCATCTCTACGTCTTGCGTGTTCTGAGATCGCAAAACGGGCAGAAATTCATCGATCGAGAAACGCTACAACAACGCCTCGAAGCTCAAGGGATTCAAACTGGGGTTCATTATCCTCTACCCTGTCACTTGCAACCTGCATTTAAGAACCTGGGCTATCGAGAAGGCGATTTCCCAGTTTCTGAAAGTCTATGTCAAGAGATCATCTCGTTGCCGATGTACCCTGGCTTAACTGAGACACAAGTGATTCAGATCGTTGGCGCGATCGAAGAAAGTCTCGCGACTCCCGCTGTTGTTGAAGTTCCAGTTTAAGATTATGCAAATTCGGCGTTCGTCATTTGTCGATCGATATGCAAGCGATGCGATTCTATTGGTATTACTCGCTGTATTGTACGTTCCGTTGCTGATTCATTGGTATGACGGTTGGATCAGAAAATCAATCAGCATTGAACACGAATACTTTAGTCATGGTGTGATCGGTCTGCCGTTTGCCGCTAACATTGGTTGGTACAATCGCAAGCGCTGGATTCGCCTGTCGGATCAGGTTGGATCAGCAAGATTCGTCAGTGTTGGACTGTTGCTGATTGCAGGTGCGTTTTATCTCAGTGGACTTCCTGATCCGGTCAATCTCTCGTTTCCGATTCTGCTGACTGGAATTTGTCTCTGGTTAAAAGGCTTACCTGGATTCAAACTACAATCTTTTGCCCTCCTGCTGGTATTTCTCGCAACGCCAAACGAAATTCCCTACTTACTCGCGCCGTATACGATGCCGCTTCAAAGCTTTATTGCAGAGACAGCCGGATTTATTCTGAATCAGTGCGGCATGAATGTCAGGGTAGAGAGTATTTACTTGCTGGTAAACGATCGCAAAGTCGAAGTTGCACCTTACTGTGCGGGATTGAAAATGCTATTCACAAGTTTGTATGTTGGTTTGATGCTGCTGTATTGGACGAATCATCATCGATCGCGATCTTTCGTCATCACCTTTTTGATCAGCACAATTTTAATTAGCGTTACCGCAAACATCATCCGAAATACACTACTGACCTTTTTTCATGGTACCGGGCAAGAGGCAGCATTTCACTGCCTGCACAACGGTTGGGGTGGCGATGTCTACTCAGCCGCAATGCTGGGCTTACTAATAGTGCTGTCAAACCAGATGGAAAAGTTTTTCCCACCATCCAGCCTCCAATCCTGATGCTGACTTCGCTTCCGAAATCATTCCGAGTTAATCTACCGAAAGTCGTTTTACTGTTGGTCTTGAGTGGAATCGTTTGCCTGGGTGCATTACCTGGATACGTTTCAGGCGGTCAATGGCGTTGGACAACCCCGCCAAAAGTCGCAGCATTAAACAATCTCAACACTCTGAAAAAAGACGGAATTGAGATTCCAAGCTGGCAAACGATCGAGAAACAAGTCACGTCGATCGGTGATCACAACTGGATGCGTCAAGACATTCAAGACGCGACACAAACGAAAGCAACTGTCCTATTTTTTCCTCAAGCCCGATCGGTCGATCAACCCCAAGTAGAATGGGTCGATTTGGACGGTTCCCAAAATTGGAAAACAGATTCTCATCGCCAGATTCAAACTCAATCGATCACGGTTGAATTTCTCCGTGCTTGGACACCGACACAAACCTACGCTGTGATGCGCTGGTATGCCTGGGAAAACGGTGGACATCCTGCCCCGATTCAGTGGTTTATTCGCGATCGCATTGCACAATGGCAGAATCGACGTGCCGCTTGGGTTGCGGTCAGTGTGATTTTACCGATCGAGCCGTTAGAAGACATCGAGCCATCGCGCAGCAAGCTCGAATCGCTGGTACAAACCGTACAATCCACCTTGACGAATCAAGTTTTGCGTTCAAATTGATAAATTCGGGCATTCCGCGGCGGAAAACTCGGATGTCATTCGAGTGCAGCGCAATACAATGAGCGCGATCACCTGAGTTCGATGGCGTTTTTCGCTTCGTTTCGCTCATCTCGATCATGTCCGAGACGATCGCCCTCTAAACCCTGCTTGCCCCACATTGCTGCCTCATGCGCTTCGTTGAATTGCATTTTCTCAAGTCTGCTCCGCGTGAGTGGATTACTTCGCTGCTGATGACAGGCGTGTACTCAGTCACTCCTGCTGTATCGATTTGGCTAAATACCCGAAGCGCAGTAGCTCAACAACCCTCAGCCCCATTGCCGATTCCATCTCGTCCCTCTCCGCTTGAGTTGATCAATCAAGCTCGACAAAAATTACGCGAATCCGCAACTCCTCAAGTTCCAAGCAATCCATCCAACACGTCGAACGCGCAGCGCGGTGCAAGCATCGTCCCGCCTGTCAAGTCATTTAATCTTTACCGATTGGGCGCAGGCGATACGGTCTCAGTTCAAGTGCAACGATTTGCCGATCTAAATTTCCAAGCCACGATCGACCAAGAAGGCAATATCACCGCTCCATTGTTGGGTAAAGTTCCGCTGTTGGGATTAACGATCGCGCAAGCTCAAGAGCGAATTCGGCAAGGCGTGAATCGATTTGTGATTGATCCGGTCGTGTTTGTCGCGCTGACAGGTCAGCGTCCCGTTCTCGTTACGGTGACAGGCGAAATCGCGCGTCCTGGACTCTATACCCTGACCTTACCGCGTACATCAGCAGCTTTATTGTTAGCAGGTGGCGCAACCGGACAAGCAGACTTGCGATCGGTAAATGTCAAGCGCCTTTTATCGGATGGCTCTGTGCTGGAAGAAAAGCTAGATTTAGTCACACCCTTACAAGACGGAACCGCACTCCCGGATCTGAAACTACAAGATGGCGATGTGGTGGTGATTCCGAAACTCTCTGATCAGGATCAGAAATACGATCGTACCCTGATGGCTCGATCGACCTTAGTTAAACCTCAAATCACAGTTCGACTTCTCAGCTATGCCAGCAACGGACTCGGAACATTAACCCTTCCTAACGGCAGCACCTTTCTCGATGCTCTCACCGCTGCGAGACCAGGACCCGATAACGCGAATTTACGCCGAATTGCACTGATTCGATTTGATCCGATTCAGAAAAAAGCGGTCAGCCGCGATATCGATGCTCGTAGCATTCTCAGCGGCAATATGAATCAAAACATTGCGCTCGAAGACAATGACGTAATTGTGATCGGGCGGAACCTTGTTGGCAAAATCACTTATGCGCTCAATACCGTTACACAACCGTTTCGGGATGTTTTAGGCTTCTTGCTCTTTTTCCGTGAACTCCGAAACGGTGCAGAGAATTTGTTTGGTCCAACCGGGAGCAACGGGAATCGATAACTTTAATTTTTAGGCAAGGCTTTCTTATGGTTCCATCGATCGTCAAACGCTATTTACTCGCTGTCAATCGCTATAGATGGATAATTCCAGCAGGTGTAGTGATGGGTCTCGGTGCAGGTGGAGTCATTGCAATTCAACCTGATCCGCCGATCGGTTACATGGGACAAGCGCAACTGATTTCTAATGCGCCACCGATCACGTTTTCGACGATCGGTTCGCAAGTGCGTCAGCCAGTCGAAACGTTTACAGAAGCAACACTCCTCACTCAAGAAGTTGTGGAAGGCATTGCGAAAGAAGTTGACCTCAAACCTGACAAGCTGAGAAAAGCGATCACAATCAAAATCAAAAGCGGTGGTGATCCAAAGAACCCCACTGCCACAAAAGCAGAAATTTTGCTCACCTACACCGATAGCGATCAAAGACGAACAGGCGAAGTGGTTAGTCAGTTATCTCGTCGATTGATCGAACAGAGTCAATTAAACAATTCCGCCCGACTTCGATCGATTATTCGCGCGATCGAACAACGCCTACCCAACGTCAAGCAAGAACTCTCAGAAACAGAACAGGTCTTAGAACAATACGATCGCATCGAAGGACCACAACTATTCGCGGCTCAAGACGGCAACATCATTAAATCGATCTCCGGTAGCCAACAACAACAACAACAACTCCGATTACAGCTAGAAGGTATCAACGCCCAAATCAGCAGCATTCAAAAAAAACTTGGACTTGATCCAAACGAAGCGTACGTTTCATCTGCGTTAAGTGCTGATCCGATCATTGCCAGTCTACGCGCCCAACTCCAGCAAATCGAATCACAAATGTCGGTCTTACTTAAAGATCTGAGATCGGAACATCCGCAAATCGTCACGCTGCGGAAACAACAGCAGGCATATGAAGAAGAAATTCGCAAACGAGCAACCGAGGTGATCGGCGGCAATGGTGAGGTTGCTCCGTTTGTGGCAAATGTGCGACAAGATAGCAGCCTCGATCCAGCCAGACAACAATTGGCAAATACCCTCGTCAATTTGAAAACACAGCAAGAATCGCTACAGCAGCAGATTGCCTCAACGCTACGATCGGAACAAGAGCTTCGACAACAATTCTCCACGATTCCCAACAAGCAGCTAGAACGGACGCGGCTTGAAGACCAAGTGAAACGAAAGAAAAACCTCTACGATCAGATGCAACAAAAGCTGGTAGATGCGAAAGCGGCTGAAGTTGAAATTGTCAGTAGTTTGGGACTGTCTCAAGCCGTGATGGTTTCACCAACGGGTGTGAAAGCACCGAAAAGCATCCCCATCATGCTGGCAGTTGGCGCGATCGTCGGTTTAGTGATCGGAGCAGGTGTGATCTTCTTACTCGATATGCTCGAAGGCACAATCTACACGACTGAAGACTTGCGCGAAGCGATGCGACAGCGTGATGTTGCTATCTTAGGCATTTTGCCGCAAGTGAAATCCTTTATCCCAGACCAGTCTCCGATGTTAATCAAACCAGATTCACCTTACGCTGAATATTACGAGCGGTTTCGCAGCAATCTTCGACTGACAGACACGAAGAATTTAGGTGTGATCATGATGATTAGCACGATCGAGAACGAAGGCAAAACCGTCACAGCTTACAACTTAGCGATCGCTTCGGCTCGTGCTGGAAAACGAACGTTACTGATCGAAGCGGATCTGCGATCGTCCTCTGCCGCCGATCAAGTCAATCTTGCTCCTGATCCAGAGAGCCAATTAGAGCCGCTGCGCTATTTTGGACAGATTAGCGATTGTATTCGACTTGCCCCCGATGTTGAAAATCTTTATGTTGTGCCCAGTCCCGCTCCGCAACCATTTGCTGCATCGCTGCTTGAATCTAGCGAACTCCGTCGCTTACTCGAAGATGCACGCGGACGCTTTGATTTGGTCATTCTCGATTCACCTCCACTTAGCCAGTGTAATGATGCTCTACTGTTAGAACCTTTCACGGATGGAATGGTATTGGTGACTCGTCCAGGTGTGACTCAGCAAAGTCTACTTGAAGAAGCGATCGATCAACTTACCGAAACTGCAAGTTTACGCTTATTAGGTGCGGTGATTAATGGTGTTAAAGTGCAATTACCGCGTGCTGCGGAAGATGCTTTAATGAATGATGCAAAACAGTGGATTGTTTCCTCAACTCCGGAGCCGGAAAATGTGGTGATGAACGATCGGAATTAAGCGCATTTTTTACAAAAGCACTTGGAGCGCTTAAAACTTTCCCACTTTGCAGATCCAGCCGCAGCCTCGATTGATCTAATAGCTCGATCGACATTTGCTCATCCTGAAACGACCAGTTTGTAGCAATATCTGGTAGCCCTTCTGTAAATCGAAGAGAACCATTTTGATTGAAAACTAAAACTTCTAACTCTGTAATCACGACAATTGCCGAGCCAACCTCAACAATTTCAAACAAAGGATAGTGTAAAGGTAAAGCAACCAAGACTCTCCCGTAATTGAGGTCTAGAACGACAAGATTTTCATCAACTCCGAGCCAAAGCGTCGAATCTGCAACAGGCGTGATCGAAGGTTCAATCAAGGTACTATTCCAAGCTAGTCCATAATCACCAAACGAATCAAGATGCACGATCGCGAAACGATGGGCATGAGGAGCATCAATGATCCGTCGAGTTGGATCAAGCTCATTGAACGTTGCGCGATCGACATCAATAATTTTCATAAGGGCACTACTTGTAGATTCGAGGAATTAATGATGTTACTTCTGGAATACCTGTCATATCTCCATTCCGGTATAGATAGGAAATAATAACGTCTCCTTCCACACCCCCATTTTGTAGAGAAACTCTTCTTTCAATCGTAACTCCATATCTATCTGTGTTTATAAAGTGTTGCTGTGCTGTTAACCCTTCTTTAAATATTTCTATTAAACGTTCTCGTCCGCCATTATCTTCTCGAATTCCAAGTCGAGCAAGGTCATTACAATTTTGGCAAGATCTCTCTTCATTCTTTTTGCTAGAGGTTACTCATCCGAAGAAATAATCAAATTTTGTTTCCTTCAGTCTGAAATTTTCAAATTCAAGCATAATACTTTTTTGTAATTAATAGTAAAGCCTCCGATTAACTCGAAGGCTGCATAATTTTATTAAAAAATGCTTATAAAGAAGCCTTTCTTTTACTGCGACACTTCCGATTAGCTCTTCAAATTTTTCTCCTCATATCGTTTTTAATGGTTCTAATATACCAGATGATTTAACTTGCAATACCTATTTAGAGAAAAAAGCCCCCAGATCTCTGGGGGCTTGCAATTTATCACTCAAAGCAAAACTTGTGGTTATTTGCCCATCACGGCTTTTGCACGCTCGACCACATTCTCAACGGTGTAGCCGAATTTCTTCATTGCTTCACCACCCGGAGCCGAAACTCCAAAGCGCTCAATGCTGATCATGTCGCCTTCGCTGCCGATATATTTGTGCCAACCGAAGCTCGAAGCCGCTTCAACCACAAGACGTTTTTGATCCGCTTTCGGGAAGATTGTGTTCTTGTAAGCTTCGTCTTGCTCCTCGAACAGTTCCCAACAGGGCATCGATACCACACGAACTTTGTGACCTTCAGCGCGGAGTTTTTCAGCGGCTGTGACACAAAGACTCACTTCGCTTCCAGTTCCAACCAGGATGATATCCGGAAGATCATCGCTACCAGAAAGAATGTAAGCACCACGAGCCACCGCATCGATCGAGCTTCCATCCAAATTGGGTAAAGCTTGACGAGTCATCGCGAGGAGTGAAGGCTGATGACGGCGCTCGATCGCGATTTTGTAAGCTCCAGAAGTTTCGTTCCCGTCTGCGGGACGGAAGACCATCAGATTCGGAATCGCGCGTAACGAGGCGAGGGTTTCAACAGGCTGGTGAGTCGGACCGTCTTCGCCTAGAGCAACAGAATCGTGAGTCATGACGTAGATGACTCCTGCTTCCGATAGTGCCGAAAGGCGAATCGCTGCCCGCATATAATCCGCAAACACCAAGAACGTTGCACAGTAAGGAATTAAACCGGAACCATGCAGAGCAATTCCGTTACAAATTGCGCCCATCCCGTGTTCGCGCACTCCGAAGCGGAGGTTGCGGTTTTGATAAGAACCTTTTTGGAAGTCACCGAAGCCTTTGAGTAGCGTTAGATTTGAGTGCGTTAGATCGGCAGAACCACCGATCAGTTCGGGAAGAACTGGCGCGATCGCATTTAATGTCTTCTCAGAGGTCTGACGAGTTGCCAAACCTTTGTCTTCGGGAGTGTAAGTGGGGAGGCACTTTTCCCAACCATCGGGAAGCTTGCCGCTTAACAACCGCTCGAATAAAGCGGCTTCTTCGGCATACTTCGACTTGTAGTTTGCGAACGTTGCGTTCCAATCTTCTTCGAGTTTTGCACCACGCTCAATCGCTTTGCGCCAGTGATTCAAAGCATCTTCAGGAACAACGAACGGTTCGTAATCCCATCCAAGATTTTTGCGGGTTGCCGCAACTTCATCACCACCCAATGCAGCACCGTGAACACCTGCAGTATTCGCTTTGTTGGGTGAGCCAAATCCGATCGTCGTCCGAACTTTAATCAAAGTCGGTTTGCTGGTTTCTTTCTTCGCCGCTTCGATCGCGCTTTGAATCGCTTCTAGATTGGTATCACCATCCGGAACAGTGATGACTTGCCAACCGTAAGCTTCGTAGCGCTTACCGACATCTTCGGTGAAGGAAACTTCGGTATCGCCATCGATCGAGATGTGATTGTCGTCGTAGAGGGCGATTAGCTTACCGAGTCCAAGGTGTCCAGCTAGCGAACACGCTTCACCGGAAACGCCTTCCATGTTGCAGCCATCGCCCATAATCACATACGTGTAGTGATCGACGATCGTTGCATCCGGTTTGTTGAAGGTTGCAGCCATGTGTGCCTCTGCCATTGCCAAACCGACTCCGTTACAAATCCCTTGACCCAAAGGACCTGTCGTGACTTCAACACCAGGGGTTTCAAAGTTTTCAGGGTGTCCAGGAGTGCGCGATCCGAGTTGCCGGAATTGCTTGATATCGTCGATCGTCACGCTGTCGTAACCGGTCAAATACAGCAGCGCATATTGCAGCATTGAACCGTGACCTGCGGACAAGACGAAGCGATCGCGATTAAACCATTTCGGGTTCTTTGGATTGAACCGCAGGAACTTATCCCACAGCACGAACGACATCGGAGCCGCACCCATGGGTAAGCCTGGGTGTCCGGATTTTGCTTTTTCAACACCGTCGATCGCTAAAAAGCGAATCGAATTAATGCAAAGTTCTTCGAGTGACTGGGCTGCAACGACCATGATTTCTGTTAAGAATGAACGACGATTGAGCGATAACGGAAGAGTTCGGAAAGAGCGCGAATATCTGATTCCATTATGAAGAATAGTAGGCAAAAATACCTAATCAGAAAAAGCTATCGGAAGCTGTTGTTTGATAACGGCTTCCTAATAATCCTCGATAACGGTAGACAGTTCAAGCTCAAGGCACAAACTTTTTAAATGCCAAGGTGACATTGTGTCCACCAAAACCAAAGGAGTTTGAAAGGGCAACGTTGACGACGCGATCGCGGCTCTCATTCGCAACGTAATCTAAATCACATTCTGGATCAGGCTCAACTAAATTGATCGTCGGCGGAACGCGATCGTTTTTAATTGCCATCACGGTTGCGACCGCTTCGATGCCACCCGAACCGCCGAGCAAGTGACCCGTCATGGATTTAGTCGAGCTGACGAGAATTTGATGAGCACGATCGCCAAGTGCCGTCTTGATTGCCATCGTCTCATTTGGATCGTTCACAGGCGTACTGGTTCCGTGAGCGTTCACGTAATCGACTTGATCCGGAGTCAGACCGCCATCTTTGAGGCAGAACTGCATCGCTCTAGCGGCATCTTTTCCGCCTGGGGTTTGTCCGGTGATGTGATAGGCATCGCACGTCACACCGTAGCCTACGATCTCTGCATAGATTTTGGCTCCACGGGCTAAAGCGTGTTCCATTTCTTCGAGCAGAAGAATACCGCAACCTTCACCGAGAACGAAACCATCGCGATCTTTGTCGAATGGGCGACTAGCGTGAGTCGGATCGTCATTTCGGAGTGAAAGCGCTTTACACGCGGCAAATCCAGCAACAGCGAGAGATGTCACGGCTGCTTCTGTTCCACCGCAGATCATCGCTTGAGCATAACCGCGTCGAATCCATTGAAAAGCATCCCCGATCGCATTTGATCCCGCCGCGCAAGCCGTGACCGAACAAGAATTCGGTCCTTTTGCACCGATATGAATCGCGGTTAATCCTGCTGCCATATTCGCGATCATCATCGGAATCATGAACGGACTACAGCGATCGGGACCCTTCGTTAGATTGACCTCTTGCTGATCTTCGAGCACTTTCAAGCCACCGATCCCGGTTCCGATCAGAACGCCAACCTGTTCTGCATTTAGGTCATTGATCGTAAAATTTGCATCTTCAAGCGCTTGCTTACTTGCCGCGACTGCAAATTGACAAAAGCGATCCATCCGCTTTGCTTCTTTGCGATCGAGATAGTGATGCGGGTCGAACCCTTTCACCTCAGCCGCAAAACGGCAATCGTGCCGGGACGCATCAAACAACGTAATCGGGGCAATTCCGTTGCGCCCGCTCATTAATCCATCCCAGTACTCAGAAAACGTATTGCCGATCGGCGTAATTGCACCAAGTCCTGTGACAACGACGCGCTTATTTACCGAATTTGTCATGATGTCCAATAAAGAAAGGGAGTAGGGAGTAGGGAATAGGGAGTGGGAGGATGACAAATTGCTGGCTCCCGACTCCCGACTCCCGCTCATTATGCGGATGCTGCAACCTTGCCGCTGATGTAATCAACTGCCGATTGAACTGTGGCGATTTCTTCTGCCGCTTCGTCGGGAATTTCGATATCGAATTCTTCTTCTAGCGCCATCACAAGCTCGACGGTATCGAGCGAATCTGCGCCCAAATCGTTTGCAAAACTCGCGCCCGGAACGACTTTGGCGGCATCAACGCCCAACTGTTCCGCTACGATTTTCTGGACTTTATCAAAAATTTCAGTCTCGCTCATAATTCCTCTTGGGTTGCAGCAGCAACAAATCTCACTAAATGAAAGGGTTCACTCGTCCGCTGTCTTTGTCTTTGTACATACCGAAGAATGCAGTGCATCCGACAATATTAAGTTTGACAATACGGTTTTGAGCATTTTTTCATCTTATCTGATTGCGGATACACACATCAGATTCGACGGTGCGATGAATATTGTGTCACGATCACACAACAAGACGCACAATTCTGACGACAACAACTCCCAACTTCAGATTTTCTGCCACGTCAATGATTAATTAATGATAAGGAAATCAAAGGAATTGTCGGAGAAAGATTCATCTGTGTAATCGATCGCGCAACTTCGCAGTACTATCAAAGGCGAACGCTTCGATACAAGATGTTATGGCACTGAAGTATGCTTATTTTCCCGGTTGTGTCGCGCAAGGGGCTTGTCGCGAGTTGGATCAATCGACCAAAGCGGTGACACGATCGCTGGGGATCGAATTAATTGAACTGAAAAAAGCGTCCTGTTGCGGTTCGGGAACGTTCAAAGAAGACTCTCAACTGCTCGAAGATACGGTGAATGCAAGAAATATTGCACTAGCAGAAGAATTAAATTTGCCATTATTGACGCATTGCAGTACGTGTCAAGGCGTGATCGGACACGTTGATGAACGGTTGAAATCCGCAGATTCAACTTATTTGGATCAGGTGAATGGCTTTTTGAAAAAAGAGGGATGTTCGCCCTACAAAGGAACGAGCGAAGTCAAACATTTACTTTGGGCGTTGGTCGGGGATTATGGCTTAGATGCGATCGCTCAAAAAGTCACACGCAAACTTTCGGGCTTGAAGTGTGCTGCATTCTACGGCTGCTACCTGTTACGCGGACAAAATCATCCTTACGATGATCCGTTCAATCCGAAATCGATGGAGAATTTGTTTGAAGCGATCGGTGCGACTCCGGTTTACTATCGAGGACGGACTCAGTGCTGTGGATGGCCGCTTTCGAGTTATGCCACCGAGCAATCGTTCAAAATGGCAGGAACGCATCTCGAAGAAGCGATCGTCGCTGGTGCGGATTGTCTCGTCACACCTTGTCCGCTGTGTCACTTGAATTTAGATTCTCGGCAGCCTGAAGTCGAGCAAGTTACCGGAAAATCGTTGGGTTTACCTATACTGCATTTGTCACAACTGGTTGCGCTGGCGATCGGAGTTCCGCCGCAAGAATTGGGACTCGATCGACATATTGTTTCGACGCGATCAGTACTCGCGAAATTGGAACGGTAGAAGAATATTAAACGATAGAGAAATACTAATAGATAGTGCCAGCGCTTGACAGACTGAGTTAAGTTAGATCCATCACGCCCCGAATCCTGTTTTTATGCAGATACACTGCACTCGTCCTGGTTGTGCCCGTCCGTTGAATCACTTTCCGGATTTGGATGACCCCAACGTTTTGAAATCGGTTCCGCAAAAATTTTGTACACATTGCGGGATGCCATTGATTTTAGTGGGGCGGTATTTGCCAACGAAATTGTTAGGGCAAGGGGGATTCGGGACGGCGTTTTTGGGGCGCGATCGCTACACGCCAAAACTGAGACAGTGTGTGGTCAAACAGTTTCAGCCATCTGGAAATCTCAACCCTGCTCAATTAAAAATTGCACAAGATTTATTTGAGCGAGAAGCCGAAGTGTTAGAGCAATTGGGGCGCGAACATCCGCAAATCCCTGATTTGTTCGCGTTTTTTGAATTAACCGTTCCCAATGCTCAGACCCGCAAAGACGATAAATTTTTCTACTTAGTTCAGGAATACATTGACGGGCAAACGCTCGAAGAAGAACTTGCCCAAACTGGTAAATTTTCAGAAACCGAAATTCTGAAAGTTCTCGATCAGATTCTTAAAATTCTCGATTTTGTTCACGAAAATGGCTCGATCCACCGGGATATTAAGCCCTCAAATATCATGCGTCACAAGAACGGGCGGTTTTATTTGCTCGATTTTGGTGCTGTGAAATTTGTTACAAAAGCGGTTGGCAATGTGCAAAGTTCAACCGGAATTTATTCAGCCGGATTTGCTCCACCTGAACAAATATCAGGTAGCCAAGTCTTTCCGTCTAGTGATTTGTATGCTCTAGCGGTGACTTGTATCATGCTATTGACAAACAAAGCGCCACAAGATTTGTTTGATAGCTATAGCAATACTTGGAAATGGCGGGGCTTTGCTCAAGTTAGTTCGCAATTAGGCGATGTGTTGGATCGAATGTTGCAGTTTGCGCCTGCCGATCGCTATCAATCTGCTGAAGAAGTTCTAACCGCCCTTGCTCCAAAACCCGTAGCTTCCCCACCTTCGCCGACTCCTGTGGTCGCACCGCCCCCAAAACCTGTGGCTCGTCGTTCATATACGCTTCCTCGATTTTCGACGATCGAGATGATGACCAGTGCTTTGTTTACCGGATTTGAAGGCGGAGTGTTAGCGATCGCGCTCGTGAGTTTGCTTGGAACGACAGCAATTAGTGCAGGCTTCTGGGTAGCGCTGATTGGAATTTTGATTGTGGCTCAAATTTGGCGCTTCATCGAGAAAGTTGATTTTTTAATTTTGGCGGTGATTTCACTCTTGGTTGTGGGATTTGTGAGACAACTGAACTGGGCAGGAAGGTTTATCAACGCTGGAAATCCGTTGTTAAATATTCTGATCATCGCTGGATTTACAGGATTATTTGCATTGGCGATCGCACTGCTGTTTCGCCTGATTTATAAACTTGTGTCTCGATTTTTATGACTCAAAAAAACGAAACTCCCGCGCTGGTTCTGTCGTTGTTGGTGGTGGCTGGAATTTTAGGCGGTGGCTTTTGGTGGTTGACTCGATCGGGAAGTTTTAGTCCGCCGACCGGAATGCAAAACCAATCGGCTTCGGATGCGGTTTCCTTCGCAGCAGTGCAAAATGTGCCGTCTGGACTCTTCAACTATGGTGGTAGCACGACTTGGGCACCGATTCGTCGCGATGTTGATCCGGCGCTGCAAATTGTTTGGACGAACTTTCGACTTCGATACACCGATCCGATTCAGGGCGCAGCGGGATCAGGCAAAGGAATTCAAATGCTGATCGAGAATCAGCTTGCGTTTGCTCAATCGTCGCGTCCGGTGAGAGATTCTGAACATCAAGCCGCGCAGCAGAAAGGCTTCGGGTTAAAAGAAATTCCGATCGCGATCGATGGCATTGCGATCGCAGTCAATCCCAACTTACCGATTAAAGGATTAACGATCGGGCAACTCTCCAATATTTACCAAGGCAAGGTTAATAACTGGAATCAAGTCGGAGGCGCAGATCTCGCAATCGTCCCGTTGTCGCGTCGTCCTGAAGACAGCGGCACGATCGAGTTTTTTGTAGAGAATGTAATGCAGAAACAACCGCTTGGAAGTAATGTCCGATATGTCGGCAGCACAACTCAAGCGATTCGAGAAATTGCTAGTAATCCAGGAGCAATCTACTACGCCTCTGCGCCAGAGATTGTGCCGCAATGCACGATCAAAGCGATCGCAATTGGCAGAACCCCAGAGGAATTCATTTCACCATATCAAGATCCGCAAGTCGGTGCTTGTAAACAGCGATCGCTAAACGTAGAGGCATTTCAAAGTGGACAATATCCGATTACACGGCGATTATTTGTGATTGTGAAGCAAAATGGTCAAGTCGATGAGCAAGCAGGTGAAGCTTACGCAAAATTGCTGTTAACCAATCAGGGACAAGATTTAGTAGCAAAAGCAGGATTTGTCAGACTCCGGTAAATATGATTTGGGCTTAGAAGATGACACAGAAAAATGAAACCCCGGCTTTAATTCTTTCGTTGTTAGTCACAGGTGCTTTGCTCGGTGCGGGCGCTTGGTGGATTACTCAGCGATCGGGAATTGATCTCCCTCAGATCAGTTCATCCGGCTCGACACAATCGCCCGGAAATAACGCTTCAGACGGTTCTAAAACCGATTGGTCAAGCGTGCAGAATGTTCCGTTTGGGATTTTTAACTATGGCGGGAGTACCAGTTGGGCACCGATTCGATTGAGTGTAGATTCTGCTTTGCAAGCTGCACGTCCCGAATTTCGCTTGCGATACATCGATCCAGCAGGCAGCGCCCCAAGTTCGACTTCTGGAATCCGGATGTTGTTGAATGGTCAGATTCAGTTTGCTCAGTCGTCACGTCCGGTCACATCGCAAGAACAACAAGAAGCGCAGCAGAAAGGATTTAGCCTTAGAGAAATTCCGATCGCGATTGATGGTTTAGCAATCGCGGTGAATCCCTCGCTAAATCTTCCCGGTCTTTCTTTGGAACAGTTGCGAAACATTTATACTGGACAAGTCACAAACTGGAAGCAAGTTGGCGGGGCTGATCTGCCGATTACCGCTTTTTCCCGCGATGCAAAATCCGGTGGAACAGTGGAACTCTTTATCGAGCAAGTTCTGAATAAACAACCTTTCGGCTCATCAGTGCAGATTGTGTCTACCACGACCGAAGCGCTGCGAAAATTAGGAGCAACTCCGGGCGGAATCTATTTCGCTTCGGCTCCTGAAGTTGTTCCACAATGCACGGTGAAAACAATTCCGATCGCTCGAAACAATCAATTCGTTGCACCGTATCAAGAACCGAGCGCCACGTGTCCGACCCGCAATCAAATTAATACCAAAGCGTTTCAAAATGGAACTTATCCACTAACGCGCAATCTCTTAGTGATTGTGAAGCAAAACAATGCTGTTGAACAGCAAGCAGGTGAAGCTTACGCGAACTTGTTGCTGACGACTCCGGCACAAGACATGATCGCGGCATCAGGTTTTGTGAGAATGCGTTAGGCTTCGCGAACAAGCTGCAATGTTGGAGCTTCAAAGCGCTTTCGGAGTTTGTGGATCGCTTCGATCGCGTGCTGATGTTTTGCTTGATCGCCTTGAGCCGAAAACAACCAAGCCGCTTCTTTAAGGTCGCGGATTGCACCTGTTTGGTCATTGATGCTGCTGTGAACTAAACCGCGATGAAAATAGGCGACAGCGTTTTGAGCATCGATCGTGAGTAAGGCGGTGAAGTCCTCGATCGCGCCTCTATGATCTCCAAATTCAAACTTGATCAACCCGCGATTGTTGTAAGCAATGCTGTGATTTGCATCGAGTTCGATCGCGCTCGAATAATCATTGATCGCACCTTGCCGATCGCCCAATTCATAGCGAGTCAGTGCACGATTTAGATAAGCGATCGTGTCGTAGGCTTCTAATTTTGGATGGTCAAAGCGATCGATTAAGCGTTGGATCACGCTAGCGTTTTGTGTGCGGAGTCCGATCGCCATTTCTGGAAAAGCAGTACTTGCAGTCGCAACAGGGTAAAGTCCGAGAATGCTGTAGGTCGAATCGCAAATCAAGAAGTTTTCGTTGGTTCCCAAAACTTTGAATCGAAATTGAGTTGGATAGTTGCGTTTTAGTTGAGTCAGTTGAGTGAGAATCTTTCTAAGAAAGCTTTTTGGCGCGGTTGCTCGATCGTGAAAATAGCGAGGTTGTTGAGCGGCTTGTTCGTTTCCTAAATGTCCCCAACCAATGTCGAGTAATCCACCGCGATCAAGAAAGGCTTGAAAATGCTGCATCAATTCCTCGTCTAGCGTTGCACAATCAGGATGAGGAAAGACAACAATCACCCGCGATCGTGCCTGATCGAGTGCTTCTTTCAAGCTCGATCGGGTATTCTCAAACGGATCGGCGGTTTGCGACAAGTTAAACATCAACTCATATTCCGACTTTGCAGCAGGTGTCGCGAACGCTGCAAGCTGATTCTCAGTGACTTCTAAACGAGACGTTAGATATTTAATTTGAATTTGTAGGGCACTGGAATCGAGCTGCAATTTAGCTAAATTTGCGCTGCTTGAAAAGGTATTGAGGCGATCTTCGAGGTGGGTGACTGTAGTTTGTAGCTTCTCAACCTCTGAAGCTGGGTGTCCGGTCGCAACCCAAGAGGACAAGGTGCCGATTTGTTTTCGCATGATCGTATTGATCGATCGCATCAGTAAAACCGTCTGCTCCAAGCTCCGATGTTGCTGTCGAATTTTCTCAACCTCAGCCATTAGTTTCGCCAAATCCCGTCGAGTCGCTAGCTCCCCAACTACTTTCACTAATCCATCAATTTCTTGTTTCAGTGTCGCACCATCAAACGGTTGAGGTAGCCGATTAAACCGTCGATGAATTTGGTCAATTTCATCTTGCATCACGCGCGGAATCACTTGTCTCTGACTGGTCGCAACTTCGGTAATTTTGGTTTGCAATCGCGCAACTTCGGTTCGCAATTCAGCGATCGCGCCTTCTCCATCCATCTGATTTATCGTTGCTAATCGACTTAAAGACTGTGAAACCGTTGCCAATGATTCTGATAGCTGAGAATATTGCGTTTTGAGCGTTGCGAGTTCTTGCTCAAAGGAATCAACATTTCGATTCTCGATCGCGCTCAATCGGTGAGAAACATTGTGCTGTAGTTGAGCGATCGCATTGTCCTGCCGTTGCTGAGCCGTTTTGTGAACGCTTGCAAGATCAGCAAAACTGGGACGGTCACGGACTTGCTGATCTAAGACTTTGATCTCATCGGATAAGCGCTGGTCTAGATGTGCAATGCTAGTATTTGCCTCCTTTACCGTCTGTTTGATCAGATGGCGACGATTGAGTAAGTTCAGTAACAAAAAGCACGAGACAGGAGCCGCAGTAAATGCCAATTGTTGAGACGCGATCGACGCGATCGAACCCGCGCCTGATCCAATGAGTACAAAATATTCAACCAAGCTTAACCATTTCGCATTGTTCATGTTGCCCCTGAAGCTCACAAGTCACTGAGTAATTAAAGTTACACCGAGTACTATTCGTTTCTACAAGGGCGCGATCGTTGAATCAGGAAATTGATCTGAGAAAATTCTCTATGTCTTCTCTAAAAGCGTTGATTTTTGATGTGGATGGTACGCTTGCCGATACCGAACGCGACGGACACCGGATTGCATTTAATCGTGCCTTTGCAGATTCTGGTCTGGATTGGGATTGGTCGATCGATCTGTATGGTGAACTACTCGAAGTCGCAGGCGGCAAGGAGCGGATTCAGCACTATATTCAAACTCACAAAGCAGAAGTTCCACCAGGCGAGGATCTTGAGGCATTAGCGACTAAAATTCATGCGGCAAAGACCGAGCATTATCAAGCTTTGGTAAAAGAAGGGATCATTCCGCTGCGTCCGGGCGTGAAGCGATTGATCGAAGAAGCGAAACAGGCGGGAGTGCGACTCGCGATCGCAACTACAAGCCGTTATGAAAACGTGATTGCTCTGCTCGAAACCGAACTCGCACCCGATAGCCCAAACTGGTTTGAAGTGATTGCAGCAGGCGATGTTGTAGAACACAAGAAACCTGCACCAGACGTTTATTTCTATACCTTGGAAAAGCTGAATTTGAGTGCAGCAGATTGTATTGCGATCGAAGATTCTTTCCAAGGTTTGCAGGCTTCACTCGCATCCGGGATTAAAACGGTGGTGACGCTGAATGCTTATACGCGATCGCAGGACTTTACTGGAGCCGCGATCGTCATTGATCAGTTAGGGGAACCTGATCAACCCTTTGAAGTTCTGAAAGGGGAAGTCGTGCCGACTTATGTAGATTTAGCAATGTTGAAAAGCTTATGAATCTTCAGCAAACACTCCGTATCATGAAGCTGCCGCTCCCGTTGCTCGGTCTTTTGATTGCGATGCCTGCTGATGCAGAACGGCTTGAGCTTAAGAATCCAGCGTGGAAAGAAGTTCCGGGTACACAATTCGATGGAACTGCTTACGTTGAAATCAATGGAGTTCAAAAAGCAGGAAGCAAAATTACATACGATGTCGTTAATGCTGAAGCGAATTACTCGCGAGTCGAAATGAACTGTAAAACGCAACAGTTTCGCACCGTGAGAACGGGACATTTTGAATCACGATCGCGAATCAATTACAAATCAGTAAACGATCCTTGGATCAAACCCACAACCGCTTACCATAAAGCACTTGCAACCTTTGTTTGCAGGTTGAAGTGAATGTCTAAATATCACCAGATTTATCAAGTGGTGCGGCAAATTCCTTGTGGTCAAGTAGCAACCTACGGGCAAATTGCTGAACTTGCAGGACTACCGAGACAAGCGCGATTAGTGGGATATGCACTCTTTCGCGCCACCGATAACACCTTGGAAGTTCCTTGGCATCGGGTGATCAATGCAAAAGGAGAAATCTCGATGTCTCCGTTTCGAGAAGGAATGGATTATGTTCAACGATCGCTCTTAGAATCCGAAGGCATCGAATTCGACAATAACGGTAAGCTTAATCTCACCCGCCATCGTTGGCAACCTGATCTCACGCAGTTTGATTAAAAATCTCCAAAACACGCTGACAAAACGCTTTTAATCTCGCGGTAGGTTCCGGTGCAGGTTGACCTTCCCCTTCAACCGCCCAATCTTGCACCGTCGAAAATTGCCATTGCTTTCCTTTGTGATCAAATCCCGCTGCTTCGATACCGATCGCGCGTCTCTCCTGTGTTTCTGAGTCGAGATGAAAGCGAATCTGAATCAGCACACTGCGACACTGAAACAATCGACTCCGCCCCGGAAAGTGAAAGCCAATATCGATCGAGTCTGGATCAATCAGTTCGCGAGTGTCGGGATCGTTTGCCCAGGGCTTGAGATCCACCCGCGCATCTGGAAAATCCGTTTTAATCAAGTTGGTAACGGTGGCGATTTTGCTGGCGGTTTCTAAACTGGTCGCTTGTTCTGCTGCATTCACGATCGAGCGGCTCCAAATGAGTGATATAAAACGTCACGATGTTATCCTTCCATCATATGGAGATTGGCGAAACTGAAGCAGTACGACTGGATGCGAAAGAAATATTTTGACAAAACTTCGGGGCTTAGTGTTATGATATCTAACGTGATGCGGTGGGGCGTCGCCAAGTGGTAAGGCACCGGGTTTTGGTCCCGGCATTCCTAGGTTCGAATCCTAGCGCCCCAGTTAAGTATGAGCAACTAATTGACGAATTCATTAGATTGCAGCTTTATTAATTCGCTTTGAATCGATAAAAACCTCCAATCTTTTTAAAGAGTTGGAGGTTTTGAGTATGAGAGAAATGCGCGATCGCACTATGCTGCAATTACCTGCTCCAGCGGAGTCCAACGAAAATATCGTTCTCCACCCACTTCGACCACAACCTTGACACGTGGTTCGATTTTCGGCAGATTTGCCAAATATTCAAGCTCTTGACTCGATAAGATATGTCCTTCAATAATCCAGAGCAGTAACCCTTTCGATTTCGGGGGCAGTTCCGCGATCTGACTCGTCACGATCGGCGGAATAAAGTACGTGTAACCCACTGCCGCCCCAGAGCCAGTACTTTTCTTGCCCAAGTGCGGGGGACGAACGCCATGCACTCCAGTCAAATATGTCGCCACATCACCTAGTCCTCGTGCAGTAATACTGAGAGACTTATAGCCCGCTGCTCGAATGCGGCGGCGATACCGACCTTCAAACCCGCCTTCTAACGGCACGTAGGCAGCGATCGCGCCGTAGGTTTCAAGGTCTTTGATCAATTGTCCGCCAGTAGTGAGAAGTGCCATGTCGCCCGAACCTTCCTAAACAACGGTATTTACAAACAATATCCCAGACGCGAAGCATCCATCGATATTTTAGTGGGTTATTCACCTCTAAACCTTCAGGATTCTCTATTCTTGTCATAATTCCACGTCGATCACGGAACATAGACGGGCATCGGTTCGATTCCGAGTTCCGATCGCCATTCGGCTAATGGCTTGCTCCAATGCTCTTCCCATTTCTGTGCGAGAAGCGGCTTGGCTTTTGCGCCCATCCGATAGCCCGCAGCAACTCGATCGAGCAATCGATCTAACTGTTCTGGCTGGTTCAGCAGCGTACTCACAAATGCACCTGCAATTAGAACTCCAGCCAGCGGACGACGAGTTTGGGCAAGTTCAAACGCTTTCAGTCCGATTTCACCCGGTACATCGACACTCATCCCTGTAACAACGTGCCAAATATCGTGAGTTTGACGTAATCGAAACAGCAGACAAGTTGCATCATCGACCACTTCGATTTTGCGGTAGAAACCCGGATCAAATCCCGAAGATGAAATGTATTGAGCAAAAGCATGACCTAAAGAATTTGCCGGACAAGACATCAGTTTGGCGAGATCCGGCACAGGAGCAGAATATCGATCGCGTGCCAGTGCTGCAACGTCTGGATCATTCAGCATATATTTAACCGATGCTGCCATTGTTTGGGGATGCGATCGTAATAATGCATCTTCGACATCGTAAATCGATTCAGTTTGTGTGGGATCTCGTAATAAACTGAGAACTGATTTCAGCGAATTTAAATAATCTAAATTCAAGCGACGTAATTCTTTAAAGTGCATAGCTCTAGAATTCATTTCAACGTCATGTTTACCATAATCGATTCTGCATTTTCAGCGTGATGATTATTTAGATTTCTTTTTACCTTTTTTCGGTTTTTCATCCAGTGCGCCTTCGATTTTGGCGTTAAATCCATAGACTTGGCGTGATCCTGCTAATGCCACAAGTGTCACTTCTCGATCGTCTCCGGGTTCAAACCGTACCGCTGTGCCTGCTGGAATATCAAGCCGCATTCCACGGGCGCGATCGCGATCGAATTCCAATGCAGCATTCACCTCAAAAAAGTGGAAATGCGAGCCGACTTGAATCGGTCGATCGCCTCGATTTGCCACACTGAGCGTCACTGTTTCGCGTCCTGCGTTCAGTTCAATTTCACCGTCTTCGATAAACATCTCACCTGGAATCATGACTGTATTCTCCTATCGAATTGGTTGATGAACTGTGACAAGCTTGGTTCCGTCGGGAAAAGTCGCTTCAACTTGAACTTCGTGAATCATTTCGGCAATTCCCTCCATCACATCATCTTGTGTTAGGAGTGTGGTTCCGTAGTTCATTAATTCGGCAACAGTTTGCCCGTCTCTCGCGCCTTCGAGAATTGCCGCAGAAAGATACGCGATCGCTTCGGGGTAGTTCAATTTCAATCCTCTCGCTTTGCGACGTTCTGCGACGAGAGCAGCGGTAAAGATGAGAAGCTTATCTTTTTCTTGCGGCGTGAGTTGCATCGATATTCCTCTGGTCGAATCGCGATTATTGTCTCAGGTTTCTCAATGATCCTGCTGTGCTTTTAGCAATAATTTCAAAGTTGCCACACTCTTGGAATACAGACCGATCGACCAGAGCACGATCGCACCAATCCCCATACTGCAATCAGCCACCGTCGCGCTTCTGTGCTGGAATGCCCTCGATATCGGCAAAGTAAGCCAAGCGGTAACCGCGTTACTCCGATTTCGCCAGAAGTTCCTGTCCAACACGATCGCGCTTTTTCCACGCATTCGGGGTCTACTTTCTGTCCAATCCAGGCGAAGCTTGCCACGATCGGACAACCTGCTAAACCATGTGGACTGTTAAAACTCGTTTCACTTCCGGGCAGCCATTGTCGATCGATCCAGAGCGGATGCCCTGCTTGCCAAACTTCAGTGCGCGATCGCCAATTGCCTTCGATAAATCTTTCTCCGCGCGCACTTCGTCCAAACCGTGTGATCTCCCAACCGATCCACTGTGCGCCCGGAGCTAAATTCACGCGCATTTCTTGGCGAAACGAGGCTTGGTTAAACACGATCGCATCAAGTGGCAACCATTCTAAACAAGCTCCTTCTGCCAAGTCGATCTCGATCATTTGTTGAGCTTCGCGTCCATTCGTGCGATAGATCTTACTGGCTGCTGGAGTCGTAATCAGCGCCTTACTATTTGGTGCAAGGCGGAAATCGAAGGTCAAGCGATCGCCGCCCACGATTCCGCCCGCAGTGTGCATGATCACACTATGACAAACCTCGCCGCCCTCTGGATAGAAAGGGCGCTGCACCTTGAGGGGAGCCTGTCCTTGATTGCAAATTAGCTGTGTCATACCACGTCGATTTTCAAATCCCAAACGCAATACGCCATGCCAATCGTTGGGGGACAAATCAGAGGAGACAGGACGAGGTTGATTCACGGAATAGAGCGGCTAAAGAACAATCCTTAGCTTCTACGGAGAATAACATACATCTCAAAAACCGACCGAAGCTTTTCAGATTTGCGATCGAAATGTCACAATACTCTCGCAGCTTATTACAAAATATTAAGCTGAAATGATTCCAAAGGAGAACAATTGTGCAACAGAACTACCCGAAGTTTGCAGCCGTCGCAATGTTAGCGGGTTTGATTGTCCCGCCCGTGGCGCAGGCAAATCCGAGCGGCAATTTGAGAATTGTGGTGAATGGTTTACAGAGTCAACAGGGGCAAGTCTGTGTCAGCTTGTTTGCTGGAAGCCAGGGATTTCCGGACAAGAGCGATCGAGCAGTTCGGGGGCAATGTGTTCCAGTGGGGAAAGAGCAAACAGCGGTGACGTTTCAGAATTTGGCGCTAGGAAATTATGCGATCGCGGTCTATCACGATCGCAATGGGAATGGAAAGCTCGATCGTAATTTTTTGGGGATTCCAACGGAGGGCTTTGGGTTTTCGCGCAATCCTGTGATTCGGACGGGTGCACCTCGATTTAGTGAGGCGGCTGTGTTTGTCGCGGGAACAGAAACAACGGCTCAGATTCAGTTGCAGTATTTGTTAGGCGGTTAGCAAGTTTCACGTCAATGCACCGCCACAAGAGCTTCCTGCCCCAGCGGTGCATCCAAAACAATGCCGACCTGTGACGATCGCCCGATCGCTCAATCGCTCTAAGTTAAAATCCCGAAGATGCGGAGATTCACATCTGAGATCGAGCATTTGATTAAAATCGCAATCATACAAGTATCCATCCCATGAGATCGATAATGTATTGCGACACATCAATCCATTGATCGTTGCAGGATTAAACGAATTCACCAACAATTCCATGTAGCTTTGTAGGTTTCCTGTTGATTCAAGCCATTCGAGAAAGCGAGAGATTGGCATATTGTTGAGTGTGACTAAGCGATCGAAGCTCACACCCTGATATTTTGCTAATCCGGCTTTCCATTCTTGTTCGAGCTTGGCTTGTCCACTGGCAAGAAACGCGCCGACCGGATTGCTCATTAGGGTTAATTGTCGATCGGGATCTCCGGTTCCATATCCTGCGGCATTTAAGCGTTTCAAGGTTTCGATCGATTTCTCAAATGTTCCATCGCCGCGTTGAGCATCAGTGTTGCGTTGTCGATAGTGTGGTAAAGAGCAAACCACTTCGACTTTACGTTCTGCGAACCATTCCGGCAAATCTTGCAGGGTCGGCAACAGTAAAACCGTGAGATTACAGCGATCGATGACGTGCTTTCCGCGTGCGACACATTGATCGACGAGATATCTAAAATTCGGATTTAACTCCGGTGCGCCGCCTGTGAGATCAACCGTGTGAGCATGCGTGAGATCTAGGGCACGAAGACACAGATCAGCCGTTTCGCGCGTCATGATTTCTTTGCGATCGGGACTCGCATCGACATGACAATGCCGACAGGTCATATTGCACAACTTGCCAACATTGATTTGGAAAATCTCTAATTCAGCGGGTCGGAGTGTTTCCCAACCGTGAGCCGCTAAGCGATCGGAGAAATTACTATCTTTGAGCGGTAAGTTTTCTAAAAGGGATTGTTGATGTTCGCTCGAAGCCAGCGGCGATCGACGTTTCAAAAGTGAAGTCATTCTCTACATTGCTAATTTGTTAACTTGATCCAACATTTGCAATCCGTGGATCAATGATGACCCGCCTCGAATTGCAGTGGCAACATGCACGGCTTCGGTCATTTGTTCTAAGTCTGCGCCTTGTTGCAGACATTCCTTCGTGTAGGCATCAATGCAATAAGGACATTGAACCGTGTGGGCAACTGCGATCGCAATCAAGGCTTTTTCCCGCTTCGACAATGCGCCTTCCTCGAACACTGAACCATAGTAAGCAAAGAATTTTTCTGCAAGCTCAGGATTACCCTCGCTGATTTTGCCAAAGTTTGGTAAATGGTCGGGATTGTAGTAGGTATCCATGTTGAATGTAATGGTGAGATATCGTGATCCTAATTCATTCAAGCGTCCAGTCTGCTGCTGCTTCCCAGCCTAATCCTTTTCGCACGATCGCAGGTTCATCGGTGGTAAAGTCCAGAATCGTCGAAACTGCCTGTGTCGGCTCTTGTCCGGTATCTAAGATTAAATCAACCAACCGATCCATACTGTCAAACAGTTCAGGCAGGGATAAATTCTCCGGATCGCGCACTTTAAGCGGGATTGTTTCATCCTCAACGGGAACATGGGCAGAAGTCGAAATGATCGGATTTCCCAACGCTTTTAACAACGCCTGACAAACCGGATGATCAGGCACTCGAATTCCAGTCGTTTTCCGTTTGGGACTCATCACTACCTTCGGAACGAGTTTCGTTGCAGGGAGTAAAAATGTATAACTGCCAGGAACGAGGCTTCGCATGATGCGATAAGCGCGATCGGTGACGATCGCATACTGAGCAATATCAGACAAAGACGGACAGAGAAATGTCAATGGTTTATCGTTTGCGAGTTGTTTCAATTGGCGGACGCGTTGAACGCCGGATTTTGAATTGAGATCGCAGCCGATCGCGTATACTGTATCGGTTGGGTAGAGCATTACGGCTCCATTTCGGAGTTCTGAAACAACTTGATCGATCGTGCGAGATTGGGGATTTTCCGGGTGAAGTTTGTAGACGGTTGCCATATCTGAGCGTGAGTGTATTTTAGAGAGGTATGCATGTGGAGAGGGATTTACCCCTGCTGAGTGTGATGAGCAAGATTGCTTACCTGGATTGCCCCACAGGGATTGCTGGGGATATGTGCCTTGGAGCGTTAGTGGATTTGGGTGTTCCTTTAGAGTATCTAACTCAAAGCCTCGATCGACTAGGAATTTCTGAAGAATATGAACTTTGTGCAGAAACGGTTCAGCGCAATGGACAACGCGCGACAAAAGTTCATGTGAAATTAAAGTCTATTTCTAAATCTGTCCATCACCACGAGCATCACGAGCATAATCATCAACACGATCATCAACATAACCATCATCACGATCATCAACACGAACACCATCACGATAAGCTGCGCCACTTACCCGAAATTGAGCAAATAATTTACGGTGCAAACTTAGCGCCACGGGCTGAAGCATGGAGTTTAGCAATATTTCGACAGTTAGCGATCGCAGAAGGAGCCGTTCACGGAATTCCACCAGAGCAGGTACATTTTCACGAAGTCGGCGCGATCGATGCGATCGTCGATATTGTGGGAACTTGTCTCGGTTTCGATTGGCTCGATGTCGATCGTATTGTTTGCTCAACCCTACCAACCGGAGGCGGAACCGTTTGGGCGGCACACGGACGATTACCCGTTCCGGTTCCTGCGGTATTGAAATTGTTTGAACTGCGGCAAGTTCCGATTTATAGCAACGGCATTGAGCGAGAATTAGTCACACCAACCGGAGCCGCGATCGCGACAACATTAGCGGGAGAATTTGGCGCCCCTCCCAAGATGACTTTACAAAAAATTGGGTTGGGAGCAGGAACGATCGATTTACCAATTCCAAACATGATACGGATTTGGATTGGAACCACTGAAGATCAACACCATTCCCATCATCAAATCGCCACTCCTCAAACAGTTACAGTTCTCGAAACTCAGATCGATGATCTCAATCCACAAGCGATCGGTTATCTATTTGATTCCTTGTTTGAAGCGGGTGCGCTAGATGTTTTCACACAAGCGATCGGAATGAAAAAATCACGTCCTGGAATATTACTGACTGTAATTTGTTCACCAGAAAAAACAACTGATTGTGAAACAATATTATTTCGTGAAACAACTACATTAGGAATTCGACGGACAACACAGCAGCGAACAATTCTCGATCGTACTTTTGATCAAATTAAAACCGATTATGGATTGATTCAGATAAAAGTTGCATCTCGAAATGGCTCGATCGTCAATGTTCAGCCAGAATACGAAGACTGTGCCCGCATTGCACGCCAGGCAGATCTCCCTTGGCGAGAAGTGCATCGACTCGCCCTACAAACCTGGCATCACACTCATTCTTGATATTTTCTGTAGAATGAAAGACAGATTTGCGCGTGTGATTTTACACAAAACATCATAAGTCTCGGCGCTTCACAGTTATATCGTGTTAACAATCGTCAGAACGCTGGAGGTCGGTGATGTGTGATTGGCACTCAGGCGGAAATTATGCAGGACGTAGCCTTCGAGGGCAAGATTTTAGCGGACTCGATTTAAGTCGATCGAACTTCCAAAACTGTGATTTGACAGGTGCAATTTTTGCGGGTACGGATTTGACAGGTGCAGATCTGCGTGGGGTGACACTGCGAACAGCAAACCTACAAACAGCAAATCTCTGTCACGCTCGACTCAAGCAGGCAGATTGCAGTTTTGCCGATTTTTCTGAAGCCAACATTCGCTACGCCAACTTATCGGAATCGAATTTTAGTCATGCTAAGTTTCAAACAGCAGACTTGGGCGGATCAGCATTGCGAACAGCTACCCTACATCACGCCATTTTGAGTGATGCTTGGCTGCGAGGCGTGAACTTTCGCGATGCCAATCTCAGTGATGCCGTTCTGATTAATGCGGATCTTAGAGGAGCAAATCTCGAACACGCCGATTTATCTCGATCGAAGTCAGACACCCCCAGCAAAGCTGGTGGCTTGATGAGTGTGACCGCCCCAAGGGCGGATGTCCTTGCTAAGG
>PSLO01000199.1:0-2933 GCA_040289665.1 Leptolyngbya sp. ERB_1_1 | reverse complement strand
TTTACTGCCGTATCGCTCAAAGCTCATCGAGTCGCACTGGTAGAACCAGTGGCTTACCCCAAAGATTCAGTTATCAGATTGATCTTCCTGTTGCCAAATATCAATACCAATGCTTTTACCGTTTGTGAGCCGTTTAGCAGCACCGACTAGCATTAAACCACGACCGCAACCAACATCAAGCACAAGCTCATTTCCCAACCATTGAATTGAGTCGAGCAGTTTTTCCCGATCTTTTAGCTTTTGAAATTTACTAAACAAGAGCATATAGCTGCCCATTCCCAGTAAGTAAAAGGAAACCACAGAGGGTGGGCGATCGCTCACCCTTTTCATTTAATGCGTCTTGCACTCGCAATTTAAGACTCAAAATGAGTCTAATCAAAAAACTAATTTGAGACAGTGATACAATACTAATTCATTGTAAGAACCGCTGTCCCAGCAGAATTGCCATTGTTCTCGATCGACTTATCAAACGATTTTGCATTTCGTCCGCGCTTTGCTGCCCGATTCGCCAATTGATACTCATTACTATTTTTGCCGTATCGCGCTCCAACTGCCAATCGTAACCGTTGGCTCAAATCTGTGATTGCGCTTTCTTTCTCTCGAATCACCCGTCGATTGTTGGCGATCGTTGCCGCTGCAATATTAAATTGTGCGATCGCGTCTTGCGTCTCTTGAATCAATTGATCCAAGGCTTCGATCGACAATCCATCACCCAGATCCAAATTTGGATCGATCGCTTGCAAGTTTGCCAAATCTAATTGCGCTCTTGCGATCGTTGCAGATTTTTTCTGTTGAGTCATTCTGAGGTTCCTAAAATTTTCTCAAGCCTAATCACTCAGCGTTCTCAATCAGATTCGTGAAGATCAGGAAATCACAAGTCAGTGCAATACAAAAACAGGTAGATTCGCTTAGAAATTTCTAGAAAAACAGATTTCACAAGCAATTTTTCAACAATTACATCAGCGCGATCGCATAAAACAATTAGCAACGCTTATCACACAAGTCATTTTTCGCAAATCATTTTCGTTTTTGCGTCTGTGATTTGCATAAACAGGGGTTCATCTTGCCTGAATAAAGCTGAGCAAATGCGATCGCACTTTTCATAGATACAAATCTCATTTCATCTTTGTGATTTGAAGAATTAGAATCGTTTTCTCAAATGAGACGCTTGTTCAGATTTATATTGAGTCTCATTTGAGATGGTGAAAACGCGATCGCACTTGTTTCATCAGCGCAACATCCGATGTCGAGTCAGCACACTCATCCACGCTCCACTTCCCGGCATCGGAATAATCGGACTCCACGACCCCACATCCGCATACCGTAACGCATACAGTCTATGCATAATCTCCTCAATTCCTTCCGGCGAGCCAATTAAGACGTGTTGAATCTTCTCACCCTCTCGCGACTCAAATTGCTGCAAGAGTTCCTGCAAATTCATATTCATTGAGCTTTCTCCGATTTTTGGTATAGGAAGAAAGCCCAAAAACCAAAGCTACCCCGCGCAACAGAAAGCAGGGTGGCTACATCGGATGGTATCATCCTACGTTAGCCTCCCGGACTGCTGAGTACAGTCTTGGGCGGCTAGCTGCTCAAAGTTGTTCCCGCAATTTTGAGCGGCGCTGGCGGATTCAGTTTTTGGGACGATCGGCAAATAGCGCTTCACGACCATTTGCTTAATTTGAGAGGGTAATCGATATCGTTTGCCGAGTCAAGCGATTTCTTTTGCTCACATTCTTTCTCATTTCATCATCTAAGACTCAAACCAAGTCCACTAATAAAACCAATTTAAGAATTATGAGACTAAAAAACAGGATAGCTCATTCCAAAAATGCATCAGAAAAGATTTAGTCGATCGCGCTTAGTCGATCTTCTTCTCTCGCATTTGCAGTTACCGCGATCGCAGGAATGCGGCGAGTTTGCCTCGTGCGAATGTATTGAATCAAACGATAGCCATCCATTCCAGGCATACTAATATCGCTAATCATTAAATCCGGCGCAAACGAATCCAATTGAGCGATCGCCTCTTGAGCCGATGCCGCAACCAAAACCTTCGCCTGTTCAGTCTCCAGAATATACCTCAGCAACTCTCTAGCATCTGGATCATCTTCAACAATCAAAATTTTGCGACCTTTGAGAAAGCCTGTTGCTTGCACAGAAGTCGGCATTCCTTTGGGAACAGTTTCAGCACGAGAAGTCACCGCTGGAAGCGTAACAATAAACGTCGCGCCACGATTCACTCCTTCACTTTGCGCTTCAACCTTACCATTATGCAGTTCAACTAAATGCCGCGCGATCGCTAGCCCCAATCCCAACCCTCCAAACTTGCGAGTGGTTCCACTATCCTCCTGCCGAAACCGTTCAAACACATACGGCAAGAAGTCTGGATCAATCCCTTTCCCCGTATCGCTAATCCGAATTTGCACAAAGTCCGATTGTTCCTCAGATAAGTATTCCAGCTTGACATCAACTCGTCCATTTTTAGGCGTAAACTTAATCGCATTCGTCAGCAAATTAATGATCACTTGCTGCAACCGATTCGGATCGCCATTCACCAAGATTCGATCGACCGAATTCAAAGCGGTAAACGTCAGACTGATCGCTTTTGCTTCCGCAGAAAGCCGCACCGTCTCGATCGCAGATCGAATCACTAATCCTAAATCAAGCTCAATCTCGCGCAGCACCAGCTTACCGCGTAGAATCCGAGACACATCAAGCAAATCCTCAATCAGTTGAAATTGCAGCTTCGCATTGCGATCAATGGTTTCGAGTGCTTTCTGTGTGGTCGCAGCATCGAGCTTACCATCCTGTAATAACCTTGACCAACCTAGAATCGGATTCAGCGGTGTTCTAAGAGCGCATTGGCTTTGTTGCATGAATCATAAACGCTAAGAGATTTCCGACAGATTCAATGACTTAACGCACAACTCGAA
>PSLO01000051.1:0-29622 GCA_040289665.1 Leptolyngbya sp. ERB_1_1 | reverse complement strand
TCATGCTCTTGCTTGCTTCTCATCAAAGGGTTCTACCTGAGCTTGATGCCTGTGCTCTCAACCCTTGCCTTCCCTACGACACCACGGATAGTTTTATGAGGTGTAAATTGTTTTGTAGAATTCCAAGTTTTAACCATGTTAAATCTATTCACCAATTACTCAAGTTATAATTCCAATGAGAATTGATTGAGCTTATGAAAGTCACTAAAGCGAAAGCATACGTGGAATATCGAAACGATGCTTATTGGATTGAAGGAACTCGAATTTCTCTCGATTCGATCGTATATCTCTTCCAACAAGGCGCATCTCCTGAAAGCATCGTGCAGGCGTTTCCGTTGCTCACGCTTGAACAAGTTTATGGAGCAATTACGTTTTATCTCGCTAATCGTACTAAGATTGACGCTTATCTAACCGAAGAAGAAGCTGCATTCGACGCGATGCCTCAGCCTTTAAGGACTGACGATCCGGTGCTGTATGACAAATTGATGGCAGCTAAGAAGGTCAGTTCGTGAACATTCGGTTTCAGGCTGATGCTGATTTGAATCAAGCGATCGTAACAGGCGTTTTAAGACGAGAGCCGAAGATCGACTTTCAATCCGCTTTGTTGGCTGGACTAGAAGGAGTGAAAGATCCTGAAGTATTAGCGATCTCAGTGCAGCAGGGGCGGGTTCTTGTAAGTCACGATCGTAGAACAATGCCTCTAGAATTTGCTGAGTTCATCGTAAATTCCAAAAGTGCAGGTGTGATTATCGTGTCTCGAAAGCTGCCGATTGAAGCAGTTATCGAAGAGTTACTGCTAATTTGGTCGGCTTCTACAGCCGAAGAATGGGTCGATCGTATTGCAAAGTTACCTCTTTGATAAGTCTATCGTTTAATCGCCGCGAGGATAAACGCGATCGCACTTTCCGTATGCTTCTCAACATTCTCAGCACTTAAGCGATCGACATCGGGCATCAAGTGTTTCCAATTCTCTTGCACCGTGAAATAGAAGATACAAACACCGAGAATGTGAGTCAGCGTCAGCATCGGGTCAGCTACACGAAAATCGCCGGATTTCATGCCGCGTTCTAGAACTTTTGTGACTCGATCGAATAAGACTGACCAGTTGCCTTGTTTGAAATACAAGCCTTGATTTTGACTCGCTTCTTGGAACCAAAGCATTTGGCGATAGGGGTTGTTGAATTCGTTTGCGATCGCCATTCGGATTACAAAAACGATCGCATCTTCGGGAGATAAATGATCAAGTTCAAGTTGGTTCACTAATTGTTGAACTTCATCGATCGGGCGTTGCAAAACGGCTTTGTAGAGCCCTTCTTTATGTTCAAAATAATAGTGAATCATCGCAGCTGTGATTTTGGCACGTTTGGCGATCGCGCTAATTCGTGCGCCTTGTAAACCATGCCGAGAAAACTCAATTTCTGCGGCATCTAAGATTTGTTTCTGCGTAACTTCTGCATCTCGGATCTGCCGTTTTTGCGATCGCACCATTATTAGAACTCCTGATCGTTGATCGCAAATAAGATCCTCAAATCCTGCCTTCCGCGTTTTTCCATCATACAGCGATCGCTCATTGACACCGAGAGAAGGATTTCTTAAACTAATTAAAAAATTAATTAGTGAGCGCTATGGAGATGCTACAAGGGTCGCCCTGGTTGTTAGCACATCGATCGATGTTAAAACCAAACCAGCCAATGAAGGTTTCGCTATATGGTCAGGAGTATGTGATGTGGCAAGATTCAAGCGGTGAAGTTCATGGATTGCCGAATGCTTGTCCGCATATGGGAGCAATGCTATCTGAAGGGTGGTGTGTGGCGAAATCGGATGGTAGTAGTACGATCGCTTGTCCGTTTCACGCATTGGAGTTTGATCAGACTGGATCAACAGTGCTACCTAGTTCTAATAAGCTGACGAAATCATTGATAAAGCCCTTAGAATTAATCATTCAAGGGGATTTCATTTGGTCTTATGGTGGACTGGAGCCGAAGATCCCGATTCCGACCGTGTTGAATGAGTTTGCGGCAGAGTATGAATTTGCTGGAGTGGCAGGTCATCGGAGCATCAAAACAGATTTGCTTACCATGCCAAAGGTGATTGAGGCGCATTTGGAGAACTATTTTCCGGTATTGATTATCTTTCACGGAGAATCACCGCTCGGAACAATTAAACAATGCCACATCTTTGTACCTGAATCAGAAACAGACACCCGAACTTACGTTTTAGTGTTTGGCAAATTCAAAAATCCGGTGTTTCGATCGATGAAAAACAACATTCTCAAGCTAGTCGAAACGGTAGTTGAGCAAGATGCTGATATTCTTAGCAAACTTTATCCGAACACACCCCAACACATCAAATTGAATAACGAAGTGGGAATGGATTGGGTGCGAAGAAATTTCGAGAGCTTTCCAGAAATCGTAGAACCGAATCTGACCCAATAGAATTTTTCTGGATTAATAGTAAAGTTGCGGATTCGCGCTAGAGTGATACAGTCAATTCTCTAGAGCGCTCGATCGTGGATTACGAAACTGCTCGTCGCTTACTCATCGATCAAACCAATCTCAACGCTGCTGATACGTTTCTCGGACGATTGGGAGCAGGTAAGCCACCCATACCAGGACAAGTCACTTCGATTTTACTGGCGTTGAAAGTGGTATTTGACGCGCTGAAAGAGCAGACGGTGCTCGATCGAGAATTAGCTTCTGCGCTGTTTCTCGTCTCTAGTGAAGCGAGAGATTTGTTTAACGGCGGACTTGCGAAGAGTTTGGACTGTCCGCCGTTATTGAATGAGGATCTAGGGCGAATTGCGATCGCAGTAAAAAGTATTTTCTCAGGGACGTGGCAGACTTAATCCCGCGATCGCTCCATTCGTTACGCTTGTTCCCACAGTTCCCGAATTTTATCGGGCAAGAAGCTTGCAACTTCTTGGATGCGCTCTTGTGAGAGTTCATCTTTAGTTGCTGAGAACACGGCTGACACGACTTGCTCAGGCGATATGTTCGGTTGTAAGCCGCCTTCTTGCTTTACTCGGAACAAGAACGTATCTGACTTGATCTTTAGCTGTGGACGAATGTGGCTAAGGAAATGCACAATCGGGTTTGTATCTTCCCACAAGTCGGATACTTGGGTTGCTAGAGGGGTTGCAGTGTACAAGGTTCTATCTGGGTTGCCTTCATCGAGCGGAACATGGAGTTCTTCTGAAACGTTTTCGATCGCTTCATTGGTCATCATGTCGCGCATGGTACGGAATACAACTTCTGTGATGTCTCGTGCATCATACAAGTCAGAGATTCCGCCTTTAAGGGCTACTTTTTCGAGGAAAGGAGTGTCTTTCGTTGCGATCGGAACCGTTGCACCGGATTGCATGGTCTTCGGCGGATTCGCTTCCATATCCTGAAGCATTGCACGACCTTTCTCGGTCAGTTCTGCCTTCTTAAACTCAATCAGATGCGGTAACGGACCATCAGGCGCACCGTAAGTATTTGCAATTCTCAGTCCGAATTCTTCTTCGTTGACTAAATTCGGGACATCATCTTGGTTGCCGTAAGCATTTCCAGAAAACTCGGCATTAATATACTGTCGTTGATTGAGATAGTCCAAGTGACCGAGAAACTCAGCGGTTGTCATCGGAATTCCAGCAAAGTCGCTTTCACTAAATTTTACGGGATCGGGTCCCGGACCTTGATCGCTTTCGTCAATCTTTTTCAGCATGATATAAACCACGTCATCGCGAATCGTGATTGTCATAATCCTTCTCCTATAGTTGTGACTCCCCAACTATTTCGCGATCGAGCATAATACTTCATCCATCATGTAAGACATTCGTAACTGCGACCTGCCTCTGCCGCAAGTAGGAAGACAAAAAGTTTCAAAATCTGAATTCCTTGCTACAAAGGTGAAGAAATCCCAAGACTGAGGCAAACGGTAGGCAGATAGCGCTACCGTAAACTCAACTTCTACGCCAAAAAATTTGTACGAGCGACTTTATGACGAACTATCAACCGGATTTGGAAACCACAACTTCTGAAGAAATTGAGAGCGTACGTGCCAACCTGATCCAAGTGATCGAAACAGTAATTAGCAGCTTAGATCAGTCGGATAGTGCAATGGTTAGCCACGACGAAACCGAAAGCGGCTATGTTTGGAAGTTCAAATATGGCAGTGTAGAAACCTTTGTACAGTTGACAGGCACAACCGACGAGGATACCTTTACAGTCTGGGCGAGTGTGTTGAATCTACCCGTACAGAATGAGCTACAAATGACGCGCAAGTTGCTTGAGATGAATTGGTTAACGACGTTTGAGGCACATTTTGCGATTTTCAACAATCAAGTTGTTGTCGTCTCTTCTCGAACGGTTGCAGAACTATCGCCCGGTGAAATTTCACGGATCATTACGGTGGTGGCAACGATCGCAGATGACAACGACGATGCATTGAAAGCTGAGTTTGAAGCGGCTTAATCCACCTTGTAGAACTCCAAGATTTAAATCTTGGAGTTCTACGAGATTGAGCGTCTAACAACTATACTTTCTCTAACAGCTATGCTTTCGTGGATGCCGCACCCATTCCAAGAACTGCGGTTCGCATGAAATCAATTCGATCTTCAAAGCTCAATCCTCGGAAGAGGGAGGAGGTTCAGGATTTAGCTCATCCTTAATGTCGAGATAACCATACCAAAGTAATGCAAGCTGTGTGTCAATATCGTATTTCTGAAACATTGACAAAGCGCGTTGAGTATTTTCGCTGGGTTGATAATCCATAAGTCCTGAGTGAATTGGGTGACTGTCCTTAAGGTAATGACGGAATCCGATCGCTTAACCCCGCAAAAGATAGATACGATACAATCGCCTTTTAGCAGATGTTGAACTTAAATGAATGAATGGCGGCTGATTCCAATAATTCAGGCTTCTGGGCAGATGCAAATGGCGATCGATACTTGGCTACTCGAACAACACCGATCGCGCTTACATCCGCCAACTTTGCGCTTTTATACTTGGTCGCCTGCTGCCATTTCGCTTGGCTATCATCAACGGCACTATCCTGAAGCTTGGCAGTCTTTGACTTGGAACGGAGCAGCGATCGATTTGGTGCGTCGTCCGAGTGGTGGTAGAGCCGTTCTGCATCAAGGCGATCTAACTTATGCGGTGATTGCGTCTGGACTTGGACAAAATCGGATGCAGGCATATCAAACGATTTGCAAGTTTCTGATTCAGGGATGGAAGCAATTAGGCATTGAGTTACACTACGGCGAAGCAGGACGGGGATATATTCATAATCCCAATTGTTTTGGAACTGCGACAGGTGCAGATTTAGTGACATCTGAAGGCATCAAGCTGATCGGTAGTGCCCAATTGCGGCGAGATGAAGTGATTTTGCAACATGGATCAATACAGATTGAACCGGATGCAAACCTATTTGAACAAGTGTTTGGACAGAAGTTAGCGCGACTTGAATTAGGAATTCCGATCAATACGATCGTTGATACTTTAATCAACGCTGCAAAAGATTGTTTTGGAATTAATTTTTTGATTCAACCGTTAACAGAATTGGAATGGGACGAAATTAATAGGATTCATCAATCAATTTGAGATCGTCTGGAGTATTGCAATTGAGAAGAACTTGTCGATCGACTATCTCCAATTCCTGCACAGATTCCGAATCCAGCCAGTCTTGAAATGATCGCTTTCCTTGGGCAATATAGTTCTGCAAACTGGATAGTCGATCGCGTCGATAAAATCCACACAGCGGCTCCCAGCCCTCCTGACTTCTTGCAACCAGAATTGGTGCTTCTGATAGTTGTGCTGTCCATTGCTGTAATGTTTCACCATCTAATCGAGGTAAATCACACGCAAGCAGCAACACCCACTCGGTTGAAACTTGCGCTAAGGCTTCAGCAAATCCAATCAGCGGCGATCGCGGACTTGATTCTTCGATCCAATGCACATCTGAAATGATCGATTGATAGCGATCGCGCCAAGAAGTGACAACATAAATCAAATCTGTACAATGTCGTGCTGCGTCACAGGTTCGCTTTAACAATGGAATGCCATCGATTTCGATCAAAGCTTTATCGCGTCCCATTCGAGAACTTTTACCGCCTGCAAGAATGACTGTACTCAGAGAAACGTTCATCACGGAATTTTATAACTTGCAACTCGTACAACCAACTCACCCTGACGGGGATCGCGCTGAAACACAAACGCGCCTTCTTCCTTCTCACCTTTTGACAAGAAGTCAATCTGCTGATCACCCGATTCTAAAACACGATCGCCTGTTTTTAACTCTGCAATCACCTGCACAGATTCCACAGTCTCGCCGCCCGTATTCGTAACCTCAAACGGAACATAAAATTTGCCATCCGTTTTCCGAATCTCACGCTGCTCGACAGAAATAGCAGCAGGTTTATAGCGATCGCTAATCCACACATACAAAACTAGTCCAGCAACCGCGCCTAAAATCGTACTAGCAATTCCGAATGTCACCCATTCAGCAGGCGATCGAGTCGAGCTTTTTTCCATTGTTTTTTCTCCTAAGCTGCTAATCGTCCCGCTGCACCACCAACCGCCGCAGGTAAACCTAACAAAATGGTGTAGCTTAACCATATCTGCCACGGATCATCGAAATGTAACTTCTGAAAGAACGCTAACATCAGCATTGCTGCAAAAAGTGACACTAAATACGCCGCGATCGTTTCACCCCAAGGACGCTGAAAGACACCCTGATGTTGATACCGCTGTTGTTGATTGGTAAATCCTGCTGCAAACACAATGCAGTATGAAACCAACAATGAAGCTGGAATCATTGCAAGCAACCATCCACCCGTTACCGCCGATGCCAACATTGGAATTTCGTCGGTGGGTGCAATGTTAAATGCAATCACAAGCGCACCGATCAAGGTTGCTGAAATATCTGATAGAGTTGCGTTTCCTTTGCGTTTGGGTTGATCATCTCCCGATCGCGATTGGTCTTTGCCTAAAAACTGATTCGCCAGCGCCACACCAAATGTAAAAGGGACGCTTTCATAAATTAGCTTACCCAGTGCCTCAATCAGCGGGGTATTAAATGTAATTTCTTGTAGCAAAATCAGTGTCACACCACTACATACTAAACCGATCGCTAAAGCCTCGATCGCATCTTTCAGCGCATCGATCGTCTTCACAGCATTTCCGTTACGAAATCCCGAAGTTTGATTCAATAAAAATACAATTAGAAACGTCAGCACTAATGCGAATAACATCCTGAATGGACTAATGTATGAACCAATCCACCAGACTTCCATCGTATATAGCAATGGGATTCCGAGCAAAAATCCACCAGACGCGCCCCGCACCAAATCAGTTAGCTCTGTCTTCCATTGCTTGCCTAGATGAGTCAACATAAGCAATGCCCGAAGCGTTAGACTTTAAAGTAGTGAATTAGATTATTGAATTTACGATCGTTATGTCATTCCTCTACAGACAGAAAGTATGGTTATCGAATGGCTGAAAGTAAAGGTTCCGCTGGAGTTGCGTGAAACTTATATCCAAAAGGATGCTGAGATCTGGACGGCAGCGCTTTCAAAATATCCCGGTTATGTAGGAAAAGAAATCTGGTTCAATCCCAAAGATGAAACCGATCTGATTATGGTGATCCACTGGGAAACAAAAGAGGCTTGGAAAAGTGTTCCGGCATCGGTTCTCGAAGAAACCGATCGACGATTCACCGAAGCAATGGGGCAATCCTTTCCGTTTGTTGAAGAAGGAGAATTCCACGTTCGTAAATTTAGCGATCGCAATCTATGATGAACTGTCCTCGCTGTGGTCAATCGATTCAATCTGATGCGATCGCTTGTCCCCGCTGTCGCACTTCGCTGAAAGCTCATGGTCATCCCGGTATCGTTCTTCATCGCGCAACCGGAACAGAACCCCTGTGCAAAACCTGCATTTACGATGCCGATGACACTTGCAATTATCCGCAACGCCCTGATGCCCGGGAATGCACCATGTATCACAATGTCACAATCCCGATCGTGAGTACGCCAAAGCGGTATGAAATGACTCCGGGTGCATGGACGCGTCGCAATGCCGGATGGATTGCTTTAGTGATTCTTCTTATATTGAGTTTCGGATTAGCATTATCGAGAAGGTAGTGTTATACAAAGTGATACGGCGGTAATGCTTCTCCCAGCCCTAATTCCCAATGTGGGTATTGATTCTGCCATTCACTTAGATGCTGATAAAGCGACATCTCTTCGCGTTTATCAATTAATAAATAAAGTTTCTCAACTCCGTCTGATCCTGCTTTCAGTTTTGCATCCGGATAGACTTGCTCAATCTCCGCCAAAATTTGCTGAAGCTCCTGCTGTTGTTGATCTTTTTGCTCGATCTGAGTTTGATACTGCTGCCTTTTCGCCTGAAAATAATCGCGCCCTTTCATGCTGCCATTCATCTCTGAATTACTCGGCACTTCTAGCTCGAGCGGTGTAAGTTTCAGCCGATATTCTGCCTTGCCTTCTAGCTGATTCAGCTTATCCAAATACTTATCAAGATTTTCTGTAAGATGAGCGATCAAGCGATCGCGCGATAAAAACTGTGTCCCAAACCGCAGCGGTAAGATTGTCACCTGCCAAAACAAATCGCAAATAACGCGATCGTGCGTCAGAACGGCTTGCACCAGTTGAGTATCATCGTTCTCGATCGCTTCAAACTCCAACTCAGGCTCTACCAAAGCCGCCAAGGCTCCGGTTTCAACCACTGCCAGAGTTCCGGCAATTCCTTCACTCAATTGCAGCGAAGTCGTAGGCGTTTTGAAGAAAGCGTAGGTATACATTGCAAGCTCGAACGATGCGCCATTTTGAGTCTATGCGATCGTTTTGTCGTCCCGATGAACTTCATACGAAAGTTTGGAATTCCGGATGCAATTTGAAATTACTCTGAATAATTACAGTAACTTCACATACATCAAGTGTATTACAGATGCCAACAATAGAATTGAAATATTCAGCTAAACTAGAGAGAATTAGCGCGTGTGGCTTGTGTGTGAGTGAGAAAAGAAATGCGTCGATTTTTTGTGGCTGGATTAGTCTTGGCTGGGTGCCTACTGGGCTCGACAGCGGTTAGAGCAAGTACAGGACCGAGTGCGCTAACCGATGACCCATCGCGTGCTTATTGGCGTGAAGCGCACAACCTGACTCAAGAGCAAGTGAGATTACTCGATCGAGTTGAGCAAGCAAGTCAAAAGCCAAAGACTCAACCGCTAGAGATAAAGCGCCTCAGAACACTCAGCGGACAGATTCTACTCTATACTTCAGCCGTCGATCGCTTTCTCAAGTTTAATTATCCTGATTCCGCGCTCCTGTGTTCGCCGCCTGCAGGACTGGGTGAATTTGCAGGAACAGATGGCGCGTCGTTAGAGCAAGTTCAAGTTTATTGTTCGTTGTATCGATCGACACAAGACTTAATGGCGATGAGAACGCGGATCGATTACCAAGCAAGACTATTGAATCCTAATCAGCCTGATCACCACACTTCAAGTCAGGCGATCGCGCCTGCCAATGCTGCTGCGGGAGTTCGGGCTTCGAGTCGAGAAGTCTTGGGTTTGGTGCAGTCATCGCGACAACGATTAGCACAGGCGCAGCCTGCATTTCCGGAAGCATTACGAATTTCGATCTCGCAATCGACCCCGACTGTGCCAGCACAATCCGCCGATTTGCGTTGACTTAGCAGCGAGGCGGTTCCACCTCCAAATGCGCCAAAATCGATCGAGCAACACGATCGCAAGCGCCTTCTCCACCCAAAGTCTGTCGCATTTCCTGATATGCTGCGATCGTTTTCTCTCGATTCTCAGGCTTCAGTAACTCTAATGCACACATCGCTAAGTTTTCGGGTGTAGCATCGTTTTGAATGAATTCTGGCACGATCGCTTTCATCTTGACCAGGTTTGGAGGAGAAACAAACGGAACCTTGAGCTTCAGAACGTTCTTCGCAACCCAATAGGTCAGCGGCGCTAAGCGGTACATAATGACTTGAGGCACGTCTAACAATGCGATCTCAAGATTCACAGTTCCACTTTTTGCAATGGCTAGGTCAGCAGCAGCGATCGCATTCAACGGCGAACCTTCGACGATTTCGGCTTGCAATTGATAGTCCTCGATCGCTTGAACAATCCGTGATCGGTATTTCTCCAGCGACAAAGGCACAAGAAATCTCACATCGGGAATTTTTTCCTGAATTTGTTGTGCTGCCTTAAATATCACAGGCATCATGTACTTAATTTCCTGTTGGCGCGATGCCGGAAGCAGTACGATCGTAGTCTGATCCGGAGAAATTCCCAATTTTGATCGCGTAGTCGAGCGATCGGGAGCATCTTTCATGCGATCGACTAACGGATGCCCGACAAAAATAGCATTCGCGCCCTTCGATTTGTAATATTCTGCCTCAGTCGGAAAGATCGAATAAATGTAATCGCTAATCTGCACAATCCACTGAGTTTTCTTGTCATTAATTGCCACAACCCATTCTTGTGGCGCAATAAAGTAGACGGTCGTAACATCCGGTAAATGTTTACGAACGTGCAGCCCAATGCTGATATTTGGATCGCTGTAGTCGATCATCACCACCACATCCGGAGGATTCTCGCGTAAATACTGCTTTGCCCGCCGCTGAACGCTCAGGGTTGGAAACAAATAGGGCAAGCCTTCCACAATCCCGATCGAGCCAATCTCAGTCGTATTACCCAATAGCTTCGCGCCTGCGGCTTCCATGCGCTCACCACCCAATGCCAGAACTTCGATCTCTGCTCCGATCACTTGAGCTTGTGCATACAGCGCTTTAACCAGCATCGCCCCTTGCAAATCGCCGGACACTTCGCCTGTACTAATAAAAATTCGCTTCTTCATTCGCTTTTGAGAGTTGCGCTCGGTGTCAGTCCTCTACGTCCCGGTGACAGAGACAGTTGAATAAATTGCTGAAAGTGCTGAATATGCTCATTTTCCGGCAGTAGCTCTAATCGCTCTAGCGCTTCATTCATGGTCAAGCCCGATCGAAAAACGGTTCGATACGCTTTTTTCAATAAGTTGATTTCCTCGGTTGAAAAGCCCGATCGCTGAAGTCCAACTTGATGAAACGCCCGAATTCGTGAAGGATTGCCCTCGACAATCACAAACGGCGGCACATCTCGATCGATCCGACTCATGCCGCCGATCATCGCGTGTCGCCCAATCCAAACAAACTGGTGAATCCCTAAAACGCCGCTTAATCGCGCTTTCGATTCGATATGCACATGACCCGCCATTTGCACCGAATTGGCAATAATCACCTGATCCTCAATTACGCATTCATGCCCAATATGGACATACGCCATGAGTAGATTTCCATTACCAATCAGCGTAATGCGATCGGCAAAAGTCGGGCGATGAATCGTCACAAACTCGCGAATCTGATTGCCATTGCCAATCCGAACTAAACCGAGTGAACCATCGTATTTCAGATCCTGCGGTTCAAGTCCGATCGCGGCTCCTGCAAAAATATGATTTCGTTCTCCAATCTCCGTCCAGCCTTCGATCACGGCATGGTGTCCCACAATTGAGCCTGCCCCGATTTTGACGTGTTCCCCAATTACCGCATACGCCCCAACCTGGACAGTGGGATGAAGTTGAGCATTTGGGTGGATCACAGCGGTCTGGTGAATCAAGGTGGTGGTCATAGATAGAGGGTAGAAGAACTAGAGGCTAGGAGAAAGAGGAGCGATGCCTTTGGCACACGCAAGCGTGACTGCCGTGCGTGATCTCGCTGTCCTCAATCGACTAGCGCAAACATTAAATCACCTTGACAGGCAAGCTGTCCGTCAACTTCGGCACGACCGCGCATCTTTCCAAAACGACGAGCCTTGACCGAGAGCAGTTCCACGGTCATAACCAGTTGATCACCTGGCACAACCGGACGACGAAATTTTACCGCATCAATGCCAGCAAACATGAAGAGACCGCCTTGCACATCTGCCATTTGTGTGAGAACGACTCCGCCAACCTGCGCCATCGCTTCGACAATTAACACTCCCGGCATAATCGGACGATCCGGAAAATGTCCTTGAAAGTGCGGCTCATTAAACGAGACGTTCTTAATTCCGATCGCCATTTTTCCAGGCACATAATCGATGATGCGATCGACCAGTGCAAAGGGGTAGCGATGCGGCAAGAGTTGATGAATCTCTTCAACCGAAAATGTGGTTTTGATTTCTGGTTGAGCCGCTTGGGAAGCGTTTAAATTCTCGGTCAGGGCGGTATGGGTTTCAATCAAGGTTGACATGGGCGTTGGAGTTAAAGAGCTAGAAAGTGGCAGACTGATCGGAGAGTTGACGCACCAGTTGAGTGTGTAACCCATGACTCGCTTTGTATGCTAAAAAGTGAGCGGTTGGAAACGTCCCCAGTAAACTGAGATCTCCTATTAAGTCTAGAAGTTTATGGCGTGCTGGTTCATTTGAAAACCGCAAAGGAGGATTAATCCATCCGTCAGTGCTGCAAACTAAGGCGTTTTCAAGGGAACCGCCTTTAATTAAACCATTTGCCCGTAACTGTTCGATCTGATGTGCAAATCCAAACGTGCGCGCGGGAGCAATTTCCTCCGCAAACGTGTCTGGATCAAACCGCCAACTGTGCCACTGATTGCCGATCGCGCTCAGTTCAAAGTCAATCCCATAAGAAAACCGCAACTCCTCAGACGGTAACGCCGCAACAAACGCATCCCCATGCCGCACAAAAACAGGTTCGGTGATGACGATAGCTTCGCTGCCCTTCGTGTTCGCAAATTCCATCTCAGATTGCTCGACGATGCCAGCTTGTGCGATCGCGCTTGTCCACGATCGAGCGGAACCATCGAGTAGCGGCACTTCCGCCCCATCGACTTCGATCCGAGCGTTATCGATGCCCATTCCCGCAAGCGCTGCCAACAGATGTTCAACCGTGCGAATTTTCGCGTCTCCGTTCATCAGTTCAGTCGAAAGCATCGTTTCACGAACCGATTCAATTCGAGCAGGAATCTCCGGCGCATCGGGTAAATCTGTTCGCACAAAGTAGCGCCCGCGTCCCGGTTCTGCGGGCAATACTTGCGCGGTTGTCTCTTCTCCTGTATGCAGCCCAATGCCACGACAGGAGAAACCTTCAGCAAGCGATCGTTCGCTTTGCCGAGTGATATAACCCTGATTTTGTGTGTTGACCATTTAGAAGCGTTCTCCAAATCCAAAGCGAATATTACTTCCGCCTTGATCGTTGATACCGTAGTCAATCCGAATCGGACCTAACGCGCCTGCCTGCACTCGTATCCCAATTCCGTAACCAAATCCACTTCCTGGCTTACCCCGCACTCCTGCTGGATTGCCCGGAACACTGCTGCCGGAGCCTAAATCAGTTGCGGCATCGAGAAACAGCGCACCAGAGATAATTGAGAAGATTGGGAATCGATATTCTGCGGTTGCTTGCACAAAACTCCGACCGCTGCCAACATCCCCTTCATCGTAGCCCCGCACCGAGTTTGTTCCACCGAGCGGAAACGCTTCATACGGCGGTAAATCTCCGAAGATTGTTCCAGCTTGGATGTTAAACGCAAACGCTTGGGCACACCGTCCTTGAGGGGTTTGTTGCAGATCCAACCGACGTGGATCGCGATCGCGGCACTCAGGCGTAAATTTCGTCAACCGAGTCGGAATGTAGAAGCTGTAGCTTCCCCGCAGTCGATTAAACAGAATGCTACCTGAACCCAGCGGAACCGATTGTTCAGTACTCAGTTGCAGCACTGATCCGCGCGTCGGTCGTAGGAAATCATCGCGGAGATCGCGTCTTACCGAAAGTTGCCCTGTAAACAAATCATCTTTACCGGATGGATCAAACGTCAGCGGATTGCCCAGTTCGTCCACGGTTCGACGAATTCCGTCCGAATCGCTTGCTGTGACTCGTTGATACTGCAAACCGAGCGAAGCTACCCATTCTGCACGTTCAAACACATTCTTCGACAGCGGACGCGAGAAGCTAATGCCGCCACCTGTGCGATTAATTCGGGGTCGATCGCGCTCGTCGTTCGGCAATCGGACTTCTGGATCACCTCCGTCAAAGATCAGCGAAATCGTTCTTCGTCGGAACACGCTCAAGGTATAAGAAGTACGGAACGGATCGCCACCAATCCACGGATCGGTAAAGCTCAATTCATACTGCTGATCTCGTTGACCGATCTGCACTTCAGCATTGAACTTCTGATTATTTCCGCCGACGTTTTGCTGTCCATAGCTGACGCTACCGAATAAACCGCTGGCAGAACTAAAACCGCCTGCAAGTCCAATATTTCCGGTATTTCGCTCAACGGCATTTACAACAAGAACGACTTTACGCCGATCTTCACCGACATCAAGCGACGGGCGCAAATCTTCAAATAGTCCTAACCCAAACAATCGCTGGAAGTCGCGTTCTAAAACGGTTCGGTTGAAAACTGAGCCAGGCTTGAGTTCAAGTTCACGAGTGATGATGAAGTCGCGCGTTTTGCCTCGAATCGGATTGCCTTTTGCGTCGGTCGCACTTCCTTCTTTGTTGATAAACCGCACCTGAATCCGCTCGATTTCGCCTTCTGCCACCTCTAAAATCACGGTTCCATCAGGATTGACTTGCGGCTGTTGGGCGTTCGTCACCTGCGCCAATACATAGCCACGATCCTGGTAAAACTTCGTCAGTTCCTGGATTCCACTTTGCAAATCTCGGAAGTTTGTGATTTTGCCATACTGCGGACCGAAGATTCGATTCACTTCTTCTGGCGGCACCACTTTACTGTCTTTAAGCTGCACCGATCGTAAAACTGGATTCGCCGTGACCTCAAACGTCACTCTCACCCCTAGTGGCGTATCTTCTGGAGTCGCTTTTACATTCGAGAAGAATCCAGTCGCAAAAATCGCGTTGATATCGTTTTGAAGTTGGGTGCGCGTGGTGGTTCGTCCCGCTTGCGTCTGAATGACTCGGTAAACTTCTTGCTGCAATTCATTGTTCACGCCCGTCACAACAACTTCGGACACCAGAACTCTCGGTTCTTCTGGCGCGGGTTGGGCGGGCTGTTCCGGTTGAGCAGGTTGCCCGGGTTGAGTGGGCTGTCTCGGTTGAGTTGGTTGCCCTGGCTGGAGGGGCTGCGTCTCGCCAGGTTGCGGATTCGTAGGAGTGCCAGCGGGAGCCTGCTGTCCTTCGGTGGGCGGTGTTGTAGTTGTACCCGGCGGGACACTTGGCGTTGTGCCTGGATTTGGAACCGTTGGAATATTTGGAGACGCGGGCGTGGGAGCCGCCGGAGAAGTATTGATTTGAATTCGATCGGGCGTTTCTTGCTCGATCGTGCCACCTTGAGCAATTTTCTTCAGTTGACTCAGCGAGGGCATACCCGCAGTACTACGAGTTTGCATCACCGGAATCGTCTCGACCACGACATCATTTGCCTGCAATTTAGAAATGCTGGCAACGGTCGATCGAGGGGTTGATTTTGCCTGCGGTTGGGCGGGCTGATCGGGCGATTTTGCTAGGGCAGAACGAGATAAGCCGAGCGTCGCCGTTAACGCAAACGCAGCCATCACAACAGGGGATAAGCGCATAGTATTCACAATTTTTCGCACGTCCTCACACTTTCTGCTTAAGCAGACACAACAACATCAAACTGATTCCGATTAAACGGCAAGATTGTACCGCACCCTGAGTAACGATACTCATTCAGGTAGGACTGATTTTGAACTGGATAATGCGATTCGTCCGATCATACAGTTTGTTCAAGCACCCTTTCCATCACTTGCCGATACGCATCTTCCACGTTACCGAGGTCGCGTCGGAAGCGATCTTTGTCCATCACTCGCCGATCGGGGTCGGTTTCTGCCTGATTCCACAATCGACAGGTATCCGGGCTGATTTCGTCTGCGAGTAGAAGCTGACCCTGAGAATCGATGCCAAACTCTAGTTTGAAGTCAACGAGGGTAATGCCACATTGCTCAAAGAAGGTTTGTAGCACCGTATTGATCCGCGTTGCCATACTTCTTAATCGATCCACGTGATTTGCGGAATCTGGATCAACAAACCGTAAGCGATCAAGGGTAATCAAAGGATCACCCAATGCATCGTCCTTGAGGTAGAACTCTACCAAAGGAGGATTGAGAATGGTGCCTAACTTAAGTCCTGTTTGTTGACAGAGACTTCCGGCAGCAATGTTCCTGACAACGACTTCTAATGGAATGATCTTGACCGATCGCACTAACATTTCGTTCCCGGAGGTGCGATCGATAAAATGGGTTGGAATCCCGTTTTTCTCCATTAATTTAAAGAGGTGTGAGGCGATCGCGCAGTTCATTTCACCTTTGCCCTGAATGCTGCCGCGCTTTTGAGCGTTAAACGCTGTGGCATCATCCTTAAAGTAGGTCAGCAGCACGTCTGGATCTTCGGTGCTGTAGAGAATTTTGGCTTTGCCTTCGTAGAGTTTTTGACCGACAGGCTTTTGATCAGCAGACATAGGGCGATCGCGGTTTGAAATTTAGAATCACATTATTGTAGCGCTCTGTCTTGTGGTTCTCTTATCTCTTAATTCAACCGCCTGCAAGAAGCTCTACAGTACGATCGCGCAACACTCCCGCCTCAATCATGCGGTGATATTCATCGATCGACCATTTCGCCAACGCTTTCATCGTCAACTCTGCTACGGATTTGGGTTGATTATAGCGTTGTCTGAATTATCAAGCGTAAATTTCTAATACAAATTCTCGCCTCTATAAATAACAAACAGTATCATAAGCTACAGAAATATTCTTTTATTGCGTCTGAGTTCGGCGCAGTTTTCGCTCCAGAGGGTTTTGTTTATGTCACTCGACTCAGAAATTTTTATGGGCAATGCTTCCACCTCCACCGCATGGGAGGCGTTTCGCACTCGATCAATTCCCTGTGCTCCTCGCTTTACACCGTCGATGTGGGTGCAATTGCTGAAGCCACCAACTGCTTACAGTTTTGACCAAGCTTGGTTACTGTGCCAGTGTGCAGAGGATCAGTGGCTGGCTTGGGTTCCCGAATACGGCGAACTTTTGATCACAACCGATGAGTTTTGCAGTTTGACTGAGGATTAGCCTCGGACTTGAGGAATCTGCGATCGAAACGTTTTCAGCCAGTGCAAAAGCAGATGATCGATCGCAGACCGACAGAATTTATGCTTTGAGAAACTTTGCATTTGCTGCACAAGTTTAAGAAGCTGCTACAACAAGTTGTGTAGTCCTTACACGAGTTCAAGAAATCCTTGCACAACTTCAAAGAGTGGCTGCAATAAGTTTTGCAGTCCTGACACAACCTTAAAAAGTCCCTGCACGAGTTTGTAGATCAAATGCGTGACTGCTTGACAGCAAAGGCAGGGCTACTCTGCTAAAAGATGATGAGCAGAGCCGAGAAGTCAAAGAACATTTTTACATTACTGAGAAAGGCAAGAGCTATCTTAAATTTAGAGGAACTGCTTAACATCGCTGTCCACCCATAAATTTGGTTGGAGCGGGCTACCGAGAGCCACCAGGTTCAGTGCACAAATTAATCGTATTACTTCAAGTTCCTACATTCATTAGATGCTATTACTTTCGTTCGGGATGTGCAGACACTTCTGGCGGTGGATTTCCCAGCATATTGATTGCTGCAATTAGTTGGTACAGCTTACCTAAGTCGCGCTGATTAAAGTTCATCATGATGCGTGGTAAATAGTAGGTTTCGTCCTGAGCTTCTTGAGGGAGCGGCTTCGTTTTCTCGATTTTGCCCGTAACGATAATGTCTTTAAAGCGATCGTTCAATTCGTCGATCGCGCCGTCGCTCAATTCTGTCTTCAACCGCAGCACCAACTGACTTCCCACATAGCGACTCGAGTGATACACCTGATAGAAGTTAGAAATCGCTGCACACGCAACATCGATATCATCAGTAATCGTATACAAGCTCGGATCATCAGCGCTAATCAAACCGCGTTTCATTAACTGCTTATCGATGTACTCCGCCCAATCATCCCAATATCGACCCCCCGGTTTATCAATCAACACTAATGGCACAGGAGCCGATTTTCCGGTTTGCGTCAGCGTCAAACATTCAAACGCTTCATCCTGTGTGCCAAATCCACCCGGAAAGAGCGCCAACGCATCACTTTCCTTCAAGAAGAATACTTTGCGCGTGAAAAAATACTTAAACGGAATCAGCTTTGGATCGCCTTGAATAAAACGATTTGCGCCCTGCTCGAACGGCAATAGAATGTTTAAGCCAAACGATTTATCTGCTCCTGCGCCTTCATTACCCGCTTCCATAATGCCGCCGCCCGCGCCCGTAATCACCATGTATCCCTGCTGTGTCACACATTCGGCAAACGATTTGGCAAGCTGATACTCTTCGGTATTCGGCTTGATTCGAGCAGAACCGAAAATCGCAATCTTCCGCACATGGCGATACGGATAAAACACGGTAAAGGCTCGCTCCATATCTTGTAGCGACGCATTAAGAATTTTCCAATCTAAGCGATCGATTTCATCACTAGACATCCCCACAATCAAAGTCAGCGCTTGAGCAATCAGCGCACCGTGTTGCATCGTAGGCAAATGATCAAGTAGCTCATTCAGCGTTGATCGCAATGACTCAACATTCAACATCGATCGAGTGGGCTGGGACAATTCCGACGGGTCAACAGTCATGAAGCTTCCTCACAAGGGCATTCTATTTTAGCGAGATTGGGCAGAACCGAAGCCCACATCGACACTGAAAAACGCCCCAGAATTCCACTCTGGAGCGTCATCAGTGCGCTCGAAAAATGAGTTTAGCAAATGAGACGAATCCAGGGACGTAATCTTAAAGATGCTTGTCGAGCGTATTTGAAAGTGTGGTTTTGGGGACAGCACCGACCACCATATCCACGCGCTGACCGCCTTTGAAAATCATCAGCGTGGGGATACTGCGAATTCCAAACTTGCTGGCGACACCGGGATTTTCATCCGTATTGAGTTTGACCACCTTGACTTTGCCTTCGTACTGCGCTGCAATCTCATCGACGACAGGCGCGACCATTCGACAGGGACCACACCAGGGTGCCCAGAAGTCCACGAGCACTGGGACTTCACTCTGAAGCACTTCCTGGTCAAACGAAGAATCCGTAACTTGTGCGGTTGCTGACATTCCTGAAAATCCTTGCCTTGTTTCATTTGACGAAATTCTAACATAGCAAAAATGGCAGGATTCATTCTCAGCCCAGACATAATTAGATACAAAATCGCGCCGAACAGCCCTCTTAAAAGAAGGAACCGCCCAAACCGAAGTCTAGGCGGAGTGTGGTGTGAGGAGTGAACGGAAACATGCGTCTCCGCTTTCTCTATTCTAGACGACGGATTTAGTTTTACCCGGCAATCTTACAACTCCTGGCAAAACTCTTAAACATTTGATCACCATATTATTCTACGATCGCAATCTGTAAAGAAAGTAGATACGATCGTAGAATCTCAATGATTCAAATTTACTTACCCATACCAAGCTGCTGTGCTTTCTGGTAAACCTTCCCTTCGGTTAACAAAGATGGCGCGATCACGACATCGACTTGCTGCATTTCCTTAATATCTTTTGCTCCCAAAGTTCCCATACTGGTTTGCAGCGCACCGAGTAAGTTATGCGTTCCATCATCTAATTGAGCGGGTCCGCGCAGAATTTGTTCCAGGGTTCCGGTCGTTCCCACTCGAATCCGGGTTCCTCGCGGTAAGACGGGGCTAGGAGTTGCCATGCCCCAATGAAATCCGCGACCGGGTGCTTCTTTGGCGCGTGCAAACGGCGATCCGATCATCACTGCATCTGCACCACAGGCAATACATTTACAGATATCGCCGCCTGTAATCAGCCCACCGTCTGCAATCACGGGAACGTAGCGACCTGTTTCACGGTGAAAATCGTCACGAGCTGCGGCACAATCGGCGACTGCTGTTGCTTGCGGAACGCCCACCCCTAAAACTCCTCTAGAGGTACAAGCTGCACCGGGTCCAATTCCCACCAGAACGGCAGCGGCTCCGGCTTTCATCAGGTTTAAGGTGACTTCGTAAGTGACGCAGTTTCCGAGAATAACGGGAATCGGCATTTCTTCGCAGAATTTTGCCAAATCTAGAGGCGCGATCGATTCCGGTGATAAGTGTGCGGTCGAAACCACCGTCGCTTGAATGAAAAACAGATCGGCTCCGGCTTTTGCTGCAATTTGCCCGAACTGACTTGCACCCGCAGGAGTGGCACTCACCGCCGCGATTCCACCTTGAGATTTGATTTGTTGAATGCGCTTTTCAATCAGTTCGGGTTTGATCGGTTGCGAATAGAGTTCTTGCATCAACGGCACATATTCCGTTGTTCCAACTGCGGCAATGCGATCGAGAATCGGATTCGGATCGTCGTAGCGGGTTTGAATCCCTTCTAAATTCAGCACACCCAACGCGCCTAGCTGTGAAAGCTTCACTGCCATTTCGACATCAACCACGCCATCCATTGCCGAAGCGATGATCGGAATTTCGCGATCGATACCACCGATCGTCCAGCGTGTATCTGCCAATTTCGGATCGAGTGTCCGCCCTCCGGGAGAGAGGGCAATTTCATCGAAACCATAAGCTCTTCGAGCCGTTTTGCCCCTGCCGATTTGAATATCCACGCCAATTTTCCCAAGAACTAATTGGATAAGAGTATCAAATTTCAATCCAAATTGTGTGGAAAAAACAAGCGGTTTTATGCTGAATGAACAAGCATCCCGTATGCTGAGTCTGTTAACTTTGAGCAAGGTAATGCAGACGACAGCACAAGCAATTCGGTGTTTTCAACTTTGTTGCGATTTGACGAGTAAGTATTGCTCAGTTGATTTGGTAAGGCTTGACAAACGAACTAGAAACGTCGTCATCTTGTCAGGAGAAGAGATTAATATTGAAATTAAGCTAGACGGAGAATGGAGATTTGTATGAGCGCAAAGCCAGATTTTGAAAAGATGACGCAAACTGAGCTTCGGGCTTATGTTCTAGCACATCGGGACGAAGATGAAGCCTTGCACGCTTATCTCGATAAGTGTAGGGCTGAAAATCCGCCGTCACGAACCTATGGACCTGACGATGATGTGAGTGCGGCGATCGATGAATATCTCAAACAGCGCCGCTTAAAGCACTGATTCTTCTCGCCATTGGCTTTCAGGTTCGCGCCAGTAAACACCATTTTCCGACTGCATCATTCGATATCCAATTAATTCACGTCTCAAGGTAGCGGTATCAGGACGAATGCGCTTAATTATCTCGTTGACCGATCGTGCGGGATGCTCAGGTTCGGGATACTCAGAAGCGGTACAGTGAAAACGTGACCCTAATAACCGTCTCTATGTTTGAAACCGCACAATTAATTCAAAAGGCTCAATGGTTGGGCATCGCAACGATCGCATTTGGCATCGTTGCGATCGTCGGATTTCTCTTCAAGTGGGGCATCCGCTTTCGATTAGTTGGGATTACTGGATTTATGGCAGTGCTGACGGGGGGCGTTTTTGCACTCAGTTTAGGACTGTACAACCGTCCCAATATTCCCGGAGCCGTTCATTATTCGCGCGTGTTCGATGCAGGTGCGGCTCAAGTCGTGATCGCTGTGCCGCCAACCATCAGCGAAACTCAAGTTGAAGCCACGTTGCAACAAGCTGCGATCGATATTTTTTCTCCGGGTCGCCTTTCTCAAGGAGCCGATCAAATGACGATTCGGGCACGCACGATCTTGCATCCTCAAGCCGGGATATCCCAACCTTTATACTTAGGGGAAGTTGTGCGATCGCTCTCGATTCGTGAGGATGAACACGCTACGATCAAGCTGTATCGCGAAAACTTGGCACAGTTACCTAAAGCGACTGCTTAAAGTTTGTTTTTGACTCTGAATATGCCTACTCAATCGAATTCTGTGGTTTCGTTGATGATTGCACCTGCTCAAGTCGTGCGCGGGTTCGGTGCGATCGAACAAGTTGGAGATCGGATTGCACGCTTCGGAACTCGTCCGCTGATGATTGGCGGAGAACGATCGCTCGATGTAGTTAAACCCCGACTTAAATCGGTGTTCAAATCTCACTCGCTCACGGTTGCGAAGGCTTCCTATGGAAAAGACTGTAGTGAGACAACTTTGGAGAATCTGAGCAAAGCTGTTGCCGATCACCAAGCTGATTTCATTATCGGAGTGGGAGGTGGCAAAGCGCTCGACACGGCGAAACTTCTAGCCCATCAATGCAAATTACCGATCGTCACAATTCCCACTTCAGCAGCGACCTGCGCGGCTTGGACAGCGCTATCGAATATTTATTCGGAGCAACACGCCTTTTTGTACGATGTTGGACTCTCGCGTTGTCCAGATTTGCTGGTGCTAGATTACGACTTGGTTGCAACTGCACCACAGCGGACATTGGTTGCAGGCATTGGAGATGCGATCGCGAAATGGTACGAAGCTTCAGTGAGTAGCGGTCATTCTGATAAAACGTTGCTGATTGCAGCGGTTCAGCAAGCGCGAGTGTTACGCGATATTTTGCTTCAGAAATCCGAAGCTGCATTGCAGAATCCTTTAGGATCAGAGTGGCAAGAAGTAGTCGATGCCTCAGTTCTAATGGCAGGCGTGATCGGTGGAATTGGCGGCGCACAGTGTCGAACGGTTGCAGCACACGCAGTTCACAACGGATTGACACATCTTTTAGAAAGCCATCATGCCTTGCATGGAGAGAAAGTGGCGTTTGGAATTTTGGTACAGCTTCGACTTGAAGAAATGGTTCAAGGCAATCAGCTTGCTGCAACATCCAGACAGCAATTGTTGAGGTTTTATGACCAAATTGGATTGCCCAAGACGCTATCGGATTTGGGACTGGGAGAAGTATCGATCGCGCAACTTCAACACGCCGCTGAGATCGCTTGTAACGAGGCTTCGGACATTCACCGCTTACCGTTCCCTGTGGTTCCGACTCAACTAATGGCAGCGATGGTGTCTACTACTGCACCCACAAACGGATCTCGACCTGAAATCAGCGATTTATCTAATGTTGGATCTGCGGTAGAATAGCCAATTCAGTCGTCTATTGTCGTCCGCTTCAATTCCCATGAACTTGCCCTGGATTTCTCCCGCCAATCGATTAACGAAACTGCCTCAATATGTCTTTGCGCGTCTGGATGAGCTAAAAGCCAACGCCAGAGCGCAAGGAGTTGATTTAATCGATCTGGGTATGGGAAATCCAGATGGGGCGACTCCTAGCCCGATCGTGGAATCTGCGATCCAAGCGATTCAAGATTCCAAACATCATGGGTATCCACCTTTTGAAGGTACGGCAAGTTTTCGGAAAGCCATTACCGATTGGTATCGAAGACGCTACGGTGTCGATTTAGATCCCGGTGGTGAAGCGTTGCCACTGTTGGGATCGAAAGAAGGGTTGACGCATTTAGCTCTGGCATATCTTGATCCCGGTGATGTGGTATTGGTTCCGAGTCCTTCGTATCCACCGCATTTTCGAGGTCCTTTGATTGCAGGTGCAACGTTGTATCCGCTGATATTGAAGGCTGAGCAAGATTGGTTGATTGATTTAGCGGCAATTCCAGATGAAGTGGCGCAGCGGGCAAAGATTCTGTATTTCAACTACCCGAGTAATCCGACGACTGCAACGGCTCCACGCGAATTTTTTGAGGAAATGGTTGCCTTTGCTCGTCGGCATGAGATTTTGTTGGTACATGATCAGGCGTATGCAGAATTAGCGTTTGATGGCTATCAACCGACGAGTTTACTAGAAATTCCAGGCGCGAAAGAAATTGGTGTAGAATTTCACACCCTGTCTAAAACTTACAACATGGCGGGCTGGCGCGTTGGTTTCGTCGTGGGCAATCGGCACGTGATTCAAGGCTTACGCACTCTGAAAACGAATTTGGATTACGGCATTTTCTCAGCGATTCAAACTGCGGCAGAGACAGCGCTGAATTTACCCGATCGCTATCTGGTTGAAGTGCAAGAGCGCTACCGAACTCGCCGCGACTTCCTAATTGACGGACTAGCAGAATTAGGCTGGTCGATTCCCAAACCCAACGCCACCATGTATCTCTGGATTCCTTGCCCATCGGGAATGGGTTCGACCGATTTTGCGCTGTCTGTTCTGCAAAAAACGGGTGTGGTCGTAACTCCTGGAAATGCGTTTGGAGCGGGTGGAGAAGGATACGTACGAATTAGCTTGATTGCAGAGTGCGATCGCTTAGGTGAAGCCCTGAATCGACTCAAACAAGCGAACATCCGTTTCAGTTAAAATAAGCCAAATTTTCCTAGCAATTTGCGTAGAGCAGGCTATCATATTCCGACGATTTAACACTTGTCGGAGAATGCTACTATGGGTCGCCACCTACTCACGATCGAGCAATTTAGCCAAGATGGAATTCGATTTCCAGGATATATGGTGAGTAGTACGGCTCCGATTAATGTTGAAGAAAAAGAAGAAATTGAAGGTCAAGAGAGTACAAGAGACCCCAACGAAGTCTTAAAAGAAATTGCAGATTACCTTGTACAGAACGAGTCAAATGCCGAGATTGTGATTGCAATTCACGGCTATAACTCGGACAAGTCCGGTGCAGAATGGTGGTACAAAGAAACGCGAAAATATATCAGTCAACATTTCGATCAACAAGTTGCTCCGGGCTTTATAGTGATTGGTTATCGATGGCCCTCTGAGAAGATTGTTCCAAATACTCCCGGCGGATTTGCCAAGAAATTCTCGAACACACTTCAGTTTCTTAAGGAAGCAACAAAATCGCTTAAAGCCTTACCAAAACCTCTCGCGATCGCAGGAATTTTTGGACTTTCACTCTTGATCATTGGGGGAGTTTTCAACACCATAATTGCACTACTCAAGCTTGTTGATGATTTCACAATTCTAGTTGCGTCCTCTTTTGTTCTCACGATTTCATTATTTGTAATCGTGATTATTCTATCGATTTTCATCTTAAGAATCTCTGGATATTTTCGAGATACCTATCGCGCAGCGAATTATGGTGTTGCTGACTTCGTTGAATTCATTCGTCAACTAGATAACCAAATCGTTGAGCAATCTCCGAATCACGATCGACAAAATAGAATTCGCCTCAATTTCATTGCTCATAGTATGGGCGCTTACGTCGTCACGAATGCTGTACGAATTTTGTCAGATGTTTTCGATCGAGATTCGATCGGAAATCTAGAAATTGATAATCGGAAGAAATGCCCTTCTCCAAATATTGGTAATGTCTTTCGCTTAAGCCGTTTAGTGTTAGTTGCGCCTGATATTTCTGCTGAGACAATTATTTCAGGTCGAGGAAATCCGCTGAGATCTTCACTGCGCCGATTTGATGAAGCATATTTATTTAGCAACGAGGGCGATATGGTGCTGAAAATTGCCTCAACTGCGGCAAATTATTTCAGCTTTCCAGCAAATACACGCGACGGAGGATATCGGTTAGGAAATGTCATCGTCAGAAGCCCAGAAAAACTCAAACTTGGCAAAAATGGCATTGTGAACCTTAGCGAGCATGGAAAATTACTGCCATTAAAAGGGACTGATTTTTTAGAGTTTCTATCTTTAAGACAAGGAGTTACACTCTCAGAACGGCAAAAAGAAATTGGCTTAGAGAGCGATCGCTTTATTGCAGAATTATTCACTTATTTCGACTGCACAAATTACAAAGAAAACGGCAAAGGAATGGTGAGTCAAGCACTCGGAAAACCTTTTCTAGGCTATAAAGACTACATTGCTTTAATTCTCTCTGGAATTGATGGACATGGCGGACTTTTATATCAAAGAGATGCAGATTTTAGTCGCCGCTTGATCTATGGATTGAGTTGTCTTGGATTTGAGAAGATGTTGTTATCTCTCGATCCAAATCAAACCGCTCGACCCAGTTTGCTCAACCTCCTTTCTCAACGATGTGAAGCAAAAGGCGTTCAGGTTCTACTGGCGAATGAGCGGTATGAGCGCGATATTTTGCTTCAGCGGGACTGTAACGATCGACAAGGCTATTAACGTCAGATCGGTTGCACAGATTTTTACAGTTTGTAACTTTGTTTTGCGCCGTTCCTCACCAACGGCGTTTTAGACTTGTAAAGAATCTCCGATCGCTCGGACTCGGTACTTTACCCAGACTGTGACCTTCTATGTTTCCAAACCATCGCCCTCGTCGGTTACGCAACCATCCTCAACTGCGCCGCATGGTGCGGGAAAATGTTTTAACAACCAGTGATTTAATTTATCCTTTGTTTGCTGTGCCGGGTGAGAGCATCGCAAATGAAGTGCGATCGATGCCGGGGGTCTATCAGTTATCGATCGATAAAATTGTCGAAGAAGCAAAGCAAGTTTATGATCTCGGCATTCCCTCGATCATTTTGTTTGGAATTCCTGATGATAAAGATGTCGAAGCAACCGGAGCATGGCACGATTGCGGGATTGTGCAAAAAGCAGCAACAGCCGTAAAAGAAGCTGTTCCAGACTTGATCGTGATTGCTGATACTTGTTTGTGTGAGTACACTTCACATGGACATTGTGGCTATCTGGAAGTCGGCGATTTGACCGGGCGCGTTCTCAATGATCCGACCCTGGAATTATTGAAAAAAACCGCAGTCTCGCAGGCGAAAGCAGGAGCCGATATCATTGCGCCATCGGGCATGATGGATGGATTTGTTGCAGCCATTCGAGCAGGACTAGATGAAGCTGGATTTCAAGACATCCCGATTTTGTCTTATGCGGCAAAATATGCGTCCGCTTATTACGGTCCGTTCCGAGATGCGGCAGAATCGACCCCGCAATTTGGCGATCGACGCACCTACCAAATGGACCCTGGCAACGCCCGCGAAGCCATCAAGGAGATCGATTTAGACATTGCAGAAGGCGCGGATATGTTGATGGTCAAGCCTGCTTTGGCTTACATGGATATCATTCATCAAGTGAAGCAAGCATCGAACCTTCCAGTCGCGGCCTACAATGTGTCGGGCGAGTATGCAATGGTGAAAGCAGCAGCGCTCAACGGCTGGATTGATGAAGAGCGAGTCGTGATGGAAACATTGCTCAGCTTTAAGCGGGCTGGAGCAGATTTGATTTTGACTTATCACGCGAAAGATGCAGCACGTTGGTTAAAGGGTGCTTGAAAACGATCATCTCGATCGTCTGCCGCTCAATCAATCCGCTCGTAGTGAACTCTATGGGCGGATTTGTTCAGTGATTTGTTTCGTTGCTACCTTGCTCTGGATGTCATGTTGAAGTGATGGTTTTACGATCGCTCCTCGTCACCACCACGACACAAGGTTTCGGGACAGCGTTTGCGGTTTTGGCGGGGAAATTTGAGCCGATCGGAACTTGGCGCATTTGGATAAACTCCTTGCCATTTGCGGTTTTCATCGCGAATTTCCGAGTCTCGGATTTCATGTTCTGGCGGATACCGTTGCTTTCTCCGGGGTGTTGAACGGAAAGGAAAAGGGTTTGTCGATCGTTGCTCAAAAAGGGTCCTGTGAGTTCAGCTTCCATCGGAGCCATTGCGAATAAATACGCATTTCCAGCATTCGCACCCGATGTTGGCATAAACCATAAGCTATTGTTGCCAAACAATCCTCGTAGGTTCGATTGACTCGTTGGCACCCCATTCTTACCAATTCGTTTCGGAACCGCCTTGTTTAATTTGTCAGAGGACATATCGGTAACAATCCACACGTGACCATCTGGATCAATTAGTAGATTATCAGGATTCGAGAAACCTGCACCGCCTGCTGTGGGTTCCCCTCCCATTGCCATCATCTTCCAGCGAAAAGTCATGGAGTCAGGAGCATTGTTATCCTCGATCAGGTGCATCACAAAACCAAATTCATAAGGCGCTTCACCATTTGGTCCTTTAAACACGCGCTTGTCAGGTCCTCCATCTTTGCTATCAGGTGATCCAGAAGTAAAGGAAATGTACAAAGAGCCATCTGGAGCAATTTCAGTGTCTTCGGGTCGAGCCGTACAAGTTGCACCACAAGCATTTGCAGCATAGTGGGCATCGATTAGAATTGCACCTTGCTTTTCTGTGGGATTGCCCTCGTAAAGGTCGCCCAAGGTTTTGAACTGTCGTTTGTATTGGTTGATCGTACCTTTGTTACGAACGCTCATAAAGCCACCCGCAGGGCGTTTTGGTAAGTTGATCATTCCACCCACGATCGTGGATGGATCTTCAGGATTGACTGGCGTATCTGGTTTGAGTGCAATCCAGCGTCCTGTACCGTCTTCGTTGAATTTTGCAGCGTAGAGCATTCCATCTGCCAGCAAGCGTGAGTTGGCTTTGTCGGTTGGATTAGTAACTCGATCGCGGCTGATGAACTTATAGAGATGCCCACTGCGTCGATCGCAGCCTGAATAAAATGCTAACGGCTTCCCTGCTTCAACCCGCACACCAACGGCTTCATGGCGATAACGACCGAGCCAAGTATGTTTTGTACCAAAGTCATTTGGGTTTGCTGGATCGACTTCCACAATCCAACCGTATTTATTGCCTGCTAACCCGAAGACGTTTCCTTGTCCAGAGACTTCCCCTTCATCGATTTTGAAGCTGACGCGATCGGGCGGAAAAGATGTTCCATCGGCATAAACCGGGTCAGGCACTTGGATTTGAATGTTCTCTTCTGCGCTGAGAACGGTTCCCCACGGGGTTGTGCCGCCTGCACAGTTGCCGAATGTGCCAATAATACGATCGCCCAATTTATCAATGTAGCCTTTGCCGGATTTCTTTTGAAACACAGCTTTCGCGGCTCCAGTACAGTTGAGATAACGTCCGTCTTCTAAGCCTGAGATACCTGTGATTCGGCGATCGACCGTTGATAAGGTTCGCTCCCATCTTCCCGCTGCATTCTTACGAATCGAAATCACGCCCATGCCTTGATCAATCAATGCCTCTTTAGAGATCGTTTCAATCTGGGATTTAAGCGTACTTTTTTCGGGTAGAGCAAAGGCATTTAAGCCAGTTCCTTTCGTTTTCTTCAATTCTTTCTCAACTGCCGCGCTTGGAAGTTCTTTACCCAAAACGTTCGCGTAGGTTTGCAACCACGGAATTGCACTAATGTATTCAAAGTTGATCGTCAGAAAGCCTTCGTTTGGAGCCGTTTCGACAAAGGATAAGTAATCATTGTTGTAGCCGAACCGAGAATCTCCGATCTTGTCGCCCCAAGCGCCAATCACATCATAGGAAAAGCCCTCTGGAACAATGAGATCATCTGCAACTTCAAATTCACTGATGCTGCTACTTTTGATGTCAGTCAACAAGGACATCGGGCTTTGAATCGGCTTAAAGCTAAGGTTGGTTAAAGTTCCAGTTGTCCCTGTCGATTGAAACGGCATTGAGAATTTTTGATTGTGTCTTACTAGGCTACCGATCGCGGTTGTTCCAGCAGCAGCACCCAAGAAAAGTAAGAGATTCCGGCGTTTCATCGGCATACAGGTAGAACTCCAGTAGATACTCGCCTCAGTCTTAACAAAAATTTAGCAATTAGAGGTTAAGGCTGGGTAAAAGATAGGAGTTAGAGCAGTACGAGCAATTTAGTAACTGAATCTTTGGGGTAAGCCACTGGTTCTACCAGTGCGACTCGATGAGCTTTGAGCGATACGGCAG
>PSLO01000198.1:0-2943 GCA_040289665.1 Leptolyngbya sp. ERB_1_1 | reverse complement strand
GATCTTGTCTATCACAGGACGAGCATCTATTCTGGAAGCACTATCTGTAGCGGGAATTTAGAGAATTGGTATAATTTCAAGAGTTGAGCAGGAGACGATCCCGTCTTTCAATAAAGAGGAGATAATTGAAGTGATCACAACGATCGCTGTTTATAAATTCTCGAACTTAACTCGCGAAGAGGTGGAAGCCATGCTAGGACGGAGTATCGAAGAAACCCGCATTTATCAAGACCTAGAGCGTCAAACCAAAATCAAGGTGGCTGAACGTTTCTTGAGAGAGGGCGATAGCGTGGAGAAGGTCGCGAGAGGTGTAGATTTGTCGATCGAGGAAGTCCAGCAAATTGCTGCACAGATTGAGAGAAAGTAGAGTTACGACCCCCTATCGCAAACTGATATGAGTCCCCTCATTTCCGATGAATTAGTCAAAGCCTCTGGACTGTCCGAAGCCGAACTGCTGCAAGAATTAGTCCTGATGCTGTTTCAACGTGAAAAAATCTCTCTTGGTAAAGCCAGCCGCATTCTCGGCATGACCCAACTCGAATTCCAGGCACTTCTTGCAAGTCGTGATCTCTATATCCACTACGATGTCGAAGACCTGCACGAAGACATTAAGAACCTGCAAGAGTTAGGCTTACTGTGATCATCGTTAGCGACACCTCTCCGATCTCTAATCTCATCGTCGTTGGTTACGATCGCCTACTTCCTCAGCTTTTCGGCACTGTCATTATCCCAGACGCGGTTTACCAAGAACTGATCGCGAACGGCAACAATCACCCAGTCACTCAAACTGTACAAACAGTGGATTGGCTAGAAGTTCGTTCCGTCACCGACGAGCAGCAAGTCGAAGAACTGGAGCACGATCGTAATCTTGACCCTGGAGAAGCAAACGCGATCGTTCTTGCACTCGAACTTGGGGCAAACCAACTTCTCATTGATGAACGCCTCGGACGGCTTGAAGCGAAACGCCAGGGCTTAAGAATCACTGGCATACTGGGCGTTCTACTTGCTGCCAAGAATCAAGCCCTGATTTCAGAAGTGCGCCCAATTATGGATGCACTAATTCAACAATCAAACTTTCGCATCGGCTCTCAACTGTACGACGAAGTGTTGCGACTGGCAGGAGAATCGACATCAGCCTAAATCCAACCAGTCAGCAGTTTCTTCTGATTCATCCATCCCATAGTCCTTTGAAACGACCAGGCGCAAGTTCTGTGTAGCGAACCGTGTGTTGAATATTCTTGTGCCCCAGATACGCTTGAATCGTGCGCGTGTCGATCCCTTTATTTGCTAGGTAGTAACCCGTTCCGTGTCGCAGCATATGTGGGTGAATCGGAAAGGGCAATTCCGCTAATTCACCTGCTCGCTCAATAATGCCTGCGATCGTATCATTCGCAAGTGGACTCTTTCGGCTCGACTGAAAAATATAAGGAGAGGTCGGATACTCCCGCTGGATCTTCCGCAGCGCTCGCATTTCATCACCACCCAACGGCTGAGTTGAAGGCGTTCCGCGTTTAATTCGGCGCACATGAAGATTACCCGATGCAAAGTCCACCTGCTCCCATTTAAGATTGGCAGCCTCCTCGACCCGTAATCCGTGGCGATAGATCAGCAGAATCAACGTACTGTCTCGATGCGCGTGACGACCGCCCTTTTTCTTGATGGCTTCACGCATTGCTTCGACTTCTTCAAGAAGTAGATGTTCACGCGATCGCACCTCTGAATAGGGCACATCCGGCGGTTGGGGGACTTGAAATAAGATTAGCGAGAATGGAAGAGGACACAAAAAAGGTGCGTCTACTCGGCGCACCCCTAATAATAAATTTCTGCTTCCATGCTAACGCTAAAACATATCGTTGAACTCGATGCCCTTGAGCTACAACAGTTGTATGAAAAACTGCAAAGGAGTACCACGCTCGCCAGTCTAGTCTTAGCTGCTTGGCAAATCGGAGTGTGGTTTGCCCGCGCCTTGGTTACCCATCACCTCAATGAACGTGCCCGTCTGCCTCAGGTGTGGGATAACGGTCACCAGTGTGGCAGCCGTTTAGAGAGTAAGGGGTTTGTGAGTCGTCGGATGCTGACCTTAGTGGGATGGGTCGAATGGCGACGACGAGTGGGACGTTGCCCGAATCGTTGTGCTGGCAGTCATGATGCGCCATTCGATAAAGCACTTGGAATTGCTCCTTATCAACAAACCTCCATCGAACTGATGCGCTTGGGCTGTCTTTTAGCCGTGTTTCTGCCGTTTGAGTTAGCCGTGCAACTGTTGTCGCAGTTGTGTGGGATTGGCATGAGCGATGATGCTGTTTGGCGATGGGTGCAGCAGTTTGGGCAACAAGCCATGCAGCAACTCAACCATGAATTAGACAACTTATACCAAGGGATTGAACCTGCAATGGAATTGATGGATCCGACGCTGATGCAGTTGCCTTTAGTCATTGCTGCTGATGGCGTGAGTGTGCCATTTCGCGCTCAAGCAGGAACGCCCAAGGGCAAGATTCGCTTGCAAGAAGTCAAGATTGCTCTGCTTGCCCGACTTCGCTCTGTTCAGACTCAAAGTGCTCAAACTAAGACTCGACTGGAGCAACGACGATTAGTCGCAGTGCTTGGCAACATCGAAGCTCTGCAAGGGCGACTTCAGCTAGAAGCTTTGCGTCAAGGGATTGCTACTGCCTCTCAAGTGGTTTGGATTTCTGACGGAGCACGCGGATTTTGGCGATTGTTTCAGCAGCACTTTGCAGGCATTGCTATCGGTATTTTGGATTTTTATCATGCGACTCAGCAGTTGTGGGAAGCCGCCGAAGCCTATGGCAATACGCTACCGACTCGCACACCTCAACAGTGGTTTGAACGATTACGCCATCAATTACGACACGGTGATACCAAATTAAACAGCGTTCAGGGCAGATACTGCTTCTCGAATGAAGGAATAGCCTGTGATAGAAG
>PSLO01000050.1:5943-29782 GCA_040289665.1 Leptolyngbya sp. ERB_1_1 | reverse complement strand
TTTACTGCCGTATCGCTCAAAGCTCATCGAGTCGCACTGGTAGAACCAGTGGCTTACCCCAAAGATTCAGTTAAAGAAGCGATCTCAAGAAGTTTCCAATCTTACCCGAACTATTGCTGATTTACGTAGAGACCTATCTGATCGTAATGCAAGCGTAAGTGACCTACGTAGAGACGCTCAAGATCTCTCCGAAGCTGCTCGAAATAAGCAAGCGCAAATAGAAAGTTTGAAAAATTCGCTTGAAACTTTGCAAAGACAGATCGATAACATAACCCAGAGTAGCCGTAATCGAAATTCTGAATTACAGAGTGAAAAACATCAACTAGATACTCAGAAATCGGAGCTACAAAGGCGTTATCAGACGCTGTTTCAGAAATATCAGCAACAACAAACTGAGATAGCTGACCTATCAAGCCAATTAGAAAAGCTTTCTCAACAGGCAGCTAAAAGAGTAGAGACTAAGAAGGAAATTTCATTAGAAGAATACCAAGGAATCTCTAATCAGAGTGATTATGAATACGTCAAAGCACACATACGAAATGGAAACCCAGTGAGAGCATATTATAGAAAACGGCGAAACAGGTAAAATCACGCGAGCAGCGATTTTACCTGTAGACTGTCACTCTTATGCTTACGAAGTTTGTGCTGCTATTTCAGGTTCTGGTAATGATACCGCTACCCTACTGCTTGATGGGCTTCTTGTTGCGTCACTTCTTGAAAACGGATTTCATCGCGACGGGGATCGACGAGACTGACTTTGAGCCTTAACTGATCGCCCGGACGAATTGATCGCCCGAATACCATCGGTAATTCCAGACCCAAATCTTCTAACAGCACTAAGCCTAGCCCTTCATGCTCCCGTAACCAACGCAGCATCAAAGCATCCCACACCTCGTCTGAGTGGCGACGCAAATACTCTAGGCTCCAGTAACGATTAGTATGCCGTTCAACGAAAACAGCTTCTTGAACCGCGAGACCAATATTAATCATGAGTTCTTTCACTTCCTCAACCGAGAAGGGCAGGACATCACCTCGTAGATGCGCTTTGATTTGGAAGTGCGCGACTAAATCGCTGTAGCGGCGAATCGGAGAAGTCACTTGAGTATAAGTATCTAGTCCTAGACTGGCGTGACGGGCAGGCGTGATCGTCAATTCACTGCGAGGCATACAGCGACGAATGGCACACGATCGAACAGGTCCCGCTGGCAGTTGCAGCAGTTCCTCATCCGAGGGTAATTCAGGTTGAGGCTGTCCTCGGAACGGAAGTGGTAAATTGTGTGTTTGAGCATAGCGGGCGGCGACTTCTCCCGCCAAAATCATCATTTCAGCCACTAACTGGCGCGAGATCGAATCGTCGAGAACCTCGATCGTGACTTCTCCATCACTTCCCACTTTGATCGAAGATTCTGGCATATGAATGCTGATTGCGCCTTGAGACTGTCGCCATGCAGTGCGCTGCTTTGCCCATTTTGCCAACGCTGCGATTTCTGGCTCTCCCTGGATGCCGAGTTGTAGCATTTCATCGACATCATCGTAAGTTAAGCGATACGTCGATCGAATCGAACTCGCATGAATGCTGTAATCCTCAACTGCGCCCTCTTCAGTCAAGGTGACGGCAAAACTCAATGCACAGCAGGTCTTGCCTGGATTCAGACTCATCGGTCCTGTCGCCAACTCAGACGGGAACATAGGAATCATTCCGGTTGGCAAATAGATCGTGGTGATGCGTTTGCGGGCATCGAGATCGAGTTCATCACCGGGAGCCACCCAACGGGTCGGATCAGCAATGTGAATCCAGATTTTCTCGCGTCCATCGGGGAGAACTTCCAAGCTCAGACCGTCGTCGATTTCGCGGGTGCTTTCATCGTCGATCGTATAAACCTTTAAGTGTGTCAGATCAAGGCGATTGACATCTAAATCGGCGGGTGGGAATTCCAAACGATGGTGCGACACTTCCAGAACCTTAGTAGAGAATTGAATCGGAATCTGAGCGCGCCGCAGGAACAGATTCTCGTGAGGACTCCAGATTCCTAGATCGACGAGAAGCGCAAAGGCGGCTGGAGACGTTTCAGGACGTTTCAGAGCAGCGAGGATTTCGATCGCGCTAGAGCGATTCGGGGCTTCTTCCACAGTAGCAAATCGTTCTAGGGCATCAAGTCGGGGTCGATCGCTCGGTTGCCATTCGACTGGAGTTCCTTGTAAAGCGAGTTGAATTCGCTCTAAAAAGCTTTGCCAGTCGCGCTGGCGTTGAGCTTCCATTTCAATTTGATGCTTCAGGTCTGCGACTTGGGTTGTAGATCGTGGCTCATAGCGATCGCCTTTCTGCTTAAAGTAAAGCTTATCTTCGGACAGCAAGTAGTAAGCGGCATAACACATTGGTGCACTTTTATCCGAAAATAGGAGCATCGCTAATTCGCTCGGATCGGTGCTGTCTCCAGTTTCGCTTAGAATTTCCCAGGCAACCTCTAAACTGGAAGGATCGAGAAAAGGTTGGACTTCTTTGAGAAAGCTTGGAATGTCGGAAGGCTTAAAGGTTTGGTTCGCGACTTCGTAGGTGATTTGGCGAGGATGAAGGGTGTGATTTTGAGAACGATCGTCGATCGCAATCCAATGCTTTTTACCTTCTGGACGATCGGTAACAGCGAGACGGCGTTCTCCATTGACGCGAAATTCAACTAGGGTTCCCTTCTCCATTGGAAGCTGTGGGGTGCAAGGTGAATAAACAGAGCAACAAACGGGGGTGGCTGGGTTTTCGACCAGGATTGCTCACACCCTACAGCACCCCCACGTGAGAGAAGGTTTAGCCTTCCTGATTGACGAACGGTAACAGAGCAATGACGCGAGCGCGCTTAATTGCAACCGTAAGATCGCGCTGCTGTTTTGCAGTGAGTCCGGTGATGCGGCGGGGCAGAATTTTGCCGCGCTCGGTGATGAATTTGCGGAGCAGATCGACATCTTTGTAATCGATCGGATCACCAGGTTTAATCGGAGAAATTCGACGGCGGAAGTAAGTCATGGGTGTATTGGTAAAGGGTCAATGGACGGTAGTTTTGGAAACTACGGGCAAAAACTTACCAGCTTTTGCTGACAAAGATTATTTGATTTCTTTGTGAGGAGTGTGCCGATTGCAGTGGGTACAGAACTTTTTCAGCTCTAGACGCGCTGTGGTGTTACGGCGGTTTTTCGAGGTGGTGTATCGAGATACACCGGAAGAGCGTTTCGCCGGATTGGTGCGGCATTCGGTACATTCCAGCGTAATGATTAGCCTTACGCCTTTATTCTTTGCCATAGCTTTTATGCAAACGAGAGGGATAAACGTGTGAAGACACGGAGATCTATTATTTCATACTTGTCGGGAGTTGAGCAAAAAATTGAAGGACAATCAAGATTGATAGAGTCGCTCTAATTGTTTGTATGAAAACTTCAGTACTTCCTCCGTTGCTCCTTCTCGATCGCTTTCTTCAAGATTGGCTCCTCGAAGATATCGGGCGGGGCGATCGCACGACTCAAGCGTTGATTTCGCCCGGAACTCGTCAAGCAGTTTGGATCGCGAAAGAAGCGGGAGTGATTGCGGGATTGACGATCGCTGCTAGAGTCTTTTATCTGCTCAATCCGTCTACGGTGTTTACGCCGCTGGTCGAGGAGGGGGAAGCCGTGCAGAAAGGGCAAACGATCGCAGAAATTCAGGGGGCGTTCGATGCGCTATTAACGGGCGAAAGAGTTGCGCTAAATTTAGCGATGCGGTTGAGTGGAATTGCGACGATGACTCGGCGTTATGTTGAAAAGATTGATGATTTACCTGCTCAGTTAGTGGATACGCGCAAGACAACGCCCGGATTGCGATTGCTTGAGAAGTATGCAACACAGGTTGGAGGGGCAATCAATCACCGAATGGGATTAGATGATGCGGTGATGATTAAAGATAATCATATTGTGGCAGCGGGTGGAATCGGTCAGGCGATCGCACAAGTTCGCGCCCAAATTCCGTATCCGTTGACGATCGAAGTGGAAACCGAGAATTTAGACATGGTGAGTGAGGCGATTGGACAGGGAGCCGATATCATCATGCTCGATAATATGCCGTTAGAGTTGATGTCCCAAGCGGTGCAGATGATTCGCAGAGCAAATCAGCGGATTAAAATTGAGGCTTCGGGAAATGTAACTTTGGAGACGTTGAGAGCGGTCGCCCAAACGGGAGTGGATTTTATTTCGAGTAGCGCTCCGATTACGCGATCGACTTGGTTGGATTTGAGTATGAAAATTAAGGTTTAGAAAGGTTTAGAACTGCCATGACCCAGGCGAGAGTCCGATGTTCAGAATTGATGCTGACAGCTCAAGAGATTTTCACAGCAGGACAGTAGAAGAGTATCCTTTCAGATTCACGTATAAATTTTGTCTAATGGATTGCTTTGAATCAAGTCTGCGATCGTTGGACAAGTAAATCCATGCACATGGCATCGACCAATTTCAGACATCCACGTAAAGGCGATCGCTTGAGGTTTGCGCTTGATTTGAGAGACAATCAGTTCGAGTAGAGCCTGCCCACAGTTCAGGCGCGGATATCGCTCTAAAACTTGTTCCACAATTTCTCTGGGTAAATCTTCCAATCTGAATCCGCCGACATCCATTGATGCGCCAATCTGAACTAAGGCAACTTCTGGCTGTTTTCGAGATGCGATTCCGACTGATGTATGAAGCGCGATCGCATCCCACACGAGTTCTGCTTTTTGCTCAGAAACTTGATTTTCAATTAAAAATGTCTTTGCTGCATCGGCTCCATCGACTTCGTAGCGTTGCTGTCCGTCGAAGCGATCGGCAAGTCCCAAGTCGTGCATGACAGCACTCAAATATAAAAGTTCTCGATCGTAGCGCATCTCCTGTTGCTGTCCGATTAAATCTGCAAACACGAAGGTTCGCAGGCAATGATGGTATAGAAATTGCGGCGATAGTTCCTGTACCAATCGAGTTGCTTTCCGTGCAAGATCACTATCTGGAATCGAGAATGGTATTGGTGCAGACATACAAAGTTCTCCTAAACCCAACATCGTTCTGCATCGTAAACTGAGTCTAAAGTAGTGAGAAGTACCCAGTTGAGTACACCTAAGCAATGACCAATTCAGTTCACGCTCTGATTCAGAAGATTGCCCTTGCTCAAACTGAAAAGGATTTGCGATCGCGATTTATGGATGATGCAGGTAGTGTATTTCACGCTCAGCATTGGAGCATTTCGCTACAAGATGCCGCTGGAAAATTGGCACAAGTGGATCTCAAAGGCTTACCAGATAGTTTTATTGACTATTACACTCAGTATGGAATGACGATCGATCCGCTGCGAGCCTATGTACTAGCTCACCATGCACCCGTCCATGAACAGGTTTTATTTACTGAAGAAAGCTGGAAGCGCAGTGATTTGTATGTGTATGGCTGTGGTCGGCAGTATGACCATGAACACGTAATGACAGGTGCGATCGTCGGCTGTGGAAGGATCATCGGATTGGTAAACTTTGCTCGCACAAGTGAAACTCTTGCATTCGATCGCCAAGATTTGATCAGTCTCAGCGCGATCTGTTCTCATCTATCTGCTTCTCTGGCGAAGCTACGATCTCAGCCCAATTCATCTGAGATGTTCATGAAGCTAACACCACGAGAGCAACAGATTGCTGAATTGGTTGCCCAAGGACTCACGAATGCTGAGATCGGTGCCCGACTGTGGATTACTCAAAACACAGTCAAGCAAGCCCTTAAACGAATGTTTTGTAAACTGAACGTTTCTGCTCGGACTGAATTAGTGGCAAAGCTATTTCGCTAAGAAGGCTCGTGATTATTCAAACCTTCTTAGCTCAGTCCCTAATCTTAAAGAGTTAGGGCTTGGAGATGAAATGCACCCAGAAGTTACCGTCGGGAATGCAAAGGCGTTCGATCAGGGTGTAGGAGTAGTGGAGGAATTCGCCTTTGCGGTTGTTGCCATAAGGATCGTTGAGGTCATAGCCCCATGAGAACCATTCACCATAGGGATCGTGAACTAGGAAGCCGCATTCGTCGTAGCCAGTTAACGCAACAATATGACCGAAATCGGTGAAATAGCCGTGAATCACTACCGGATTGCCATCGGCTAACCAGGAGCGGACTTGCTCGATCGTGGCATCGGTTCGATACTCATCTCGCATTCCATAATCTTGAACAATTTTTGCGAGATCGTAAGGATTATGACGGCTGTAGCCTTTGCGAATTGCATAGTTATAGAGTTCATCCTCGAATTGTCCAGCGGATTCTTTACGCGCGGTTCCAAGGTATTGCAGACACATTGCAAGCGAAGTCACATTGCAAGCGCCATTGGGGTTCTGAATATTATCTTGCTGTGATTTATACGGAATGTTTAGCTTGATCTTCGCTGGAAGGGTTCGAGGATAAACTTGGGCATCGCGGAAAATTTTGACGTGTTTGCCGAAAGCGCACCAAACATTCGTATCTTTGAACGTATCTTTCGTGAAAAAGCAGCGGACGTGACCACGATCGATAGTGTAAGAATCAATCTGAAATTCTTTACCTGCTTCGATCGGTTGCTTCTGATTTTCTGACAGTTCGGAAGACTGAATCGGCTTTCTTTTAAGGACTGTATTGCTTTCAATTTTGAGGGTCAGTGACATTCGAGTATCCCTTGGTGAACAACTTGTAATAATGCTTCCTTAGCATTCCCGATTTTTCGGATGAGCAACTTGGTGATTTTTTAGGGATTAGAATTGAGAATTGCTGATAATGTCTTGCGTAAACGATCTTCGTGCTGAATGATAAGTAAGTTGGGTCGCTATCCTAGAAGAGATTTGCGCTATTGTCAGGCTGAGAAACTATGAACGCAACGACTGCCGAATTGAAGAATCGCTTAGAAGCCGCTTTGGTGTCGGCGTTTGGTGCAGATTTAGCGGGCGCTGATCCGATGCTGGTTCCGACGAGTAACCCGAAGTTTGGGGATTATCAGGCGAATGTGGCGATGTCGTTGGCGAAACGATTGGGAAAACAGCCAAGAGCGATCGCGCAAGAAATTACCGAGAATTTGAAGATTGATGATCTGTGCGAAACGCCTTCGATCGCAGGTCCTGGATTTATCAATTTGACGCTGAAACCTGCTTATCTTCAAGCGCAGTTAGCAGCAATGGAAGGCGATTCAAGATTAGGCATTCCAGTCGTCAAAGATCCGCAAAAAGTGATTGTCGATTTTTCGGGTCCGAACATTGCGAAAGAGATGCACGTCGGACATTTACGATCAACGATTATTGGAGACTCGATCGCTCGAATTCTAGAGTTTCAGGGGCATGATGTGTTACGCCTCAATCATGTAGGCGATTGGGGAACACAGTTCGGAATGTTGATTACCTATCTCAGAGAAGTTGCACCTGAAGCACTCACAACCGCAGATGCACTAGATCTAGGTGATTTGGTTGCATTCTATAAGAAAGCGAAACAGCGATTTGATGAAGACCCGGAGTTTCAAGAGAAATCACGTCAGGAAGTCGTGCGATTGCAATCGGGTGCAGAAGATACTTTAAGAGCTTGGCGATTGTTGTGTGATCAATCGCGGCGAGAATTTCAAGTGATTTATGATTTGCTTGATATTCAACTGACCGAACGGGGAGAGTCTTTCTACAATCCGCTATTGGCGCAAGTTGTCGAAGACTTAGATCAGTTGGGCTTACTGGTCGAAGATCAAGGCGCGAAATGTGTGTTTCTCGAAGGTTTTACTAACCGTGAAGGCAATCCGTTACCACTGATTATTCAAAAGTCCGATGGTGGCTATAACTATGCGACAACAGATTTAGCAGCGATTCGATATCGGGTGCAGCAGGATCATGCCGATCGCTTAATTTACATCACGGATGCGGGTCAAGCAAATCATTTTGCTCAAGTCTTTCAAGTGGCGCGTCGAGCCGGTTGGATTCCTGAAACTGTTGAAGTGGTTCATGTGCCGTTTGGATTGGTGCAAGGTGAAGATGGAAAGAAACTGAAAACGCGATCGGGTGACACGATTCGATTACGGGATTTGTTAGATGAAGCGGTAGAGCGATCGCGATCGGATTTAGAAGCTCGATTAGCATCCGAAGAGCGTCACGAATCCAAAGACTTCATTGATCATGTTGCCAAGACGGTTGGTATCAGTGCGGTGAAGTATGCGGATCTCAGCCAAAATCGCACCAGTAACTATATCTTTAGTTACGATAAGATGCTTGCACTTCAAGGCAATACTGCGCCGTATATGCTGTATGCCTATGCTCGAATTCAAGGAATCAGCCGCAAAGGTGGCATTGATTTTAATCAGTTGGGTTCTAATGTTCAAATGGTGCTAGAACATGAAACCGAACTCACCTTGACCAAACATTTGCTTCAGTTCAGCGCTGTTTTATCCGAAGTTGAGCAGGATCTATTTCCGAATCGATTGTGTGATTATCTATTTCAACTGAGTCAGAAGTTTAATGTGTTTTACGATCGCGATCACGGTGTTCCGGTTTTACAAGCGGAAGAACCTAATCGCACATCTCGGTTAGTGCTGTGTGACTTGACGGCGAGAACGCTGAAGCTTGGGTTATCGCTGTTGGGGATTCAAGTGTTAGAGCGGATGTAAGCGAAGGGTTTTGCCTTAAAATTGCACGACGACTTTTCCGCAATTTTGACCCCTGAGCAAGTATTCTACGGCATCGGGAATTGTCTCGATGCCATGAAAGATGTTGGAATCAACCGAAACTTTAAGCTTTCCTGCATAAAACAAATTGAGCAAGCGATCGCGCCCTTCTTCTGCATATTCAGAAAAATGAGGCATCAAAAACCCGCGCACTGAAGCCGACTTCCAAAACAACTTCTGATAAATTCGCGGTTGATTCACCAACTCTAAATCATTCTCATATTCGGAAATAAAGCCTACAACAATCAATCGTCCTCGTGTTGCTAAATGATTCACACAAGTATCGAAAATCTGTTTGCCAATGCAATCGAAAATTAAATTAATACCACTAGGATATTCTTGTTGAAGCACTGTATCAAGTGTTTCAGTGCGATAGTTAATAATGCGATCGCATCCCAATTCTTTCAGCAATTTTACCTTTGCATCAGAGCCACAAACGCCGATCACATGATTTCCAGCTAATTTCGCAAGTTGCACTGCAATATGTCCGACTCCCCCGGCTGCTGCTGTAATTAAAATAACTTCGTTGCTCGCCATTTCTCCCACTTTTTCGAGGGCAACGAGCGCTGAAATTCCAGTGGGCATGAGCGTTAGGATTTCGGGTGTCGCATTGCGAATTTTGACTGCAAGGTTTGCCGCGATCGCTTGATACTCACGATAGCCTCCACCCCGGATCGTCGTTGCAACTGCATCACCGATTTGAAAGGTATGAACATTTTGTCCGATCGCAACCACTTCGCCAACCGCTTCGACTCCTAAATCAAACGGCGGCGTAAGATGAGTGTAGGGTACCTTGCCGCGACACAGTAACGTATCAAAACCCGCATTAATGCCTGCATAGTGATTTCGGATCACAATTTCATCGGGATTTGGATCTGGAATTGGAAGTTCAGTGATTGCGATCGCATTTCTAAAAGTGTCGCTCAATCGTGTTGCAACCAATTTTCGATAAGTTTCTAATACCATTACTTTATTCGTTCAGAAATTCAATTACGGCTTTAGAAATCTCTTCTGGAATCTGATTCATCATGCAAATTGTTCCGCCTTGAATCTCAACCACTTTCCCGTGTGGGATCGCTTGGGACACAAAGTAGCGATCTTTTGCCAGCGCCAATCCTAAATGCTCGAATTCTTGAACATCATCAATTCCCCACAAAATCATCGTTGGGCACTGAATCGATCCAAATCGTTCTGCGGCATCAATACAATAGTTACCCACTGCCCAGACCGCATACAATGGAAAGCCGAAGCACTTGAGATCATCCAAGACCCAACGATGATTTAATTCGGCTGAACCCACATAACGACTGCGAGCAAGCCAACGTTCCATTAAATGAGAGCCATCTGGCTGAATCACAAACCCTTCTTCAAACCGCCGCATTAACTCTGCTTTTCCAGCTTCACCAAAGCCCGCGACATTGCACAAAATTAATTTATTCACTCGATCGGGATATGCCACAGCAATTTCACCCGAAACAAATGCTCCAGTGTGATTGCCTAAAACATCGGTTTTTTCAATGCCTAACTCGTCGAGAAGTGCGATCGCGGTTTTCGCATAATCCGCGACCGAATAGAGGCGAGGTGGCTTATCTGAATCACCAAATCCCATCAAATCCATTGCAATCACTTGCCGTCCTTGTTGGGCAAAGATTGGCATTAATTCACGATATTCATCGCTGCTACGCGGATTCATGTGCAGCAATAACAACGGTTTTCCTTCGCCACCGATGCGGTAGTGAATTTGACCGTCTTCAGTATCGAGAAAGGCGCGTTTAATTCGAGACATCGTTTTCTGCACTTGCTAAACTCATAGTGCGCTCAATCTCGCCAGACTGCAAGCCTAGCAAAACCGCGACCCCACTCCACAGTTGAAAAATCTTAACCAAAACTGAGAACTTAGTTACGAAATACCAAAGTCTGAGAAGTTAGCTAAAAGAACAGGCTAAGCTTGCGACAGCTTTTCATTGATTCACAGAAGAATTCACAAGGCTTCAACATGCGTGTTTTACTGCTTTATCCAGTTTTTCCTCAGAGTTTCTGGTCGTTTGAAAAAGCATTGCAGCTAGTCGGCAGAAAAGCAATGCTACCCCCGCTTGGACTGATCACCGTTGCCGCGATTTTGCCGCAAGAATGGGAGTTTAAGCTGGTCGATCGCAATGTTCGCGACGTCACCGAAGCAGAATGGAACTGGGCAGATCTGGTGATCATGTCTGCCATGATTGTGCAAAAGGGCGATCTTTTAGAGCAGATCCGAGAAGCAAAACGACGCGGTAAGCGAGTTGCTGTCGGAGGTCCTTACGCTACTGCCCTTCCCGATCAGGTTGCAGAAGCTGATTATTTAATTTTGGATGAAGGCGAAATTACCTTACCGAAATTTATCGAAGCGGTTCAGCGAGGAGACACTCACGGAACTTATCGATCGAATGGCGATCGACCGGATGTGACTTCTACACCGATCCCTCGATTTGATCTGCTCGACTTTAATGCTTACGATAATATGTCTGTCCAGTTCTCGCGGGGCTGTCCGTTTCAGTGTGAGTTCTGCGACATCATTGTTCTTTACGGACGAAAACCTCGAACGAAAAGCCCAGAGCAACTGTTAGCAGAACTCGATCGTTTATATGAACTCGGCTGGCGACGATCGATTTTCATGGTCGATGATAATTTCATCGGCAACAAACGCAACGTCAAATTGCTGCTGAAAGCGCTACAGGGTTGGATGGCAGAGCATGAGTATCCATTCCATCTCAGTACCGAAGCTTCAGTGGATTTGGCACAAGATCCTGAACTGCTGGATCTGATGGCAGAGTGCAACTTTAATGCGGTGTTCCTCGGCATTGAAACACCCGATGAAGCAAGTTTGACCCTGACGAACAAACGCCAAAATACCCGCGATTCGCTTTCCGATGCGGTAGATACGATCGCTCGATCGGGACTCCGAGTGATGGCAGGCTTCATTATTGGATTTGATAATGAAACATCAGGTGCAGGCGATCGTATTGTGCGATTTGCAGAACAGACTACCATTCCGATCGCAATTTTCTCGATGCTGCAAGCTCTACCGGATACAGCTTTATGGCATCGCTTAAAGCGCGAAGGTCGCCTTGTTGAAGACAACGCCAACCTCAATCAAACAACATTGATGAACTTTGTGCCGACTCGTCCGCTCGAAGAAGTGACGCGAGAGTATATCGACGGATTTTGGCGACTGTATGATCCGATGAACTATCTCGATCGAACTTATCGCCATTTCCTCAAATTGGGAGCGCCCAGACATCCAGCTAAGCTGAGAAAAGTTACCTGGAAAGTTGTTCGAGCTTTTCTAACGGTCTGTTGGCGACAAGGTGTAGTCCGAGAAACCCGCTGGAAATTCTGGCACCATTTATTTGGCATTCTCAGACACAATCCGACTGTTGCTGAACACTATCTTTCTGTTTGTGCGCTCAATGAGCATTTCTTAGACTACCGCCAATCTGTCCGTACCAAGATCGAAGCACAACTTGCGGATTATCTAAAGCGACAGGAATTGAACAATACACTTGAGTCGGTTCCTTCAAACGCCCAAACGGTCTAAATTTCATGGCTTTTCTCACGCTCATCATCGGCAATAAGAACTATTCCTCATGGTCACTGCGTCCGTGGTTGGCACTGAAGCAGTTTAAGTTGCCGTTTGATGAAGTCCGAATTCCGCTCTACACTGCCGAATCACCCGATCAGATTCGGCAGTATTGCCCGATTGGAAACGGGAAAGTGCCAATCTTGCTTCACGAATCGCGATCGATTTGGGATTCAATAGCAATTTTTGAGTACCTGAGTGAGATGTTTCCTGAACGATCGTGGTGGACAGGCGATCGAACAGCGCGTTCGATCGCTCGATCAATCTGTGCAGAGATGCACAGTGGCTTTTTGCCGCTGCGAACCCAGATGGGGATGAACTGTCGAGCACATTTCTCAAACTATGAAATTACGCTGGAAGTTCAGCAAGATATCGACCGCATTACAACGATTTGGAAGCACTGCCGCGAAACTTATGGTGCGGAAGGAGCATTTTTATTTGGACGATTTACGATCGCGGATGCCGTTTATGCGCCCGTTGTGCTGCGATTTCGCACGTATGATGTCAAGCTTGATCCAATCTGTCAGTCCTATGCAGAGGCAATTCTTACACTACCCGCAATGCAGGAATGGCTCGAAGGTGCGATCGCGGAAACAGAGACGATTTCAGCTTTTGAGCCACAATGAGTAGACCTCCTACATGAATCGTTGTGCCTGGGCGAATGGAATTCGCCCAGGCAGTTATGCAAAAAGTCTAGTCCACAGATGCGATCGACCCCTAAAACGTTTTGCTCTGACTTGACCGACGATCGAACATTTCCCGCTTCACCAACGGCTTACCCACTGCAACGCGTGGAAGTCGATGCTTAAAGCCGCATAGAATCTCCCAAGAAATCGTGTCAAGTAGATTCGCCCAATCATCCGCCAGAATCTTCTCGTTGCCGTCCTGCCCTAACAGCGTTACTACTTCCCCTTCTTGCAAAGCTGGAATGTGCGTTACATCGAGCATTAGCTGATCCATCGTGATCGATCCGATCTGCTTTGCGTGTTGTCCCCGAACCAACGCTGTCATTTTGTTCGATAAATTACGCGGTACACCATCTGCATACCCGATTCCAATCACTGCAATTTGCGTTTCTTGATCGGCAACAAAGCGATATCCATAACTCACCCCAGTTCCTGGCTGAATCGTTTTCACCTGAGTTACCCGCGCTTTCACCTGCATTACTGGACGCAGATCTAACTGCGATCGCAGATGATCTGCCGGATAAAGTCCATACAGTAAAAGCCCCGTTCGCACCATGTCATAATGCAAACTCGAATCAACGATCGTTCCGGCTGAGTTAGCTAAATGGAAGCGAGGATGCTTGTCGGTGAAGTCGTAGCCACACGCACGAATTGCCGCTTCATAGCGTTGCTGTTGTTGCTGTCGAATGGTTGGATCGAGATCTTCAGCGGTTGCTAAGTGCGAGTAAATACTCTCGATCGACAAATTTGGCAACCCTTTCACCAATTGCACGAACTCAACCGCATTCTCCCAAGACGTTCCTAAGCGCGACATTCCGGTGTCAAGTTTGAGATGAATCGGCAACACGCCACGCCGTACTGATTCCGAATAAACTAAAGCTTGCTTGGGCGTACATAGCGTTGGTTGTAAATGCCAATGTTCGATCGCACGAATTTGCTCAGAAGTATGCGTCGCACCTAGCACCAAAATCGGCGCTTCGATCCCTGCTTCTCGTAACTCAATTCCTTCTGGAATCGTTGCCACACCCAACCACGTCGCGCCAGATTGCATTACGGTTTGGGCAACCGTTACGGCTCCATGTCCATATGCATCCGCCTTGACTACTGCCATCAACTCTGTTCTGCCAGAGATGCGACTGAGAATCTGCTGCACATTATGAGACAGTGCCGCGAGATCAATCTCTACCCAAGCCCGCTCTCGCTGCATCAGAGCAATACTCGAACTTTGATCCCAACTCAACATTACACTTACTCCTCGATCACACCTGCGCCGAATCGGCTTTTAATCTATTTCAACAATTTTTTTAGAATTGCCAACACCCCAATCCTCGATCGCGTGACTTCACTTTACCCCAACACCAACCGAGCGGATATGTTAGCATCAGTGCAAATAAGCACGTCTTAAAGCAATCCGAATGGGAAAGGTTCTGGTGCTCAATGCCTCCTACGAACCGCTCAATATCACCAGTTGGCGGCGAGCAGTTGTTCTGCTCATTAAAGGCAAAGCTGAGCAAGTCGAGCATAACGGAAAATTTATTTATTCGGGGTTTCCACTCCCCACAGTGATCCGCTTGCGTCATTATGTCCGCGTGCCTTACAAGGAAATCCCGCTCACCCGCAAGAATCTGCTTCACCGCGATGGGCATTCCTGTCAGTACTGCGGCTACACCGGAGACGATTTAACGCTTGATCATGTGATTCCTCGATCAAGAGGCGGTGGCGATTCTTGGGAGAATATTGTGACTGCCTGTGTGCGCTGCAACGTCAAGAAAGGTAGCCGGACACCTAAAGAAGCCACAATGCCACTGAGAAACCCGCCACACCGCCCTCACAGCAGTCTTTATTTTGAAGTCACAAAGCACGTGAAAAATGGCGTGAACCAAGAATGGCAAAAATACGTCATCGGGGGAGTACGAGAAGAATGAGATCTGGTAGGGAATTGCCTCTCGGATCGGTTTCCTCTCTATTGAATGAGGGAAACTCTATCGATCGCTCTGCCGTTTTTTGATGTTTTTTGCGAAGATCAAGAAGTGCCTACGATCGAGCAGCACCAAAAATGGTGGAATGGATCAAGGCTGGTTCTATTTTTCGCACAACTTCAAATATGCAATCCGACTCGACTGTGCCATTCACTTCACTCATTACGATGGAACCAGACTCCGGCATTTCTGGGCTGAATCCTACTGATCTCCCGTCGATCGATCTCTCCAAAACGACGAATGGCGTGAGCCCCGATCACGAGAATCGCGGACGCTCTGCCTACAATTTTGCCCGCTCTCCCGAGCAAGAGCAGAAAATTGAAGCATTTCGGCAAGTTCTGGAGCGGCACAGAGGCGATCGACAGCTAATCATATTACAAGATTTTCCTGATCCGGACGCGCTTTCTTCCGCTTGGGCTTACAAATTAATTGCCCAAAAGTACGAAATTCAAACTGAAATTGTCTATGCCGGGACGCTGTCACATCAAGAGAATATTGCGCTTGTGAAGTTAACTGCGTTACCGCTTCAGCGATTAACGACACAAGCAGCAAAAAATAAAGACTTTTCGATTTACAGAGGCTGTGTGCTAATCGACAACCAGGGAACTACTAGCCAACTGCTTACGTCAGTGCAGCAGGCGAATATCCCGATTACAGTTGTGATCGATCACCACAGTATGCAGGATGACCTTAAAGCCGAATTTGTTGATATCCGCTCCTACACTCGTGCAACTGCGACGATTTTGACGCAGTACATTCAAGCGGGAATGTTGAAATTTGACACCAGTACGCCTGAGCACGTAAAGTGTGCAACTGCTCTGATGCATGGCTTACGATCGGATACCAACCGATTGATGCAGGCGCAGGAAGAAGATTTTCTCGCGGCTGCGTTCTTGAGCCGATTCTACGACGCGCAATTGCTCAATGCGGTAATGGAGTCGTCTCGATCGAAACAAGTCATGGAAGTCATCGAGCGATCGCTGAAAAATCGTACCGTTCACAACAATTTCTCGATCGCGGGAGTTGGCTATCTGCGGTATGACGACCGAGACGCGATTCCACAAGCGGCAGATTTCCTTGTCACTGAAGAGAACGTACACACTGCTGTGGTTTACGGCATCGTTCACGACGAAGATGAAGAACTCGAATTCGTCGTTGGGTCGCTTCGCACGAATAAACTCACGCTCGATCCCGATGAGTTCATCAAAGAGGCGTTTGGTCAAGATGCTCAAGGTAGGTTTTTTGGAGGTGGGCGATCGCAAGCGGGCGGTTTTGAGATTCCGATGGGATTTCTCTCAGGTTTTACCGAAAATAGCGACTATGCCAAAACAAAATGGTCGGTCTTTGATGCTCAAGTGAAACAAAAATTATTGCGACTCGTGAATCCGGAGCAGAACTACCCTAAAGGCGTAAATTGATCCAAAGCAAGAAGCAGGTAGGGCGAAGGATGAAGTACAACTCCAACTATCCCCTATATAACTGAATAAAGATGAAGCTCTATTTAATCCGGCATGGACTCGCCGGACAACACGGCGATCATGCTAACGACGACGAGCGACCCTTAATCACAGAAGGAAAGCGCAAAACCGAACAAGTCGCAAAACGGTTACGATCGCTCGAATTGCAGTTCGATCTGATTTTGACGAGTCCGCTCACCCGTGCGAAGCAAACGGCTGAAATTCTCAAAGCGGCTCACTTGAGTGATGCTTTAGAGGTCGCTGGCCATCTCGCTCCGGGTGGCGATATTCAATGCTGGCACACTTGGCTAGAAGCTTGGCGCACTCCAGAGAAAAGCTTGGCACTGGTTGGACATGAGCCTGATCTCAGCGGATGGGCAGAATTGTTAGTCTGGGGAGAGGTGCGCGATCGTATCCTGCTTAAAAAAGCAGGTATGATCGGGTTAGATCTGCCCGATAGCGGGAGCGCAATCAGTAATAGTCAACTGTTCTGGCTGACCCCGCCTAAATTTCTGCTGTAAAATTCGATCAACTCTATGAGAGATTGTTCATAAGAAATTGTAAAGCGGCATCCGTTTGTTGCTTCATCGCAATCCTAACAAAATTACTTTGAGCTAGAATTTTATTACTCAGTTTTTGTACCCATTTTACTAACCGCTCCAAGCTTCGCGATTTGAGTTGTTTAATTTGCACTTTTAGTCACGTAGATGCTCTCTTCACAAACTGAAAAAATTCCGGCAAACATCAAACGTTTGCTCGCGCCTCACGGTATTGGTTATCGCATTAAACTCCTTTCTCAGCTCCTGGGACGCAGATTTCAGGAACAGCTTGATCCTTACAAACTCACGCCCTTTCATTGGGTGGTGTTGTGCTGTCTGTGGCAAGAAGATGGACAAGCCACTTCGAGCATCGGCGATCGACTCCAGCAGGTCGGTGGTACGTTAACCGGAGTGCTCGATCGAATGAGCGACCGCGGTTTGATTCGACGAGAACGCGATGTTCAAGACCGCCGCATCTGGCGGATTTGGCTGACCGATGCTGGACGACAACTTGAACAGATCTTGCCACCGCTGGCAGTTAAACTTCGCGAAACGGCATTGCAGGGAGTTCCGTACCCAGAGCGCGAACACTTCTCAGACATTATCGATCGCATCATCGCCAATCTCTCGAATTCTGCTCCCGTCACTCATCCCGATGGTTGGAGTGCGCTCCTTGCCCCTCATAACCTCGGCTATCGGATTAAGATCATTGCTCAATTAGGAACCCGCCGATTTCAGGAGCGACTTGATCCCTACCAACTCACGCCCTTTCATTGGGTGGTGCTGTGTTGTTTGTGGCAAGAAGATGGACAGGCAACCTCTGAGATTGGTGAAAAACTTCAGCAGGTTGGCGGAACGTTGACCGGAGTGCTCGATCGAATGTGTGAGCGTGGGTTAATTCGGCGTAAACGCGATGTCCAAGATCGTCGGATTTGGCGGATTTGGCTCACAGAAGCGGGAGAGCAGATGCAAATTACGCTGCCGCCAATTGCAATGTCGATGTTGCAAACGATGATGGTGGGGATATCGAGCGAAGAGCAAGAGGCGCTATCGGATTGGGTGAATCAAGCGATCGTGAATCTTAGTGCCGCATAAAAAAACTGAGTGAGTCTTCTCACCCAGTCAACGAAATCACAGCAATCGAAAACTTATTTGTTCGGTTGGGGGGTCATACGAAGGTAGGGTTTCACCTCGGTCACGCCTTTCGGGAATTTCTCACGCGCTTGATCGGTTGGAATCGATGGTACAACGACGCAATCGCCGCCATCTTCCCAATTTGCCGGAGTAGCAACGCTGTAGTTGTCCGTCAATTGCAGCGAATCAATCACGCGCAGCAACTCATCAAAGTTCCGCCCAGTGCTGGCAGGGTAGGTGAAGGTTAAGCGGAGTTTTTTGTTATTGTCGATGATGAACACCGATCGCACCGTGAGCGTCGAACCTGTACTCGAATTCGGGTGAATCATATCGTACAGTTCAGAAACCTTTTTATCTTTATCTGCCAAAATTGGGTAGTTGACGTTGCAGCCTTGAGTTTCGTTGATATCGCTGATCCAGCCTTTATGCGAGTCTGAATCATCCACCGAGAGCGCAATCACTTTCGCATTGCGCTTGTCGAAATCGGGTTTGCGTTTTGCCACTTCACCCAATTCGGTTGTGCAAACCGGAGTGTAGTCGGCAGGGTGGGAGAATAAAACGACCCAGCTATCCCCTGCCCATTCGTAAAAATTGATTGTTCCTTCAGACGAATCTTGAGTAAAGTCGGGAACGGTATCACCAAGTCGAAGAGCCATATCGCGTAGTTTCCTCTTGAATTTCGGTCGATCGCATATCGTTACTGATCGATCATGCCACAAATTCCGGTTTCCCGGTCGGAGTTTAGATCTTTTAACGATTCTATAATTGATGAAGAATTCCGTAAAGTTTTCTAAGCAGAATATCAGGAGTTTTACGGTGGAATCATCTTGAGGATGTTTGAGAAGGATAGAAACTTCCCTCGCTTCGATTGCATCCGCCCTGAAATCAATTTCGGGCTAATGGTGGAAAGTCTACTGAAGTAGACTTTCCACCATTTTTCAGCTTCTTAGTCCTTTTCAAAGGACTTGCGTCGATTCGCCCGAAATTGATTTTAGGGAGGGATATTGCAACAACGAAGACTTTCAAACATCCTCTTACGCTTCAGATTTTCAACCCTAAATTCTACTCGCTCTCCGTATCATCTTTGAAATGCAGTAAAGCGATGACACAAATTCGTTAAAATTGCGGACTCTAGAAGCGCAAGATTCTAGTTTAATCTCAGTGGTCTGCCTCTGAGCGCCAAGATTTTACACAAATTTTGCGGAATCTCAGTAGTTTCCGGCGCGTTAACATCAATTTGGACACAGCAACCGATTACCTTCATGGAAAATAACGCTTTTCTCACGATCGACGATGCCTCCCTGAGCCTGCGGGAGTGCCTTCGTTACTTGCAAACCGCTGGTAAACTGCAAGGATTTATCGGCGATATTCTGCGGCAGTACGTGCTAGAAACTGAGGTGAAAACGCGCCAGGATCTCGAAATCAATCCAGCGGTGATCGAGCAAGCTGTCGTTGATTTTCGACTTCAGCAACAATTAACCGATCCGAACGTATTTCAAGAATGGCTGGCGCGGAACGGAATGGATTACACAGCGTTTCATCAACAGATTGCAACCAATTTCAAAAACGAAAAGCTGAAGCTCGTTGTGACTGAACCGAAGCTTCAAGAATATTTCATCGAACGTAAAGTCTTTCTCGATCGCATTGTGCTATCTCGCATCATTGTAGAGAGTCAAGAACTCGCGGACGAATTAAAGCTGCAAATTGCTGAAGGAGAGAGTTTCGAGGCACTCGCGCGGGAGCATTCGATCGCAGATGATCGTATCGCAAATGGCATGATGGGTCCGGTGAGTCGCGGTACGATGCCTGATATGGTCAGAGCCGCGATCGACTCCGCGAATACAGGTGATATCGTCGGTCCAATTGAATTGGATAATCGATGGGCGCTTTTTCGGATAGAAGATGTGTTGCCTGCGACATTAGACAATCCTCAATTGAAGCAAATGTTGACTACGGAGTTATTCGATCGCTGGATCGCCGAAAAGATACAAAAAATGACCGTGAAACTTCAGGTTAACGACTAAACTGGTACACATCTAAATTGATAACGTATAGTCCCAGTCCGAATTTCAGCCCCCTAGACTTCTACTGCTCTCATGCAAACGAACGATATCGCTGCCAACCTACCTTGGGAATCGCCTCCTCTGTGTTTTCTCAATCCTGAACAACAGGTGCAATTTAAGACACGGGCAGAAGTCCGTCGCTACAAGTTAGGCGATGTGCTTTGGTCGAGTGAAGATACTGGAGTTCAGATCATTGTCCTCTCTGGAAAAGTGCGACTGGTCGGAGAAGATAACAGTTCGCGTGTCTTGCAGCCTGGAGAATGGATCGGAGACTTACTGGAGCTGCCAGGATGGAAGGCGAGAGCCGCGAGTAGTGATGTCCAAGCGGTGCAGTGGCGCACTGAAATGTGGGAAGCATTGAATTCACCGGATATCGATCGCTATTGGGCGATCGAGCGATCGAGCTATCTACCCCAAACCGATCAATCGCCTCAAGCCGCATCCGGCTTTCCATTTGTGCCGGGAATGAATAGTGCGGCAGCCTGCCTGACGATGGTTGCCAATCATTTGCAAAATCCAGTGCAGTTGGAGTGGGTACAGCGACAATTGCGCGGACAACGCCCAACCAATGTGGTGGATGCAGCAGAAAAGTTAGGGCTACAACTGCGACGAATTGAAGCAACTTGGCAGGATGCACGACTGCTGAATTTTCCAGCGTTGATGCTGTGGGGAGACACTGAGGAGCCGCATTGGGTCGTGGCATATGGTGTCAGAGGCGATCGTTTGATTATTTCTGATCCACACGATCCGATCATGAGTCCCCAAGCGGTACATCGATCGACCGTCGAGCAACTCTGGGATCGGCAACTGTGGCAGGTCGAAGCGATTCAAAAGCAGGAACGGTTCAATCTCACTTGGTTTCTGCCTGCGGTCTGGAAATACCGCGTTTTGCTAGGAGAAGTGCTGTTTGCATCGTTGACGCTGCAAGTGTTGGGATTGGCGACTCCATTGATTACGCAGGTCGTGATCGATCGCGTGATGGTGCAGGGCAGTATTCCGACGCTGGATGTGATGGCGATCGCGCTTTTGGGTGTTGCCATTTTTGAGGCACTGCTGGGGATTCTGCGGTTATTTATTTTTACGCACACAGCGCGACGGTTGGATCTGAGCCTTTCAGCACAGTTGTTTCGTCACTTGATGCGGCTGCCGCTGGCGTATTTTGAGTCGCGACGGGTTGGGGATACGGTTGCACGGGTGCAGGAATTAGAAAATATTCGGCAATTCCTCACGGGAACGGCTTTAACCGTGATTCTCGATGCCATTTTTGCGGTCGTTTATTTGGCGTTGATGTTTTTCTACAGCATTCCGTTAACGGCTGTTGCGCTTGCAGTTTTACCGTTGTATGCAGCATTAACCTTGACGACAACGCCAATTCTGCGGAACTGGTTGAATGAGACGTTTAACCGGAGTGCAGACAGTCAATCGTTTCTGGTTGAGACGGTAACGGGGATTCATTCGGTGAAAGCGCATAGTGCAGAAAAGCCATCGCGCGATCGTTGGGAAGGATTGTTTGCTCGTTATATTCGCACCAGCTTTAAAGCTTCGACGACTTCTAATATCAGCAATAATTTAGGCGATTTTCTTACCAATTTCTCGTACTTGCTGATTCTTTGGGTTGGCGCACATTTGGTGATTAAGCAAGAATTAACCGTGGGTCAGTTGGTTGCATTTCAGATGCTGTCTGGACGGGTGACAGGACCGTTGTTGCGGTTGGTGCAACTGTGGCAGAACTTGCAGCAGGTGTTATTGTCGGTCGATCGTATCGGTGACATTCTCAACGTTGCGCCGGAGGCAGAACCCGGTTCAGGCTTAGTATTGCCGCCGTTAAGAGGACAGGTTTCATTTGATCAAGTCTTTTTCCGCTACAGTCCAAATCAAGAGCCAGTACTGAAAGGAATTTCGTTTGAGGTTCAGCCTGGAATGTTGGTTGGAGTCGTGGGACGCAGTGGATCAGGTAAGAGTACGCTGTCAAAATTATTGCAGCGCTTGTACTTACCAGAGTCGGGGCGGATTATGGTCGATGGATTCGACATCAAGAGCGCGGATCTCCATTCGCTACGGAGTCAGATGGGAGTGGTGTTGCAAGAAGACTTTATTTTTAATGGCAACATTATCGATAACATTAGTCTAGGTCGCCCGGATATTTCAGCGGAGGAAGTGGTCGAAGCGGCTCGGATGGCAGCGGCTCATGACTTTGTGAGTGAGTTGGCACAAGGCTACGAAACGAATGTTGGGGAACGCGGAACGGCGCTATCGGGTGGGCAACGGCAGCGGATTGCATTGGCGAGATTATTCCTGTCGAACAGTCCGATTTTAGTGTTGGATGAGGCGACGAGTGCTTTAGATAGTGAGACAGAGCAACAGGTTTTACAGAGTTTGCAGTCGATTTCTGCGAACCGGACGGTGTTTTTGATTGCTCACCGCTTTGCACCTCTGAAACGAGCAGATTTGATTCTAGTGATGGAGAAAGGGGTGATTGCTGAGAAGGGAACGCACGATGAACTGTTGCGGAAGAAAGGTCTGTATTGGTCGCTTTACCAACGTCAGCAGGCTTCGGTTTAGACACAAATTTCTCAGGACGGATAGTTGATTCCTAAAAAAGTTCTATATATCCTTGCGATTCTACAAAGCTCATACCATCATAGAAGGCAGTCTTTTATCAACGTGTGGTGCAAAGCTAGATATGAAGGTTGGATCTGAAGAACACAAACAACTTTTTTGCCAAGATTTTATTGCAAGTCATTTAGATTATGAGCCAGAGCAAATTGCTTTCCCGGAGCTAAATGAGATTGAACTCGATCGATTACGGCAGATCCCCTTCTGGCAAATCGCACTCAGCACCGAACGAGAAGCCGGAATGATGGTCAGCGCGATGGCGAATACGATCGATGATGCAGACATCCGAGCGGCGATCGCACTTCAAGGAGAAGAGGAAGCTCGTCACGCTCGTTTGATCGAATGTCTGATTCGTCACTATGATTTGCAAGTCGAAGAGCCACCCGCACCCGTTCTACCCAAGAATGTCAGGCAAGCATTCACAGACTTTGGATTTGGAGAGTGTTTAGACTCATTTTTCGCCTTCGGAATGTTTGGGTTAGCCCGCGAAGCGAACTATCTGCCTGAATCGATGTTTACCTTGTTCGATCCGATTTTGCACGAAGAAGCGCGGCATATTGTGTTTTTTATCAATTGGATTACTTATGTCCAGGCGCAAAAAGGACGATCGAATTGGCTTCGAGGCGCACACTCATTTCTACACTACGGACGAGCATTGTTTAACCTCGGAACAATGGTTCTGAATAATGATGGTAATGAAGGCTTTACAGCAACGGGAGCCAAAACGTTTGTAGATGATTTGACCTTACCGCAGTTTTTATCTGCCACGATCCGTGAGAACCAAAAGCGGATGAGTGCATTTGACGATCGCTTATTAGAACCCCAATTGTTACCGAGATTAGCCGCGATCGCACTTCGAGCGACTACGCTATTGCCAAACCGATCCACCGAGATGAAAGCTGAAGCGAGTCGTTAAACTGATGCAAGTGTCTTCAACCCACTCTTCTCGTCGGTTTGTTCGGATTAACGGCGATGATTTCGGCTTCTCAACAGGTGTAAATCAAGCAATCATTGCGGCACATCAGCAAGGGATTCTCACCAGTACAAGCTTGATGGTGACAGGCGAGGCTGTGGACGA
>PSLO01000050.1:0-5933 GCA_040289665.1 Leptolyngbya sp. ERB_1_1 | reverse complement strand
TGTAACCCAACCGCTAGAGAAGGATTCGAGCTTGCTGCATCGAATCCTTCTCTAGCGGTTGGGTTACACCTCGTTTTAGGCATGGGTCGATCGGTATTGTCACCCGCGCAAATTCCGAATCTAGTCGATGCTGAAGGCAACTTTCCTGATGATCCGGGTCGAGCAGGATTGAGCTATCAATTTAATGCCAAAGCAAGACGAGAATTACCGCTTGAGATTCGTGCTCAGCTTGAGAAGTTTCGGCAGACTGGCTTAAACCTTTCTCATGTAGACGGACATCTGCACTTACATTCACATCCCGTTGTTTTGCGGCATTTAGTGAATCTTGCAGAAGAATTTGCGATTCGAGAGATCCGATTGCCTTCGGAAGAATTGAGCATTGCATTAAAGATCGATCGCTCAGATTGGCTCACAAAGACTGTAGGATCATTGGTGTTCACTGGACTGAGACGCGATGGAGAGAAGTTGTTGAAGAAACACCAGATTCAATTTGCCGATCGCGTTTATGGCTTTCTCCAAACTGGGCGCATTACCGAATCCTATTTGCTTGAATTGATCCCGAAAATTACCGCAGATGTGATCGAAATCTATTCTCATCCGGCGATCGCCATTCCCGGAGAGCCGAGTAATGCTCCATTAAGTTTGGGATTTGCAGAGCTAGAGGCATTGTTAAGCGATCGGGTTCGGGCGACACTCAAACAGCATGGATTTGAACTAATCGCAGGTTCTGACTGATGAGTAGAACTATCATCATGCTGCTAATTGTTGTGTGTCAAGTGTTTGGAGATCTCTGGCTAAGCCGGGGTATGCGTCAAATTGGTGCAGTGAATTCTGTAGAAATCGGGTCGCTTATTACGATCGCAATCAAGTTTCTCACGAATCCTTGGATTTGGTTAGGGATTGCCTTTTTGATTACCACGCTGATCCTCTATCTTGTGGCACTGTCGCGCTTTGATTTGAGCTATGTGCTACCGCTTACTGCTTTTACCTATGTTCTCAGTACTGCAATGGCAGTGTTAATTCTGCACGAACACGTTTCTGCGATTCGATTGCTAGGGACTTGCATTATTACAGCAGGAGCGTTTGTGGTCGGATGGGATGAACGGAAACATCACTCATAACATCACTCATAATAGGGATAAGCATTATGGAGATGAGAACTTGGATCGCACTGTCGGGAGTGATTTTGACTGATGCGCTTGGAAATGTATTCCTCACCGCAGGGATGAAGCGGGTCGGTGACCTTCAACCGTTGCCTTTGAAAAATCTACCGCGCCAACTGCTTCGAGTATTGAGTAACTTTCAGATTGTTTGTGGAATTTTTAGTTTGACGATCGCGTTTTTTCTCTTTATTTCCCTGTTGAGTTGGGCAAATCTGAGTTTCGTTTATCCCACTACTTCCTTAACTTACTTGCTGAGTCTGATCGGCGCGCGCTACTTTCTACATGAGCGCATTACGCCTGCTCGATTGGTCGGAACCGTTCTTGTATGTGTGGGTGCGGCTTTTGTCTCGATCGGTTAAGTCTTGATGATGAATCACTCTCTTACAGAATATATCGTTACTGCAACTTTAGGGATTCTGAGCTTATCTACAGTTTTTTTCTATCTATTTTCAATTTACGCAGCGATCGAGTTCTTTCGCCCCAAACCTCAGAAAGACTTCGATTTTCAGCCTCCTGTCACGATTCTTAAGCCAGTTTGCGGACTTGACGATAATACCTATGAGAATCTGGCATCCTTCTGCAATCAAGACTATCCCCGTTATCAAATCATCTTTGGAACTCAAGATCAAAATGATCCTTGTATTGCGATTGTCAAACAACTCATACAAGACTTTCCGATGCAAGATATTCGCCTGATCATCAACGATCGCGCGATCGGCGTTAATCCTAAAGTCAATAATTTGTATAACATTGCCCTCGAAGCACAGCACGAAATCTTGGTACTTGCAGATAGTGATATTTGGGTCGATGCGAACTATCTTAAACAAGTTGTACAGCCATTGAACGATTCGACTGTTGGAGTAGTCACTTGTCCGTATCGATCGCGATCACAAAACATCGTTTCCGCTTTTGAAGCTTTGAGTCTCTCAACTGAATTCTTCCCAAGTGTGCTGGTCGCTCGAAAGTTAGAAGGAATGGCGTTTGCGTTTGGAGCAACGATCGTACTAAAGCAATCTGTCCTAGCAGAAATTGGCGGATTTGAAGCGATCGCGAACTATATCGGGGATGATTTTCAGCTTGGTCATCTTCCAGCACAAGCAGGCTATGAGATTGTTCTTTCAGAATATGTAGTCGATCATGTGCTGACGACTGCAACCGTTCCACAGCTTCTACAGCATCAGACTCGATGGTTTCGGAATACAAGATTTGCGCGATCGTCTGGCTATTTAGGTTTAATTTTTACCTACGGTACAGTCACTAGCTTATTCCTTTTAGCAGTAACTCAAGCTTCACTGTTAGGATGGATAGTTTTAATCACGACTTGGACGGTGAGATATATTGCAGCTTGGTTGATTGGTGTGTATTATTTGCAAGATGCGATCGCAAAACAGCTTCTATTCTTTGTCCCATTGCGAGATTGTTTAAGTTTTTGTTTGTGGTGTTATGGCTTCTTCGGCAATAGTGTGGAGTGGCGCGGACAAAAATTTCAACTCAGTGCGGGCGGCGCGATCTCGCCTCAAACCGATCCGCAGTAATTTATCTGATAGTGATTCATCGTACCGTCACGAAATAGTCATTCCGAAATCACAATCATCGTATATACTAGCGCTACATTAGCCTGCAAGAAGGTGTGAGTCGTGAAGAAAACACAGCGCAAGTCGTCTCAGAAAAAATCGCGTAAAAAATTGGTCTTTTGGTTTGCGTTGTTGCCCTCAGTCGCGTTTCTGTCCGCGATCGCAGGTGTAGCAACCGCAGTTGTGATGGGTGCCACTCCGTTACACAATCATGCTTCACGATCGCATCAGAATCGCATTACTTCGCTGTTTCCAGGCTCACTGGCTCGACCGATTAACATTCTAGTACTGGGTATTGATAATTCCGGACACCCGCACATCGGAAACTTTACACCAGCCGAAGCCCTTTCAGGTAACAGTGATACGATGCTGCTCGTTCGAGTTGATCCGGATCAGCAACAGGTGAATGTGCTGTCGATTCCTAGAGATACTCAGGTACAAATTCGAGGTGTAGGACTCGACAAAATTAATGATGCCAATGTTCAAGGAGGCGTTTCGTTAGCAGAAAGTACCGTGAGTAAATTGCTGTCTGGTCTATCGATCGATCGCTATGTTCGAGTAGATACTGAAGGACTGGTGCATCTGGTGGACGCGATCGGAGGTTTGGAAGTCAATGTTCCAAAACAAATGGACTATGTGGATCATAGTCAGAATCTATCAATTCATTTTGCGTCTGGAGTGCAAAAGCTAAGCGGACAACATTTACAAGAGTATGTGCGCTTTCGGCACGATGAATTAGGTGATATTGGGCGAGTCCAGCGACAACAAGAAGTAATCAAGGTGCTACTCCAAAAAATGCTTCAGCCGCAAATGATCACTCAGCTTCCGAAAGTTCTACAAGTCGTTCGACAGAATACGGATACTGATTTTTCACTAGAAGAAATGCTGGCGACTTATCGTACACTTATGACCGTTCCGCGATCGCAAATGAATTTAGTAATGTTGCCAGGACGGTTCAGCCGCCCTAATGAGTTTCAAGCGAGCTACTGGATTGCAAACCCTGATGCAATTCCGCCAATTCTCAGTCGCTACTTTAATGTTTCTGTATTGTCTCAAGCAAATACAACTGATGATCTGGCTCAGGTGCGAATTGCGATCGTAGCTTCACACTCTGATGCTGCTAATCTAGCAATCAAGCGATTGAGGCAGAAAGGATTTAGCAATGTTTATCTATCCGAGCATGAGCCAGAAGCTGAGATTGAATCAAAGACCCAGATTGTCGCGGAACATGGAAATCCTGAAGCAGCAGAAAGCGTGAGAAAGGCACTCAGCAAAGATTCTTCGATCGAACTTGGACAGGTTCAGGTTGCTTCGATCGGGGATGTGACTTCAGATGTCACAATCTTTCTTGGCTCAGATTTCTCGTAACGCTACGTTTGCAGACCCAAGCATCATAAAACTCAGATGTGAATTGTCGATCGTAGTGTTCTGCGAAGGTTTTTCTAAATTCATCGCTAAACAATTTCTGAAGCGGTGGATAGTAGCTATAGACCTGAAAGGGCGGATTGCCTTTTGGAACTAACCAAATGTCAGTGTGACAAGTTCTCAAAGCATTGAGTGTATTTTCTGGAGTATTGTTCAACCCTGAAGCCTGCATTTCCATTAGCGAGGCAGAATCAAGTAGATAAGGATTGCCAGCAAAGACTAACTGAGGGCGATAAGTTGAAAGTTGGTAGCTGACGGCACCGTAACCCATACCAATTGTGCGATTTGGATTCGTTGCCATGATGCGATCAAGATCTGCGATCGCCCGATGTCCAGGAGCGGTAGTCATACGATCAATAAATTTAACTTCGGTTGAATACACCGCCAAGCAGAGTGACACTGTGAACGCGATCGCTACACTGAGACTAATCGGAGTAATGATTTTAGAGCGTTTGGACTGGATTGGAATTTGAAATAGCTCGATCGCCAGATAAACCAACAGTGGCACGAACGGCAGCATATTATTTTCTAAAGCACCACGAGTTGAGCTAATGACAGCATTTACAACAATACCAATAATTAGAGTGATGCAATAAAGTAAGTGTTTAGGTAGCCACCGCTTAAATGAATCAAAATTAGCGAAGAGAGATTGTAGAAACGCGATCGCAACAGGTAACGCTACAAAACCTGTCCATAGAAGATTTTTTGGAATCTGTTCGGATTTAATTCCTTTGAGGCGAACCTGCTGTAACCATATCCAGTAATTCGTAAATGAGATTTGAGGAAAGATTAAATAAGGTAACGCTGTAATAAATAAAGAAATGCTTGCTGAGAGCAGTACAGAAATTAATCCGAAGCGATAAAGTAGTAAAACATAAATAGGAATGAAATGCAGAAAAGCTGTGATTTTTAGATTGGTGCTGATACCCAATGCGATCGCGCTTCCGATGACTGCGATCGATTTTCCTCCACGAATAACTAAAAACAATCCAAGCACTGTAAAAAATAGCAGTAAGGCATCCGGTCTAACCCAAAACGAGGAAGCTAATAATCCAGAAGCAGAAGTTTGGGCGAGAAAGCAAAGAGAGACGATCGCGGTTCCAAAAATGGCAGCGTTCCACCCCAATCGATGCCGAATCAGCAGAAAAACCAATCCTAAACTTAAAAACCCTGCTAAACTTCCCGCCACTTTTGCCGAGAAGAAACTTGGTTTTAGTAGCGTCAAAAAGCCACTTTGAATTACGTAAGAAAGCGCTCCATAATTATTGATATATCTTTCCGCTGCATCTAATTCTGGGTAAAGTGGTTTTCCTTGATGAAATAGCCATGAAACACTCGTCACATTTGCCTCAGCAGGATCAGCAAAATCCGCCCAGGTTGGATAAAGAATGATTAAGCTGATGTAATTTAGCAGAATTAAGCTGGCAAGTAGAAGCAAGATTGGATTGATTGCCCGATCGAGCTTATTCCGAAATTGAAAGATTACGAATGCTGGAATTAATCCGATCAAAAACAGCGCAAAAAAACCTTGAAAGATTAACTCAATTTCTAATCTTTTGCTGCTTGAAATTGCATTAATTATCGTTTCTAAGGCTTGCATTGCTTGGCGACTTCTCGCGAAGAGAGCACAGCTATCAAAGCATAAATCGAGTTCGATCGTATAACAAATTAGAAAACTTGCAGAATGTTTGAAAGGTATAGCGATCCTAAATCAGTTATGAGAAGCAGCCATAGGTAAATAGCTTTGAAAAATTAAAGGTCTGGCAGTGAG